>JBDSKX010000133.1:0-10243 GCA_039916665.1 Chryseolinea sp. | reverse complement strand
CCCTTGGCATCTGACCTTCCAGGTTTCACTTTCGGGGGCGTTGCGGATTCTTCGGATGTGTTGCTGAGGGACATGGTTAATATCTTGTTTGGCAAGTTTCTACTTTCAGAGGCCTGGATGTTCGTTGGAATTACGGGGGAATAAGCCGGGAATAAGCCGTCTATAGCGCTATAAGGTCGATATAACATCGCTATAAGGTCGCTATAAGGGTTCGTTGAGAACTAACTGAAAGGAGAGAGAATCTGTGGAAATCGACATTTTTGAGCCCATTGCCCAATATGCTAGAATACGTGAAATATTCGAATTTAGGCTATCAGGAAAGTTTTTTAGTTCATCGCATTCCTCCTGGCGCAAGTCTTAGCCACATCTCTGCTCTGACGCAAGTCTTAGTCAATCGCAAGACAAAGTATAATTCATAAACCGCGAGCCTTGAGCCTTACAATCCATTCACAAACATTAAACGTCTTTCCTCCCCCCATAAATAATCTCCCCTTCCACCAGGCCATACTTCTGTCTTTCCTCTACAGTCATCTCACTCACAAAATTACTTTCCATCGGCACCAGGCCACCACGTTGCAGGCGCTGCGGATAGTCATGACCATATCTTCTCACATGATCATCTTGTCCAAATAATTTTTCGCGTTCGCGCTTATCCGTGACGGAGGGATCTTCAAATGTCTTATCCGGAATAGGTCTGAAAAAAGGAACCTGCAGTATTGCTAGTCCTCCTGGTCTTAGTACTCTGGTAATCTCACTCACCGCTTTGATGTCATCCTGTACATGTTCGAGTACGTGATTGCAGAGTACAAGATCGAACGAGTTGTCGTTGAAGGGCATGGCATGAATGTCCATCTTCACTTTTGCTAAAGGCGACTCAATATCTGCCGTGATATAACGACGATGGTTTAAAGTCTCCATAGGATCCATGAAACAAGCTTCGGGAGCGATGTGAAGGACATCATGTTGACTTTTGAAGTAGTCGGTTTTCTTTTGAAGGAACAGCCAGATCAGTCGATGTCGTTCAAGGCTAAGGCAATGTGGGCACAAGGCATTCTGGCGGGTGTTGATGCGACCATAGGGAAGAAATTTTTTAAAGCTCCATCCACAGACAGGGCACATTACACTGCTGCCTCGATACACAACACTTAAAACCTTCATCCCAACTCCGCTCACGCGTTGTAAATACTTTCGGGGGACATACCGGATCAGCCAGGAAATGATTGTTTTCATGCCGCGCAAAGGTATGTGACTCCCCGCGAACTTCCTCTCGCTGATTCATTTACGGACGCTGATATCCGGAATATCTCTGCTTAATCCGATATTTGAAAATCTTTTCGCGACGCTAAAACTTTTTGAGGGAAGGAGTCATCTTAAAGTCGAAATTATGGAGCCAAAAAACTCATAATCAGCCAAATCTGTGACCGAAACTCTACTCGACATCGCGATGATGCATTCTGACACGCTAATTGCCCGGGCGAAAGCAGGTGACCAGAATGCTCAGGGCAAGGTTGTTCAGCTTTGGTATAAACGAATCTATAATTTCAGTTTCAAATTCTTCCAGGATCATGACATGGCTATGGAGGTCTCGCAAAAGACGTTCATATCCATGTGCAAAAATCTGCCATCGCTCCAGGAGAACACGCGCTTCAAATCATGGTTGTACAAGATTACTGTGAACTATTGTCGCGAAGAAGTGAGGAAGAGGAAAGGAAGTCGCTCGCTTTCGTTTGATGTCGTCTGGAATCGCGAAGCAGAAGACTCGCCGCAGTGGGAATCATCCACGCAAAGGTTCGATAGCCCTGAACGACAATACCAACATCGGGAGTTGGCGGATGTTCTCCAGGAGGCACTCATTGAGTTGAACGATGAACAACGCGAGGTAGTGATCATGAAGGAATACGAGGGACTGAAGTTCAGAGAGATCGCTGAAGTTCTCAACATATCTGAAAATACAGTGAAGTCCAGAATGTATTACGGACTGGACGCTTTGAAAAAAATACTGGAAAGAAAAAACATCAATAAAGAAACGATTGGCTATGGCTTATAAACCGAGTGAACAAGATTTGATGGCATACCTCTATGATGAAATGGAGGGCGAAGAAAAAAATGCAATAGAAAAATATCTGTTGGAAAATGCAACGGCACGTATTGAACTGGATAAACTGAAAAGTCTCCGCGGCATGATGGGCCAGGTCAAAGATAAAGAAGTGATTGCGCCACCAATCTTCGTCGGTGAGCACCAGCAACCATTTTACAGAGCGCCATATTTTAAGACAATTATAAGCATCGCTGCTTCACTGCTGGTTGTAATGCTGGTTGGGAAATTCAGCGGCCTCCAGATCGGTTATCACGATCAGGAATTGAAAATCAGTTTTGGAGAAACGAAAGCTCAACCGGTTCAATCTGCAACTGTTCAGAATATGCTTTCAGAACAGGAGGTTCAGAAGATGATCAACAATTCTCTGGCACAGAATAATCAGGTGATGCAGAGCAGCTGGACCGAAACACAGAAAAAACTCGACGCATCAGTGGTCTGGAACCTTACTGTAAGCTCTTCAAAGATCGACAAGCTTGTAAAAGAGTCGTCGCAAGCTTCACAGAATCAGATCAGAGAATTTGTTTCAGGCATGCAAACCGAAAACATGAGGCTTGTTAAGAATTATTTTCAACTGAATTCTTCCGAACAAAAGCAATACATCGAAGGACTGCTGGTAGATTTTTCCAAGTATCTTCAACAGCAACGCAATGATGATCTGCAAGTCGTTCAAACGCAGTTGAAAAGTCTTGAGAATAATACAGACCTGTTCAAACAGGAAACAGAACAAATTCTCACCAGTATCATAACAACTGTTGGGACCAGTAAATCAGTAGGAGCAAGGAATTAATAAAATGATAATCACCGTGATATGATAAAGATAAATGTAAAATGGTTTTTGATGTTTCTGATGATCGCCGCCCTCATGAAGCCGGTATCAGCACAGAAACTTGATGAAGACAGAATGACTCGCGACATCGCGGTAGCTGAAAATGTTCTGGGTACTTTGATCAAACAACAGGTAAGTAACACCCAGCGGAATTTCTTTCCAATCGAGATCCAGGGTAACTATCAGCAAGGTTATGGTGTAACGTTTTCGCTACCTGCAGATTTTACTACACCTATGGTGTTTATGTATCAGGGCGCGTCTGACATGAACTGGGGACCGAATCCTTATAACCAGAATTCTGCAGTGACCGTTGGTTCTGGCGACAATCGCGAAAATGCTATCGAAGAGGAAAACGACGAACCGGTGACAGGTTCTAAAAATGCAATCAGGTTAAATGCAAAAGGCTCCAGAGTCAAAAACCTTAATATGGACAGCGTACGCGATGCTTATAACGCCAAGGTTGTAGCAGCCTCAAAAACATTTTTGGCCGACTACGGAGACCTGATCTCTCAAGTAGCACCTCAGGAGAGGGTGATTGTCTCCAACCAGGCCAATCAACGCGGACCCTCCCAGTTCTTCAGCGGGCCGAAGCGCGTGCACCTCAGCGTGGAAGCGATAAAGTCTGACCTGACCCAATTCCGTGAAGGCAAAATGACACGCCAGCAGTTGATGTCAAAGATCAAAGTTGTGAACACAGAGTCTGTTGAAGAAGTTGAGCCCGACCTTGAATTGTTGTCCAGCATACTCACAAGATTATACGGTCAGGATATTTCAAAAACATATTTCGTAGGCGATAATGTTTACTTCGAACGCCTGAAAGACTTTGGTGTGATCTATTATATGCAGATGTTCAGCGGCATCGAACAAGACAACTATTCCAGAAGATACGTGATGCCAACCCTCGGACTGACCGATATCGACCAGCAGACCAAGGACAAAAAAGTAAAAGAATTGTATCCTAAGTTCGAGCAGGATCTCAAAGACAATCTGCTCGATTATGGACGCACTGTCAAAAGTTTGAAAGATGACGAAGTACTGGTGGTCCAGGTAGCCATGACCAAGTGTGCCGGATGTGCCATACCCTCATCGCTTGAAATCACGCTCAAAGCATCTGCACTCAAGGATTTTAATAGCGGAAAGGCAGATAAAGCTGCTACGCTCTCCAAGATCTCTACAAAAAAAGGAGGCAATCAATAGAATAAAAGCGAGCCGGTACAATAGAATATGTAGCGGCTCGTTTCTAAATCGTTGTGGACTTTTAGTGAAGACTCTCGTGCCGTTGGTCAGAAATTAGAAAGAGTCGAAGTTTTCTACTTCTCAATTGGCTAGATTTACGCCGAAGTTTTATCAATTGGGTTAGTAACTTTCGGAGGATCACGCGGTATCAATGTGGAAGTGGGTGATCGTCCCGGTGTGTGTGAATTTGAGTTCTTCCATTAGTGAAACGAATCGACAGCACCCCTGTCGCTAAAAGAGCAATCAGATCATTAAAAAATACGTTACATGAAAAGATACTTACTTATCGGAGGAGGAGTGGTCGCGGCATTGCTGGTTGGTTATTTTATGTTGCGCGGCACTGCTAACGGCGATGCTGCCGACTTGATGACCAAAGTAATTCAGGGTCCGTTCAAAGTAGAAATTGAAACCAGTGGTGAACTCGAAGCCAAGAATTCAGTAAAGATCCTGGGACCAACGCAGTTGCGTGAGTTTGGAATCTATAACATCGTGATCCAGAATATCGTAGACGAAGGAACTACAATCAAAAAAGGTGACTGGGTGGCAAATCTTGATCGCTCAGAATTTCAGACTAAGTTCAGCGCAAAGCAGATTGAAGTTGAGAAAGAGACCGCTACTTATGTTCAGACGCAACTGGACACAACCCTACAGCTACGTGAAGCAAGAGACAATCTCATTAATTTGAAATATGCCGTGGAGGAAAAGCATATCATTTACGAACAATCTAAGTTTGAGCCTCCGGCGACTATAAAGCAGACTCTAATCGACAAAGAGAAAGCAGCGAGAGCTTACGAACAGGCGGTAGAAAATTATAAAATCAAGCAGCGTCAGAATTCAGAAAAGATGAAGGAGCAGTCTGCCGGCCTTCGGAAGGTTCAAAATGAGTTTAACAATATGACAGCCCTGCTGCAAACTTTTACGGTGACCGCGCCTGAGGGAGGAATGGTAATCTATCACAAGGGTTGGGATGGTAAACCGATCAAGGCTGGTTCTCAGATTAACATGTGGGAACCTACCGTAGCCACCTTACCCGATCTTACAAAAATGATGTCAAAGACCTATGTCAACGAGGTGGATGTACGCAAAGTGGTAACGGGACAGCAAGTGGAAATTGGCCTTGATGCTTACCCCGACAAAAAATTACGCGGTGTGGTAACGCACGTTGCCAGCGTAGGAGAACAAAGACCAAACTCTGACTCAAAAGTTTTTGAAGTGGCTATAGAGATCGATGGCTATGACGAAAGCCTCCGGCCATCTATGACGACGAGCAACAAGATTATCGCTAAGACGATCGAAAACGCAATGTTCATACCGCTTGAATGTTTGCACAATCTGGCAGATACCTTAACCTACGTTTTTAAGAAAGATGGAATAAATACAATAAAACAAGAGGTGATGATCGGCGAAACAAACGCTAACAATGTTGTTATTCTTGGCGGACTTGCAGCTTCTGATCGCCTTTACCTTTCAATCCCCGCCTCTGCTGAGGATGATGACGTTTCATTGTTGAAGGAAATGACTGGCAAGCGCAAGAAGAAGGAGGAGATTGAACAAGAAAAGCCAAAAGAGAAAACACCCGTAGTACCAGTCAAAGCAACCAGCAATCCTTGATCATGATACCGGCAAGGGTACTATCTAATTTTTACATCGCGATCAATGCTGTAATTGCAAATAAATTGCGATCGCTCCTCACAGCGCTGGGGATCATCTTTGGCGTTGCTGCCGTAATATCTATGCTCGCGATCGGGAATGGTGCGCAACGAGAGATCCTGGAACAGATCAAACTGGTAGGTGTCAATAACATCGTTATCAAACCGATTGTTCAGCAACAGGATGATAAGATAGAGGAGGTTGTAGGTAAAAAAGAAAAGAAAAAGTATTCTCCTGGCTTGACGGTTCGTGATCTGCGGAGCATAGAAACCACGGTGCCTGGTATATCGAAAATCAGTCCCGAGATAATTCTGGATACTTATGTTATACGCGATGGTCTGAGGCGTTCCGCGAAACTTGTTGGTGTTGAGCCCACGTATTTCGAGATTTTTAATTTTGAACTGTTACAGGGAGCGTTGTTTAACGAGGAGCAAATGCGTCTGGGCGCACCGGTATGCATTATCGGATATTCAATCAAGGCAAAATTTTTCCCGACCGAGGAAGCAATCGGAAAAAGTATCAAAGTTGGTCAACACTGGCTGAAGATCATCGGCGTGTTGAATGAGCGGATAGTGTCTGGAAACACCATCAGTAAGCTCGGTATCCGTGATTTTAATATGGATATCTATGCGCCTTTGCAGTCGTTCTTAATTCGATACAGAAACCGCGATAAGCTTACTGCCGAACAGATCAGGGTTGAAAGTATGAAGAGCCAGGGGAACTGGTTCAGCAATGCAACGCCGGACCCCGCTGCTGAAGCTGAAGGCAAGAACTATCACCAACTTGACAAATTGGTGATTCAGGTGGGTTCGACTGATAAGTTGGCGACTACGGCCGAAGTAATATCCCGTCTTCTTGAACGCAAGCACTACGGAATGATTGACTACGAAATTGAAATTCCAGAATTGCTTCTCAAGCAGCAGCAGCGGACTAATGACATATTCAATTATGTACTGGGTGCTATCGCCGGAATATCATTGCTGGTTGGGGGCATTGGGATCATGAATATTATGCTGGCCTCGGTGCTGGAGCGCATAAAAGAGATTGGTTTAAGATTATCGATTGGAGCAAAGAAGAGTGATGTGGTGCAGCAGTTTCTGTTTGAGGCCGTGATGATAAGCGTAGGGGGCGGGTTGTTGGGCGTGGTGTTGGGGGTGACGATGGCTATTCTGGTTTCAAGTTTTGCGAATATCCCGACCGTTATAACATTTTCGTCTATAGTTTTATCATTTGGTGTAGCTGCCACTGTTGGATTGATCTTCGGGATTGCCCCGGCAAGACGTGCGGCAAGCCAGGATCCAATTACCTCACTCCGATATGAATAAATTTTTGTGTGTTGTTTTGTTGGCGTGTGTTTTTCGTGCACAAGCTCAAAGTACATTTACTATCGATGATGTCGTTCAAAAAGCTCAGTCGCAGTCGACGAGATATAAGGTTGCCGAAACACAGCGGGAAACTGCGTACTGGGATTACCGTTATTATCGTACCAATTACAATCCACAAGTCAGACTTACAAACAGTGGCAATCAATTATACACAAACAGTTTCTCCCGTATCCAACAACCTGATGGAACCATACAATATTTGCAAATCAACCAGTTCAATCCAGGGATAAATATTGGACTCGAGCAACCCATTCAATGGACCAACACTACGATTTCAGCAAACACAGGATATAATTATTTCAGAGACTACAAAGACCAGTTTCATCAATGGAACGGGCAGGTCTTTAACCTGCGATTAAGTCAACCGGTATTCTCCTTCAACAAGCTTAAGTGGGACCGGCTGATTGCACCAATAAAATACGAGGAATCGAAACGCCAGTATGCTCAGGATATGCAGCAGATCGCTCACGACGCTGTTTTTTACTTTTTTGGTGTACTGCGAGCGCAGGTTGATCTGCAAATCTCTCAATACAATGTTGCAAATAATGATACAATCTTTAAGATTGAGCAAGGTCGATATAACATTGGAACTACCTCACAGGATAAACTACTCCAGGTTGAACTTCAACTCTTAAGATCCAGACAAGCGGTTGCTCAAGCGAGAATGGATCTGTCGCAAAACAGCTTGTATTTACGCTCATACATGGGATTAAAAAATGGAGAGGAGTTTCAACTGGTATTGCCGGGAAATGTTCCTGCATTTGAGGTGACCGAAGATGAAGCATTTCAACATGCTAAGGAGACACGTGCAGAATATATCGCATTTGATCGACGCCGTACTGAAGCAGACATGAATGTCGCGCGGACAAAGGGGAATTATTATAACGTACAGCTTGACGGCGGATTTGGTGTAAACAATGTGGGGGCTACTGTAGGGGACCTATACAAAAGCCCTGCGAGGCAGCAATATGTCCAACTTGGTTTCAATATTCCAATCATTGACTGGGGGCGCAGGCACGCATTAGTTCAAAGTGCCAATGCAAGCAAACGACTTACTGATTACCAGATCGAACAAGAACAAATAACGTTTGAACAACAAGTTTTTACACAAGTGCGGCAGTTCGAGACGCTAAGACTTCAAATTGAAATCACCAGAAAGGCTGATGAGGTTGCATTTGAAAGATATAATGTCGCCCAGAATCGGTACCTGATCGGTAAAATTGACATTACCAACCTTAACATTGCCTTGAATGAAAAAGACGATGCTAAGCGGGGATACCTCACAGCATTACAAGATTTCTGGATAGCATACTTTGAATTGCGGCGACTTACACTCTACGATTTCTCCGAACGCAAATACCTGTACAATCCATTTGTGAAGGAGTGACGCCTCCACGTATCTCCTTAATCTTCGCCCAACTCCTTGTTATTGCGTTTGATATTCTATTCGCTTAGTCTCCCTAACGAAATCCAATCAACGCGGAGACAAAAGAGCAAACGCAATGAGTCCAGCGGAGGAACAGACCATCGCCAAATATTTTGCTTCGGTTCTACATGATCTGATAGTATTGCGGGATATTTTATCAAACTACCCATCTTAATACGCAGCCAGGAAACCTAAACTTACCAGAAATTATTTTTGAGTTTAGCAGTATCACAGCATTGTAACGGCGTCTGCATTAAACTTTGCGTCATCGCGCCTTTGCGTGGCGAACATCAAACGGACTTCAGCAACTCCGACCTGTATTTAGAAAGCACACTCGACTTCGACACAAAGCCGACGTATTTTTTATTTTCAACCACAGGAAGATTCCACTGATTGGTGTCGTCGAATTTCTTCAACACAGAATGAAGATTATCATTTATCGATATCACTGCCGCCGGTTTTGTAGTAAGGTCTTTCACCGTCAGCTTTTCATATTTTTCAGGTGTAAATATGATACTTCGGATGTTATCCATACTGATGATACCCATTAGCTCATTGGCGGCATTAACAACCGGAAAGGTATTTCGATTCGACGAAGAGATCACCTTGATCAAGGATTGAACAGGTTCGTCAAGACCAATCACTGAAAAATTGGTTTCAATAAGTGTGGACAAATCCAGTTTACTCAAGAGAAATTTATCGCGATTCTCTACCGTGAGATTCAACATTGACGACAGTTTCTTTCCTTCCATCGACACCGGTTCAAAATAATGAGCAACGGTGATACTAAGCGCGGAGACGATCATTAAAGGAATCATCAGGTCATAACCCCCTGTGATTTCGGCGATAAGGAATATTGCTGTCAGCGGCGCATAAAATACACCACTCAGTATCCCGGCCATGCCAACGAGTGTGAAGTTTGTTTCTGGTATCTGTGTGAGACCAAGAGAATTCACGGTGTGAGAGAAAACATATCCCAGATAAGCGCCAACGAACAGCGATGGACCAAAGTTACCACCATTTCCACCGCTTCCCATTGTTATCGCGGCAGCGATTGCTTTGAGAAAGACCAATGCACCCAGAAAGATTGTTAAGTGAATATCGTTTTCAATAAACCTTCTTAGAATACTTGCATCAATAAGCTCCTTGGGATTGAGCGTCGCGAGAGTTTCGATGGTGGTGTAACCTTCACCGTATAGAGGGGGAAAGAGGATCAATAAAATCAGCAGTAAAATACCTCCTACAACGACACGTTTCCATACATTCTTGATGAGTTTTATTTTGCCTTCAATCCATTCGAAAACGTGGGAATAATACAATGATGTGAATCCTGCCAGTAGTCCGAGAACGACGTAAAAAGGAACGTAATTTGCGTTGAAGGGTTGTTGCAGCGAGAACGATAAAATGACACCCTCTTTCATAACGATTTTTGAAACCAATGCGCCGCAGGCGGCAGAAATGATCAATGGTACAAAAGCGGCGGCACCGATATCCGTGAGCAGTACTTCGATTGCGAACAACACACCGGCGATGGGCGAGTTAAACGCCGCGGAAATGCCAGCTGCTGCACCACACGCCAGGAGAATTGTCCTGTCCTTATAGGAATGTTCGTATATACGAGC
>JBDSKX010000132.1:0-30327 GCA_039916665.1 Chryseolinea sp. | reverse complement strand
GATATCCATAACATCTGGACCTCTGAACAGCAGCAAACCATTCTCAACATGCTGGCATACTCATTTGTGGGAAGCCAGTCTAAGGTGGCCTCGGAAATCCAGGGCTTTGTCGAGCAAACAAAGATTGATGAGATAATTGTCACTTCACATATCTACGATCAAGGTGCGAGGTTGAAATCAATGACGCTCTTTAGTGAAGTGATGCGTGAGAAAGTGTTGACGTAGTTCTCGCAACGAATGGACGACATCATTTAAACTTCACAAGCTTCTAAGTATAATATTCATTTCACCAACAAATTATTTTTATCCACAATGCTTCTGCCGAAAATTATCAGCACACTGTTTGAATTGAGCTTCCAAGAATAGGCGCCAATCGAGATCCCTAGATTTTGTCGGGAAATGATGCGTGCTTGATTCAATCATTCAAGCGGTGATACAGTTCACCTCTAATAGACGCAACCTTCTAAAGGCCCGAAAATTCCTGCAACGTGTTCTATTTCTAATTTTTTCATACATCATGTTATTCATCTATCGAGTACGCTACGAGTCCTATCCCTACCGGTAGCAAAAAAGAACATGAGACATTGATTGGTTAGCAACTCAACGGAGTTGTTACAACTTAATACACCTCGTCTGAATATTATGAAACCCGTGGTTGATAAAATGTTTGACAGTCAACTAAGCGAGAATGGTATTAATCAATGGAGCCAAAACTTCTGGCGGCCGGCAGGCTATCACCACTTGAGTTTTCGTAAATACCTGATCTATTGCTGATTAAGCAATAATCTGTTCCCACGAAAACCCAGATATCAAATCAAAAAATACCGAATCTCTACAAAATCGTCCTATTCCTTCGTAGCATCAAAAACCGACAAGCTGGAATGATGCTGGATATGCTTGCCGTTTGAAGTGAGATAACAACACTGTAGGAATATCTCACAATGTTGTTCGTCTAAACAAACCACAGCTGCACAAACTTATCGCTATGCATTCACCCTACATCGTAAAAAAAATCACTATGAAAAAGATCCTCCCCTTTATGCTTGCCATTGGATGTGCGGCAATACTCGCACCGCATGCTTTGCTTGCTCAGCCCGCTCAATACGAACTAGTAAAGAAAACTGTAGTCGGTGGCGAAGGTGGTTGGGATTACTTATCTGTTGACACTGAAAATCGAAGACTCTATGTATCTCATAGTACTCAAGTAGAAGTCTTCAATGTAGACACGCACGAAAAGATTGGTGTTATAAAAGACTTAAAAGGCGTACATGGCGTTCTCGCTGTTCCACAAACCGGAAGAGGGATCACTACCAATGGCAGAAGTAACACTGCCACCATATTTGATTTGAAAACCCTCAAGCCGATCATAGCGCTACCAACGGGAAAAAATCCCGATGCATTGCTGTATGATAATTTTTCAAAGCGCGTGTTTATATTCAATCATAGCGACGTCACGGCAACAGCCATAGACATTGCCAACGGCAAAGTCGTCGGTACAATTACTTTAGGTGGCACCGGTCTTGAAGCAGGTGCCAGCGACGAGCATGGGACGATCTTTGTGAACCTCGAAGACGACAGTGAAATTGTTTCATTTGATGCAAATACACTGGCCGTGAAGAACCGCTGGAAATTAAAACCAGGTGAAGAGCCTACAGGACTCGCCATAGACATTCAGACCAAGCGCCTATTTACGGTATGCCACAACAAAATGATGCTCATTCTGGATTCGGAAACAGGAAACATCATTGCCAATGTTCCTATTGGTGAAGGTGTCGATGGCGTCGTGTTTGATCCAAAACTAAAAATGGCATTCTCTTCCAACGGAGAAGGTACTGTAACTGTGGTTCAGGAAATTTCAGCAACAGAATTTAAGACGATGGAAACAATCAAAACTGAACCTGGAGCACGCACCCTGACCATAGACCCCAAAACACACCACATCTTTCTATCCACGGCGAAGTACGGCGAACGACCAAAAGCTACTGCTGAAGATCCCAATCCACGTCCTTCTGTTGAGCCCGGAACCTTCATGATTCTTGAATTCGGGCCCAAGTAAACAGCTTAGAATATTTTGAAGATCATTATGCTCAAACAATTTCTTATCATCTGCATACTCGTACAGTGTTCCACAATTCTCCATGCTCAAAAGAACCTGAACTTCTATATTGATCAAGCGAAGGCAAATAGTCCTTTGATTATCGATAAC
This sequence comes from Chryseolinea sp., assembly GCA_039916665.1. Taxonomy (GTDB): domain Bacteria; phylum Bacteroidota; class Bacteroidia; order Cytophagales; family Cyclobacteriaceae; genus Chryseolinea. The sequence continues at coordinate 28,121 of JBDSKX010000132.1, read as the reverse complement.
AGGAATCAAAGTGACGCAGCAAGGCAGGAGATTGATCGACTCAAAGCATTTTATACTAAGGCTCAGATTTCGATTACTGCAAACTATCAGTTCTCTCCGATCGTCTCACGCGATAACGGCAAATCAGAGATTGTACTCAATCCTGAAGCTGCGGATCATTATTCGGGCTATGATATCGCCGCAAGCAATGGAGGCATCTACCAGGGGCTGTTGAATTTTAATCAACCACTATTTAACGAGGGACGATTCAAGGCCACAGCTGAGCAGGTGTTAATCGGAGCGCAAATTAATGAGAATACAATCAATCTCACAGAACATGATTTGCAGCGCTTTATTATAGACCAATACATTCTCTGCCTTCAAGACTACAAGCAATCACAGTATTTATTCAGTTTGATTAAGATCATCACTGATCAAAAACAAATTGTATCAAAAATGGTCGAGAACGGTATTGCAAAGCAATCCGACATTTCATTATTGACGATCGAACAAAAGACGCAGCAGGCTGCCTATAATTTATTTCAATCGACTTATCGAAGAGACCTGATGGATTTGCGCGTGCTGTGTGGGATCGCAGATACTTCATATCAGGTCCTCGAGGACATTCAACTGCAGCCTGGAGAAAATGTATTGCAGTCAAAATTTACAGAGCGATACCGACTGGATAGTTTGAATCTCGCGGCTACCCAAAAGGTTTTTGAGTTAAAATACAAGCCACTCGTCGGACTTTACGCTAATACGGGATTAAATGCAGTATATGCTCCTACCATACCCAATCGATTCGGCGCCAGTGCAGGTATCAATTTTATAATCAACCTCACCGATGGGAAGCAACGAAATATCACCCAGCAGCGAACGGCAATCCTAACGAAGTCAACCGAATCTTACAGGCGATTTTTCTATACGCAGAATGACGTTCGGAAGAATAGAATACTAGCTGAGCTGACAGCAGCGAATGAAAGGATGGCCATTATGGAGGATCAACTCAAGGAGTACCAAAAGCTACTTGAGTATTATAAGCAGGAGCTAACGCGCGGACAAATCTCGGTGATCAACTACGTAACAACCTTGAAAGCAATGGGTATCACGCAACGAGATTTCGTACTGCTTCAATCATCAAGACAATCATTAATCAATCTTTACAATTACTGGAACTGGTAAGACAATGCGTGTACATTCTCGAAATATCATATTTATCACTCTGCTTTCAGTCGCTTGTACAAAGGCTTTACCCCATGAAGAATCCACGGCAAAGCCAAAGGTATCCGTTCAGGTGGTGCAAATGACAAAGGGTATTGTAAAAGACGAACTTTCTTTAACTGCAAACACCTTATACTTAAGTCGGAACGTAGTGACCGCGCCAATACCTGCATTCATCACAAAGGTCTTCATAAAATTAGGTGATGCCGTAAAAGGGGGTCAGACACTATTTGTGCTTGAAACAAAAGAACGGCGGGCCTTAGGTTCAGAAGCTATTTTACCAGACTCTGCGTCAACATCTTTTGGAAAAATCGTTGTTAAAGCGCCTTCATCCGGAATCATTAGCACGCTTGACAAACAACAGGTCGGCGACTATGTGCTGGAGGGTGGTCAACTGTGTACTATTGCAGAGAGCGATGCTTTGGCCTTTGCCGTGAACGTACCGTTTGAATTTAGCTCATTTGCGAAAACCGGAATGAGTTGTTCTTTAGTATTCCCGGACAATACAGTCCATGCCGCGAGGTTCACAGCCCCTTTGACGACAATGAACGCCCTGGCGCAGACACAAACAGTACTGGCCAAGTCAAATGCACAGGTCTTTCTTCCAGAAAATCTCATTGTCAAAGTATTGATAGATAAGAATTCCGCTAAGTCTCAACAGGTTCTGCCTAAAGCCTGCGTTTTGAGCGACGAAATGCTGCAGGAATTCTGGGTCATGAAACTTGAAAACGACTCAACAGCAATACGTGTACCGGTAACGTTGGGCACACGAAATCACGAATCTATAGAAATTCTCTCTCCAGCATTTCTGACTGACAGTAAGTTCCTCATCACAGGAAATTATGGCTTACCGGATACAGCCCTGGTTAAAGTAATACACTAAAATCCGGGAGCAACATGACGTCGACACCAAAAAGCTATTTTCAGGTTTTCGCAAAACCAATTATTCTTGTCGCTATACTCCTGGTTGTGGGTGGGTTATTTTCGTATAGCCGGATGCAAACAAACTTGTTTCCAGAAGTATTGTTTCCCCGCATTACAATCATTGCAGACGTAGGACAGATTCCTATCGACAGAATGATGATCACAATAACCAAACCTATTGAAACGGCTGTTAAAAGGGTTCAGGGCGTAACGGTTGTAAAAAGCAGTACCACCCGCGGCACGTGTACCATAGACGTATTCTTTCAATGGGGTTCTGATACATATGCGAAAAGAATACTGCTCGAAAGCAGAATAAATGAGATCAAGAACTTTCTTCCAACGGGCGTAAATCTTTCTATTGAGGCAATGAATCAGTCTCTGTTTCCGGTTTACGGATATACCCTCGAAAGTAAAACCCATAGTCAGGTTGCGTTACGCGATCAGGCGAACCTAAACATGCGCCCGGTATTCGCGCAGGTGAGTGGTATCTCTAACGTTGTCGTTCGTGGTGGTCGTGCAAAAGACTATGTCCTTATCCCCGATCCCGGAAAGCTCACTGCGCTTGGTCTTACGCCGAATAGCATCATCACTGCATTCAACAACAACAATTTTGTATTGTCGAACGGATATGTTTCAGATTACCGGAGAATTTATCTATCACTCACTGACACCCGGGTAAATGACATCGAAGAAATAAAAGATATTATTATAAGGAACGATGGAAATCGTATTGTAACCGTGCAAGATATTGCTAAAGTCGAGGTGCAGGAACAACAAGAGTTTGTCATTATAAATGCCAATGGTAGTAATGCTGTACTTATCGATCTGGTAAAACAACCAGGCGTTAACCTGGTTGACTTTGCAACGGAAGTCGAAGACCGTGCTGTTCAGGCGCGGAAGCTACTACCGGCAGGATATGAGTTAAAGCCTTATTACAATCAAAGCGCCTTTGTCGAGGACAGCGTCGATAGTGTTCTTAAAACAATTTATGAGGGATTACTTCTGGCAATGATTGTAATGGTGATCTTTCTGCGATCCTGGCGGTCTAGCCTTGTTGTATTGATTACGATCCCCGTGACACTTTGTTTTACGGTGCTGGTGCTATACCTCGTCGGAATCTCAATCAACATTATGTCACTCGGGGCTATCGCAGCGTCAATAGGGCTGATCATTGATGATGCTATTGTGATTATTGAACAGATCTATCGCGGTCACGAAGATCATCCTGAAAAAGATCGCTTTTTAATCGTCAAGGAAGCAATCCACGATCTGTTTCCCGCCATGATCGGAAGTTCGCTGGCTACCATTGTTATACATTTCCCATTCAGACTTATGAGTGGATTGGCCGGTAGCTTTTTCAAAGAACTTTCCGATACCATGCAACTTACAATGATCACCTCGTTCATCGTTACGTGGCTTTTTCTGCCTGTAATGCATTTAATGATTGGTTACAAGGCGTCACTTAAACCACATAGTCATGACAAGAAAGAGTCGTTGGAGCGCCTGAGTTGGTTGACATGGTTCTTTAACAAACCCATCGTGTCGGCGCTGTTGGTAATCCTTTTAGCATCAGGTGCATGGTGGACGTTCTCAAGTTTGGAAACAGGATTCCTTCCAGAACTCGATGAAGGCACAATCGTTTTAGACTACATTTCACCGGCAGGTACTTCCCTCGAAGAGACCGATGAACTTTGCAAACAAATTGAAAAGATATTGATTGTTCACCCGGACGTAGAATCCTATTCAAGAAGAACGGGAATTCACATGGCCTTCAAAAGTGACCCGACAAACATCGGAGATTATTCTATTCAATTGAGAAAGGATAGAAAGAAAACAACAGATGAAGTGATCAGTGAACTGAGAACCGAAATTGAAAGCAACGTAGCGGCTATGGAAGAAATTTCATTTGGTCAACGAATTTCAGATTTGCTGGGTGATCTGATGAGTACACCTCAACCTATTGAAATCAAAATCTTCGGCGATAATTACGAGGAGCTAAAAGTCTTCGCCAGAAAGGCTGACACTTTACTCCAACAAATTCCTGGCGTTGCCGATATCAACAACGGATTGGTGACTGCTGGTCCAACGCTTATTTTTTATCCTGATCAGGAAAAGCTGTCATTATACAAGATAACACTGCCTGATTTTCAATCTCAACTAACCGCCTATACCGTGGGTGTTCCACTTGGTCTGAATGCAAATGTTCCAACGCCTTCGCCGTTCCAGGCAGCGATGACTGGTGGGTTGCAAATAGGACAGGTTCAGGATGGTGAACAGATGAGACGGATATTGCTACGGTTCATTAACTTCCAAGACAACGACGTGGAAAAATTAAAACGTCAGTTGATATTCCTGCCCGATGGAACCACAAGACCTCTGTCGTCCTTTTGCGAAATAAAAATTGTGCCTGGGGAGATAGAATACCGACGGGAAGATTTGAAGTCGGTCGTAATCCTTACAGCAAGATTAGACAACCGCGACTTAGGTGGAGCAATAAAGGACATTCAGAAAAAACTGGGAGAGGAACTAGCCTTACCTCTGGGTTACTCTGTTTCTTATGCGGGCGCATACGCTGAACAGCAGCAATCCTTTAAAGAACTGCTCATGATTTTGGGTATGGCTACACTCCTGGTTTTCGCTGTACTCATGTTTATGTTTAAAGAATGGATCATCTCCGGACTTGTGTTGTTCATATCTGTTAGTGCCATCTCTGGTTGTATCCTGGCCTTATATTTTACAGGGACGCCTTTAAACGTCAGCAGCTATACAGGTATTATTATGATTGTCGGTATTATCGCGGAGAACGCAATATTCACGGTGAATCAATTCAGACAAAATATGTTGCATACGGGCGACGTAGATCAAGCTATTAACTATGCTATCGCGTTGCGGATACGTCCAAAATTAATGACAGCCATAGGAGCCATTATCGCATTAATGCCACTTGCTCTAGGGATTGGGTTGGGTGCTCAAATGCAACAGCCGCTTGCCATCGCAGTTATAGGAGGATTTATCGCTGGCCTGCCGTTACTACTGCTCGTATTCCCCAGTTTGATGAGGCTGGCGTACAAGCGACAGACATCAGTCTGAATCGTTGACCTGTGATTTTCAACTATAGGATCCACCTACGGCCTTTCATGTTTAGATCAAAAAACAGAAACAATGAAATGCTGTGTTCGTGCGCGCGCTTGTTGGTATCAATCTTATAAGCGGTCAAAATATTGAAACACTTTTGGTAGTGAAATATTTCCATTAAACTGGATCGGAATTAAAAATGGCGGTTCCTTTGGTTACCACACCGAGCTTTGATTGATATTCAAAACCAAGAACCACCATCTTAAAGAATTAATTAATCTCAACTGCCAAGTTAAAGTTGTGCGAAATATGATGCTAATTCTTGTATGAAATGGTCATGGTATTCACCTGCAATCGATGCAGGGTACGCGTCCTAATCAAATTATCAGCTGACATTGTAAACGCAACGCGTAAGGATTTGCAATCGAACAGAGTTCAAATCGACTATAATCGGCGCTGACCAGTAGAAAAGGGGATCGATCTGCAATTAACGCATCCTGAAAGCCAACAATGAACGCTTAAATCGAACGATTCAATTGACGTTTGGTGGAGAAGTATACACTACGCATACACACCTGATAATCTAAGCCAGATAATGGCTGATGCGTAATTCCGATAGTACCCAAATCAAGAAAGCTGATCATGATGACCAGCTCTAATGGCGAATAAATAATTCGAGTCTTAAATTCGTTGCGCTTTAAATCCCACCTTTTCGATTGTCGCGATAATTTTACGGGAATCTGTTTCTCCCGTAACGGATAGTACCTTTGCCGGATCGGCAGTATCAACTTTCCAGTTGCCCTCTCCTACGGCGGCATTCAATTCCGGCGTCACTTTGGCAATACAGCCGGAACAATTAATATTGGTTTTGAAATTGATTGTTTCCATATGACTAAAATTAACAGTTGGTTTCTCTTTTCCCTTATACTCTAATAACGTTTCGAAAACAATACAGTCTTTATATAATAACAGGTAGTATTTATATAATTTCAATAAGGTGGCATTATCATCACATACTCAGAGGGCCGCTGACAACACAAAACTGACCATACTGTCATTCTTGTACAATAGATCACAGTTCGTCTTTGCAACTTGTTTTAAATTCAGATTTAGTTTGAATGTCATGCAAGGTGCCGCGACCATTATTCCTATAGGAACGAGAAACTATTTTTTTCGCCGCCTTCAATGTGTTCTTTTCTGTAATCAAACTTCCAGAAAGAATACAAGGTCCTTTTATTCCAAAACCAGTGAACATTATAAAGTTTACTTCAAGTAAAATATGTCAGTAACCGCATATAAGAGGTTGCAATAGTATTTGGATAATTACTGGTATCCTTTGTGATCTGCAGTTCATCGTTGCCGGTGTGGAGGCTACCAGAATTTAAAAATGTCACTAAGATTGTATAATACTGGATTTCATAAACAGGTTCTCATCAAGTTGCCATAGCTTCGAACCCCCTTTAATGCCATCTTTGTTGGAGACGATGGTCACATTTTCATCCAGTTTGAACGTAAGCTTATCTGCATTACCCCCTCCGATATAAAGGCGATCATAATTGAATACAGTTTTCAGCATCGCTAAAATCCTTTTCATTCTCCTGTTCCACTTTTCATCGCCTTTATTTCTCAATGCATGATCCCCTACATAGTCATCATAAGTACTGTGCTTTGTAACGTTGTGATGAGCCAGTTCGATATGAGGAAGCAAATGACCATCCTGCAATAAGGCCGTTCCAAAACCAGTACCTAATGTGATGACCATTTCCAAACCCTTACCGCTCACTACTGCCAAACCCTGCATATCTGCATCGTTGACTATGCGCACCGGTTTGGTCAGCATATCACGAATGAGCTTGTTAAAGTTTGTACCCTTCCACGCATCGGTACCCAGGTTGGGCGCCGTTAAGACTATTCCCTTTTTAACATAGCCAGGAAAACCAACTGAAATCCGATCATAGTTTTGAAACTCCTTCACCAGCGTTTGTATTGTTTCCAAAACACTTTTCGGTGTCGCATCTTTAGGGGTTTCTGCTTTCTTATAATCCTGCAACATTCTCCCTTCCTGATCCAGAACAGTTGCCTTTACCGTTGATCCACCAATATCTAGTGCCAGGATTTTAAATGGAAATATTTCATTCTCCGAATTGCTCATAATACACTTATTTGGCTGTTCATATTTGAATACATTTTCGAATTTCAATTTCAGGAGGGTCCTCACTATGAATATCAATGGTCTGCTTGATTTCCGAGCAGCTCATTTTGAAAAACGTGTTTAGTTTAGGAGATCGACGACATCAATGAAAAACAAATGAAACCGATTCCGAGCCTCACTTAGATGCGATCGCCTACAGCTCCATTAATTTCTTTTTATGGCACCATCACGATTCACATTTCATAAGGGCAATTCCTTGTTAAGTTGTTCGACGGCACTTTTGAAATTCTTATCAACATCCTGAAAAAATTCAGCATGTACAGGATCGCACGAATAGATCTTCACATGATTAAATTCAATCGCAGTCAGTTCTTCTGAATGATCAAAATCCCCATCTGCATTGGCTGCTAACAATGAAATACAGGCTGGAAATTTAAGCAGCAATTCATGCTCCCGAGTAGAAAGATTCTCACAAATCACCATGATGTTTGCTTTTAGTACAAAGCATTTCCGTTTCTTTTTAAATCATTGTTAAACATCCTTCCCGATCCGATCAGGATGATTACTCAACTTACCCATGATCGTATCCAAGGAGGCCGTCAGCTTATCCAGTGCGCCACCAATTGCCTGTCCATACGAATTTGAATGATTGGTGACTGCAATGGGTTGTCTGCGTTCTACCCTAGCCTCCAGTACACATCGTTTCGAATTTGGTCCCTCCTTCTGCCCATCTTCGTCAGAAAGATGAACCTCGATGCGTGTAATGTGATCACTAAACCGGCTTAGTTCCGATTCTATCTGGGCGATGTAGGGCGCTGTAAACCTCTCGCTTCCATTAATATTTTTATCTGTGTTGAATTGAATGTTCATAGTTTATATTTTTAAATCCATAATTTAATTTAATCGCGAAATATGGCGGCAAGGTGGGCCATCGAAGCAATTGATGCGTTAGCTTTTTTAAGAGACAATTTCCATGTTTTCAAATACGTTTGGAGATGACCTTGCCTACAACCGTATCAACCTCTATACTGATCAACTTTCCATCCCTATACAAATAGAGAGAATTGCTATTATCTGGTGTAATCAATCGATACTGCCCTTTATCTATTCTCTTCAATTTTAGCATTTGCGCATACATGTTTGAAAATACACGAGTGACACCCAAAGGTTCGTTAAAGTAAAGATTGACTACACAAGAAGTAATGCGCAAATTTTTAATTTTATCCTTTACGCCATTTAGTTCTCGTTGATAAAGCCTGGGTCCAATTTTTTTAACCGTGGAAACGACGTCACTGGATTTTCGACTTGCATTTCGGTAAGCAGTTCCTTCCATCAAAACACCGTTTTCCTGAGTCGTGTTTACTTCCGATTCCATATGAATAGGAATAAACAGAAAGGTGGTTTTCGTCTCGATGGTCAGCAGTTTAACGGATTTTGATCCCGTGTTTGTCTCCTTAGCATGCAACACACCCACCTTTTCATCCTTGTAAATTACATCAAAAAAAATCTCCTGATTTTGAGCCCGTGTAAAGGTTCCTGCCAATAGAAAACTCGCAAGAAGAAAGAACTCATTTTTCATTATTGGTAGTATTCTCTCATCGAAAATATTTAGGTTCCGATTGAGAAGTTAAAGACTACTTTTGAACCATCCGGTGCAATAGCAAGTATTTGAATCCTTCCACTTTGAGCAGATAATAAGGCCTTATCAATATCTTCAGGATTGTTAATCGGTTTGCCGTTGATAAACGCAATTATGGTACCCGTCGGAATGCCTGCCTGGTTAAAAAAACCGTCCTGAACCACCTTCGTTACTAAAACACCCGAATTTAAATTAAAGCGCTGTTTGACATCAGCCGTAAGCGGCGCGAAAGTGGCGCCAAGCCTGTTGTATATTTCCCGAAGCGCTCCGTCACTTTTAGCTTCAGCTTTTTCAGTTCTTGCTACCGCTTCACCTTGCAGTGTCGCAGAGACTGTATTAGTAGCGCCTTTGCGTTGGTAGGTTAGCTTGATGATGTCGCCCGGCTTTTGTCTTGCTATCCTTTCTGAAAACTCCGTTGACGAGTTGATTAAAGCACCGTCTACACTTTGAATGATGTCACCTTCTTTAAGGCCGGCTGCAGCTGCAGCACTTCGACTTTGTACTCCGGTTATGTAAACACCTTTTACAGAAGCAGGATTGAGGCCCAACGCGATCAGGTACTGATCTTCTGCAGCTGGCGCTGGAAAGGCAACACCCAATACACCTCGCTTAACCATTCCAAAGTCTTTTAAATCATCGAGAATCTTTTTTGCCAGGTTCACAGGTATGGCAAAAGCATAGCCCGCATAACTACCGGTTTGCGAAGCAATGGCTGAATTAATTCCTATCAATTCTCCATTGGTGTTAACAAGCGCCCCGCCGCTATTGCCGGGGTTAATGGCAGCATCGGTTTGAATAAATGATTCAACAGCCATATTGCCTGTGGACGCCGCATTGCCTTGATTGGCATTGCTACCAGGCCGGTTTATGATTCCAATGCTTCTGGCTTTGGCGCTTACAATCCCTGCCGTAACTGTTGTATTAAGAGAAAGGGGAAAGCCCACAGCCAAGACCCATTCGCCTATCTCCACCTGATCGGAGTTTCCGAACCTAACAACTGGAAGATTCCTAGCATCAATTTTTATAAGCGCCAAGTCAGTGTTGGGATCACGTCCAATCAACTTTGCGGAGAAAGTTCGTTTGTCAGGAAGTATGATGTCAATAGCGGACGCATTTTCAACCACATGATTATTTGTAGCTATAAATCCATCAGGACTAATAATTACGCCTGACCCTGATGCCCCATAACCAGACGAGTTGTCGAACTGAATTTTTATATGCACTACAGCAGGCATCACCATCTTCGCCGCAGTTACAAAATTTGCATTGCCATTTGAACTAGTTACGGTCGGATTTTTCGCTGGCAATGCTAAAGTGTCTTGCGCAATTATACCATTTACCCCTAGCATGTTGGGACAACTAATAACTACGCTGTTCACGGCTATAAATAAAACTGAAAGTAAGGTGACGTGTGAATTATTCATGTGCTAAGGTTTCTATTATTTAGAGCGCTGCATATTCTCCTCGCTCGTAACACGCTGATTATGTTGTTGATTCAAAGGCACCAGTTTGATTCCGCACTTGTGACAATGCCCTGGCTCATCACGTACAACTTCAAAATGCACGGAACATGTATATTTGCCCTCCCTTGGAAATTCTTTTCGTTCTGAAACACCACTCATCTGTTCGAGGTGATGCATACTCAAAACTCATAATAATATCCTGCAATTGCGGTGAGATAAAGTTTCATCATCAACCCCTATTTTTATCAACATATAAGAATAGCGTTTTCATAAAATGTTTAAGGAATTACAACTCTATGGTCTTTAAACAAACTATATTCATGCCATCAAAATTGATAGTTCGATTGCGAGAAGGATGTATTGATGATCGGGCTGAATGCCACTTGGTTCAATTACAGTATATATCAAGTAGATTGAATATTGCACACCGTGTAGAAAAAAGTCATCATTGGTGTATTCAATCGCCTAAAAAAATGACGGAGACAGTGACCAATAATCATATAACGGATCTTATACGTCATAACATGCCAACTTGAATCGCCATTCGGCAGTGATAAAATGAAATCTAATTTATCTGGGTAGCCGTGACATGTTTAACATAATGGGCCAGGGTTCGATCTAAGATAGACAACGAAAACTACGACAGCAAGACGCCTTTGTGCACACAGGTAAGCCTGCTCTAATAAAGCACTGAATGCTCAGTTTACAATTTAAGAAGCAGACCAGCGATGCGAATCGATACCAAGTGTGAAGCATTCCAGAAAACTGCAGTGAAGAGCAAGATAAGTGGACATTGCTCCGCTGTGAAAGCTTGACGTGGGAACTTTTTCCGTCTTGCATAGACAATCCAATGCTTTTGATTCGCCTACCCCTTGACATTTTGCGATTGATCGTACTCTGACGGCGTAACGCCAAATTGTTTTTTAAAGGCTTTGGAAAAATAGGACTGGTCATCAAATCCGACGGCAAAACTTATTTGTGAAACAGTGTCTGCTTTGTTTTTCAGAAGAAGTGCCGCTTTTCGCAATCGGATATTGCGAATGAGTTCGCTCGGTGGAAAACCAGTAACCGCTTTAATTTTACGATGCATGTTCGTGCGACTCATGCCCATCTCGTCAGACATCTTCTCAACACTGAACCCCGAGTTGCCAATATTCTGCTCAATAATTGCGATAGCTTTCTTGAGCAGACGCTGATCCTGTGATTCCACAGGTATCTGATCAAAGCCCGTTAACGTAGTTTTGTATTTGGTCGACAACTCTTTATTCTGATACGTTAACGTATCAATCTGAAGATTCAGGATTGCACGATCTTTCTTTTCGCGCCCGCGTTGAATTTTGTAAATAAGAATAGAAAGTACTGCGAGCAGAATAATGCCCGCGATCAAAATATTTCGCCAGATATTTTCAATGCGTCGCTCCTGTTGCAACAATCGAATGGTCTGCACTCTTTTTTCATTCTCATACCGGGTTTCCAATTCAACAATCTGTCGGGTCTTCGCTGAATTGAGAAGGCTATCCCGTACGTCATAATAATTTTTCATATAGGCAAAGGACTCTGCCAAGTTGCCTTCACTCTCCTTTAAGTATGAAAGTGCCGAATAAGCATGCCGCGTAACTCTCTTGAGTCCCAATGATCTCGACTGGCGTAAACCTTCCTGCAGGTATTGATTCGCTTGTGGAAATCGCTTCAGTAATGTCAAGGCCCTTCCAATGTCACACTGTATGCCGGCTTCCGCTTGTTTATTTCCAAACTCCTTCGCCAGCGCCAACGCTTGCATAAAATAGCGAAGTCCCTCTTCAGGATTCTCCCATAGGCGGCACTCACCCATGTTGGAGGTAATCTGGCATATCTGAAATTTAGATGTCCCATGAGTTTCCGTAATTGCCAGCGCTTTCTTCAAAAGGAAAAGCGATGTGTCGTTTTTATCTTTATCCCGTTCAACAATACCGGCAGTGTTGTAGATGCGCGATAATAAATCCCAATTTTGAATTTCGAGCGCCAATGTTTCAGCGCGTTTAATAAATAAAGTTGCCTTGTTGATTTCCTTTTGATCGCGATAACTTATGGAAAGAACCCGGAAAGCCTCCGCCGCTATTTCTTTCAGATTGTTATCCTGCGAAATCTTTACAGCGATCAGTGCTTTTTCAATCGACAACTCGTTGTAACCCAATGCCCAGTAGCTATGCGCCTTATGATAATTTGCGAGGGCTATACCTTTATGATAACCTGCTGCCTTTGATTTTTTAAGCGCCTGTTCTGCATAGCTGAGCGATAAATAAAAATCCACATACTTATACTTATCGCTAAGCTTATTTAATTTAATTGACTCGGTCGTGTCTTTCTCCAGATTTGCTTTCTGCCCTCGCGCACTATTTTCGAAGGTTCGATCCTGACTACTTGCAGTGAGATGAGCCAATGAAAACAGAAACAACGGAATGACAGTACGCATTTTTTTTCAATATAATGACACTTGAATTCTCTACGAAGAAAAGCCGTCTCTTAAGTAGAGACGGCTTTTCCGGGTTTTGAGTTTGCGAGAAAGTTAGTGAATGTCCCAGAAAACTTTTACTGCGGTATTGTCACCACCCATCTCGCTAACCGCCTCAAGATATGAATCACCATTTTGCGTTTGCTCACTTACTGGATAAATTAATCGCAACGGTATGATGAGCCCGGCCGGAACTCCTGTCCCACTTACAGGAAGCAATTGCGGAAAATCTAAACGTCTCCATTCAACCCACGCATCATAGCCGCGGTTATACAGTGCGATCCATTTCTGCTCACCGATTTTTTGTTTGAAATCCCCTATAGCCGTCGTGTAGGCAACGGTGGGTTGTGCGAGATAATCCGCAGCAGCAGTGGTAGAGCCACCCCAATAGGTAATGGAACCCAGAATAGCATTGTCGTAAAATTCTTCAGCCACACCGGATATAAAACCTCTTTCAACGGCTTCGGCCAACAGGAACTGAACTTCGGCATAATCCATGAACAGATTCTCGAACGTAGGAGCAGTAACCTTTGTCGATATGTGCGAGGTGGTAGCATACGTATTTGGAAATCCATTTACGCCGCCCACGTAAGCGCCGTCGACATCTGTGAAGTAAAACGGCCTGCGTGGATCGTTGAGTGAATTTAACTTGTTAACAACGGTTTCACTTACCACGAAGTCCTGACGTGTAGTAAATGGTGCGATGGTGTTATTTGATATCGGATTATTGTTGGGGGCCGAAGAAAGGTACGGATGTCGCGCGTTCTCTTCATTCGATGCAATTAGATGCTCAGGATTAGATGATGCCTCCTGTACAAGCGTTTTCGCTTTCGTCGGATCCTTGTCTGCCAGAATCATAGCCAACCGAAGTTTGAGCGAGTTTCCAAATTTCAACCATTTGGTGATGTCGCCACCATACATCACATCCGACACACTACTCATGCCCGCTTCTGTTGCATCCATCGCTGCAAGCGCCGCATCCAGGCGGACCAGAATCGCAGCATAGACTGTCTCCATATCATCATACTTAGGCAAAGTAGTAGACAAAGGGTCAAGCGCTTCGGAATAGGGAATGTTTCCAAACGTATTGATCAGGGAAGACCAAGCCAATACACTCATGATCTCGGTTTGCGCGACCTGATTTGCTTTTACCTTGTCGATAAGTAAAGGGTCGTTCTCGATGATCCGCTTAGATTCTTTTAAGTCTGATAGCGCATCTCTGTAAAACGGCGTCCAGAAATTTTGCGGAATCAGGCGCGACGTCATATCATAGCGAGGTTCAACCGTGTAGGTAACGGCTGTCCAATACTGAATGTAAAATCGAAAATTATTTACGTTTACATTGGGTGTAGCAAAGTTATCGCTCAGGTCCTTTAATGCATTGCTGAATAAAGTGGACGCCGGGACAACCGATGCTCGTTTTTGATCAACATTATAGTCGTCGAGGCTATCGACGCAAGCCGTCATAAAGGACGCTATCAAAAGAATAATAAATTTTGTTTTCATACTCAGGATATTTTAGAAACTCATCTTAACATTGAAACCATAGTTGCGTGTGGCGGGATATGCGCCGCTTTGATAACCACCGTTGGCATTACCGGAACTTAAACTCTCTTCTGGATCTGAGTAAGGAAGTTTTTTCTTGATGAGAAGATTGCGTCCTATAAGTGAAATGTTTATGGATTTTATTCCTTTTATCCGAGACATGATTGCTGAAGGCACCGAATAACTTAAGGCAACTTCTCTCAGCTTAACATAGGTCGCGCTATATACATAGGCTTTGTTCACTGCGCCTGCCCCACCACCGGCAAAATAACCCCAGGGGTTATTACCGTTTGCATCAAAGTTTTCTGCATATACCGTGTTGGCTGTCCCGTCTGCCTGCACGCCAGGTAACAACACACCACCACCTTCAGCCACAGGTAAGCGTGACTCAGTACCACGCGCGTTCAAGCCGGCAGTATTTGGATATTGACCTGTATTTTCGCCATACCACAAGTCAAGCGAAAATAGATCACCACCTTGGCGCACATCAACCAAAAAGTTCAAAGACACATCTTTATAAGTCAGTGTATTACTAATTCCGCCTAACCAATTCGGATTGGGGTTTCCGATTACATCCGCCGAACTTGCGCCACGCAAATAGTAACCATTTTCACCAACAGTGCGTTGGCCATTGGTATAGAGAAAGTCGCGTCCGCGAATTACACCATACGGAAGTCCCTTTGCTGCATTTAAGGATACGCCACCTTGAAGTGACGCAATCTGCACATTGGTGACTTCGGATGATCCTTCACCATACAACTTCACAACCTTGTTTCTGTTTCGTGTGAAATTTAAATTTACTGTCCATGTGAAATCATTGCTTTCAATCGGCGTTATAAAAGCCGAGATTTCAACGCCGCGGTTTCTGATCTCTCCAGAGTTTACAAACGTTCCGGTGAAACCTGTGGCAGCCGTTATAGTTACTGGTAGTACCTGATCCAATGTGCGCGTTTGATAGAGGGTGAAATCAAACCCAAAACGATTGTTCAAAAAGGCTGCTTCAAACCCAGCTTCGTAACTTTTGGTGCGTTCCGATTTCAGATTAATATTGTTTCGCGTATTGGGCTGAGAGAAAAGCGGTGTGGAACCGAAGGCCGTCGGCTTGGTATATACCGAATTAACTGAAAGGGGTGGCGCATCAGCGCCGACTTCAGCATAATTGGCTCTTAGTTTTCCGGTTGTTAACCAGGGACGCCTATACACACTGGACAATAGAAATGTTCCCGCAATGGAAGGGTAGAAATAGGTGTTGTTTGCTTTGGCCAGGGTTGTTGATTTATCTTGTCTTCCGCTGATATCCAGATAGGCGATATCTTTGTAGCCAAACGTTGCGTTTGCATAAACTCCGTCTACACCAACCGTTGTAAGTGTTTCAACAGGTGGTGTAAGTGTTCCTGCGGAGTTGGATAATGCATACAGTCCTGGAACTACTAACCCGGAACTCGTTGTGCCCAATATGCTTGAAAATTTATTGCGCCGTAGGTTGCTACCAATCACTGCATGGAAGCTCACGTCTTTTGAAATGGGCTGATTAATGTTAAACATAAAGTCGTAATTGCTTTCGCTGGCGGTAGAATTGAATCGCGTATACGAAGGAGTCTGAGCACTTCCCACGGCGACGCGTTGCTCAATGAGATCCGTGCTTTGATCTATTGCAGCGCGACCCATTACAGAAAGCCAGCTGGCAATCTTATAGTCCAGCATCACATAGCCGAAAACATGATTGCGTGTATCGTTGTTGTAGTTCTGATAACGCTCCCAATAAGGATTGTTTGTAAATACAGGTCCTAGTCCTTCCGTGCTTGCCCAGTTCCAGGTGACGTTTTTGTGGTTTTGGAAATAGGCAGCTTTCTGCTCCTGAATGTCTACGTTCTGTACCCACCATTGGCGAAAACCCTGGTTGGGGTTGAGACCGCTGTAGCCCGTGCCGAAACGGCCAAGACCACTGACTGTCGACAAATTCGCTGACGAAGTGATTTTTAACTTATCCGTCAGGTCCATCGACGCGGTAAAGTTGAAAAGATTTTTCTGAAGCTTGCTGTTTGGCAACACGCCTTTGTCGTCGCTTCGGGTGTAACCAAATTTATAGGTGGCTTTTTCCGAACCTCCTGAGACGAGAATACTTTGATTGGAGTTTACTGCAGTTTCATAAAATGTAGACGGATCATTTTTGGCGGCTACCCATGGCGTTGCCTTTTTATAATTGGGTGAGAAAGGATCCAGCGCATCCCATTGGTAAACCATAAAGTCAGGATCAAATTTATGACCAAAAGAGGCATCATCATCGAAACGACTTGCAGGAAGGACTCCATTGTCGCCGTCGTACGTATAAAAGTAATCCTGATAGCCCTGTCCATATTCTTTCTGGTAGGTTGGGAACGTTGTCTTGTTGATCTTGCCCCAGGTTACACCGCTGTTGAGGGTGACGTTGAAACTTTTTTTATGTCCTTTTTTAGTCGTGATCATGATTACGCCGTTGGCAGCACGTGAGCCATACAACGCTGTGGCTGCTGCACCTTTGAGGACGTTGACGGACGCAATGTTGTCGGGGTTGATATCCGCTGCCGCGTTTCCGTAATCGGGGCCTCCCCCGCCGGTCGACTGCGTAGCATTTACGTTGTTGTTAAGGTTGGTGTTTGAGACCGGAACGCCATCAACCACAAACAACGCCTGGTTATTTCCGGTAATGGACTTCATCCCGCGGATCACCACATTGGTCGATCCGCCCATTGTGTTATTGGTCTTTACATCAAGTCCCGCGACACGGCCGGCCAGCGCGTTAACAAAATTTATACCGCGAGCCTGAACGATCTGGTCGGCAGACACTTGCTGCGCGGCATACGGAAGCTCATTCTTCTTCCGTTCAATCCCCAATGCTGTAACGACTACTTCCTCAAGCGCCGTAACGTCTGAGGCGAGTCGAATTTCCAACACAGATCGTCCTTCAACTGAGACTTCGCTGGTTTTAAATCCAATAAAAGAAATGACTAATGTTGCATCAGGGTCTGTTGTGATGACAAACTTACCGTTTGCGTCAGTAACCGTTCCGTTGGTGCTTCCGCGTACTATCACATTTACTCCAGGTATGGAAGAACCATCGCCGGAGGCTATAACGCTACCCGTTACCTTGAATTCCTGCGCGAATACGGCGCAGGTTATCATAACCAAGCATAATGTTAGTAATGTTTTTATCATAAGTTTAGAATTAGGTTTAGACAACGTTATGAGAATCTCTCATTTGGGGGCTAGTGACGGTGTACCATTCTCAGGTACTTTAGTATGTCAACAGCAGAAAAGTACAGCGCGTGATACCTCAGCACATTGGTGAGTATTTAGTCCTGAGTCATTAACCCTTAGTTTGGTTAATAGCGAATAGTTACAATGACCGGGCTCGACGTGAGTAGTCAGAGTCCAACTGCATAGCAAAGCTGCATGATCTGAAGTCGACCGACTGATTACTATAACTACTATCGACCAAACTCAGGCTAAATACTAGTTGATCTCCGATCTCGGAGTAGTTAGTCCTGAGTCCTTAGATTGGTAGCAAGCGGATAGTTGTCAGAATCCTGCTTCAGAGCGAAGCTGCGTGAAGTGAAGCCGACCTACTAAATAAAATAACTGCTAACGACCAAAGTCAGGACTCAATACTCAAGACGAATTACTTCAATTTTAGCAACTCTTTCTGATAGGAATCCAAATTACCCTTCTGATCAACTGGAATATTCTTTATCGCAATCTCCCAATTCCTGATGGCCTCTTTTTTATTTCCTATGGCTGTGAAGCCTCTCGCCAATCCAACTTTGGTCATAAACATATCTTTCTGGTGCCGCTGGCTGTTTTGCTTAAAGATCTTTAATGCCGCTTCGCTTTTTCCAGCCTCCAGCAATGACTTTCCGTAATCGTGCACCTCGACGACCGTCGGGTCCAGAGTCATCGCATCTGTCATAACAGCTTGTGCTTCATGCTCCCGATTTAAAAGCAAAAGCAAATCTGATTTTACACGCATAGCAGCGAAACTTTTTTGTCCGTTAAAGCGCTCCGTATTCATGGAGATGTCCACCCATGTCAACGCCTCTTCCACGTTGATTTTATTGCTCAGGCAAAAGCGCGCACACTTGAGCCAGTTGGCGTAATTGAATCCGGCAAAGCTGGTGAGTTCCCCACGCATCTTATTTACATATAACTGTATGCCGTTCAGTACTTCTATTTTAAAAGGTATTCTTTTATTTTCCCATTGCAAGTATGCGACGGCCGACAAAACATCCCGATTATCAAATCCGTACGTTAACCATTCTGTGTAGGCGCAATCCTGCGGAGTTGTTTCAACGCGTAAGACGTCTTCGTTAGGTTTATAATAGTAGCCGCCCCAACTGGTAGTATTGCTTGAGAAAATCCAGACCCAGGGTTTGTCCTTATCCAACAAAAGATAAAGTCCGTATGTTCCCGCCTTTAATTCACTTCCGTTAATCTTAACATCATGAGATACCGACACGGTTGTGATTTCATTTGAACCTGCCCGCCAGGGTGATGCCACCGACGTTCCATAGCCATCTGTATCCTTCAGACCGTAGTGAACAAGCTCACCCCAGATGTGTCCCTTCCGGTCTTCACCTGTTGGGCTGTGAACATCGGGACCATGATAAGTGATCGTTACTTCAGCGAGTCCTATCCACTGCGTCACGCGTGATTGCTGATTGTTGCCGTTGGGCGGCGATGTCAGCGTGATAGTTTGCCCTACACAAACCAAATAACTGAATTGCGTTAATAAGATAAAACCGACGGTAAGGATTCTCATATTTTTTGATTGTGTTTACTACCCGAATGGATTTTGCTGATCACTATTGTCCTTGCTTTACGCGATGGATTTCATCTGGAATAAAACCGTGCGCTTCTTTGTGCGCATTGGCGATCGAAACGGAGTCTCTCGCTTCAACAAGACACATCACAATCCCCGCCCTTGTATCGACCCAATAGTTAATGAACTCAACACCGTGTTTGCTCTGCACGTCCAGGTCTTTAATGTGAATCGCAGCCACGTCGTCTTCGGTAACATTGCCCGGGCCGAGTTTGTGAACATCTAGAAACAACGTCGGGTTATCGCTCATGGTGGCTTCAACACCTTCACTAACATCAAACACACGATCAGGCAACAACCCATGCGCATCGCGGTGCGTGTTGAAGAGTGATACTGAATCGCGCGACTCCGCCAGACAATATACTTTGCCAGCTGTTTCGTCAACCCAAAACTTGATTAGCTTGACGCCGTACTTGCTTTGCACGGCAAGATCTTTCTGGTGAGCATCGACCACGGCCTCGAACGTAACTTTCCCCGGCTCCAGATTGTGCACATCCATAACCAGATGTTTTCGTGCCGTTGCATCATCTGCCACTTCACTGATCTGGTATTCGGCTTCCCGACCTTTTGTTGTACAAGAAAGGGCAATACAAAAAAGCATCAAGCAAACTAATATGGTTCTCATGGGTACAAGTGTATATCGTAAAACTAGCCTGGTCTGACGCCGATCAGCTAAGACGTATGTCCCGAAGAATGGTAATTGGGTAACAAAACAGCTGGGGTGCAACGATCAGGGTATTGGCACATGCGGACGCAGGGCCTACTTGCTATTATTAAAGTCGCTGCGAGTATATTCTCCAATCGCACCCTGAACAGATTCGCTGGGTATCTCGTGCGCTGCACACATGCCATTCAAGGTGAGCATTCTGAACTGTTCAGTCGTATCAAAGAGTTTAAACAAAGCCTGGAGTTCTGAAAATTTCATCGACCAAATGGTGACCATTTTTTACATATTTCAGGCCTACTGAAAAAACTTTGCAAGCTCAAACGCGGCCGTATTGATGCATGATCATGACTTTATGTCAACGTACGGGCGGGGGTAATACTGGTATAAAACGCCGAATAATCATGATGTTCGTGTAAACATCTCCACCATAACAGTCTTGCATTTTGCAAAACGTCAAACGATTCAGACGAGCGGTTTCTCTTTCACAAGCCATTCCTTTTCAACCAATAGTTTTTGTTGTTCCTGCTTCAGGATTTGCAGGTTTTGATTCTGTTGATTGATTTGATCCTGCTTCGCTTCCAATTTTCTATTGCTATCCTGTTTTAACTGATAACGATTATATTTAAACCGAGAACTAATGCCAACAGGATCGCACCCACAATAATTACATTTTTTGTAAACTCAGCCTGCTTCAGTTGTGCATCTCTCAGTTTACCCGGTTCTTTTCGCACACTTAACCACTGAACACTGAACACTAGTGAGCTCATTAAGAATGAAGCCACCACCAAATCGACCCATGCAGGAAGATTTGTCTCCACCAAAAGGAGTGTGCACGTCATCGTTCGCAGTTTGATCATTCATAGCCACGAAAACTAGGAACCCAAAAAAAACATTTATGCAAAGCATAACGACTATGCAAGTAAAAGGCAAGACAACAAAGTCAAGCATGCCCCAAACCAAAAATGTGCCCAGGCAGTTCGGAACCAAAAAAAGCAAAATGATTTAATAGGATGCTTCTTTAAGGCCGCAGTTATTTTAGATTCATAACGTCCACTTTCAATATTTGACCGCGCGGCACCGCAAAAGTCGTCTGCAATTAAGAATTAAATGTGTGATACAATCAAAGGAATTATCATCAGCATTCAAGATTGGGCTCATGATTATTTACCTGTAGATTATTATAAATGCTGGCACGACATTTTCACAGCATCGTAAAAAACATTAAACTATGAATACAGAAAGAATGACTGAAGGATTGAAGGCCAAGGTTGCTGATGTAAATCCGTATCGTGAAGAGGGCAAAGTAGCGAAGGCTATTGAATCGCAAACTTCCAAAATCCCATCAGATGCATTTCTCTGGACCGGGGGCGGGCTCATGATCGCTTCTTTAACATTGAAATTGCTCAAGAAGAATCAATCAGCGTTGTTCATCGGCCAGTGGGTTGCGCCAGTTTTGCTAATGGGACTTTATAATAAGATTGTCAAGATCCAAGGGCACGATCAACTAGACAACACGCCAACATAGAGCGAATTTTGTCGAAATACAATTCTGCATTCTATTCTAGCATCGGGTATATTTCATGACCGGTGCTGGAATAGAATCGTTTATCCTTCTCATGATGATACATGTGACGTGCACTACTATTCAACCAGTTGGAATAGCACATAAGATGGCGCACTCGTCTGAAACAATACAATTTCCGCGCACCGGCACATCCCTAACATCACCACCCATTTGCTGTTCGTACCACATTCTGATTATAGGCGACCTGAAATTTGGGCTATTCAAATTGTCCACAACTTGAGTTGCGTAAACTTCATTTATTGCCACGCGTTGATTAACTTAGCGCGATAGCAGCGAGGTGTAAATTAGGAAGTACATACATATGCTGCTTTCAAACAGCAATTGTGGAATAATTCCAACACCATTCAAATCCTTGACTGCTCTTCCAAGAAAGTATTAAAGCACGAAACTTCGTACCGTTCAGACGCCGTAGTTAAATCAGGCGCGATGAACTATCGTTGACAACTGTCTTATCCCAATGAGTGTGGGTATAAACAAATTGTCTACCCGAGATTGCAACTCACACAAAAATACCTTTGCAATTGTACGTTTGTTTTTTAATTCTATTTATTCACACTTTTTTCAGCCTCTTCAGCCATCATAAGGTGATGCTTCAAGGTGGGTACCTTATCAGCGGCCCACGACTTCAGTTCAACGTCATTACCCTTTGAAGCTTCCTTTTCAAAGACCTCAATATCTTCTTTGTGATCTTTTACCATAAACTTACTGTAATCCTTATCAAAATCAGTTCCCTTCATTTTGGCAAAGTCGTCGTATTTATTTTGGCTTTCTTCACTCAGAGTCGAAGGGATCGATATAATTTTGCTCGCCGCTAATTCTTTTAATTCAGTGCCAGCTTGGGTGTGATCCTTGATCATCTGCTGCCCAAATTTCTTGACTTCTTCTGAGGTTCCGTTAGTCTGAGCCAACTCACCAAGCTTGACTTCTAACAGACTACCGTCCGCTGCTTTGATCGCGAAATCGGTATCTCCTTCAATGTTTGTAGAGTCAAACTTTTCCTCATTCTGATCCTCTGAAATTTCCTTGCTGTCTGTTTCCGTCTTCTTACCGCAAGACATCATAAGCGAGATAGAAACAAAAAAGATTAAAATGTTGATTTTCTTCATAATTATTGAATTAAGGTTTACAGCCTGACTCTCTAATAAATATGCCAAAAGTTTTCGCTATTTAAACGCATTCGCGTTGCTGAGAAAACGAAAAGAACGAGGCAGATTAACACCATCGAATTCAAGATTTGAGAAAAAAAGGCCACAGTGCATTGCCATGCTTGAGAACTAAATGCATTTCAATTCGCTCATCCAGATCAACTGATGCTTATCGACATCAACCGAGCGATGCGAGGTGAAAATATCAAAAATAAAAAATAAAAAACACATGTTTTCGGAACATCATCAATTACTGAATCTGATAACGGAATTAGGTTTTTAAAGACCACAAAAAAGAATACGTAATGGGCTGTCGCGAAATCCATCAATTAAAGGTTTGAGTGTCCTAAGCGGCGAATCCGCAAGCGAAACCTCCAATGGAATTACAGCATTAATAGTTTTGGTTATGAGCTGATGATTGCAAAGAAACTCGCTAGTAAGCAAGTCGCATAATGCCTTTAGCGTTGCTTACCTCCTTAACGAGTTAAAAGCCTTCTGATGGCACTGTTTACTGCAGTCGCGGTGCCCAATAATGTAAGGGACTCAAGTAGTCAAGTGAGCAATTCTGCTTATACCGGTATCGATAGCTACTAGTTCGAATTCTTCCGCTATCTTGGACTACGTAGTGCTGCAGCGGAAATTCATGCCAGCGTTATGTTGACCTCGGACAGTTTAACCATCATTCTGATCGGCTCATTATTCAAGTCGGTATTGTGTTGGACAATATAAACACCGTCACCGAGGTGAATATTGAATCTAACCAACCAAATTTCGTCTTCGATATGAAAATCCGCAATCACGAAACCATCAACAGAAGAAAGTTTCTCATATCATCGGGAGCCGCTGCGGGCAGTGCGCTAGCCTTTAATAGTAGCCTCGCCAATGACAATCATGGCTCTTCGAGCACCAATACCCTCAGGGTTGGATTGATTGGATGTGGTGGCAGAGGAACCGGTGCAGCCGCACAGGCCTTACAAGCCGATCCTGATGTTGTGCTGACAGCAATGGGCGACGCCTTTGCCGATCGCCTGGATGAATCATACGATGCGTTGCTAAAAGAAGTTCCAAAGAAACTGAAGGTCGAGAAAGCAAACCGGTTTGTTGGATTTGATGCGTACAGAAAAGTCATCGACTCAGGCGTGGACGTCGTTATCCTGGCAACGCCACCTGGCTTCAGGCCTGATCATTTAGTTGCTGCTATCAACGCTAACAAACATGTCTTTTGCGAAAAGCCCGTAGCCGTCGACGCTCCCGGTATACGCAAGGTTTTGGAAGCAGCTAAAAATGCCAAGATAAAGAAACTGTCGCTTGTGTCGGGATTCACCTTCCGATATGATTATTCGAAACGTGCGTTGTTTGAGCATATCTCCAATGGCGCCATTGGTGATGTCGTCTCTATCTCCTCTACGCGCAACGGTGGTGACCTCTGGTATAATCCACGACAAGCCCCGTGGACTGACATGGAATATCAAATGCGAAACTGGTACTATCAAAACTGGTTGTCGGGCGACTACCTCGTCGAGATGATCGTTCATAGCCTCGATCTCATGCAGTGGGCAATGGGTGATAAACTTCCCGAAACAGCTACTGCATCAGGCGGCCGACAAGTGCGCGTCGATCCGAAGTTTGGCAATATCTATGATCACTTCGCGATAGAATATGTTTACGCAAATGGTGTCCGCGGTTTCAGCTTCAGCCGTCAACAACCTGGTTGTTCCAATCGCAATTCAGTCGAGATTGTCGGAAGCTTAGGCAACGCCCGCGCCAACATGGGCGAGTCGGCGCATGAAATCACCGGCAAGAATAAATGGATCTATGAGGGGGCAAAAAATAATCCTTACCAGACACAACACGATGAGCTGTTTGCTTCAATAAGGAATTCAAAGCCGATGAATGATGGGGAACGCATGGCCAATAGCACGATGGTGGCTATCCTCGGGAGAATGGCTGCCTATAGCGGGCAAACTCTATCTTGGGAAGAAGCAATCAACTCAAATCAGAACCTTGGTCCTGCGTTCGAAGACTATGCGTGGGACTTCAAGTACAAGAGTCCGGATATAGCCATACCAGGCGTTACCAAAGTAATCTGATTATCTACGTTTCAACATTTACTCATATGAAATTCTTGAAGACTTTATCGTTGCTCCTTGTTTTGCTGATAATCACACCGTCGTATGCTCAAAAGATCCAGGTTGAATTCGGGACAGAGACCAACATCGATAATCTCCTCATGAACAAGAAACAATCGTCTGTTATCAAGTGGGTCAACGTTAATACTGACGCCAATACCTGGACCATGACAAAGGATGAACTTAAATGTTCAGGACATCCAATCGGTGTGATGAGAAGTGAAAAGCAGTACGAAAACTTTATCATGCATGTGGAATGGAAACATATGGAGGCAGGTGGAAATTCTGGGGTCTTTGTATGGAGCAGTGCCGTGCCTGACGAGAAAGATCGACTACCCAATGGGGTTGAAGTTCAGATGCTGGATTTGGAATGGGTTAAACTTAATACAAAAGAAGGTGAAACGCCGCCTCCGATCGCTTATGTGCATGGTGAACTGTTTGGCGTGGGTGGCGTAGAGACCGTTCCAGACAACCCCAGGGGCACACGCAGCAAGTCTATCGAAAATCTTTGCAAGCCCAGAGGTGAATGGAATACCTATGATGTAGTTTGTGTCGATGGCGTGATCAAGCTCTCTGTCAATGGAAAATTCGTAAACGGTATAAGTAAGTCGACACAGAAGATTGGATACCTCTGCTTAGAATCAGAAGGCGCTGAAATCCGATTCCGCAATTTTTCAATCACAGTATTGCCCCCGGGTGTTACAAGTGCAGGGCAGCCGGCGAGATGAATGTTGTAAAGGAGAAAGAATTCAAACTTTGTAAGATATGTTACCTTAATAAATTTTATGAAACACGTTTTTTACATTTAACACGTTTGAATAAAGAAAATGGCGTGGCCTTTAAGTCGCCTCCGCTTTTTATACTGAAGTTACCTGTTATCCATTGGTAACAGTGCGCTATTGGACTCTGCGCAACTGCCCGGCCACCCAGTCGTGTTCTGCTCCATTCAACTGCCAACTATGCGCGATGCCAAGCCGAACAGGGTTTTTCTTTCTCCGGTCAGCTTTCCTCCAGGCTTCCCAGAATCGAAGTCGGTTGCGAATCCAGCTGCCGAGTTCTTTGAGTTGGTCTGCATATTTCTCATTCGAAAATAATTAGTCCATCCTCGGTTTACTTCTTTGAGTGCGGTTACAACTGCATCAAGGTACTTGCCATAGTCTGCTGGCAATTCCCCTCGAACTTTGCTTTAGGTGTTTTATCGCTGCCGCCAGTATGAGCGCTCAGCAGGATATGATTAGCCCTATAAAAAAGTTTGTGTCCGAGTAGATCAAACTTATGAGCGCTAAAAACCAATCGGCTAAATGATTAAATTGTCGGTCGTTCACAACCTGAGCGCTCCCATACTTATGATCTTTAACAGAAGAAACTTTCTTCGTCGTTCTTCGCTTGCTACAGGCGCCGGTGTAGTGGCAAGCCTAAATTCATTTGCCGCTACCCAACAAAAATATTCAACATCGATTGCCGTATTAACGCCTATGACTGACAATGTCGTTCCAATTTCGGTGAAAGAAAGAGAAGGTAGAATTGCAAGAGCGCAACAGTTGCTTGACGAATCTAAAATCGAAGCATTGATCCTTGACGCTGGAACAACAATGACATATTTTACCGGCGTCAGTTGGTATCCCAGTGAACGGCCCACGCTTGTTATTATTCCCGCGAAAGGTGATGTTCGCTATGTTTGCCCCGGATTCGAAGAGCCGCGTCTTCGCGAATTGATCAAGATCGGTAAGGATGTATATGCCTGGCAGGAGGATGAAAGTCCGTTTAAGCTGGTTGCTAGTGTTCTTAAAGACAGTGGCATCAGGTCAGGCAATATAGCCATGGAAGAACGGGGTCGCTTTTTCATTTTCGATGGCATCCGCAAAGAGGCATCGGGCTTCAATTTCGTCAGTGGCGATCCGGTGACCGTTGAATGCAGGATTATAAAATCACCAGCGGAGCTTGCGTTAATGCAAATTGCAAATGACATCACTGTTGCTGCCATCAAGAGCGGAATAAGCAGTTTAAAAGAAGGAATGACTCCTGATGATTTTTCAAATATTGTAACGGAAGCACATCAGAAACTTGGCGCCGTTCCTGATTTCGCCGGAGTTAATTTTGCGCAGGCTTCTGCATTTCCGCATGGAAGTACACAGCCACAGAAGCTGAAACGAGGAGATATTGTGCTGATGGACTGTGGGTGCTTAGTCGAAGGCTATTCCTCTGACATCAGCAGAACTATTGTGTTTGGCGCCGAACCCACTCCACGACAGATTGAAATATGGAATCTCGAAAAGAAAGCACAGCTAGCCGGATTTGCAGCAGCAACACCCGGTCATCCCTGTGAAGAGGTCGATGCCGCTGCACGTAAAGTATTGACAGACGCCGGGTTCGGACCAGGCTATAAATTACCAGGACTGCCACACAGAACCGGTCATGGTATCGGTATGGATGGCCACGAATGGGGCAACATGGTGAAAGGCAACAAGCGTCTCCTGAAACCTGGAATGTGTTTTAGTATTGAACCCAATATTTCAATTGTCGGGGAGTTCGGTATTCGATTGGAAGATTGTGTATACGTGACAGAAGGCGGACCAAAGTGGTTTACACAACCAAGTGTTTCTATTGGACAGCCTTTTGTGGCTTGATATTTTTGGTTCGGAGAAAAGCTTTGGGCAGACTTTGACGGATTTCGAAAAGACGGGAACTTGTTTCTGCTGATTTGTCGGCAACCGCCAGGGGACCTTCCCCTACACCGGCACATATTTATTAAGTGACTTTCCATTTTTATAAGAAGTAGTGCTTACCAGCTGCAGTACTTTTTTCCCTTTAAAAATTGAAAGACCGTTCCCCAGTGCTACCGGATGGCAGAAAATATAATACTCATCGATCAGATTCTCATCGATCAGAGAACTTACAAAGTCGGCGCCGCCATAAACAAGGATATCCTTTCCGGGTTGTTGTTTCAGTGTTTGTATCGCCGCAGCCAGCACTCCATTTTCCATTTGCACATTCCTGCCCTTCATGGATGTTTGTGTGCGGCTGAATACAATCTTACGCGTATCGACCATGCGATGCGCAAACAAATGTTCAGGGCTATCGGGTTGGTTGTCGGCTACGTTTTCCCAGTAATCGACGAATCCGTTGGTCATCTTACGCCCCAGCAAAATGGTATCAGCGCTATCGGCCAACTCGATGACGTGCTGAAAGCTGGATTCATCTTTTTCACCGATCCACATCCAGTCCAGCTGACCCTCAGGTCCGGCTACAAA
>JBDSKX010000131.1:0-17609 GCA_039916665.1 Chryseolinea sp. | reverse complement strand
AGACCATCACGACCATTGAAGACAAAAAAAGGCTGGACCATTTTCAGAATCTTATCTTTTACTATCGTAATGAACTCATAACCGACTTGCGCAGCAGCCTACGAAATCACGAAAATAAGCTGGCAAGGATGCTTGAATCCGAAAATGATTGGGATGAAAAATACTTTGAAGAACATGGCTTGTTAATGGATAAGGCGCTTGGTATTTCAAACGGTGTTTCAGGTCTCAGGCAGGATTTGATAGCGTGGGTTGGCACCGGATCAACAAAAAAATGATTTATAGAAAAATATTTAAACCATGTAAACCTCGATTGAGTCGTTTGAATCAGCCGTCATTCCCGATTTAGATAGTTTGTATGCTGCAGAAGCAAAGTTGGAAGATCGCCTTGCTAAATTACTCCCCGTCGTCCAGGATACTGAATGCCGAAACCTGCTGCTTGATTCTTTGAACGTGAGCGAAAGGAACAAGCTAAGAGTAGAACAAATACTATAAGTTATCAGTTTTAACATCATGCTTAAGGTATGCCGACGCACTCGATTTAAATACTCTGTTAGCGCTGATAGAATCAACTATTCAAGATGAACAGTGGATCAAGAGAGAACTGCTGGAATGGAGTAGCAGTTGCTTCTGTAACCGCGAGGTGGCGCTAGGCGCCTCAATATAAGTTGATTCATATTTGCAAAAACTTGAATCGATGTATGCCCTGTTTTGCCCCTTCATGATTAGATTAATTCTAAAGTGGCGTTCCAACCTACCGTTATAGCAATTATCTTTTTTAATTTTTTAATATTGGCTGCTCTCTGCCTGGAGCTATCTGGTTCCGTAGGGATGTCAAACTTACCCCAGTAAGTTAACTGGCTCTTTAAAGCAGCGCTATGATTATTATAATTTGCGGCCTTCAGGATTCTGGTAAGAGCGATTTCGCAGCCAAACTGAGCAATAAATTCGATTTCCCATTAATCAGTAGCGAACGGCTTCGAGCGCGGCTGCAGGCGTTGGGAAAGTATCGTTTAAAAGATAAGCTGTTCATATACGAAAAGATGGCCAGGCTTGCGCAACAAAATTTGAAAAGTAATAAAGGAGTTATTATTGATGCGCCTTTCTCTCAACAAGCTTCGCGAGATCCGTTTATAAAGCTTGCTGATACCCTGTCCGTACCCATCAGGTGGATATTCGTTAACACTTCTGAAGACATTTTTAAAGACAGGCTGATTACGTCAGGAAGCAGTGAGACAGCCTTTAAAGTCATTAAGACAATGCGAGATGAATTTGAGCCGTTCGTCGGACGGGTGCTTAAACTGGATTCGACAGATACTAATATTGATAAGATGATAAAGGCTGTAGAAAGATTTATCAAACAAGATTGAGCCATTTGACAAATCCAACTTCCTTTTATTTACGGAGAACAAACTAAACAAAATGAATCATCAACATCCCGAAACCCATCTGAAAAATTCTGACTTCCTTACAGACATCGTGATTGGCATGAGTGATGGTTTAACAGTTCCATTTGCGCTCGCCGCAGGAATCAGCAGCGCAGTATCGGATAATCACATCGTCACTACCGCAGGTGTTGCCGAAATTATTGCCGGCTGCATCGCCATGGGTTTGGGCGGATACCTTGCCGGAAAGACTGAGTGGGATCACTATAGATCTGAGATGGCCAAAGAATATGAAGAAGTCGAACGAATCCCTGACAAGGAAAGAGAAGAGATCAAGGAAATATTTGCAGAATACGGCTTTGACGAACCTGCACAAACGCTGCTTGCAAATGAGATATCAAAAGACAAAGACAAGTGGGTAAAGTTCATGATGAAATTTGAATTGGGTCTTGAACAACCAGATCCTAATCGGGCTGGAAAAAGCGCACTTACAATCGGACTATCATATTGCGCAGGCGGCCTCATTCCATTGCTCCCCTATTTTTTCACCGACTCACCGTCTAGCGGTCTGCAGGTCTCTGCGTTAGTGGCAACGATAGCATTATTTACTTTCGGATTTTTTAAAAGTAAGGTCACTGGTCAACCTGTTTGGACTGGTGCGTTAAAAGTGACGATCATTGGTCTTATCGCTGCTGGCGCCGCATTCTTTGCGGCTCGTTTGTTTGCAGGTTGACGCGCTTGCCCAGCCTTATCAATCCGAACTTCAATTTAGACAATCATAAATTTGGGAACTTCGAATCTTTATCAAAATGCATCGTCAGATAACCTGATCCCAACAGCATTTCCTCTGCCTCAGCAAGTGACAAGCGAATTTCTCAAGGAAGCGATAGAACTTGTTGATCGCTCAACGCCTTGCATAAAATTCAATGCCGTTCCGAATGGCCCTATTTTGTTTTCATTGATATAAATATGCCCAGTATGATGGGCGATATCTGTATGTAAATTCTAAGAGGCGAGATGGGTTACATCGAAATTTTACGTACCCTATATCCACCGTTTGCCTAATCAAATGAAGCGCATTATTCCAAGTAACGGTGCATCCACGATCGAGATTTTGTTACGGCAAAAAATGTAAGTGTTGATAATTTTCCACAACATTAATCCTTCTGTAAGACGGGATAGAAAAAACCTGCTAAGGTTTCTAACAATAAGCTATTCTTTAGTACATCCGATCTCGAATGTGATCAACGCTTGATACCTTAGTGATAGCATCCATGAATTTCTATTTCCCTGATCAATGCTTTTTTCAAACTTTATTGTGTCACACTTCAAGCAGAATGTAACCAAAAAGTCGCGTTGCATGTCACTGTCCATCGCGCTAAACTTTTTATGTTGTCTATGTGTGTTGCCGAACCTGTTACTAGCGCAGAATGAGAAAAAGTCTGTGGTGATTGGCAAGATGACAACCAAGCCAAATAGTTTGTTGATTCTCAATTCAGAAAATCATGATCAGGGGATGCTAATGCCCCAATTGACCACGATAGAGAGAACACAGATTGTCCCAAAGTCCCCGGACGAAGACGGGTTGATTGTTTTTGATATCACAGAGGAAAGTTTCTATTACTGGAAAAGTAATTCCTGGGTAAAGGCATTGAGTAATGTTGATCAAATACAACCTGACATGATCAAACCTGGTAGTGTGGGACAATACCTTGCCTCAACACCAACAGGAGTTGCCTGGTCTGCTCCACCTACCGGCGCTGTCACCAACATTATGACCGGAACTGGTCTCAATGGCGGTCCCATTACCTCAACAGGAACTGTCTCGCTGAAGAATACTGCAGTTACGCCGGGCGTATATGGCAACACTACTAAGGTCGCTCGTTTCACAGTGGATGCACAGGGTCGCATAACTTCCGCGAGCGAACTGCCCATTTCGGGTGTTTCGCCCGGAGGAACTGCCGGAGGTGATTTGAGCGCCAGCTATCCTGCGCCTGTTGTCTCAAAGCTACAGGGTAATCCAGTTATTCCAGGTGCACTAAGCACCATAGATGCCGGCAAACTTCTTGTATGGGATGGCACACAATGGACACCACAAACTGTTGTTGGGGTCACACCCGCTTTACATTCATATACGGTTGATCCGGCCGATTTCATTAACCTAAGACAAGGTGACAAAAAGGACAAAGTAAACATGGTGATCTTCGACGACGACAACACTTTCATCTCAACTGTAAAAAAGGATGAAGGAACATCGATCATAGCGCCAATCCACCTGCCGGATGGTGCATCCATTCAACAGGTAGCGCTGTATTATATAGATCGGGACGGCAATAACATCGACTTCGATTTCCAACGAAAACCTTTTTCCGGAGCCAACGACGATATTGTTCCAAGTTGGAGTTCCTCGGGCAATTCAGGGGCAATCCAAACTTCGAATCATGTGCCTATTGGAGGAAAGGGAATCATTGATAATACCAGTTACTCATATAGGATTGTCATCAAGCTAAATCCAACTAATGATGCTAACGACTCTAGTGATGCTGATCAACGAATTTATGGCGTTCAGATAAAATATCTTCAATAACCTCGACAGGCCTGTGAAGCGCGGAGACAATCTCGGCCACGCCAAAAACACCAAACTTTACAGCGTACTATGATGGCATGGGCCACCACAATAAGAAGTCTTGATTCTGCCCTCAGCAACATCTGGTAATTTACTTCACACAATTGAATACTAAAGGTGCACAAACAGACTGACTAGTCCAACTTAAGTGGTGGACCAACAACTTCCATTTCGTTATCCGAAAAGACGCGGGCAACCTCTGCTGGCGTTGGCACATGGTCTAGGGCTGCCATCGTTACGAAGAAGCTCTCCAGTTTCCCAGCCGGCTGAAGAATGACAATCATTTTACCTGCGCCAGAGACCTGCGTCCAGGCGTGAGGAATTTTGCGGGGCAAAAATATACTTTCCCCTGCCTTGAGATCAAATAGATCCTGTCCAACTTTAAACTTGTAGGCACCATCGATTACGTAGAAAACCTCGTCCTGATTGGGGTGTACATGGAAGGGTGTACCTTTTCCTTGTGACAAAGATGTTTGTTCAAATATTGCCAAGTCGCCTTCTGTATCCGTGCCTGAAATCTTGACATCGAGGATATTTGCGTTTACCCCTTTGAGTTTTAAATGCCCGTGCACCCGGCCCTCACCTGCGGCAATTTTGAAACCCTTGTCCCGCGACAGTGTCGTTCTTAAATAGTTTACTGCCAGCGCAGGCAGGGAAACTAAGGTTGATAAAATTGTGACAAACGTTGCTCTTTTCATATATAATTGTTCAGTGTTTAGTCATTTTTTAACCGACGTAAATGAATTGCCACCAACTCCCTCCGACGAGGTCCGCACCAACATCTCAGCTTGCTGGAAAATTGCGTTCAATAAATATACCGCCCGTGTCTGGCTTTTCCCATCACCTATTTGGGTCATTTTGTGAATACCTTAATGCTAAGGAACAACAACGAAATGGAATTAAAAAAAACTTAAATAGGAACAACAGTAGCAGGAACCTCAGTCTTCACCATCAGTTTCTAGATTATAAAGGCATCGCGGACTGTATCAGACTAGTGTCGATTGCAATTGTTATTAGAATGCCCTGGCCTCTATCGTGAGGAACAATGGTTGAGCACGTTCAGATTAGGCACATCGTTCGGTGGCTTTGTATCGGTAATTTCCGGAGCGACTGTAGAGCGTAAAACGAAAATTTTCTTTCGATTGCCAATGCAGCGTTTGCCTCTCCAGAAGTATGGCAGAAGAAAATTCAGTTAACAGCCTGTAACATTGCAGTCATGAACTTATTACAACTCCAGCGTGAACGCTTGTCCTGGCGCGAGGTATACAATCAAAACAAACTGAAGCAGTAAATCACTGACAATACCTACCTTCCAAGGCATTGAGGTGGCCTGACATAAATTTCAAAGGAAGCAGCCCATCCCGAGTTTTTCACTGCTGTAATATTTTCTGGCAGACTATAACTAATGTTTTGCCTATATCCTGCGAAGATTTCAAAACCAACAAAACGTCTAAGTTGTTTGTTGTATGCAACACCTACGTCTACATCAACTCCGCGATCTTCACGTATGAAATACGTTCTTGTCGCTGCCTCATTCTTCAGATAAAGAATGTCCGTCTTCGATAGATTTTGCCGCCACGCAATCTTATGCGGCAGACTAATTTCGATACCCGAACGATCCGAGAAATTGTAGTTGGACACAAACACCGGAAGCAACATCAACTTGTTGGTCTGATTCATCATTAAACCAAAGCCAATTTCTTCATCAACCGATTTCTTTAGCAAATTGGTCGACGAGAAAGTGTAACTAAATGGTATAATAGTTTGTGAAGGTGAATTAAGATTACCGCTTTTACTAACACTGGCGGTATTGATTAACCATGAATTCTGATTCAATTTGGTCATTGACTTCATGTCAACACCCCAGGAACGCAACTGCCAGTTCGATAGTTGATTTGCCACATCGTGGCCTGCGGTCTTTAATTCGAGTTGTTCAGAGCGGTAATGAGGACCAATCGCCAAAGCAAACTTTGGTTTTATCACAACTGGAATCCACGCCCTTACATAGACATCTTCCTGAGTGTATGTTTTGGATTGTGAGTGTAAAGATTGATTAACTCTACCAGGAGCATGCGTAGCTGTTACGGTAATCCATTTCATCGGGGCCAGGCTTCAAATCCTGAGAAATTCCATGGCACACAGAAGCCACGACCAGACTGCAAGTCACAACAATCTTTTCAAAGGAATTCATAAAATGGTCGGCTGGAGTTTATAGTTCGTTAAAAGGCCTCTTCGCCAACAACATACGACGATGAACACGGTTTCGGATAGCGAAAAGTTCAAATTTAGTTTCCTCACTTATAAAGTTGAAATCAATGGTGGGATGTTGTAGACCTTCTGTTTTCGGCACTGTCGAATGAATTTCCAATATGCAGAATGTGTACAGAATTGAACTTTTTGTTTGTGGCTAGAAATATTGACCTCGCCAGCGCCAATTTTAATGAGTTTTAAGAATCGCCCTGAAATCGGTACCGCAAACTATTCTTGCTATCGATGGAATAAAAACAAAAGGTCGATTGTCTAATGCCCGGGACCTTCACGCAGAACGAATCATCTAATCCAATCAACGATGTTCCGAGGATTTGATGCAGGCATGCAGGACCGAACTTTAACCATTACAACATGAGAATACTCTCACTCGCAGTTTTTGTCATTATGATTCTTTTTTGTCCAGCAGCGTTTCCGCAATCACGACTGGCCGCCATTGAAGGAGCCGTAATCGATGAGAAAACAAAAGAGCCAATTCCATTTGCAACGGTTGCCGTATACGAACGTCTTAGTAGAAAGGATACCCTCGTGAGCGGCGCGCAGGCAAACGCGGCCGGAGGATTTACCATCTCCCACCTACCGAAAGCAACGTTGACGCTTCGAGTCTCTTCAGTCGGATACCAAACGCAAACAATTACCATCATCATCACAAACGAACATATCAACCTTGGGACGCTTTCTTTGAAAATGGACACAAAACTTTTGCAAGAAGTACAGATTGTCGCAGAGCAGTCAGACTTGCAGATAACGCCTGAGAAAAGAATTTTTAACGTCGCGAAGAATATGACGTCTGTCGGCGGAACAGCAGAGTCGCTATTGCGCAATGTTCCTTCCCTAACGGTCGATGAATCAGGAGCTGCCAGTTTACGCAACATGCCGACCACCATTTACATTGATGGCAAACCTACGCAGCTAACGTTGGCGCAGATCCCCGCCAATCAGATTGCAAGTGTGGAAGTAATTTCAAATCCCTCTGCCAAGTACGACGCCAGCACCTCCGGAGGTATTGTAAACCTTGTGATGAAGCAAAACAGGGCTGAAGGTTACAATGGTATGATCAGCGCAGGTGTAGGTAATAATTCGCGTTATGACGCTACGGTCAATCTAGACTGGCAAAAACAAAAGTGGAATCTGACAGGACTTTACAGCTTAAATGCAACAAAGAATCCATTGACAGGATATGTAACACGAGAGAACACGAATGCCGATGACGTCGCCACCGGCTACTTCAACCAAGATACAGACATTAGTTTGAATAATCTTTTTCAAAGTGGGCGTATTGCGGCCGACTACAAAGCGAATGATAACAATACGATCTCCCTGGTTGGCACACTGGTTGGTGGTGCATTCAATACGGTAAGTAACCAGGATTACTATTATCGCAATGGATCGGGAACGGAAATAAGTTTCGGCAACAGGAACACCGTCCCGCATAACGAATACACCAATACAACCGGAGAGTTGGATTGGAAACATCGATTTTCCCGGAAAGGTCAGGAACTTCACTTCGTGTCCTCAATTACCCACAACCGGGTTTCCAATGCCGGAGATTGGTTGACGACGGCATACGATATCAATGGTGACGATTCGACTTCCCAGCAAGGGTATCCTATTCAAAATCGCATTGATGGCAGAATTATCGGAAATCAGACCCTGGTGCAATTAGACTACGTACATCCGATCAGTGAATCCGTCAAGTGGGAGTTTGGTGTTCGGAGTTTTACCTACATACGTGATCAAAAATATTTATTTAGCATTGTACAAGCAGAGGAAAAAACATTATTACAGAATTATTCACAAGATGCACGCATCACAGAAACAGTCAATGCAGCTTATGCTATGTATAGCAAGCAATTTACCAACAAGCTAGGTATGCAGGCAGGCATGAGATTCGAGCAGTCGAGTCTTCACGGCGCATCAAGATTTGATGGTGCCACGTTCGGCTATAACTATCCATCAAGATCAGGACAAAATATATTTCAATCTCTTTTCCCTTCACTCGCATTTAACAAGGTAGTCAATGAATCATCCGAATGGAATTTCAGCCTAAGTAGAAAAGTTGGGAGACCAAATTTCCGACATATGTTCGTGGGTATCCAGGCGAACGACCGACAAAATATCACTATCGGCAATCCCGCTGTGCGCCCCGAGTTCGTAAACACTGCAGAGTTCAACTATAGCAAGACATGGACCACCGCAAACGAAAACAGTCTCCAATGGTTGCCGACTGCATACTACATCTATGAAGATCACACGATCAAACCGTTGGTGTCACCTCTTGCAACAGATTCGACCATTCTTGTCACCACTTTTCAGAACGTAAAAGCAGACATCCGCTATGGCATTGACAATACTGTCACTTACTCTGCAGGACCATTAAGTTTACTCGTTAACCTGAATGCCTATAAAGTCATCCTGCAATCGGTCGACTATGTGAATAAGATGATCGGATACAACGCGAAAGTGAATCTCACCTATAAATTTCCTGCCGGCATATCAGCGCAGGCTAGCGCACAACGCAGAAGCAAAAATCCAGGATTACAAGGTTATCAAAACGCCGTAAGTGGAATGGACTTCGCGCTTAGAAAGAGCTTCATGCAAAATAAGGGAAGTATCACCTTTTCTATCAATGATGTTTTTAACTCGCGACGCTTCGTCAGTGTGTACGAGCAGCCGGGAATCTATCAAGTTTCTATGAATAGAAGGGAGATCCGTTATTTTAAACTATCTATTCAACTACCTTTGGGAAAACTTACGGGTGGAAAAGCCAAGGAAAGAAAAGTTGAACGTCCAGACATTGACTTCAGTAACTAGTGGAATGTCAGAACTTGGCAAAGTATTCTTTATCATAAACAAATATTCAGGCACTGGTTATGAGCCAGCAATCGAAGGGCGAATTATTGATCGGTGCGGTGAGTTGGGCATCGTATGCACCATTCAATTCACACAACATTCCGGACATGCAACAGAATTGGCGAAGCAAGCCGTAAGTGAAAATTTCAAGACAGTGTTCGTGATGGGTGGCGATGGCACGATCAATGAAGCCGCAAAGGGATTGTTGAATACCGACACTGCACTCGGTATTCTTCCAAAAGGATCTGGCAATGGGTTGGCTGGACATCTTGGCATATCGAAAAACCTGACACGAGCATTGGATTTATTGGCGAGCCATCAAATCATTTCGATGGACACCATTGCGATCAATAAACAACTTTCAGTAAATGTATCAGGAATCGGCTTTGATGGACATATCGCAGGATTGTTCGGCAAAAATGGAAAACGCGGACTCATAAATTACATCAGACTGGTAATTCGTGAGTTCGGCCGATTCAAAGAGTTTCCAATGGATATTACGATAGACGGCAAGAAAACCAGTCGCGATTCATTTATCCTCGCATTTGCTAATTCCTCACAGTTTGGCAATGACGCACGCATTGCACCTACCGCGTCGGTCACAGATCAACTCATTGATATTTGTTTTATTAGGAAAGTGCCATTATTGCAAGTTTTCGGGTTTGCCTTCAAGATGTTCATGGGCAAAATGGAGCAATCCGAATTTGTCGACGTTATCAAAGGAAAAAAGATAACAGTGGAGTTAAAAGCTCCGATGGCTTTTCACATTGATGGAGAATCTCATCATGATGAAAAGTCATTCAATGTAGAAATTCAGCCCGGATCATTGAAGATGATCGTGCCTAAAAATTTCCCGTCTTTTTAATGGCTGCAGCGCTTAAATCAATTTGACAGACGCTGCTTAGCTGGACTTTGCTTGGCGTTCAGCACACCTCCTGATTGAGTTATGCCCAACCCATTACCATCCTTAAAGGACATAATAAATTTCCCGATCTGCCAGGTTTGGTTCAACTGAATATCATACACGTCGGCTAGACTCAATTCTTGAATGTGGACGGGGCCCGAAATTTCAACTTGCGATTTACCATCTGAAATCACTGAAAGCTTTTCGAAAAAAGTATGATACTCAGACGCGGAAGATTTCAATACACTTTTTGCAAGCGTAATTTTAAAATTCAAATGATCTGCGTCGCTCAGTGCACCTCGCATTTCTATCCCCGACGAATCAGCGATAATCAGAGTATTGGAAGGTACGTAAAGGCGGACATGTTTCTTCATGATATCTGCCATTTTTCTTCCGCCTGATACATATACGGTGTCGCCCTCAGTTAAAAGCGTGTATCCCTGCAGCTCATCCGATGAAATCTCTATGCGCGCGGAGTCAGTTGACACAACTTCACAGCTTTTGATTCTCTTGATCGACACAACTTGTCCCCTTTTCAATTTAAAAGATTCATATTTAGACTTATCATGATTAACATCGGTAAAGTCGCTATTCTTTATCTTATAATTTACAACCAAAACAAAAGACGACAACAGCACTAACAATGTCGCAAGAATGCTTAACAGCATGATATGACTGGACTTTGGCCGCGATTTAAAAACAAACTTAGATGTATTCATTACTTTTAGTTTTTGTTTTTTTGTACTTCTTTAACATCGTTTCCAACTCGCCCACTTCAATATTCAGGAGGGTCATGTTTCTAAAGAAAGCGGGCACATCCTTTTGTAAGAACTCCGCGCGCTTGTAGGCAGCAGCATTTTTGATACCGTCACGACCAACGAAGATTCCAACACCTCGTTGGTTCAAAACAATTTCCTTTTGTTGAAGAAACTCGTATGTGCGCATTACCGTATTCGGGTTTACTTCCAATTGGATTGCAAGGTCTCTCACCGACGGTATCCGATCTTCCTGCCCCCATGCACCTTTCAATATCCTCTCGCAAACGAAATCCACAATCTGCAGGTAAATCGGTTGAACTTCTCTGAATTCCATTTAACAATCCTTTTAAAGTTCCTTTTCTTTCAGTTTCAGGTACGCGACACACCACAGTAGCGGCGTGAGCAGAAATTCAAAAAAGACCAAGATAGTGCGTGCCAGAAGGCGTGGCATTTTTATCAATTTGAGATCACCACTCGGGTCCACCAACTCATAAGACTCAAGATTATTATCAAAATGACCGTTGGGCAACAGGCGTAAAGAAAACATCCACACGAATATAAAACACACCCATAAAAGTCCGATGCAGACTATAGCTTTAAACAATGCATGCGTAGAAAAATGCACGGAGCACAAGATAAAAATAGCCTGGATGGGAAAATATAGGAAAAACATGTTTGTTAACGGCCCATCGAAGAAAACATTCGGGTACTTATTAAGCGTCAAGACATTGATTGCTTGCCAATGCGTGTCGAATTTATAATTGGCAATTGCAACAGCGATGGAATTTATCGTCGAGAATATCAATGAACTCGCCACAATAAAAAGTACTACCCCGAAGAAAAGACTGCATAGAAATTTCTCCAGTGATGATGCTGGTGTTAGCAAATAATTAACCGCCTTTGGTCTATCCGACAGTTCTGAAAAGAGCACGCCGGAAGAAAGGCATCCAGCTAAAAACAACGTTACGAAATAATACAGTACCTGTGTACGTTCACTAAATAATCCAGAATTAGTAAAACTTAGATGAACCCCGAGCCATAGCACTAAAAAAGAAGTTACAGCCAGATAAAGTAAAGCATGCACGCGAAAATTCTCGAACGTGTACATTTTCAACAAACTCACGGCGCGTCGGCCACTGATAACTTGGTCAATCATACATTTGTTTAATTAAGCGCTGACTTTAACTTGGTCGGATTGAACATTGTCGCTTTATAGAGAAGCTCCAGATCCACTTTTCCCTCTTCATTATGAATATTTCTTGTCACCGCAATATTTCCTCTTAAGACTGCCTCCGAGTAGATTACTTCATCGGGATCCAATTCGTCTAAGGACAAACTGAATGATAGCTTTGTCGAAATGACATCAAGGTTCTCACTAAGCACGATTTCAGATTCATTTAGAATTATGACTTCGTCAATTAAATTTTCAAGATCTTTTACCTGATGTGAACTAATCAGAATTGTTTTCTCAGGAGCTAATGCCATGGAGATCACTTTTCTAAACTGGCTTTTACTTACGATATCTAAACCGTTGGTTGGTTCATCCATCAGAAGGACAGACGCATTGGTGGCCACACCAAAAGCGATGAACACTTTCTTCTTTTGGCCATAGCTCAAACCCTGCAACTTGCTATCGAACGGAATCTCAAACAACCGCAGGTAATCTACAAACGCCTCGTGATCAAACTTGCTGTAGAACGGGCTATGATACTTTAGGAAAGCTCGGATGGAAATATTCGGGAGATTGAACTCCTCCGGCACCATGAAAACCTCTGACAAGAATCGTGGCTCACGCTTATGTGGAGCGAAACCGTTTACTGTAATCGAGCCGTGCTTTGGATACAAAAGACCAGCAATGTTATAGAGCAGCGTTGATTTTCCAGTACCATTCTTACCCAGAATTCCATAAATATGGCCCGGTAAGAGTTTAGCAGAAATAGCCGCAAGTACATTGTTACGCTTGTAGCTGAAATAAAAGTTGTCAATTACAATCATAGTAAATTAGTTGTGTACTAGTGTTCTAGTACACAAACATACAATTAAGCAACCGACTCTTGCAAGTTTCTATGATATTTTTATTTACTCATTTGGTTAGTGTGCCGCGCTCAGCCGTGAGGGCCATTTCCGAAATGAATTGATGCCGCAGAAATCAAATTTGGCTGATATTAATCCGTTAATGCAAAATGTAAAGAGACTAAATGGGTTTACCGACGATCGCTAAACAAACAAGGTTTGCAATTTCATTTGGCACCCACTTAATTTCTCCGGTGGAGAATCAGAAAGTTTTAATTAACGATGGCAAGATCTCGTCCCAGCCACAATTCAACTGTCCAATCATTGGCGCAACTGTTGAAATTAACCACAAAGGCGAATTGAAAATAGTATTAGTCCAAACAGCAAACAAAGCATCGCTAGCATACGTGATTTCAACAAATTGAATCCAACTATCCTGTCTTTCGATGACTTAACCACCTCGACTAAAATACTGGAAGGCTGGTTCTGTGTTGTGTTTCAACCAGCGCCCCAGGCCTTCAAGTGATACGTTGTTAAAGCGGAAAATATTTTCAGCGCTAGTGTTTACTACAGGTCATTCATTCTTCAACCGAACCACAGGATTCTCTCTCGCCGTGCGCAATCCATGATAAGAAACAATTATGAGTGAAATGGTTATTGTTGATATAGCCCCTGATGCAAACATCCACCAACTCAGTTGTACGCGGTAGCTCACCAACGATAGAGCCCACTGTGCTGTTAATAATGATAGCGGAATTATCAGCACCAGTGCATAAAGGACGGGTCTAATAAAATCCATGCCAAGCGAAAATAAGATCCTCGAAATCGTAGCACCAAATACTTTTCTGATACTCATTTCTTTACCGCGTCGCTCGGCGACAAATCCCGATAGTCCAAAAAGCCCAAGACACGAGATAAAAATTGTCATGCCTCCAAAAATGTAAACCATCAGACTGGTATCAGCGATTTCATTGAACCTGTGTTGATATTCATCTTTGGTGAATGAAAAACGAAAAGGAAATTCGGGGCTGACCGCCTTAACTATCTTTTCAATTCCATCGATCGATCGTCGCCATTCGGAATCATTCTCAATACGCAAATAGAGATGATTCATGTGCCCAGGGCTGAGGTACAACGCCATTGGCGCAATAGCACCTGAAGGATTGTTGAACACAAAATTCTTGAACACACCAATAACGGGGCGACCACCAACAACACTTCCGACCGGATCTTTTAAACCCATTTTCGATACAGCTGATTCATTAATAAGACATCCGGCTGAGTCGGTGCCGAATGCAGGATTAAAATCACGGCCATCGACTATTTCAACGCCGATCGTCTTGGCCCAATCATATTCTATATCGCCGATAGAAACAGCCAGATCCTCTTCCGGTCTTTTACCGGGCCAATCCATCCCCGTAACAGCGCCTCCCGAATAAAGAATATGATTCGATGTGCCGGTTGCCTGTTTTACACCTGTCACCTTCATCACTTCCGATTTCAGATAACCATACTTGGCAGACAGTGTCGAGTCCAGTTGGATGTCAATCAGATTAGTTTGGTCATAA
Source organism: Chryseolinea sp. (assembly GCA_039916665.1). GTDB lineage: Bacteria > Bacteroidota > Bacteroidia > Cytophagales > Cyclobacteriaceae > Chryseolinea. Next base: position 3,237 of record JBDSKX010000131.1, on the reverse strand, counting down.
CCGATTGGCCGATCTTCAACATATTGAAATTGAGCATACATAATTATTGTTCCGATGAGGAAGAATGCGGATATCGCGAATTGAAATGTGACAAGTGCTCTCCTGAATCCGCCACCTTTGAGGCCCGTAAGTCTACCCTTGAGCACGCGGGCAGGAATGAACCTGCTCAAAAACAATGACGGATAACTCCCTGCAAGCAACGCCGTAACAAAAGCAATTGAAATAGTCACCAGCCATATCTCAGGACTTGTTAAGTCAAGACTGATGGAAGCATGCACCAACACGTTAAACGATGGTATGACGAGTATTGTAATGCCGATGGCGACAACTAGTGAGAAGAACGTCACGATAAATGATTCACTAAGAAACTGAAAGACAATCCAACGTCTTGATGCGCCGAGTACTTTACGCACGCCGACTTCTCTCGCACGGTGTTCAGATTGCGCGGTAGCAATGTTCATAAAGTTGATACAAGCAATCGACAGCATAAACATCCCGAAGCCAATTAGTATTTGCACAGCCCATATTCTTCCACCATTCGGCTGCCCATTGGAAAAATTGTCTCTCAGATATTCTTCTTTAAAAGGGTAAGCGAACAGTGTCTCTTTGTCTGAGTTTGTTCTCTTTTGAAGAACTTTTGAGATCCTGGAATTGAACAATGCAATGTCGGCAGCAGGTTGAAATTGGACCCATGTCCTTATCCGATTGTCATCCCATTTTGTTAACCATTCATTTTGCTTTTCAAAAATATCAAACGGCAAAGCCATATCGAATTTAATACTACTAGCTTCCGGGATATTTTGCAGTACAGCGCCAACTGTAAAAGATCGACGACTGTCAAACACAACGGTCTTCCCAATTGGATCTTCATTCCCAAATAACTTTGTTGCCATATTTTGTGTAATAACAATACCCTGGTTTGCTTCCAGGGACTTTACGGCGTCGCCGTACAGCGCAGGAAAAGTCATCATTTTAAAAAACGCTGGATCAACATATATCCCCGATTCATAGGTAGTTTTATTGTTCACCAGTACTCTCTGCCCATCAAACCCAGCCTGGCGTGACACATATTTGATTTCCGAATATTCACGAACGTGTTCCGCGAGTGGCCCAGCCGTTGCTTTTCCGGTAGATACCCCATCATTTGTGATTTGGTTTTTCATTATCACATAGATGTCTGCCAGGTTTTCGTGAAACTGGTTGTATTTAAGCTCTCCCATCACTACCAGCATGATGACAATACTTGTAGTGAGTCCCAGTGTAAGCCCGGAAACGTTAATAAGCGACGAAACGCGATTTTTTACAATCGTTCTCCAACTCATGATGAAAAAACTTTTTAACATAAATGTCAGGGATGAAAGTGAAGAACGATGATTTGATGATCTTTTGATTTTGAATGGACGAAGCATGGTTAATACTGTAACCCAATACTTTCGATTTGATCGACGGCTACCGTACTGAATAAGCCACTGCTGGAAGAACTCATCCAAGTCACCTTCAACCTCTTCAAGCGTATCGGCATGGGCGAATCTACGAAGCAGCCATCGGGCAAAACGCGGGGGTAAATTTTGATTCGGCATTCCCATTATCCTTTAACCGTTATTCGTTGATAGTCCAATAATTCTCGGCGGCAATCCCTGCCACAATTTTTCACGCAACGCCTTGAGCTCCATTATGGTCTTACCACCCAGTGCTGTGACTTTAAAATATCGTTTCCTTCTGCCACCGCGTTCAGTTGTCGCGCCTCCCATCTTAGACGAGATAAGACCCTTCGTCTCCAGACGTTGCAGTGTAGTGTGAACGGTATTAAATCCTGCACTCCTTCCTGTCTGCCTTTCAATTTCCTGAGTAACCGTAACACCGTATGCATCAGAATTAAGAGAGGCCACAATCAGCAAAACTATTTCCTCAAATTCACCAAGGGAGGTCCTTTTCATGATTCCAAGTATTATATCTTATTTTGTCGATCAAATAGAATGCCATACTCAAATCTCATTGAATGAGTGGTAAAAATGACACTAGTAAAAAAGAAACTGTTCATGACCGAACAATTTTAACGTCAAATCGGTCAGAAGTCTATAAGATAAAAGAATGATAATGAAAAGGCAGAGATAGTCGATAAATGATGTTTCGACATTAACCAAAACGCATTCAGTACTTCGTGCACCTTTCTTATGCTTTCGACGCGCAGCTTCAACCTTTTACAGTGATGTATTAAATCTTACAACTTGCCAGGCATCCCGATTTGGCGAAAGAATCCCTCTCTATAGCTGGCACCAAGCGGTATCACTGATTTAAGAATGTATATCCTATTGCCCTCAATATGCGTGATCCTTGAAAGATTAATAATGAAAGAGCGATGCGTTTTGATGAACAAGTTTCCAGGGAGTAAGCTCTCAATACTTGAAAGTGTCATGGAGGGCACTATTACTTGATCATTTGTGACAATCCTGATATTGTTTCCACTAGCTTCTACATAAAGGATGTTCTCAAAGTCAATCTTAAATACCTTGCCTTCGTTTTTTACAAATAAATATTTATTTTTTAAAGTTGCAACGATGTTTTTTTTACTTCTTTCTTTCGGCGGGTATAACTTTTCCATGGCCCTGTCGATAGCGACAATAAATCTTTCCAGTGAAAATGGTTTCACCAGATAGTCACAGGCCTCCAGGTCAAATGCCGCGGCTGCATGTTCGCGATAAGCCGTTGTAAATATCACCTGCGGGGGATTTTTCAAAGTACTTAAGAAGCGCATCCCATCTATCACGGGCATCTGAATATCCAGAAAAATTACATCGACATTGTGATCCTGAAGCATTTGCTTTGCATTTATTGCATTACCACAACTGCCAACAACTTTTAAATAGGGCAATTGTGCAGCATAGTGAAGTATGATATCACGCGCGATGGGTTCATCATCCACCACCAAACAACTTAGCTCATACATTCAAATCAAGTTTAAGCGTAACAATGTAATAATCATCCTGGCTACCGGAGTCAAGTAAAAACTTGTTGGGATAAATCAACTGCAATCGTTTAACAGCATTCTGCAGACCGACGCCTGAATGCTCTAACGAAGTGACGTGGCCTTGTTGATCAAAACTATTCCTTACCTGGAAATGCAAACAATTCTCAGTAAGGTGTAAATCAATGGCAATACTAATTTGACTATTGACTGTGTTACTACCGTGTTTAAAAGCATTCTCAACAAATGTTACCAAAAGCATCGGGGGAATT
>JBDSKX010000130.1:0-14114 GCA_039916665.1 Chryseolinea sp. | reverse complement strand
AAAGATTCCTATAAGGCATGGCGTAAGATGAACAGCCCACCGCTGATAACTGCTTAAAAATAAGCCACCAACTACCCCTGAATTTTGGATGCGCTTTTTCCATCTCATTGAACAATGAACGAGGATCTTTTTGACTTAACTTTAGTCGGACAAGAATGATAAATAATCAAAGCATGGTCAGAAGCTATTTTAAGATCGGCTGGAGAAATCTTTACCGAAACAAAGCCTACGCATTGATAAACATCGGAGGGCTGGCTTTGAGCATGACTTGTGGTATACTCATTTTTACTTTTGTAAAATATCACCTGAGTTACGACAACTTTCATCAAAATTCTGACAGGATATACAGGATGGTTACCGAGGTGCACCGTGATGTGGTATCGTATAGAAATAATGTTCCACCTGCCTTAGGCGATGCATTCAGAAATGATTATACTTTCGCTGAGAAAGTAGCCCGCATCTACACGCAGCACGATGTGTTGATCACATTGAAGCAACAAAACGAGGCGATCAAGTTCAGAGAAATGGGTGGCGTTGCATTTGTGGAGCCTTCATACTTCGACATTTTCAACTTTCCATTGCTGCGCGGTGACAGGCAATCAATGCTATCTGATCCCAATACAGCGATCATGACGGAAAAAACTGCACGAAAGTATTTTGGTGATGAGGATCCGATGGGAATGATATTCTGGTTGGCGAATAAATTTCCTTTCCAGGTGACCGGACTATTGAAAGACTTCCCCGAAAACACAGATCTGAAGACGGGCATCTTTGTCTCTTACCCTTCACTAAAGACCTATGATCCATTCCTGGCGAATGAAGCAAATGGCTGGAGTGGTCTTTGGGATGGCATGCAGTTGCTATACGCTACTGCGCCCGAATGTGTCAGCTGAACAAGTGGAAAGCGTCATGCCTGCCTACGTAAAAAAGCATCGGCCGGCTAGCAAGAATGTCCATCATTATAAATTACTTCCGTTGAAGAACATGCATTTTGACGCGCAATACGGAGGCCCTATGGGAAAACAAGACTTATGGATATTATCGGTCGTCGGTTTATTTCTCATTGCAACAGCCTGCGTAAACTTTATCAACCTTGCCACAGCGCAAGCATTAAGACGTTCGAAAGAAGTTGGTGTGCGGAAAGTGCTCGGTAGTCAGAAGATACAGCTGTTTTGGCAATTCATTTTTGAAACCGCGATCATTACAGGAATTGGTGTTGTTGTCGCAATAGGATTATTTTATGTAATACTCCCCTATGCGAATAACCTCTTCAATATCCAAATGGAAGTGAATCTGCTCGCCGACTATTTACTGGCAGAATTCATATTGGCATTAAGTATAACAATCACATTCCTTGCAGGATACTACCCCGCTTCAGTGCTCGCGCAATTTCAGCCTGTGGCGGCACTAAAGGGAAAACTCACGCAACAAAACATTGGTGGTTTCAATACTCGTCGTTCATTGATCGTTTCGCAGTTTATTATCTCACAAGTATTGATTATCGGAATGATCGTGATCCTTAATCAAATACGATTCTCAAAAGAATCAGATTTGGGCTTTGACAAAGATGCAGTCGCGATGATCAGGGCCGGCACGGATAGTCTGAGAACATTGAATCCAACCCTAAAAACTGAAATCTCGAAAATTCCCGGCGTAGATCAAGTCTCGCTTTGTTTTGCTGCGCCTTCCTCTGAAAATGATTGGGGCAACTCAATAAAGTTTAACAACAGCTCGGAAGAAGTTGGTTTCAGAACAAGCATTAAATCGGCAGATTCAGATTATGCTTCTTTATTTGGGTTGGAGATTATCGCTGGTCGGAATCTTACGCCTTCTGATACGGTGAAGGAAATGTTAGTAAATGAGATGATGGTCCGAAAGCTGGACCTGGCATCGCCGGAAGAAGCTATTGGAAATACTATAATTGCTAATGGTGGCCAAATGAAAGGTACTATCGTTGGTGTCATTAGAGACTTTCACGACAAATCTTTTCACGAGGAGATCAGTGCAATCCTGATCACGACCAATGCTGATGATTACGAACACTTCGCAGTGAAACTCAACCTGTCCAGCGCAAAGGCGACGTTATCAGCCATTGAAAAAGTCTGGAGTGAGCAACATCCCGATCAGATCTTTCAATATGAATTTCTGGATGAGAGCATCAACAAATTTTATCACAATGAGCAAACGATGCTCAAATTAATTCAAATCTTCTCGTTCATTTCAATTTTCATTGGCTGCCTAGGCTTATATGGATTGGTGTCATTTATGGTCACGCAGAAAACAAAGGAAATTGGCATTCGAAAGGTTCTCGGCAGCGATGTTGCTCATATCCTTTGGATATTTTGTAGAGAATTTACCGGGCTGGTACTGATCGCTTTTGTTATTGCCGCGCCCCTCGGATGGTGGCTGATGCAAAGGTGGCTGCAGGGTTTTAAATTTCAAATAGATATAAGTGTCTGGGTTTTCGCAACAGCTATTGGTTGCTCGCTGCTGATTGCGTTATTGACAGTGAGTTACAAAGTTATAAAAGCCGCACATAGTAATCCCGTTCAATCGCTGAGGATGGAGTAGTGAAGGGCATCCAAGTATTTTTTCACGATATGGCTTTGCGATGCAGGCGCTGGAATAGCCGCTCAATTAATGCCTCATTCCTACTCGTAAAGACCTGCATTTTCTGAACGGCTACGTTTCAGCAGTTCTTAACCACGCAAGATTTTATTAATTGCCGGTCTGCCATAGGCCCGAAACTCGTTGACAAACTATCATCGAGCCGCTATTTCACCTCCTGAAGTGCGACAATTATTTAATTAATTAATTAACGGCCGCTGTTATCAATGTTCTGAACCTATCAACGCTAAGGCTGGTGGCTTGCTGGACAATCTGATTTGTCGAAGTTCCAACATGGGGAAGAATTGAAAAATTTGCATGGACATCAATGTCCCGCATCAGGAACGGTGACACAATGATGGCGACTATAATTCCACCGACGATGAGCGCGGTACGCGATGCTTTCTGAATAACGAGCAGGCGGTTTGTGAACTGAGTTTCCATTTTGTTTGTGATTATGATGTAAATAACGCAGCAAAAAGGGGTCACGTATATCGAAAAAAGGCCATTCCAGGTAGTCAGTAGGTGAGTACCCCGAACGGAGCGGTGGATGCAGACCGATCACCAATTGGCCGATGGATTACTGAAGCGCAAAGACGATCAAAGTATTTTATTTAATTCATGCACCCATTCGACAAGACTCCAAAATCCATCATACGAAGACGCTCAGAAATTGCTGAGGTAAACATAGAAATGCCGACTCTGCGTAACTCATGTATTTTCATGCCAACTACTCTAAGCTGATGGATTTACATCCTTTTCGATAACTTTAAAGAATAAGGGGTGACATTATGCTTATTAGAAAGAACACTAAAGCATTCAAAACAATCAAAGAAATTATCATAACGTCGAAGGACAGCGCTAATCGTCAGAAAATCATACGGCTTTATATCACCAGAGCAGGGCATTCGATTAAAGACAGAATCAATGTGGAATCGATTAAAGGCGATGCTGAACTGTTCTACAATTTGAACTACGACACGATCATCAATAATCTTGAGTCATCTGGCCGTCAGCTTTACGAGAGTGATGACGTCCCCGGGATCTATTTTTTTAATACTGCTTCCAACAAAAATTGGGACGAAACCCCTTTTGAGTTTGATGACTCGATCAGGAAAGAGTTTTCTCACCTGGGTGATCTTCCTGCCGGTCGAAAAAAAGAGAAAGTGACTACTTTCGTTTTGACAACGACTGGCAAATCAGAAGTGGGCTCAAAGGTTGACAAAAAGATCGTCATCAAAACAAAAGAGGTTGCCGCTGAAAAATCGGCCAAAGAATCGAAGCAACCGAGCTATGGTCTCAAGCACAGAATCGAATTCACGGACCTCGAAAAGGTCGCCTATCGAAGGCCATACGTTACGCGCAAAGATATCCTTGACTACTACAGCAAAATGTCTGAATACCTTTTGCCGCATTTAAAAGAACGGCCCTTATGCATCCGCGCGATGTTCAGGGGAAGAAATATGGAATTTAAAACAATCGATTCTCTTCCCGACGATATCGAAATTCCCGATTGGATTCAAACTACCAACAATAAGCCAAAAGAAAAAGAAGGTGTGCTGACGAGCAGTGACAAAGATCATCTGCTCCTTTTTGTGGATTTCGGTGGGATTGAGTTCAACGTGGGATTATCAAAAGTAAAAACGTCTCAAAGTCCGGATTGTATCTTGTTACTGATTGAATCGCCAGGTATAGAAATCGCTAAGGCAGTCGAGGTAGCGATGGCTGCAAAAACTATCCTTGATGGTCTGCATTTACCCTCGTTCGTCAAGTCCGACGGCCAATCGGGTTTTCACATTTATACTCCCCTCGATTCAAAAAGTGAGTTCAAATCAGCTGTAGCTGCTGCCGAATATTTGTGTAAACTTATTAAGTTAAAATGTTCGGACCTTGTCGCGCTGGAAGCATCTGATGATCACACTTACGAAAAGGTTTCTCTAGAATATTCTCTCAATGATGGTAAGTCTTTCATAATCGCCCCATATTCACTTGTGCGCGGTGAGTTTCCTGCAATTGCTGTCCCTTTGTTATGGGACGAACTCAACGAAGAACTTCAACTCTCCGACTTTAATATTGAAACGATTGCAAAACGGTTAAAGCAGGTAGGCGATCCGTTTGAAAATCTTTCTAAAAAGAAAGCAAATGCGGATGAGTTGTTGCAACGACTAGAAGACAATTATGGTTTTTTGTTTTGACAAGGGAATAGAAATCTTACGCTATTGAATACATAATGCCATTTCAGCCCCATATCTTTCATTGTCTTCTTTCTTAAACCTTCGCCTATTTCTTTGCTACCAGCAGAAGAAAAAGAAAATCTGATGGAAGGACTGGCGTTATGCGCAAAACGCAATAAACAAGCACCAGCAGGATCAAAAATGAAACCTCAAGTCATTTTTAAATTCGATGCAGAAAGCATTTTAAATTATTACAAAGGCATTTTTACTAATGCTGCCCTGGAACAGATTACGGGAATTAATCAGCGACAAATTCAATACTATGCAGCCCGCTCCAAACACCCTCGCCCTTAACAATTGAAAAAAATAGAGGTCGCTTTTCCTGCGTTAGGTCAAGAACTTATTTCCGTTGAATTATGAGCTTGCAATAAAACTACGATTACTATCACCCTGAATTTCAACTTCCGGTCTTCAGGAAAGCTATTGCATGCTAATCAGTTCATATTTTTAGCTGGTAAATTCCTACAGATCATTAATCACCCGGCTCACCATCATCGCCAATACATCTCCATTATACGTAACAGTAAATACAGGAGTACCACCGGTATCTTTCTCGACGCCAATGCCATCAGCATAAGGCGAAACCGACGATATTTTATCAAGCTTAATGCTTGTATTCTTCATGCCAACAAATATGAGTCGTTTGTTAGTGACGTATAGAGTCCCCGTGTCTACCAATTTTAGTTCTTCTGGCTTCAATCGTTCGACGTAAGAACTTCCGACTTTGTACGAGAAACCCTTCGTGATTTTGATTTCATTACTCGCGGCTGCATCACCAGCATTTTTTGTTCCGGTTTTAAAATCATTCAACTTGGCATTCGTCTTATAATAGCAGTATTCACCGTTTGGAAGGTCCACCGGCACGTCGATGGATGTCAACTCACCGTTCTCAATAACCCAATACCACTTCATCCTATCGAGGGTCGCTTTCGTTTTGGCATCGATCGTCAATTCCACATTAAGACTCTTTGAGATATCCGCCAACTCCTGCAACTCTTCTGGCGAAACCCTGTAATCCTCCTGAATCTTTTTGACAAAGTCAGCGACATAGGATTGTCGTAAGTCCATGGAGATCTTTTGAGCAAGCTTTTCAGGAAGTCTTAACTCCTTTTCGAGTCGTTCGAGAAAATCCTTTTCATGTTGCTCAATGCGCCCATCTTTCAGCGCTTCTGCAAAAGATTTTTGGTATATCTTTCCGGATACCTGGTAGTGTATATTACCAATATCATTATCTCTCAATGATAACAAACTCTTTAATTTCTTTAACTGAAGGATCTCTTCATTAGACAACTTGTTGTCAGAAAGACAATGCACCAGAAACGCTGCATATAATTGTTTGAGCTTTGGCGCAAACTTCTTGTACAGATCAACTTTATAGTATTGAGAGATACTTTGAACCTCTTGTTCAGTGATATGGAGAATAGGGCGACTTGCCAGCAGATTAGTTAAATCAACTATGGCATTCATCGCAGGCTTTCGCCCCAGGATCTTACTAATAAATCCCTGCTTCACTCGCGTTTGAGTAGCAAACACTGGATTTGAAGAGTTAGTCTGTGCCATAGGTTAAAGTTGCTTCTTTTGCTCCGATACTGACTGTGATGTCGGACAATGACAAACCTCCACTCAGTGACAGAATATGAGTTTAAGATATTTTTATCATTAAACAAAAAACAGCACTGAATTTGAACTGACTGAGCGAGAAGCTGACGGAATCGAAAATTCCATCGACAGAAGAGCTCACCGTATGTCAAACGGTTTAAAGCACCCATGAACAATTCCGGGTAGCGTGCTCATGAAACTATCCCAGCAGGCATAACCGATTCGATGTTTTGTAAAGGCTCGTGCAGTACGTCTTCGGAAACAATGTTTTCTTCGGGGTATTTAATGCGTTTGGTGCCCGGAATAGCAATGATATACTCGCCTGCGCGAACACCGATGCAATTGCAAACGAGATAGGGTGTACCCTTTTCTACAGCTAGCATTTTTATCTTCCATGCTACCACAAGATTAAGCGGCCATAGCGAACCATAGTACCTGAGCGGTTTTTAAAAATCCAGACTAATTCTTTACTCATTTGACTTTTTTCCATCAAAAGATATCGGCAAGCTCAAAGAAGAAACGTGCAAAACGAGCAGTTCCCGTGCAAATCCTGAGTGAATGCAGGAAACAATTTTCCCGGGACAAATTTAAACCATCGAATTGCGCCTGCGTAGACAATACATACTCGGTTGCTCCATACTGAGACAATACAAAAGAGGGTGTGAATACTGCCGTCATACAGCAGAAAGCACACTGCAATAGACTGCAAGTAAAGTTTTGCATAAGGTTAACGTTTGAATTTTAGAGAGAGACGAAAGAAATTTCGGGTTTGTGAGGGACAGTACTTTCCTTCGGTTGATGGGTTAAGGGTTAATGATTAATTAATTCACTACTACAGCACCTGCGCACTTTTGCCGAATGGCAAACAATACCTATAGTTGGGAGACACGAAAAAAATAACTTAAAATAACCAACAACAGACCACTCCGTCGTTCCAAAACGACCATTGAAGGCGAACATGAATGGAGATAATAAAAATTAATTTTATTTCTGCGTCTTGGTACGAAAGTGAATGAATGCTACAGGTCATTTCATGACAACGGTCATCAAAACCTCGATGATTGTTGTCAGAAAATCATGATCTTTGATAATCGTTTAGTCCAAATGCAACTTGCATCTGAAAGTTCTTCAGGCAGTCTTCATTTGGAGTGGCCTTAAATTCTTCATTCCTTGCTGACCTGACGAGGAACTGACAAACTTAATTAAATCAGACCGGTGACTAATTGGTCATCAAAAAGCACAACCATGAAAACAATGACCTGCAAACAACTGGGCGGCGCCTGTGACCAGACCTTCAGCGCCAATACATTTGACGAGATCGCCATGATGGTGAGCAAGCATGCTCGCGAAATGGTTCAAAAAGGTGATCCTGCTCACATTGCTGCTATGAACGAAATGCGGAGCACGATGACCTCCCCTGATGCTACCGCCGCGTGGATGGAGAACAAACAAAAAGCGTTTACCGCGTTGCCGGACGATAATGGATAGCTAAGGAAACCTCGACCTTTAAATAGTCGCGCAAAGTTTTGGATATAAAAAAGACTTCTTCAAATTGAAGGAGTCTTTTTTGTTGGTTGTTGATTCATTTGTATTATTCAAAAACAGCCATGCGTTTTATTCCTATCACTTGTCCATCGGCAATGAGTCTATAGATGTATACACTTCCTATCGTCGGCGGCATAAGAATTGGGAGTAACACTAAGCTAACAGCCATAACCGGATTTCGGGTTCTTACTTCAGTGAGATTAACTCCGTTTATTCAGCATTGACCAGACAACGCAGCCTATAAGGGCAATCAGCAGATAAGTGTAAAACCGGCCCAGCCATAAGATGTGTCACCACTTCCATTCGTTGGGACGAGCACATCTTTGACGTCAAGTATATACCTATTTGCAAGGTTGACCAGCCACTCATCGATGGATGTATAGACACCTGCAATGACCTCCGAACCAGGCAACGGAGTCAGCCACGTCCACGGCGAGATTTGTAAGACAAAATAGATGGCAAAGAACCGGAATAAAATTCTTCGTCACCTGGGCCCAATTGGAGAAGCAGCTTCAGTGAGACTCATGAGCTTAGCGTTGGCAGAAAGTAGTAAAATGTATTGTATTTTACTTACACTTCATGAGCCACTTATCTTAGATAACCTATTACCTCCAAGTTTGATGGACAGGCGCTGCGGTAGCAATCGTGTCGATAAGAAAAAGATAACCGCAGTAATTTAGCGGACGACCGAATCCTGCACACCTGCGTTTGAGAGTAGGTATAAATATTTGCTACTTCGGATTTACCTCTACCTGAATTTGATCAAAATTCACTGTACCCTCTGTCCCACCAAGCATCACAACAAAGACAATTACGTAGACCGTTTTCCTTGTATAACATGGAATAGTAAGTTCCTCCATGTGATTATCCAACTGACCCGATACTGGATTATTCTCAGAAGTAAAGGATAAAAACTCGTTGACAGTAGACCCTTCTTGGCCGAGAGTAGCATCGTATATTCTAACAGAAATAGCTGCTCCTGGCCCTGTAAGCATATCCGAATTCATCCTGACTTTAAATTTCACCTCAGAACATTCAGGAACATTTAGCCCATTAAATTGCTTGAACCAATATCCATTCTCTCCGACATTGCTTGCAGCTTCCGATGCTATGAACAACTTGCTATCATCTCTTAGTCCGCCCGAAAACTTTGCAGGGGGTGAGCCAAATTCCCACAACAGGTAATCTTCTTTGGTAAAAGCATAGAGTAAAGGATCCGTACTGAAGTTTGTACCATAGTCAATACACTTATTGAGCTCCGCCAGTGGATCGATTAATTGTGATATATAGTAGGTTCTTTTTTCCTTCGCAGAGTCACCATAAAAAGTCCAGCCGTTTGCAGTCGAACTCATTATCGACAATGGCGAGCCATCACACTGTTTTGTTTCTTCATGCTCGCGAAGGAAAAAGGCATGTCCGATCTCATGAAAAAGCAGATTTTCCTGCTCTGTATTGCTTCTAGCGGCAAAATCGCATCCGCTTAATTTGGATATTTCTATTCTTTTTAGACCATTTCCGTCGTAATTCGAGTAACCCCAACCACAGTATGACCGTTTGTTCTTCTGGATATCGTCTACATACGCTATTTGAATTTTTGATAAATCGAAGTCGTATCCGAGCAACTTAGCTTCCTGCTCGAAGCGATCCATAAAACTGGTCAAATCAGGATAAGCTGGTCCTTGATCGTCGTCGTGACACGAAGAGAGACCCATAACAATAACCAACAACGCAATTCGTAAAGACTTGTAGATTTTCATAACTGTTTTGAGTCTAAATTTCAACGATAAATGATCTTCTATGAAATATATTGATTTTCTTTAACCAAGACCAGCGTTCAAATAGCTGGAAAATGTAGCACAACGTCGGGTCTCAGACCTCCAACACCATTTTTTACCTGAAAATGACAATAATAAATCTGTAACCTTCGTCGTAAAATGAAGTTTCCAGCGTTGGAAAAGGCATCAACTGTTCTTTTTTTATGCCAGTACTTTGTAGCATTGGGAAATCTATAACACTATTGTATGTTCAAAAATTACTTTGTCATCGGTTGGAGAAATCTTTTAAAGAAGAAAGCCTATTCCCTCATCAACATCTTCGGACTTGGTATCGGGATAGCATGTTGTCTGCTGATTTTTATCTACGTCAACTACGAACGTTCTTTCGACAACTACCATGTGAATGGTGATCGTATCTATCGTGTAATTCACGGCAGTAAAAAAGATCCTGTTGATGCGTATTGGGTGTGGAATAATGCGCCAATCGGTCCGGCGCTCGCAGATAATTTTCCAGAGATCGATAAAGTAGTCCAGTTCTCCGGGCGTTCAGATATACTGCTTACCAACGGCGACAAAATTTATCAGGAGGAAGGTGTTTTCTTCATGGACTCCACAGCCTTCGATGTATTCAGCTGGAAATTATTAAAAGGAAATCCAAAGACAGCCCTGGCAGCACCGTTCAGTATTGTGCTCACAGAAACTCTGGCCAAAAAATATTTTGGTGATGAAGATCCGTTGGGTAAATCATTAAAAGGAACTGAGTCGCCGGGACGTGCGAACGCAGGTGACTATTTGGTAACAGGTGTTATGGCTGATGTTCCCGCAAACTCTCATTTCCGATTTGAGGCCCTGCTCTCACTGAGCACATTCCGTAAGTCGATTCCCGATATCTTTACGAACTGGGGCTACGTGGATTTCTACACTTACTTCCTGGTGAATGACAAATTCGACAGGGCAAAGTTCGAACAAAAAATTCCGGAGTTCATCGAGCGCATGATGAAAGATCCCGACAATCAATACGCTATCAAGATTGAACCTTTGAAAGATGTATATCTGCGGACGTCGGCACAACGACAGCCAGGAGAAACGGGAAGTCTGCCCAATCTCTACATTTTCTCAATCATCGGATTGTTTATCCTCGCCATTGCCATGATTAACTTCATGAATTTGTCGACGGCGAGATCAATGGAACGCAGTAAAGAAGTAGGGATCCGTAAGTCAATTGGTGCAGCACGTAAGAGTTTGATCACTCAATTTCTTACCGAATCACTCATCATCGTCTACTTGTCTGTGATTGTCGCTGTTGTTATTGTGGCGGTGGCGTTGCCCGCCATGATTAACATCACACAAAGGGCATTAAACATCCAACAATTTATAACACCACCGAACATCGCGCTTCTGGTACTTCTTAGTCTGATGATTGCAGTAGTTGCTGGCTCATACCCCTCATTCGTTTTGTCGGCTTTCAGTCCGGCTAAGGTGTTGAAAGGAATGACTAAGTCAGGCAAAAGTGGTGTCACACTTCGACGTGCGTTGGTAATCTTTCAATTTAGTCTTTCCATCGCGCTGATCGCCGGAACAATGGTTGTTTATTCTCAGATGAGTCACATCTTGAATAAAGATATGGGTTTCGACAAAGAGCGCATGTTGATTCTCGACTACAATTATGACGGGCAAGTGAATGCCAAGAGAGAAGTTTTGAAAACAGAAATGGAAGCCAACGCCGACATTCTATCCGCTGCCTTCTCGCGCAGTGTTCCAGGAAGTTATTTCCCGAATGCAGGCACTGAAATACAATCCGCAGATGGTGACAAAAAAGTAATGCAGGGGCAACCGATCTTTCAGGTGGGCGTTGATTTTGTAAATCATTTCGGATTAAAGCTTACCGCGGGCAGGTCATACTCGAGAGAGCATCCGTCAGATACCATCGGCGGCCTTGTTATTAATGAGGCTATGGCGAGGCAGTATGGCTATACCAATATGTCAGATATCATTGGTAAGAAGTATAGTCAGTGGGGAAGAGAGGGAGAAATCATAGGCGTTGTAAAAGATTTCAACTTCACCTCACTACACAGAAACATCGAACCATTGTCAATGCCCTATGAACCTTTCGCCTGTCGTTACCTTTCATTGAAGGTAAAGTCTGAAAATATGACCGCGACGATCGAAGAGGTGCACAAGATTTGGAATCGTCTTGCGCCACACCGACCATTTCTTTATAGTTTCCTCGACGATGACTTCGCGAAACAATATCAAAAGGATTTTAATTTCAGAGAGTTGTTTACGACGTTCTCGTGTCTGGCAATCTTCATCGCCTGCCTAGGACTGTTGGGCCTCGCTACCTATACCGCTGAACTCAGAACCAAAGAGATTGGAATACGCAAAGTCCTCGGCGCAAACATCACAAGTATTGTTACAATGTTGTCGAAAGACTTTGTCTGGTTGATATTGATTTCGATGGTGATCGCTACACCGATTGCCTGGTATACTATGGACAAATGGCTCGAAGATTTTGCTTATCACATCAGCATTCAATTCTGGATTTTTGTTCTGGCCGGAGTTGCAGCGCTGGTCATTGCTGTGCTTACAATCAGTTATCAAGCAATTAAAGCCGCATTGGCAAATCCGGTCATCGCGTTGAAGAGTGAGTAGAAAAGCAAGTAAAGAGAATTCATTTACATAATACGATTAAGAGGTGTTCATCATTAAAGAGAACCAGCCTTTGCTTTATTCGAGAGGGCTGTGTGAAGATCGTTTTTAGCTTATCCTTAACCGCTCCTCTTGCAGATCAAGCTGGTACAATTGCTGACGAATTATTTCTTCATCAATCTTCGGATCTTTGTTAAGTTCGGCTAGATACTGCCGTTGGCTATCCAACAATTCAATGAAAGCAGACTTCATTTTTTCGTTCATCGCGCTGTCGTCAGTGACTTTCCACTTTTCTTCCCAGATTTTCAGAACGTTCTCCATACCAGGATCACTCGTTGCATTTAGACGCTTCTTATTAAGAAACTGAAAGCTATGATCCTTCAATCCCTGCCTGATCTTTTCTTTACTCGACTCTGAAGATTCCTCGAGCATCAGCACATCAAAAAAATCAAAACGTTTTATAAACCAGGGAAGCGTGAGCCCCTGTACAACTAGTGTCAGGAGAATTACAGTGAAGGTGATAAAAAGCGTGAGATTCCGTTGGGGAAAATCGGTTCCGTTGTTGAGTGTAATGGGTATTGCCAACGCTGCAGCCAACGAGACCACCCCACGCATTCCTGACCATCCTAACACAAGCGGCATCAGTATCCTAAACCTAGATTCGGATCTGGGGGCTACGCTTGGCCGAAAGATAAAGGTCGCGATCATCGCTGCATACGAACTTACTATTCTGGCTCCTATCACTACGGCTGTAACCAGTACACCATAACCGATGGCTGTACTCAATGGTATCCCCTTAGCGTGCAAACCTTCTACAATTTCCGGAAGCTCGAGGCCGATAATCATGAACACAATACCATTCAGAATGAATACAAAGCTCTCCCAAACGTTAAACGCCTGAATTCGGCTGGTGCTGTTTAAAAATACGAGTCGCTTAGTCGACATGAACAACCCTCCACTTACCACAGCCAGCACACCAGAACAATGGAGCTGCTCAGCTAGCCAATACATGAAATAAGGCTCAATGATTGTGAGGGCTATATCTGAAGAGGCGTTGAACGAAAAGCGTTTGTGTGACTGAATAAAAATCCACGCCATGAACAACCCTATGGCTACCCCCCCTATTACCATCCAGATGAAAGACATGGCTGCCTGCTGCCAGATAAACTGACCTGTACCCACCGCTATCAAAGCAAATCGAAAAATGATTAGGGACGAAGCGTCATTCAGCAAGCTTTCACCTTCCAAGATGGTCGATGTTGATCTGGGGATCTTTACGAACTTTGTAATAGCTGCCGTACTTACCGCGTCAGGCGGTGCTACAATTCCCCCTAGCAAAAAGCCCAACGCAATTGTAAATCCCGGGATAAGATTATTGGCCACAAGCGCGACTGATAATGCAGTAAAGAATACTACCAAAAACGCAAAGCTGCCGATGATCCGCCACCACTTTTTCATTTCCTTCAGTGATATCGACCACGAAGCTTCAAAAAGCAAAGGCGGCAGGAAAATCAAAAAGATAAGGTCGGGGTCGACCCGCACTTTCGGCAATCCTGGGATAAAGCCGATGAATAGTCCTGCCAATACTAGTAAAATGGGATACGCAATTTTTAGCTTCGTCGCCCACATTTCTAATAGAACAATGACGGCAACCATAGCAAGCAAAAAAGGCAAAATGGTGTGCATGATTCTCGATTTATAATAG
>JBDSKX010000129.1:0-14865 GCA_039916665.1 Chryseolinea sp. | reverse complement strand
AATTTGTCCCTTCAGGACCAATCGCCATAATATCATTAGAAACGTTTATACTAAAGTGTCAATGACTCGAAACATACAATCAGAATATTGATGGCTTAACTTAATGACATTGCCCTTCGGGACAAATCGCCCGCCGTGCAGATAGTAACACTATCAAACACACATAAGGTCTGAATTCAAAATAACAATGTGAAATTTGCTCCCTTAACTCTGAGACCATTGTCGTCAGGGAAAATCAACATGGACAGCAAAATGAAAATTTTGGCTGGGAAAGTGTCTATCGAAACGCCAATATTGATATTCGTGTCTGAGCTAACGGCCAATGCGTTATGAATTACGGCGCACTAAAATTCGATTCTGTGATATCCACTTTCCCAAATGCCTTAAGTCAACGACATTGATTTACAATTCAAAATTCTCCCTTTTTTACACGCGTGGGCTAATCCCTGCTTTTTTTTAACTTCGCGCCCACTATGAATCTCGCTAGCGCACTGGATAAAGAGATATTCAAACAGATCGGCACTGTATCCGACCGACTGGGACTCGAAACCTATGTTGTTGGAGGATTTACACGCGACGTCATTCTTAAAAGACAATCAAAGGATCTCGACTTTGTCTGTGTCGGCAGCGGAATTAAGCTGGCAACAGAAGTTGCCCGATCGCTTGGTAAAGATGTTCAGGTAAGCATATTCAAGAATTTTGGAACCGCGCAGATCCGATGGGGGGATATGGAATTGGAATTTGTCGGCGCAAGGAAGGAATCCTATCGTACAGAGTCGAGAAAGCCCATTGTCGAAGACGGCACACTCGAGGATGATCAGAAGCGGCGCGACTTTACCATCAACGCCATGGCGATAAGCCTGAATGATAAAACTTATGGCGAACTGAAAGATCCATTCGGTGGTCAGGAAGATATCAGGAAGAAGATTATCAGAACGCCACTTGATCCAAAGATTACATTCTCCGACGACCCGCTCAGGATGATGCGGGCCATCAGGTTTGCTTCACAACTCCAATACGACATTGAACCGGATACATACGAGGCCATCATGTCGCAGGCGTCGCGTCTGAAGATCGTTTCGCAGGAGAGGATCACAGATGAATTGAATAAAATCATATTGAGTAAAGTTCCTTCTTATGGATTCAAATTACTCTTTCATAGTGGACTCCTTCAGCAGTTCTTTCCCGAACTTGTCGCACTTCAAGGTGTAGAGTATATTGGAAACCGCGCGCATAAAGATAACTTCTTCCACACCCTGCAAGTGCTCGACAACGTGGCGGCTGGATCACAGGATCTATGGCTGCGTTGGAGCGCGATCCTGCATGACATTGCAAAGCCAGCAACAAAGCGTTACGACAAAGAACATGGCTGGACCTTTCACGGCCACGAAGACCGCGGTGCGCGAATGGTTCCCGGTATCTTTAAGCGATTAAAGCTTCCGATGAATGACCGGATGGAGTTTGTACAAAATCTTGTTCGACTTCACCTTCGTCCTATACCATTGTCCAAAGAAGTTACGGATTCAGCTGTCAGAAGACTGTTGTTTGATGCTGGCGATGACATTGACGCACTGATGTTGCTGTGTCGCGCCGACATCACCTCGAAGAACATGGATAAGGTGAGCAAGTTTCTGAAGAACTTTGATCTGGTGGAACAGAAGATCGCTGAAGTCGAGCAGAAGGACCACATCAGGAACTTCCAGCCACCCGTTACCGGTGACGAGATCATGCTCATGTACAACATAACCCCTGGCCGTATCATCGGTGATATCAAAGAACAGATCAAGGAAGCCATCCTTGAAGGCGTAATTCGTAACGATCGCGACGAAGCCCTCCAGTTGTTGAAGAAGTTGGCCCACGAACGGGGACTATCCCTTTCATGATTTGGTGATTTGGTGATTTGGCGGGGGAACTGACCAATCACCCAGTCGCACAATCACTAAATCTCCAAATGGATTGGAAGCTCTCCAGTTGTTGAAGAAGTTGGCCCACGAACGGGGACTATCCATTTGATGATTTGATGATTTGGTGATTTGGCGGGGGAATTGACCAATCGCCCAGTCGCACAATCACTAAATCTCCAAATGGATCGGTGCAACCTTTTTGTTTTTACCTTGTCTATAGAAACAACGCAGTCGGGCGAACCGATCACCAAATCACTAATTCGCTAAATATTCAAATGGTTTTGGCTTGGATCAACAGGGAGTAGACATTCACGACGAATTGATTGCCAGGTGTAAAGCTGGTGACGAGGCTGCGCATCAGAAGCTGTATAAGCTTTATTCGAAGGCTATGTTTAATGTTGCGTACAGAATCGTCAGGAACCAGGATGAAGCTCAGGATGCCTTGCAGGAGGGGTTCATCAGCGCGTTTAGAAACCTTGATAGTTATCGGGCTGACGCAACGTTTGGGGCATGGCTCAAACGCATAGTTGTAAACAAAGCGCTCAACTCATTGAACCGGAAAAAACCAGACCCCATTCCAGATGATGAGGCGTGGGATTTGGCGGAAGAGGATGTTCAGGGGGAGTACATGGAAGGCCTGACCATTGATCGTGTAAAACGAAGTATAGCAGAATTACCTGATGGATACCGGAACGTGTTGTCGTTATATTTAATCGAGGGTTACGACCACGAGGAGATTGCCGGGATATTGGGATTTACGGAGTCGACCTCCAAGTCACAACTAAACCGGGCCAAAGGAAAACTCCGGGAACTACTTTCAAAAAATAACCAAATGGCCAGATAACTAAATAACGAAATGGACGAGCTGGAAGACTTTATAAGAAACAACCGACAGGCTTTCGACGACAAGGAAGTGCCTGCTGGTGCCTGGAAAAACATCGAACGCTCGATGCGTTTTCGGAATCAAAATTTGTGGAACTCAGTGGGCCTCTGGAGAGCGGCCGCTGTTGTTTTTATGATTGCAACGGCGGCGCTGCTGGTCGGCGGACAGCGTAAGTCTCTTTCAGTCAAATCTGAAAAAGCAATTGCCGCTACTGAGTTTCGTGATGTAGAAGAATTCTATGTGAAACAAATTTCCGAAAAGGTTGAGTTGATTGATAAGTTGCAACAGAGCGAAGGTCTGAATGGATTCACACAGGATTTCCAGCAGTTGGAAGCCATGTACACTGTATTGAAAGAGGAGATGAAATCACGCCCGAGTGAAAAAGTGAAAGACGCATTGATTCTTAATTTATTGGTGCGTATCGACCTGCTAAATCAGAGGTTGCATAAGCTTGACAAAGAAAATAAAACAGAAAAAAAATCCAAGCACGATGAAGGTGGGTCTGACCGGTCGGTTTAGCACACCGTTAATGTTGCATGTTTGACACATCTTAATCCGATCAAGGCAACCGATCATTAGTGTGATTTATGCGAGAGGCGAATATGATGGGTGAGTTGCAATATACTGGGATGCGGCAAATGCTATAAATGCAAAAGAGCCCAGCGTCTCTGGGCTCTTTTGTTTTACCTAAACCTAAACCTATGAGAAGAATTACTCTACTCATGATACATTAACGGCTGCGCTAGGCCAAAGTTTCATTTGGGTCTAAAAAAGTCAAGCTTTTTTCAGTCTTTCAGCAAACACCTTTTTAAACTTTTCCAGCTTGGGTTTTATAACAAATGAGCAGTACGGAGCGTTGCCGTTCAGGTTATAATAGTCTTGATGATAATCTTCAGCTTTATAGAACACAGTGAATGGGGAGATCTCTGTAACTATTGGATCATTGAACGCACCAGATTCACTCAGCTTCTTTTTATATGTTTGTGCAAGTTGTTTTTGTTCCGCATCGTGATAATAAATCACAGATCTGTATTGCGTCCCCTCATCGTTACCCTGACGGTTCAGTGTAGTTGGATCATGAGTCCCCCAAAACACTTCAAGTAATTCGTCGAACGAAACTTTCTTTGGATCGTATGTAATTTGTGTTACTTCAGCATGGCCGGTTTGTCCGGTACATACTTCACGATAGGAGGGGTTCTTGACTTTACCCCCTGAATACCCTGACTCCACTTTGACAACTCCTTCAACATTTTGAAATATCGCCTCAGTACACCAAAAACAGCCGGAGCCGAATGTTGCAAGCTGGAGACCGTCAGCATTCGATTTTTCAGTCACAGGCTTACTTACGGCCTTACTTACAGTTTTAGTTGCCTGGGCCAATGCACTCCCATTGGAAATGATTCCGCCGACAAGCGCGAGCATGATTAAACTTTTCATAGTGTATTTGTTATATACTAAACCTACTTACGTGAAAAATGGTTTAACAGGTTTCTAGAAAATGTCGCGTAGCAAACAAATGCACATAGTTCTTCCTGTTGGAATAGAATATACTGCAAATACCGTCAATTACGATTAATAATTCTGGTAGAATCCCTTAATGGCGGGGACGAGTTGATTGTAAATTGGCTTCGTGAACTCAAGGAAGAGATCCTGCGGATTCGGTGGCGGCAGTTCGCGTTGCTTACACATCTTCAGTTGCTGATCATTCAAAGCGCGCTCATCGCCATTGAATCGTCCCCACTGACTTACCCAGACATATTCTCCATTGAATTTACGGGCCGCCAATACACCGTTGGTTTTGGCGTCATACACCTGCATGCTGAGCAGGCCGTTGCTGGAAAGTTCTTTTCTATACGTCGTGAATTTTGCTTTCACAGTATTGTAGACTGGAACAACTTTTCCATTCAGTTTTGCTTCGCCTACTTTCACACTGTCTTTACTGAATGTTTCTTCTTTTTCTCTGAGCACTGAATTGCCAACACTGAAATCATCAAACTGAATTCTTACTATCTGATCAGCCGAAGGTAGATTCACAATTTTTGCTTCTTCAGGTGTATAGAATTTAATGAATGTCCCGTCTGTATAGGTTGATCTTAAAAACTCTTCGACTTTATCCTGAAAAAAACCACCACTCAGATTATACCGTGCAGGTACAGGAATCTGTTCAACGATAATTTTTAATGTAGCGACGTCCTTTGCTTTGCCAATATACTCCACCACGTCTTTGTATCCGGTAACAAAGTTCTGCGCATCTGTGAAATTGAAGAACGCTTTCTTGGCTTCGTTCCGATTACCTTTCATGAGACATTCGATACCGGCGTTATAACTTTCGTCGGCGGCTTTTTCTTTAAGGGGTCCTATTTGTGAATAATAGTTCTTGGGTTCCGGAACTACCTTCTTGCAGCCTGGACATTGGCGTATCAATTCATATAACGCGTTGATGTTATCATAGGAAGCAATCGCATTCTTCCATTTGAAGTTGGTGTTGGATGCAACCTGATTGTTTGCCTCGGTCTCGTAATATTCGACAGCTAGAGGGTAGGCACTCTTCAATGCGTCGAGTGACTTAGAATGATCGGGGTTTTGCCGGATCCTGGCGACAGACTTCACAACGGCCTCATAGTAGTTACCTCGTTCGTAGGCTTTTTTTCCGGAGCTACAACCAATAGCAAAAAAGAGGATAACACAGTAAACACGGCCAGATTTCATAAAAATAGAGGGTAGTAAATCGGCTTTAAAGATAGCTTAGCGTACGATAAAATAAATCGTAATCTCTGAAAATTAGGTACATGGGGAGGAGCTACAAACCTCATGGTGGAAGGGAAGCCAAAGTCTAAGACCTTCATTTTGTGATGATTTGTAGCAGATATTAGCTTTGGGTCTGATGTCAAGGGGCGGCGGCATACGGGCTGAAACTCCACCTGCGAACCATGTCTTAAACAGCCAGGACGACGCCGTCTTGTGGCCGACACTACGCCGTCTAGCGTGCTTGCAGAGTACTTAAAGTGTGCTTACACCCTGAGGTCAAAAAAACTGCGGAGATTCCGTAAAATGTTTTACAGTCGGGATTTGCAGAAGTGCATTGCCAGCATTACAATTTAATAATTCCCTGATAACTCAATAGACGGCGGTGCCGAAAAATTCAGAGGCCTAGCAGCATCTGTCGATAGTGGGAGAACTATTGCTACCCATTCAACAACAAAAAAAGGGGGAAGGTGGGATGGACATGTCTGTCGTTTCCTTTTCCTGGTGATCATGCTATGTTCCTCTTGCGGCTATTTCGCATCATCCCGATCATCGACAAACCGCACGCAGCCAGCAGCAATGATCATGAACACTCCCGCCATCACGATGCTGTATATCGCATGCGATCCAAAGACATACTTTACAATTGGTCCACCGACAATGCCATTGATGATTTGTGGAAGCGTAATGAAGAAGTTGAACACCCCCATGTAGATACCCATCTTCCTGGGAGGAATAGCGCCTGCGAGAATTGCATAAGGCATAGACAAGATACTCGCCCACGCGATACCCACGCCAATCATGGGAAGTATTAACAGCGTCGGACTATGAATGAAATAGATAGAGATCAAACTAATTCCTCCGACGATCAATGATATCGAATGTGTTCTTTTCCTTCCTACAGCATGCGCAACTGCCGGTAGCAGTAACGCATAAACAGCAGACACACCGTTGTAAATCCCAAAGAGGCCACTTACCCAATTACCAGCATCCTGATAAGCAACTGAAGATGAATCGCCAATAGATAAGCCATAAACGTGGGTTGCAATTGCAGGCGTCGAAAAGACCCACATGGAAAATAATGCAAACCATGAAAAGAACTGAACCAGTCCGAGTTGCTTCATGGTTTTCGGCATGCTGGCAAAGTCATGAGCGATCTGCGCCAAACCTTTCTTGCCGTGTCCGGGTAAGTCTTTTTGATTTTCCTCAGGTGGAAATTCTTTCGTAGTCGTAACAGTCCACAGTATGGCACCCAGGAATGCGACCGCGCCAACATAAAAAGAGAGAGAGAGACTTTGAGGGACCACGCCAGCAGCCGCCGACTTTTCAACACCGAAAAATTCTGCAAAGACATAGGGGAGCCAGGAACCAATAACAGCACCGACACCGATTAAACAAGTTTGGACAGAAAACCCAAGCGTCCTTTGATCAGAGGGAAGCAAGTCTGCAACCAAAGCCCTGAATGGTTCCATCGCTACATTAAATGAAGCATCCATAATCATCAGGATGCCTGCGCCAGCATAAAGAGGAGGGAGCAAGCTTATAAAGATGCTGGCATTGGGCATGAACATCAGTGCCATGGCAGCGAGTAGGGCACCGGCGAGAAAATAAGGTTTCCGCCTTCCTAATGACGTCCAGGTATGATCACTATAATAACCAATCAATGGTTGGATGATCATCCCGGTTAATGGCGCGGCGAGCCAAAACCATGACAGGTGTTCTACATCTGCTCCGAAGATTCCTAGTATCCGCGAGGCATTACCATTTTGAAGTGCAAAGCCGAATTGAATACCAAGAAAGCCAACGCTCATGTTCCATATCTGAGCTGTGGTCATTTTAGGTTTAGCAGGAATTGAGACAGCAGTCATGATTAGATTATTGGCAAAATGATTTAGCGAATTGTTGAAATTATTACAATACTATCGCAACATCTTATTTCGTGTGGGATTAATAACTATAACGTTTACAGAGAGTTGCAATAAGTGCGGCGCCGTTGCAAAAAAGCTGCATGCGGAACTTGCCCTGCACGTTGCACGAAGGAAGCCTTCAGCGACAAGCTTCAGGCCCGTGTATCTCAACTTCATAGTTTTCGTTTTTGCCGCAGGTTCGTGCAACTGTTGGCTGCAAATACTATCCTCAAGGAACCACAACATGAAGTTCGTACACTCGAAACTTCCTTCGCGACGCACAGGACAAGTT
This sequence comes from Chryseolinea sp., assembly GCA_039916665.1. Taxonomy (GTDB): domain Bacteria; phylum Bacteroidota; class Bacteroidia; order Cytophagales; family Cyclobacteriaceae; genus Chryseolinea. The sequence goes on along the minus strand of JBDSKX010000129.1, from coordinate 7,134 downwards.
CCGCTTTACCTTTCATGCTGCTCGCTACCACGTCAGTGTCACTTCGTTCGGCGTGTAAGGAATAGTAACAGATGCTACATCCTCACTCGGCGCTGGCTCAGGATCATAGAATGGATCGAACTTTTCAAGCGCCGCGAAGTAACTGTTTCGTTCTTTGGTGAGCATCAGTTTGGCGCCTCCAGTTTGTACTTCGTCAACCTGAGGTGCCATGCCATGGAACACGACCTTCAACATGTTTACTTTTGATTGGTACGTCCCGTGTGCAGGTTCAAGCGTTAATGTATTGTGAAGTTGCGATAATGTTATCACCCTTTTTGCATATTCACCACCTTGATAATCAAAAGTGGATCCGTCGTCATCATAATATAAAAACGAACCATCGTGCCCGAGGTAAATATGAAGTATCAAAGTGTCCTGCTTCTGATTGGTGTTGGAAGCAACGTGTTGCATTGGAACAATGGCCCCGGACTTAACAAATACGGGCAGACGTTTTAAAGGACACTCGATAATCACTTCAGTATTGCCAGCATAGTGTTGACCGTTGTACAGGTAAAACCAGTCGCCTTCCGGAAAATATACTTTGACGTAGTCCTTATCACTCTCAACAGGGGCAATCAGAAAATAAGGCCCAAACAAATATTGATTTTGATATTGCCCTTCGAAAACCTTGTGATTGTGAGGATAGTCGATTGCGAGCGATCTTTGAACCGGCATACCCGTTTCAGAGGCATGATAAAAGAGAGCGTATATGTATGGCAGAAGCTGATATCTGAACTTGATATAATTCCTGGCGATCTGTTCGACCTCTTCACCGAAAGACCAGGGTTCACAATCGCGGCTATTGATCATTGAGTGCCCCCTGAAAAATGGTGCGAACGTACCGATAGAAATCCATCGCGCAAACAAACGGGAACTGGTATCACCGACAAAACCGCCAATATCATAACCGGCGAATGCAATACCACTCATACCCATGCTGGACACTATTCTTACGCCCAGCATCATGTGTTCATCGTAAGCGACGTTATCACCAGTCCATACAGCTGAGTATCGTTGTACTCCTGCATAGCCGGACCGCGTGAGATTGAAAGGCCGCTTACCCTTGAGTAACGCCTTAGTGCCTTCGTAGGTGGCGCGGGCCATCTGATAACCGTAAAGATTTCTTCCTCTTCGCATTGATGCTTTCTCGCCCTCGAAATCCATTTCGATGTTCTCTGGAATCATCTGTCCCCAGGTCGCGATCTCATTCATGTCATTCCAGAATCCTTCAACCCCCAGGCTAACAGTTTCTTTGAACTGTTCCTGCCACCACTGACGCGTTTTAGGATTTGTAAAGTCGGGGAAGTGGCACCACCCTGGCCACACTTGTCCTGAGTAGGGCGCGCCATCGGGATATTTAATAAAAACATCGTCTCTTATGCCGTCTTCATAAGCTTGATATCCCTGTTCAATCTTGATTCCAGGATCGCACATGATCACGATTTGAAATCCCATTGACTTCAGTTGATCAATAAGTCTCTTCGGATCCGGAAAATCCTTTTTGCTCCACGAAAAAATCTTGTATTGATCCATGTAATGGATGTCGAGTACGATGGCATCAGCCGGGATATCTTTATCGCGGAAGGTTCTTGCTAGCGTGAGTACTTCTTTGTCCGGGTAATAGCTATAGCGACATTGTTGATAACCAATACTCCAACGTGGCGGAAGCTCCATTCTCCCGGTGAGATGCGTATAGTGTTTGATAATGTCAGCAACAGAATGATCATAGATGAAATAGTAATTCATCTCACCTGCATCCGCCGCAAAACTCGAAAAACGATTATTGGAAGCCCCGAAGTTAAAAAACGACTTATGACTGTTATCGAAAAAAATTCCATAATTCATGTGATGATGGATTCCCATATAAAATGGAATCGAGCTGTACAACGGGTCAGCGCCCGGGCTATACGCAAACGCATCAGTGTTCCAGTTTTGATAACCCGCTCCGCGGCGGTCAAGGGGGCCCGTCTTTTCACCGAGTCCGACAAATCGTTCTCCCTCCTGCAGCTTCTTGTAGTTTGTTACCTGATCTCCAATCCAGCTGATTCCAAATTCGGTTTCATCTTCGTTGATGATCCTGTTGTCCAAAGTCTTGAACGTAAACCTGACCGGTGACTTGGAAACGCTGACCAGTAATTCTGTAGTACGAATTTCAATGGAGTTAGCATGATCGCTGATGATAAAATTTGATGACTCGGGTGAAGCAACTACCGCGTAGGAGAAGTCCTCAAATGAATCGTCCTGTGAGGCGATGACGCGAATGATGTTTGGGTTATAAACTAAAACCCTGAAATTTCCGCAGTCTGTCTTGCCTTCCAGCCCAAATGATTCAGCACTCCATTCTTTTAAATTACCGAGACTGTTGGCGGTAATTGATTTTAACCTTGACGTCATGATTTATAAATAGGAGTGGTGAAGTTAATTGAAATCGCATCAAGTTGTTTTGGGGAGCAGTGATCTCTTTGAAGCCGCAATTGGTAACGTTGCAACTGGTGACTGTTAAATAAAATGGCCGTCTTAAAAACTAGTAAGACGGCCATTGATCAAATGTTATTTAGTAATTTCTTATTTTTTTCCACTCTTAAGAGACGAGTCTCTGACGATGAGTTTGGTTTTTAGTATTTTTCTTTCCGGCGTTGGATCTTCATTGTCCTTTGACTTGAATTCTATCTGGCGTATCAGAAGTTTTGCTGCTTCTTGTCCCATTTCAAAACCAGGTTGATCTACCGAAGTCAATGAAGGATCGAGGAGACCGCTGAATATCCAGTTACTGAAACCTACTACGGCGATGTCATTTGGCATTTTTAGTCCCGCTTCTTTGATGGCTTGCATAGCACCCATCGCTGCAGGATCGCTGGTCGCAAAAATGGCATCAGGGCGTGGTGAAAGTTTCAGCAATTCCTGTGTTGCTGCTTTACCTTCTTCAATAGAACCCTGAGGACATGATACGATCAACTCTTTTAATACGGGGAGGTTTGCTTCCGTGAGCGCCTGTACATATCCTTCGAGGCGTTGCTTGGTAATTCCCAGATTCGGAGGGCCTTCAAGATGGGCGATGCGCTTACATCCTTGATCGATGAGATGTTGTGTTGCTTCTTTAGCACCACTTAAGTCATCAACAATGACCATGCTTGAGTTTGCATTCTCATAAACGCGATCAAAGAATACCATCGGAACCCCTTTTGCAAGAATGCTTTCGATATGATCGAAGGTGCTGGTTTCACGGGATATCGAGATAAGCATTCCGTCGACCCGGCTGTTGAACAAAGCTTTGATGTCAGTCTTTTCGCGCTGCAGCGATTCGTTTGATTGCGTGATGATCACGTTATAACCCGCGCTGTAGGCGACGTCCTCAATACCACTAATTACTGTAGAGAAGAAGAAGTGAACCAATTCGGGTATGATTACACCCAGCGTATTCGTTTTGCTTTGACGCAGGCTTAGGGCGACGATATTTGGCTGATAGTTTAGTTTCTCAGCAAGTTCGTTGACCGCTTTCTTAGTTTGGGGGCTGATATCCGGATGATCTTTGAGCGCCCTTGATACTGTTGATGGGGAAATGCCCAATTCGCGGGCGATATCCTTTATGGTTACTTGATTGTACTTCATAATTGCAAGATTAAAAACTATTGCGGGATCACCGCAATCAGTTGCGTGAAATATTTTTTTATTACCGCAATCGATTGGAATAGACTTTGACGCTGCGAGCAAGGTAACCCGCATTTTTTAAGATCTGATATTTGATGTAAACAATTAAAAGCCAACTAGTTATACCTAAGATGTCTGACTTCGTTACTCTCTTAAACGTAACCGCAAACGTAACCTTTCTAAATTGGAATCGTTGCCGACATCGTTTGCGTTAAATTATTACCGGTTTTTTATACCGCATTTCGGTAAGTTTACCATACCTTAAAATTGAATTGCAATCGTGTGTTGATCTGTCCATTGTGAAATGAGCCGCCGATACCGAAAAACTAACTAAAAAAGTGTAACCCAAACAAAGTCGTATGACAAAATTCTACAAGTACCTCAGTAGGTATCTGGCGGTGTTTTTAGTGCTATCCACTACTGTAGCATGGTCTCAGACCAAAACCGTCACAGGGACAATAACATCAGCGGAGGACAAATCAGGAATCCCAGGTGTGAACGTAATCGAGAAGGGAACGAGCAATGGTACCGTCACTGATGCTGACGGCAGCTACACAGTTTCCGTTAAAGATGGCGCAACGCTGACCTTTACGTTTGTTGGCTTTAAGTCACAAGACGTCGTGGTCGGATCACAGACAAACATTACGATCACACTGGAACCAGATGTGACTGCTTTGACCGAAGTGGTCGTTGTGGGGTACGGTACGGTGCAGAAGAAAGACCTCACGGGTTCCGTAACACAAGTGTCGGCGAAAGATTTCAACGCCGGTGTAAACGTCAATCCGCTTCAAGCCATTCAAGGTAAGGTGGCTGGATTGAATATTACACAAGGCTCTGGAGATCCTAACGCTGCGCCTACTGTAAAACTTAGAGGCTATACGTCTCTTCTTGGTGGTGGCGATCCGCTCTATGTAGTGGACAATGTTATTGGTGTGCCAATAACCAGTATTTCTCCAAATGATATTGAGAACATCGACGTCCTTAAAGATGCGTCAGCTTCTGCTATTTATGGTAGTCGCGCGGCCAACGGTGTTATCATCATCACAACTAAACGCGGGAAGAGTGGCAAACCTACACTTACATTTAACAACTATGTTTCGATGGGCGTTATTTCCAATCGATTTGATCTTCTCGATGGTCAGGGATATCGCGATGAGGTATCACGTATTAAAGGTGATGTATCTTTTGCAGATAATCTCAGATTTCCAAAGGATGCGAATGGCAATAATTATAACACCGACTGGATCAAAGAAATTACCAGAACGGCTGTAACCAATAACCACGAGCTTGCCATGTCAGGTGGAAGTGAAGGACTTTCTTATCGCGGGTCAGTCAATTACATCAAACAGCAGGGTACTATCCAAAACACAGGCCTTGAGCGGGTGACCGGTCGTATCAATCTGGATCAGCGTTTATTAGATAACAAACTGAAGATCCAGTACAACCTCGCTTTCACCAACTCTAATAAGCAACTGTCTAACGGAGATGTAGTCGCAAGGGCAACAACATTCCTTCCAACATTGCCGGTTAACAATCCTGACGGATCATTTTATGAAGTTGGTGGAAGTTTTGACCTCTTCAATCCTGTAGCGATGCTTAAGAACTACAAGAATGATGAAGTGAACAAAGTATTCATCGGAGGCTTAAATCTTGCCTACGAAGTATTGCCAGGTTTGACTTTAGGCGCTAACGGTGCTTTCAAGAATGACAATACGATCAATAGTCAGGCTTACAATGGTTTCATCAAGGCGTACTCCGGGAACAACGGTAATACTTCCAAGAATCTCTATCAGACTAATAACATTTTGATGGAGTTGACTGCCAATTATAAAAAGACGTTCGGCGCGAATAACTTTTCATTACTCGGTGGATATTCTTACCAGAGCAATACAGATGATGGATTTGGAGCGAACAACAACAATTACATTGCTGGCTTGTACAACGCATTCGGTTATAACAACCTTGCACAGGGTCGTGCGACGCTTTTGAACGGATCAACAGGATATGTAAGTTCTTATAAGAATAATTACAAGCTGATATCATTCTTTGCTCGCGGTAACTTGAATTTGCAGGACAAGTATAACTTCACTGCTACGGTAAGACGCGATGGAAGTACAAAGTTCGGAGCGAATAACAAGTGGGGCGTTTTCCCTTCAGTTCCAGGAGGATGGACTATCACGAACGAAGCATTTATGGGTCAAAGCAACGTGCTTACCAATTTAAAACTTCGCGCAGGATGGGGACAGACTGGTAACTCAGAAAACTTAAAGCCTTATGGATCGCTGCTGTTGTACGGTCAAAGTGGAACCTATTATGACGGAGCCATTGGCGATTTCGTTCCGGGTTATGCTGCGATTCAGAACGCTAATCCTAACCTAAAATGGGAAGTGGTTGAACAAACCAATATTGGTTTGGATTTTGAATTGTGGGGTGGTAAACTGAGTGGTAGTTTGGACGCATATGACAAGCGCACCAAAGACATGCTTTATATATTCAACGTACCACTGGATGGTGTGAAGTATGTTACTAATCAAATCACCTCCAATACAGGTACGATGAGTAATAAAGGGATCGAACTTAGCTTGAGAACAACCGCAGTTCAAAATGGAAAATTCACATGGAATACCAGCCTGGTGGGTTCGTTCTACAGGAACAAAGTTGTTTCTCTCAATACAGGTGAGTTTAATGCTGGCATCATCAAGTACAATCCTTTTGGTGGACGCGGATTGTCAAATGTATTTGCATCTCAGTTGAGAGCCGGACGACCATTTGGTGAATTCTACATTCCTGAATTTTCCGGTTTCGATACCAACGGCAACGTGACGTTAGCTGCTGCCGACGGAGGCCCTGCAACGACCGACTATTCAAAAGCGCAGTTATTTAATAAAGGTGGCGCGCAACCAGTCGTGACTGTAGCCTGGATCAACAGTTTTCGCTACGGAAATTTTGATCTGAGTTTCCAGCTTAGAAGTATCATGGGTAATAAGATCATGAACAATTTAAGATCTAATTTGTTAGTACCTGGAAGTATTCTTGAAACCAATATGTTGAAGGACGTGGCGAACTACCCAGCGAACTACGGAACCAACCAGCTCTCAAGTCTGTGGTTGGAGAACGCCGGCTTCCTGCGCATGGACAACTGGCAGCTTGGATATAACATTCCTACAGCGGGTACCATCATTAGCAATGCAAGGATTTACCTGGCCGGAAACAACCTCTTCGTCCTTACAAAGTACAAAGGAATTGATCCTGAATTGGAAGTGAGGGGTGATCTTCAGACAAATGCTGACGGCAGCACATCGCAAACACCGAATTCTGTCGGGATGGACTTCAACAACATTTACCCCAAGACCAGGACGTTCCAACTTGGTGTTAACTTAACATTCTAAGAAACATGCATACTTTTAATAAGCATTTTATGAAAAATCAACGGAAGAATCTTTTGAT
>JBDSKX010000128.1:0-16820 GCA_039916665.1 Chryseolinea sp. | reverse complement strand
GATGTAAAAATCGGTGGACAAGATTTCGATAAATTGTTTGTCGCAGGAGACGGTAAATTGTTTATGAGGAAAATTACGGCCAAGGGATTGACGCCCTTTGGTGAAGCAATGAAACCACCCAAACCGGGGCTTTGAGAATCAGGAATCAATATCGTTGACTTAAGGTCGGCGACGACCGGACGGGGGCACTGCAACGACAATATGAATTATGAATTAGGACGCGTTGAACTTCGATTTTCTGTTATCAACTGCCAACACCTTTAAGTCAACGACATTGAATTATGACGGGCGTCGCGTTTTAGCCGGGCATCCATTCTTAGCGCGAAACCGAACGCTGCGCATTCAAATTCCCGAGAGACGTATAACTATTCAAGTGAAACATCTCAGCCTGCAACCCTCTCCCACTTACAAACACATAAAAATGAAAAGAGGCTATCTCGCCCTTCAAGACAACCTCTTTCAAAAATTCTTTAATGGCAACCTTACTTGCGCGCGCCGTTATCTTTGCTGGTATCCAAGGTTCCGTCAGCAGCATAATTAAGAACGATTTTCTCGCCGTCTTTCTTTGCATTGAAAGTGTAATACTCAGGCGTAAATACTGTTCTTCCCTGAACCGTCTTTTCGGAATAGTGAAGTTTCCATGTTCCCTTATCTTGCAAATCGCTGTGATCCTTTTGGAATGATTTTATAACTGCTACAGGTACTTCGCTTTCAGTGAGTTTTTTTGTTTTCTCGAACGATGTCTGTGCAAATCCGGCACTGCTTACAAGCAGTGCAAATGCGGCAATAATCAATGACTTCTTCATGGCATTAGTTTGTTTGTGCAAATAGAACACTTATTTAACGCATAAAAAATCGTTTGCGATCACGTTATTTCCCGATTTTCGATAGCCGGACGAAACCAGCTATATTCGGTTGTATGTTGTGTTGCGTGTATGGTAACCGTGTTTTTAAAGGGCCTGTATATTTTTTCAGATAACAACTGCATTATTAAGCATCAAATCAAAATTTAGCATCGTTTATACACAGACTGGGTTAAATCCTGCAAGGATGTAATTTTGATGATATAAAATCTGCGTTGAGCCTGTAATTAAAACCCCGTACAAAAAATAATGACTGTATTGACGCTGGAAGAAATTGTTCAAGTCAATCTATTGATGAATACCTGCAAGGTCCAGAATAACGCATAATCTTGCGCTGTCTCCCGATAAACCTTAAATCATTCGGTGTCCCACAGTGAACGGTTTCCACATTGGTTCTTAGCAGGATCGTGGTGCGGTTTTCATATCCCGGAGTTTGAACAAATCCGGTCGCATATTGACAACAGCTTCCATCAACAACCCATCCAGCGCTTCCATTGGAAGCAAACAATTTGTCAGACGTTGTGTACTGGTCTTCGATTAGAAATTCCGCGGCCAACGCGTATATATCGCCCGTTAGAATCACGGTTTGCTAATTCCCGAATTTTACCACCATCGCGTCGGTGGCAGGACTAATTGATATCATTTGTCGTGTTGTGTATAGTTGATTGCAATTTGGGCGTCTGTTAAATAATCCAATTGAGGATCTGAAATTACCCAAATGAGTTTCTAGCCTTAGTCAATTTTGTCCTTATTTTGGCGCATGACAAATCCTTACGTTTCGTTAATGAAAACTGCCTGGCATTATGCCAAGACAGAAAAGAAGCGGTACGTTTTTATATACTCGTTGTTTATCCTTGCGAGCCTTGCATTCGCGTCTTATCCCATTCTGTTTGGATGGTTCATAGATACAATACAACAGGAAGGGCTTAATCATCTTAATTATGCATGGATGTATGCCGGAGCGTACATGGCCCTAAAACTTTTGGAATGGAGTTTCCATGGTCCTGCGAGAGTACTCGAACGAAAACTTGCGTTCAATCTCAGTCGGAATTATTTGGAGGAGCTATACCATCAAACTTTGCACCTGCCTGTGAAATGGCATCAGGACCATCATAGCGGGGCGACCATAAACCGGATAAGGAAGGCTTACGAGGCTCTTCGGGATTTTTTTCAGAACGGCTTTACGTACACGTATGCCTTGTCCAGATTTGTTTTCTCATTTGCCGCCATGATTTTCTTCTCTCCTTTGTTTGGCGCAATCGGTGTTGGTATCGGCGCAATCGCCGTATGGGTGATATTTAAGTTCGACAAGCCTTTTATGAAAGTTCTTGATGAAACGAACGAAAAAGAACACGTTGTATCAAGCACGCTTTTCGACACTCTGTCAAATATCATCACCGTGATCACGCTTCGTCTAGAACAACGTATGCAGAAAAGCCTCCTTAAAAAGGTGCTGGATGTTTTCCCTCCGTTTATGAAAAGTGTAAAGCTAAATGAATGGAAATGGTTTTTTGCTGATGTGCTGGTCGGTCTGATTTATGTTACAACCGTAGTTGGCTATGTATTTCAATATTGGAAACCAGGTGAGCCGTTCATGATTGGAAGTCTCGTGGCATTGCTGGGATTTGTAAATCAGTTCACAAGTGTCTTTCATGATATCGCATGGCAGTATACTCAGATTGTCCAGTACAACACGGAAGTGCAAACAGCGCGTTTCATCAACCAGGCATACAAGGAGAAACATCTGCCTGATGAGGTGCCCCCGCTTCCGTCATCATGGCACACTATTCAAATCAATGATCTGAATTTCTCTCACAAAGATACTTACAATGCGTCTGAAAGAGCTCAGAGTCTGCACAACATCTCTATCAAACTGGAAAAAGGAAAACGCGTTGCGCTGATCGGTGAAAGCGGCAGCGGAAAAAGCACGCTCATGGCGCTGTTACGGGGATTATATGAACCTCAACCGGGTTCAATTATAGAAGTAGACGGCTTAGCCAATGTGTCAATCAGCAGCATTGCAAACAGTATTACCCTGTTTCCTCAAGAACCCGAAATCTTCGAAAACACGATCGAACATAATATCACGCTGGGGCTACCCTTTGAACCAAGCGATGTCATGGAGGTTTGTGAGACGGCTCACTTTTCTGATGTCGTTGCACAATTACCAAACGGGCTCCAATCAAACATTCAGGAGAAGGGTGTGAACCTGTCGGGTGGTCAAAAACAACGACTCGCACTGGCACGCGGAATTCTCGCCGCGAAGACCAGCGAAATTGTTTTGTTGGACGAACCCACCAGCAGCGTCGATCCAAAAACTGAGATTCAGATCTACGAAAAACTGTTTGAAGAATGTAAAGGCAAAGCAGTCGTTTCAAGTCTTCACCGCCTTTACCTGTTGAGCTACTTCGATTATGTCTACGTTCTTAGAAATGGACATATCATTGACGAAGGAACATTTACAGCTCTGAAACTAAGAAGCCCGGCGTTTCAGGAGTTATGGAAACACCAGGAGGAGAAAGAGAATTTGAACAACAGATAAATATTAAACGAATTTCAAATACAAATAATCAACAGCCCATAAATACTTAACACTCATAATTGATCAGACCATTTAAAAAAAACTGGGTCTAGTCCATCATGAACGTTGAATTATTGATTATTGACTGTTGATTATTGCACTCCATTAGCTCAATCGCTTCCCGACCCTAAAACTTATATTTCTTCCTATGATTCTTCGCCTCTTTTGTGATCTTCCCCCACATCTTCCCTGATCGTTTTTTTTCCTCCGCTGTAATTTCAAATCGCCTTTGCTCTTTTAGCAACTTGACATAGCTCTCGTACACCTGATGATCCAACGATCTATCCTGAATGGCATTCAAAACTGCACAGCCCGTTTCATTGATATGCTTACAATCGGTAAACCTGCATGACACAGCAAACTTATCAATCATCGGAAAAACTGAGTTACCACTTTGATCATCACCACCGGTAACACCAAACTCGCGCATACCCGGAGTATCGATCATCAGACTACCATTCACGAGCCTGAACAATTCGCGCGAAGTTGTAGTATGCTTTCCCTTTTGATTCGAATAGCTCGTTACTCCAATTTTCTGTGATTCATTCCCCATCAGATGATTTACTAGAGAACTTTTGCCGACACCAGATGAACCAATCATTACGTAAGTCTTTTGTGGTTCCAACATGGCGCTTAAGTGATCCAGGCCAATGCCTGTAACCGTACTGCACACTACAACTTCCACCTCACGACCGAGTTTTTTTACCTCGCTTTCGTATAATGCAATTTCTGACACAAGGTCTGCCTTGTTGAGCACTACAAGAGCTTTGATCCCGCAACCCGCCAGCTGTACCAGATAACGCTCTAACCTCATCAGATTAAAATTCTGATCAAGACTTTGGACGATCAGCGCCGCGTCGATATTTGTCGCGAGAATCTGACGTTCAATTTTAGTCCCGGGGTTTTTGCGGGCGAGCTCATTCATGCGTGGGAATACTTCAATGATGTATCCCACTTCGCCATAGTCAAGACAAAGCACCCAATCGCCAACCTTAGGAAGTTCATCGGAAGATGCCGCAAACAATAGCCTTCCAGATAGTTCTGTCTCGAGTTCTTTGTTTGAGGTCATCACCTCATACTTAAAACCCTTAATAGAAATTACCCTCGCACATAGTTTGCCATCACCGTGTTCTAGAAAATATAATTCATGGAACGAATTCCATCCGTATTCATTTAAAATATTCATGATTAATAGGAAATGAGTGACCATACCCGAAGAGGGTAGATCTGTTAGTTAAGAATTTGCAGTCAAAATGAAAGACTTGACTGGATTAATCCAGCCTTAGGCTGCAATTCCTGACAATGCGGGGCGATATGATGATAAGGTTGTCATCCGGGACGAATATACAAAATTGACTTTAATCAAAGCCTGCTATTCGCTTCTAAGAACTTTTATCGGATTTGTTCTTGCTACCATAATCGACTGTTATCCAACTGTAATGAATGCAATCGTTGAAATCAGCAGGGAGGTAACGTCGTGCCGTTGACAACTTCCGGGTAGTTGGCAGTCATGTCGAAGACAGCGGGATTATGCGCGGCAGGATAACTATTTGTACTGACATCCACATGCGTGTTTATTCCATAAATATTTTCTGAGTTACTGTAAAACGAATCATAATCTGATTCTTGGACAACAAACAATGCAATGAGAATGAACGATGCTAATCTGATGGAGAGTCCGGCGACGTTGATGAATGTGTAACTGTATTTCTGGCAAGATTTCGAACGCCTATCCTGAAATATAATTGCGTACCATAGCGGAGGGGTTATGTCTCTTGAAAATAAAGATACATCGAAGCGGGAGGAATCAATTTTACTAGAATCGCACAAAAACCATTTCAGAAAAATACCCTTACCGGATACTAACGCACCTAGAGGGATGTCACAAGCTTGCAAACCAGTATCAGATCAGGGTCCATTGATCTTTTGGATGTTCCATTATTTCAGTAAAAGCACTTCTTGCAGGGATGTCGAGGTAGGGATAAGTCACTTTAGACAAGTATAAACCCTGGGGATAGGCTGGTTCGATCAGTCTGGGTGTTTCAAGCGAAATCAAATGGTGCTCGAAGGCGTCGACACTCATGGCCCCCGTGCCGATTTCCAGAAGTTTTCCAACGATGATTCGAATCATTCTTCCCAAAAAACGATTTGCTGAAATCTGAAACCGTAGCTTATCGCCCTTGCTGTCGGCGTAAAGTCGTGCAGCGCTCACGTTGCAGATCGTGTGCTCGTATTCAGCAGGTGTTTTGCAAAAGGCTTTGTAGTCGTTGTACTTCGTCAAAAGTGCTGTCGCTTGTTTCATTTTATCAAGGTCGAGGTTGCGTTCAAGATATAATGAACTATGCTGACTTAGAAATGGATCCTTATAAGTATGAATAAGGTAATCGTAAGTTCGTTGTATGGCGTCGAACCTTGCATGCTGATTGCCCTGCATGGGCAGAATTTCAAATATGGCAATATCCTGCGGCAGGTTCTTATTCATCCTGAACTTAAGATCGAAATCCCACGCTCTAAGAATGTCGGTGTGGAAAAAATATTGACTGGCATGAACCATAGCATCGGTTCGACCGCAGCCAATGATCGTGCATGCTTCTTTCACAACCTGGCTCAGCGTCGATTCCAATACCTGCTGCACACTAACGATTCCGGGCTGAAATTGCCACCCCCGATAATGGGTGCCGTGATAACCGATATGAAAGAAATACCTCACCTCTAAAATTGATAATCAGGGCAAGATACGACTTAATCAGCGACGGTTGTTGCATCGTGAATTGTTCGTTGAACGCAACAGTAACAGTTACTAAACCTCGACAATAACTCTTTCAAAATGGTTTTCAAATGCTTTATATTATCGTGATTTTAAAATTCCCCTATATGAAAATCAGAAGCATCCTACTGTCAGTATTGCTGGCAGGCTGTAGTTTGAATGCGGTGGCACAAGAGCCGAAAAAGGATTCAACCGAAACAGAGAAAGAGCCAGACAAGAAAATCAAGCTTCCTCTCAAAGTAGCGAGAAGAGTTCCCATCAAAACTATGGAAGGCACATGGATGTCATTAGATGTAAGTCCTGATGGAAGATCGGTTGCATTCGATTTTCTTGGGGACATCTTCACCATGCCAATCGGCGGAGGCAAACCAGCGCAGTTTACCAAGGGCCTGGCATTCGACTCTCATCCAAAGTTTAGTCCTGACGGAACAAAACTTCTGTTCTTATCAGACCGAAGTGGCGGAGAGAACGTGTGGTGGTTCTCGCTCGACAAAAGTGATTCATTGCAAGTTACCAGTGGTGAAACTGAACATTACCAATCTGCCGAATGGACTCCAGATGGCAATTATGTAATCGCTTCTCGTGGTACCCGTAATCTGAAACTCTGGATGTTTCACAAAGACGGTGGCTCTGGCGCTCAGCTGATCGCTAAACCTGATAATTTAAAAGCTGTCGAGCCGGCGTTTGGTGTTGACAACCGATATATCTGGTACGCTCAACGTACAGGTGCGTGGAACTATAACGCCCAATTTCCACAATATGAACTTGCCATTTATGATAGGGACAATGGCGAAATCGAGACAAGGACATCACGATACGGATCAGCGTTCACACCAACGTTGTCGCCAGACGGCAATTGGCTCGTGTATGGATCCCGTTATAATGATCAGACAGGGTTAATTCTTCACGATCTGAAGGCAGGCGATGAAAAATGGCTGGCATATCCTGTACAGCGTGACGATCAGGAATCAATTGCACCGCTCGGTGTTCTTCCGGCAATGTCGTTTACGCCGAACAGCAAGGAGGTTGTCGCTTCGTATGGAGGGAAGTTTTACCGTATACCGGTAGCTGGCGGCGATGCAATCAATATTCCATTTCAAATGGACACTGAATTGTTACTTGGCCCACGTGTCGACTTTAAATATCCCATCCAAGATGATAAGGACATGATCGTAACGCAGATACGCAACGCTGTTGTTTCACCGGATGGGAAGCAGCTGGCGTTTACGGCACTCAACCGTCTTTATACTATGGCACTTCCCGACGGCAAGCCTATACGCGTAAGTGGATTTGATTTTACGGAAGCCCAACCTGCCTGGAGTCCCGACGGTACGCAACTCGTGTGGGCATCGTGGGAAGGAAATGGCGGACATCTTTATAAGATGAATTTGAAACTAAAGGGGGCTAAACCACAGAAGCTAACTACAACGGCTGCTCGATATGCAGATCCCGCTTGGACATTTACCGGAAACAAAATTGTTTTTATGCGTGGAGCTTCATTCAACTTTAAAGAAGATCCAGATCCAGAAACGTTTGCCAGCAAAGAAGAGATTGCATGGATTAGTGGTGATGGTGGAGTGACTACAATAATCGATCGCTCCCGCGGGCGTGGTAATCCTCATTTTGTCAAGACTGATGATCGCATCTACTTATATGGACAAAAGAAGGGTCTTATTTCAGTGAGATGGGATGGCACAGACGAAAAGCAGGTGGTAAAGATTACCGGAATCACAACCTACGGATCAATTGTCGGGGAAAACAATTGTATGATGATAGAGTCGGCAACGGAACCCACCCGTGAACCCAGTACAGCAGACGTAATCAAGATGGCGCCTGTTGGCGATAAAGCATTTGCACAAATCCACAATGAGATTTATGTCGTAACGATTCCGAAGACTGGTGGTGAAGCTCCAAAGATTTCCGTGGCGGATCTTGAGAAGTCTCAGTTCCCTTCAAGCAAGCTTACCAAACTTGGCGGAGAGTTTCCAACGTGGAGTGCAACGGGTAAAACGGTATACTATTCTTTAGGAAATGCATTGTTCACCTATAACCTTGACGATGCATACGCAAAAGAAACTGCGTTACGAAAGAAAAAAGCATTGGAAGAAAGGCTGAAAGCAGAAGCAAAAAGAGCCGGCAAAAAAGATGATGATAAAAAAGACGATAAGGATAAGAAAGATGAAAAGAAGGAAGACGCATATAAACCTGGCGAGCTCAGAGTTAAGGTGACAGTTCAGAAAGATATTCCTGTTGGTAAAGTTCTTTTGCAACACGCGCGCATCATCACGATGAAAGGCAGTGAGGTCATTGAAGATGGAGACATCCTTATTGAAAATGCACGGATTAAACAAGTCGGCACGACAGGATCCATAACCTCGGATGCATCGGTACAAAAGATGGACATGAAGGGTAAAACTATTGTACCAGGATTTGTTGATACGCACGCACACATGTGGCCGGCTTGGGATATCCACAAGAATCAGGTGTGGATCTATGCAGCAAATCTGGCTTACGGAGTCACTACCACACGTGATCCCCAGACTTCGACAACGGATGTATTGACGTATAGCGACATGGTTGAAACGGGGCAAATGATTGGACCGCGCATCTATAGCACAGGACCTGGTGTCGGGTATTGGTTTTACAATCTGAAAGATTACGATCAGGCTAAAGACATACTCAAACAGTATTCTGAATACTTCCATACCAAGACGATTAAAATGTATCTGACGGGGAACCGGCAGCACCGTCAGTGGATTGTTCAGGCTTGTAAGGAGCAAGGTTTGATGCCGACGACGGAAGGTGGGTTGGATTTCAAATTGAATATGACCAACCTGATTGATGGTTACTCTGGTCACGAACATACTTTCCCGATATATCCGCTGTATAAGGATTTCACAACAGCCGTGGCTGAATCAAAAATGACTTATACGCCTACCCTCCTCGTTGCATACGGCGGACCCTGGGCTGAGAATTTTTATTACGAAACCGAAAATGTAAATGGAGATCCGAAGCTAAATCACTTCACGCCGAAGTCAGAGCTCGATCAGAAATCCAGAAGAAGACCAGGATGGTTCATGCCTGAAGAACATGTATTTCAGGATCACGCTAAATTTGTTAACGACCTTGTGAACGCAGGCGGCAATGCAGGTGTCGGATCTCACGGACAACTTCAGGGTCTTGGTTACCACTGGGAAATATGGAGCGTCGCCTCCGGCGGTATGAGCAATCACGACGCTTTAAAGGTGGCTACTATTCAAGGTGCTACAGCATTGGGTTTGAATGGCGATGTCGGTAGCATCGAGGCTGGGAAACTTGCAGACCTCGTCATCCTCGACAAGAATCCTTTGGAGAATTTGAGGAATACAAATTCAGTTAATGCGGTGATGAAGAACGGAAGACTCTACGATGGCAATACGCTTGATGAACTTTATCCAACGTTAAGGAAGGCTCCATCATTTGGCAACGAACAAGCGAGTCCGGGTAAACTACCTGGCGTGGGAAAGTAAATGAGATAAGATCATTTGAAAGACATTTATCTCTTCAGCGGACTGGGTGCCGATTGGCGAGTGTTCGAGTATTTGAAACTCGATGGAGTTAGATTAAACCACGTGAAGTGGATCACACCTCATCGAAATGAAACTATTGGGAGCTATGCGCTAAGGCTATCCACGAATATTAAAACTCCGAACCCCATACTTATCGGTGTGAGTTTCGGCGGTATGATGGCTATTGAGATTGCAAAAATTATGGCAACAGAAAAGGTCATCATCATTTCATCAGCAAAGTCATCGCGGTATATTCCAAGTCTGAACAGTTTCGCCAGGTTGAAACTTCACACTTACATACCCGTCTCATTTTTGAAGTATCCCAATGAAGCGATGTACTGGTTTTTTGGAGCACGAACCCGTGATGAAAAGAATTTATTACGCAGTATTATCAAGTATTCCGATGCCTCATTTATTCCATGGGCACTTGATCAGGTATTGAACTGGAGCAACACCATAGAATCCGAAAATGTAGTATCGATTCACGGCACAAACGATCGCCTTATCCCATTTACAAAAGCGGATTTTGTAATTCCAAATGGCGGACATCTTATGATCTTGAGCCATCATCAGGAGGTCAGCGATATTATTAAAAAGGTGCTCAACTTATAATGAAAAAAGGTCGGCGTTTGCAGACCTTTTTTCATTATTCGATTGATAGATTATTTCACCCAATAATCAACTACAGTTACTTTATCAAGATAAGGACCGAGAAGCGCACCAAACTTTTTGTGATCAGGATGAACAAGGTAGTCATCGCGGTCTTTGTCGCTATCGAACGTAAGAAAAAACGCGTGTGTAAGTCCCTGGTTCAACCCTTCCGGGCTATTATTCGTGCCCCACTCATAACTTTTAATTTGAGTGATCTTTGAGGGAAGTGCCGCAAAAGCTTCCTCAACTTTTTTTATGTCTTCGGGTTTTGCGGAATCCTTGAATTTAAAGAGCACCACGTGACGAAGTTTCTTTCCGCCGGTTTGCGCCTGAGCTGACGTTGTAGACATGATAAGCGATGATATTAACAAAAGACTAACTAATGAGAATACTTTCATTGGAGTTTTTTCAGTCGTGTACAATTTGATTTGGGCATTTTTCCGATCCAATACTTTAGGAGTAAAAGAATTACAAGTTATGAATTATGGATGATGAATTGCGAACTCCGCTGCCTGTGCTCTCAATTTTACAGCTCAAGGACCGTCATCGCCAGACACTGGTTATGAACTGGCTGCCGCCCGTCAAGACCGCCAATTCATAATTCATAATTATCTAGTAACCCCACTTTTTCATCACAGCGTAGTCCTCCTTCGCGCATTCGATCGGCGTTTTGCCCTGGTAAGATTCCTGTTCAATGATAAATAGTTTTGTGCCGCCCGATTTGCGACCAAGGTCCGTTACCTCCTTCGTGTTCACAATTCCTTTGCCCAGTATAGTGCTTTCGTATTCATGCTGGTTTGGCTTTGCTTCCGCAACCTTCACCTCGTCCTTCACGTGCATCGATTCAAAACGCCCGGGATATTGTTTCACAATGTCTATTGCTTTCGCACCACCATTGTAAAGATTGCCCATATCCAGTTGTTGAATCACAAGATTAGGATCGGTTTCTTTCATAATGATGTCATAAATAGGTACGCCGTCAAGCTTGACGCTGAATTCAAAATCATGGTTATGATAACCAAACTTCATTCCTGACTTCTTACAAAGTTCGCCAGACTTATTGAACACTTCCATGTAACGCTTCAAATCATCTGATGTCTGACGAAGACTTTCATCAAGCGATGGAGAAATCACATACTTTTGGCCTGCAACCGCAGCGTCTTCAACCGTATACCTCCAAAGATCGGTGAAATCTTTTGTCGCCTCATTCCAATGAGGTTTGCCCATAACGGTATGGCCACTGGGCATTTTTAGTCCAAGATCATCCAGTATTTTCTTAAACTCTTTTGCGCTATATCCATAAAATTTGCGCTCCACGTAGTTTGCATGTTCTACGTTTTTGTATCCCATGGCCGCGAGTTGCTTCAATGATCCCAGTGGATCCTTTGTCATATCATCGCGGATAGAATACAGTTGCAATCCCATCATTTCTCCGGCAGGCATAACACGAGCCATAACTGAATTGAGCAAAGCACTGCTTCCGAGCACACTCAGTGTACCCTTTTTGATAAAATCTCTTCTTGAGCTGTTCATCTGGATGGAGAATTAATGTGAATTATTCGTTTAACGAATAAATATAAAACTTTTCAGCAACCCCTATACATTCTTTGTGACGAACTGATAAGCTTCGGTGTAATGGCGGATCATATTCTGCCAATCAAATGCAGAGGAATTGTTTTCAACATTGTTACGTTGCATGATCCTTTGTCTCATGGTTTGAGAAAGAAAACTGTACATCACATCCGCAAGTTGGTTTGAAGACCATTCAAAAGTGCGTTTCCCGCGCTCTATCACGAACAAACCATATTTTTCATGGTCAGGCATGTGCTGCATAATATAGTCGCCGAATCCGGATAAATCGCTGGTGACAGACGGTATCCCGCTGGCCATACATTCCAAGGGCGTATAACCCCATGGTTCATAATAACTCGGAAATATTCCAAGATGGCAGCCCCTTACGAATTGATTATAGTCCATGCCGAACAGCGGACTACTCGCATTAATGAAGTCAGGGTGATAGAGGATTTTAACATTATCATCTTCGTTGTTCAACAGTTTCTTCGACTGAAGCGCCTTTAAGATTTCATCGCTGTCTTCCTGAACAAGCCGGTGAGTTACAACCGGTGGATTCTTCTTCGTTTTCCATGCCTGCAAAGTCCTGCGGTACCTTAGTTTCCAATATTCATCCACGAAAGTATTCAAGTCAGGAAGATGATTATCCTCGAGTTTCGTGCTCTCGTAAAACAGCCTCTTACCAACCTGTTTTTGGATCGCCTCGGTAGTCTGCAAGATCTCCTGCATCATCGCCTTTGACTGGAGAACTTCAGGGCGGATATTGTAGTAATCACGTTTGGTGATGATGAACATCACAACGGTAACATCCGATTTTTCGCGCTTCAGTCTTTGATTAAGTTTACTCAAAGCATCAATGGCGACATCAAATCCTTTGTTTCTGAATTCATATCGTCCGGACGTGAAAAAGTAAAGCGTTCGATCAAGATCGAAAGAATATGACTGGAAGAAATGTGCCATAATAAAACGATGGATCTCTTCCTTATACTGAACGTGTTGATTTTGAAATTCGTGCAAGGCTTCAAACCGTTCAATATTCAGTCCGTTGGGTAACACAAAGTCCGGCTTGCGTCTTAGCAAATGTTTGCACTCGCGCGCTGTCACTTCGCTGACGGTTGTAAATGCGTCTGCCTGCTGTGCACAATATGTTTCAATCTTCGCTTCGGTCTCAATACCAAAACGCTTTGCCTCTTCCTCCCAATTAAAAAAAGGAAGGTGTGCATAGAATAAAGGTGAGTTAATCGCGAGATGTCGGCCCAATTGAGTCGCGTGCGTTGTAAAGACCGTCTTTACAGGCATCACTTCCTTTTTCATGTCGAGGATCGGAAGGCATGACATCCATTCGTGAAAGTGGGCAATAATACCGTGATCCTTGTCCGTCAGCTTCACGAGTTCGTCGAAGAAAAGCTTGGTCAGGTATCCAAAAGCAATAACCTGGTTAATGAGGGGATTATCCACTGGCGCGCTGATACCATGATTCTTCCAAAGCAGATATTTAACCACGCTCAACGTTTTATCCTGAACGGCATTAGGATTAAGCAATACAACCCTTGGCTTACCCGTAATCAGCCATTCTGCATAATGTACATCAAACCCCTTCCTTCGTAAGATCGCCGCTGCCTGACCGAAAATATCTTCAGCATCATCGAGTTCCTCCAATTCAGCCTGGATATTTTTGCTCAGATATGGGCCAACCATACAATAGGGGCCATTTGCGTGCTTTACCATCGCGGCAGCCTTCGAGCGGATAACGGTATAAATACCCCCAACCTGATTGCACACCTCCCACGCTACCTCCACAATTGATGAAGGCGGAAACTGATCTTTAAGCTCTTGTGTACGTTTTGGCATCTTTGACGTCAGAATGGCCGAATTAGAGGAAACATTCTCGTTTTCAAATGTCAAAATTTCTGAAATCGAATAACTCAATTCAATGGATTATTTTTTGATGAGTGGACCCTGAGGAATTTCAACTATGAACTTTGATAAATTCACAATAAAGTCGCAGGAAGCACTTCAGAAGGCGGCTGAGATCGCCTTGAGTCATCAGCAGCAAGCCATTGAACCCGGCCATTTGCTGAAAGCGATCCTCGAAACGGATGAAAATGTGTCGAGCTATCTGTTTAAGAAAATAAATGTTAATGAGAATATTCTGCAAACAAAACTTGACGAAATAGTCAAATCATATCCACACGTCTCGGGCCAGCAGCCCTATCTCTCAAATGCGACGAACAATGTTCTTCAGCAAGCAGAGAAAGAATTGCGCGAGTTCAAAGACGAATATGTAGCCGTTGAACATTTGCTTCTGGCGCTGCTTGCATCCAAAGACAAAGTAGCATCGATATTAAAGGATAGTGGTGTGGACAAGTCTGACCTCGTCAAAGCTATCAAGGAACTTAGAGGTGGATCTAAAGTCACAGATCAGAATGCAGAGTCAAAGTATAAATCACTTGAACGCTATTCGAAGAATCTGAATGAGCTCGCGAAGCTTGGAAAGATCGATCCGGTTATTGGCCGCGATGAAGAAGTTCGTCGCGTACTTCAGATCTTAAGCCGTCGCACAAAGAATAATCCTATTCTCTTGGGCGAGCCAGGAGTCGGAAAGACTGCCATTGTTGAAGGAATGGCGCAGCGCATTGTCAACGGTGATGTTCCTGAAAATCTAAAAAGCAAAGTATTGATCTCCCTCGACATGGGCTTGCTGGTTGCCGGTGCCAAGTATAAAGGAGAATTCGAAGAGAGATTAAAGTCTGTCATCAAGGAAGTGACGGATTCAAATGGCGAGATCATTCTCTTCATCGATGAAATTCACACCCTTATTGGCGCAGGGGGTGGCGGGGAAGGTGCTATGGACGCGGCTAATCTTTTGAAGCCTGCATTGGCGCGTGGAGAACTCCATGCTATAGGTGCTACAACTTTGAAAGAATATCAAAAATACATTGAGAAGGATAAAGCTCTCGAGCGCAGGTTCCAGGCAGTAATGGTCAATGAACCTTCGGTTGAAGATTCGATTTCAATACTGAGAGGTATTAAAGAGAAATATGAGTTGCATCATGGCGTTCGGATAAAAGACGATGCAGTTATCGCATCCGTTGAATTGTCGAACCGCTATATCAGCGATAGATTTCTGCCTGATAAAGCAATTGACTTAATGGATGAAGCCGCAGCCAAGTTAAGACTGGAGATGGATTCATTGCCTGAAGAGCTCGATGAACTCAACCGCAAGATCATGCAGCTAGAGATCGAACGTGAGGCTATACGCCGCGAAAAGGATAAAGAGAAAGAAAAAATTCTGGTTAAAGATATTGCCGAACTGGCTGAAGTCAGAGATGCATTGAAGGCAAAGTGGGAAGGTGAAAAAGAAGTTGTTCATGGAATTCAAAAGGAAAAGGAAGACATAGACAAACTGAAGTTTGAAGCGGAACAGGCGGAAAAAGCTGGTGACTATGGTAAAGTAGCGGAGATACGTTACGGCAAAATCACAGAAGCTGAGAAAAGACTTGAGTCATTCAAGGCGAAGATGAAGGAAATGCAAGGTGAAAAGTCTTTGTTGAAGGAAGAAGTTGATAGTGAAGATATAGCCGAAATCGTTGCTAAGTGGACGGGCATTCCCGTTTCCAGGATGCTTCAAAGCGATCGTGAAAAGCTGTTGAACCTCGAAGGAGAGTTGAGCAAGCGTGTTGCGGGTCAGGAAGAAGCAATCCGGGCGCTGAGTGATGCCGTTCGTAGAAGTCGCGCAGGTCTTCAAGATCCAAAACGTCCCATTGGTTCGTTTATATTCATGGGTACAACCGGAGTGGGTAAGACAGAGCTGGCAAAGGCGTTGGCTGACTATCTGTTTAATGACGATACTGCGATGGTCAGGATCGACATGAGTGAGTACCAGGAACGACATAGCGTCAGCAGATTGATTGGAGCGCCTCCGGGGTACGTTGGATATGATGAAGGTGGTCAGTTGACTGAAGCGGTAAGGCGGAAACCATATTCTGTTATTCTTTTAGATGAGATTGAAAAAGCACATCCCGATGTCTTCAATATCCTTTTACAGGTATTGGATGACGGAAGGCTGACTGATAATAAAGGCCGGATCGCAAATTTTAAGAATACGATCATCATCATGACAACCAATATTGGATCGCATTTGATACAGGAAAATTTTGAGAAGATCAATGATGAAAACTATTTTGATGTTCTTGAGAATACAAAAGACGAAGTATTAAGCCTTTTGCGGAAGACGGTGAGGCCAGAGTTTGTTAACAGAATCGATGAGATCATTATGTTCAGGCCACTGACGCAAATTGATATTCGGAAGATTGTTGATATACAGGTTAATTTAATTGGAAAGAGACTTGAAGAAGCCGGCGTGAAGTTGGAGATCGGTGAAGCCGCACGTGAACGTCTCGCAAAACTCGGTTACGATCCGCAGTTTGGAGCGCGGCCTTTGAAACGTGTCATGCAGAGAGAAATATTGAACGAGCTTTCGAAACAGATTCTAGCTGGAAAGGTTCACAAGGATTCAATAATATTTGTTGATATAAAGAATGGAATAGATTTTGTATTTGAGAACCTTGAAGCCGCAAAGGTTGTTCTATAATTGGTTCTAAAGATTGTGTTCCCTCCTTCCTTAAATGGAGGGATTTGTAAGGTTGAGGGGTTTGGTCAAGACCCCGGGGTGGTTCCCGGGGTCAATTTTTTTTATCGATTCCTGGTACGTAATAATCAATAAGTCAACATCAATAAGTCAATGTTCAACGAGCGGCCCGGTGGCCGCATGGGATGAGGCCCATCGAATGGTTGTTTTCGCATGTTCTATTTTCGCCTGCCAGTTGGCTGGTGTC
>JBDSKX010000127.1:0-24916 GCA_039916665.1 Chryseolinea sp. | reverse complement strand
TTGGTCATGGTGGCTGGGATGAAGGTTTCTCCAGCGAAATGTTGGCGCATCGCGACAAAGGATATGGCGTGGTAGTGTTGACAAATTCCAATCACCCGGAATTCATTTCCGAACTCATCAATTCTGTGGCACGCGTATACGGCTGGGAAGAATATCTTCATGATTTCAACAAAGTGGACATGGATACAGCGCAGTTCGCTTTGTTTAAAGGAAGGTATTACAACGGTACGGATGGATCAATCAGAATTTTTAACAAAGGAGCACACCTTTACCTGAAATATTTAAAAGCGCCGGAAGCAGACGAACTGATCCGAATCAGTGACAGCAGTTATGTCACCACAAAAAATGCAAGAGCCATGCAGTTCAAAATCAATCCGAAAGATGGCAAACTGAATGTGGTGTTTATAAATGAAGACAAACCAATCGAGTTTGCAAATCCCAAACTCGCAGAAAATGTAAAAGCACCCTATGAATATTTGCTCGAAGGTGATTATGAAAAATCATTAAAGGGATACCAGGCATTGATGAAGACCAATGCCGCCGATAATGCCGTCAATGAAGACAACATAAATCAGCAAGGCTACTTTTTATTGCAGTCAAACCAACTATCTCTGGCAAAAAATCTCTTTAAAATTAATATGATGCTGTACCCTAAAAGCGCGAATACTTATGACAGCTATGCGGAGGCATGCATGAAAAATGGAGATAAAGCGCTTGCTATTGAGTACTATAAAAAGGCAATCAAAATGAATCCGGAAAACAAAGGAGCAAAAGAAAAACTCGCAGCACTTCAGAAATAACAAGCGTCGTAAAACCGTTCACATTACCGGTGATATCTTTCAATACTTGATAGCAAGCCACGTGAATTTATTAGCCCGATACAAACTGTCACTTGCTTTTGTAACTATTCTATTGATGCCCAAATTTCTTTGCGCACAAATTTCCGAAACCGATAGTCTATTAAATCTTATTCCCGGAACGAAGCCTGACACAGCCCTTGTCACGTTATATGGTAAAATCGCAGCCGCATTTGTCGATTCGGACTCCTCAATGTCTTCATCATACGCGCGGAAAACTTTGGACTTGGCTATACAGCTGGGAGATGAAGTGAAAATCCTTTACGCGCAGAATATCAATGGAGATGTATTAAATGGCCGGGGGAACTTTCTCGAATCGCAGCCTTACTTCAGAGGCGTGCTGAATTCTAAAATTAACGGCACCAAAGCTTCTCAATTGCTACAAGAAGCAAATGAAGGTTTGGCATTATCCTTCATGAGACTTGAGGTCTTCGATTCGTCAAAATACTTTATTGATCAGGGATTGGAAATTGCCACAGAACGCCGCGACGTTGTGAGTCAGGCGTATTTGTATTCGATACTAGGTTCCCTGTATCTCACGCAAGAAGATCGCCGGCAAGCACTGAGTAGCTACATCAAGTCATCAGAGCTCTATGAGTCTGCCAAAAACAGACGTGGATTGATCAACGTTATCAATAATATTGGAAACATTGAATATCTGCTGGGTCATTTTGACAAGGCAATAGACTATGCCACAAAAGCAAAAAAGCTATCGTTACGAAATGAAATGGGCGGTTACAACTACAGCAACAAGTTGTTGGGCCGAAGTTATCGTCAACAAAAGAAATACGAGGAAGCACTCGCAGTATATCGAGAGTCAGTCGCATGGTATGAAAAGGCAGGCTCACTTCATGATCTTGGAGAGCTCTATTTGTCGATCGGAAATATCTACTTTGACCAGGGTCAGATGGTAAACGCTTTGAACGAATATATAAATTCGATACACGCCGCAAAAAAACTGCACAGCACATCCCTACTCGGCGCAGCATACAGCGCCGCCGCGACGGCCCATGTCGAATTGAACCACGATGACGTTGCGCTAAAATATATCGATTCAATCATGGCAGTTTCCAAACGGGAAAAAGATCCTTACCCGATTCTTGATGGCTACGTTATGCTCGGCATTATTTACGAAAGGAAGGGAGACTATAAGAAAGCATGGGAGAGTTCCAGCATCGTTGGAGCAATGAATGACAGCATTGTTCATGCCGACAACCGGCGGATCATTGATGACATGGAAGCCAAGTATCAGAATGAGCGAAAACAAAAAGAGATTGATAACCTGCAGACCCAACAGCGCCTTGACCAACTCATCGTGCAGCGTCAGGAAATTATTATTATTGCCGGAAGTCTCTTCCTTATTCTCAGCAGTATTGGCGCATGGCTGTTCTACAAAAACAAAAAGCGGACTGCAGATTTGCGGCTAGCACAGGAAGTGAATACGCTGAACGAGCGAATTTCAGAAACACGGCAGTTAGCCCTCAGGTTGCAGATGAATCCGCACTTCATTTTCAATTGCATGTCGGCCATCGATTCGCTCATCATTCATCAGCAAACAAAAAAAGCATCTACTTTTTTGACCAAGTTTGCCAAACTCCTACGTGACATCCTCGAAAACTCACAACATGATACTGTTGCTTTGGAAAAAGACATCGAATGTCTCGAATTGTACATACAACTTGAGCAGATGAGGTTCGAAAATAGTTTCAATTATGAGATCAATGTCGATCCGAAATTGGTTCAAGGGTATTATGAAATTCCACCGCTGATCTTTCAACCTTATGTCGAGAACGCCATTCTTCACGGACTTCGCCATAAGGAAGGGCAACGACATTTGTCAATCACGGCAAAGGCAGGCGACGAAGATTCTGTCCATGTTATCATTCGCGATAACGGCGTAGGTCGTGACAAAGCAAAGGAGATCAACGCTGTCAGACCCAATCATCAGTCGATGGGAATGACCATCACTGAACAACGATTGAAACTGATGAAGGATACTCATGCGATGATAGCATCGGTGGAGATTATTGATCTCATGGTCGATGGTCGGTCTGATGGCACAGAAGTGCGTATGAGCCTTCAATGGGAGGCATCGCATTAATCGTCGATAATCGGATTTTCGAAGTTAACAGGCTCGAGAATTATGACAAAATGGGCTAAATTGATCTTTGAATGTCACACATTTCCGCGCTGATCATTGACGACGAAAAATACTGCGTTGATGCCCTGACGTACAGGCTCACGGAGAATTGTCCTGATGTAAAAATCGTAGGCAACTGTCAGACTATTGCGTCCGGGATCGATGCAATACAAAATTTACGTCCAGATCTGCTGTTTCTTGATATCAACCTTCCCGATGGCAATGGCTTCACACTTCTGGATAAAATCAAAACTCCAGATCTTCAGGTGATCTTTACAACTGCTTATGATCAATACGCGATCAAGGCCTTCAAGTTTAATGCGTTAGACTATCTTTTGAAGCCAATCGGCGAAAAAGATATTGTTGAGGCAATGTCGAGATTCCGCCGCCGCGGTTCAGACGTGAGTGCGAGGAGCCACGTTCTGAGTATACTTGACGAGGTCCGAAGAAATGGCGCTGGCATTAACAAGATCGCATTGCCTACTGCTCATGGCCATGTGTTCGTGTTGTTGAATGATATCGTGCGACTCCACTCCGACAGTAACTACACAACCTTCTTCATGAAGGACAAAACGAAATACGTTGTATCTAAAACGCTCAAGGAATACGAAGCGCTGCTCGGCGACCTTCAGTTTGTCAGAATACACAATTCCGACATCGTGAACCTCGCATTTGTAAAAGAATCTTTTAAAGGTAAAGGAGGAACATTGTTGCTTGAAGATGGTACTGAACTGGAAGTTGCTGTCCGCCGAAAAGCCGCTTTCACTGAGAAGATTTCCAAACTTCTACGTTTTTGACGAACGACCGCTATTCAGTTGGTTACGTTCACTCGAAATTAAGCTACGGTTACTCAATCTCACCCATCTTCCTGCTGGCAGATCAATAGATTTATTATGTCTTTCGTGGATTCTGTTGATATAAACCCCAGCTGAGTATGAAAAAATTAGCCAGCATCACTGTGTTTGTAAGCACATTGTTAATGTTGCTGCTTTCTCTGCTGTTTCACGCCTGCAAATCAAGCGACAACGATCCAAAGCCTGGAGGTAGTGAAATCAAGATCACTGGAAATACGATGAATTCAAATGGCCGCATTTATGTGGATGATGAATTCGTTTTTCAGGGCACCGGTTTCAGCGGCGATTCCGACAAAGACAGCATCGACGTGGGTGTGATGGCTTACGGCCAGTGGCATTATTTTACGACGATGACTACTACGTCGTCGACTACAACAAGCATCAGTGGCAAAATGGCCAATGGACGTGACGTTGGCGATGCAATGGAGGCATACATAACTTCTTCCTTGTATTTCAGGATTCGATCGGGCGGCAGGAAATCTGAGCTTTATGCAATACCAGTTGTGAGATCCGTTTTTGAAATCTTTGTCGAGTATGGCGATGCGAACACAGAAATCAAAGTAGGAGACCCGATCCGCCTCCATGGTAATTATTTCAGCGACGATTGCCACACAGAAATTTATATTACCAGCTGTGGGCCTCATGGTGTTTGCAATCCGGGTGATTACGGCAAATGCGAGTGTGGCAAGTTGAAACTGGCATGCTCTCCTGACTGGACAAGAACGATTAGCACAGCATCCTCCCAGCAATCACTCATCCTTTTCAGTATACCCCATTCGACCTTTGGTTTGGATGTCGTTTGTCAGGGTTCCGACGACTATTATTATCAAACAAAAGTCACCGTGGTCAACGACGATGGTAAAGAGTACTCCGATTGGGTATGGATCTGGTACGGCACGTGTTAGGATTGATGCGCGCAAGTGTGGCTAGTGTAAAATTTAACAATGATGGGTTTATGTTTAAATCATTCCGGTGCAAATGAAAAAGATTTTCAGCTCAACACTGCCCACGGCCGAAGTTTTGATGGTTCTATTCGCTCTTCTGTTTAACGCATGCACATCTTCGGACGACAGTCCTCAGCCATCAACAAACCAGCTTAAGATAACAGGCACCAGCAACTACGGGAGAATTTACATCGATGATGAGATAACGTTGACTGGCACCGGCTTCAGTGGAGACAAAACTTCAGACACTGTTGACATCGGAATATTTGATACCGGAAAATTCAGAACATTTAGTAAAGTTATCACTACATCTTCGTCGCCAACAAGTATCAGCATTAAGGTTGAAGATCCAGCCGAGGCGACTATTAACATGGGTGGTTTTCAATGGAAAGATCTTTCTTTCAGGGTGAGATCAAAAGGTGCTAAGTCTGAATTGTACTCAATGCCTGTAAGAGGTGTTTTTCAATTTACTTCAGACCTCGGTGGGCCAAACACCCAGATAAAAGTGGGCGAAAAGTTTCTGCTCATTGGGAATTACTTTTCAGATCAATGCAAAATGAAGGTATACATTAACCGGTGCGGGCCACATGGTTTATGCCAAGCCGGAGAATTCAGTCGCTGCGAATGTGATACCTATTCGGAATTAATGTGCTCCCAGGATTGGGAACTGACGTTGGAAAACAATGGGTTCTTGCATTCAGAATTCTTTCTGACAATCCCGCCCGAAATATTTGACTTAACGAACGTATGCGGCCTAAATGCATACTACTATCAAACTAAAATGAAATTAGTGAATGAAGATGGGAAGGAATGGGTACAGTATCTTTGGATTTGGTATGGTGAATGTTGACTACAAACCAATTGTATCAGACCGCATATCTGGTTTGAAATAAACAAAAGCTTCAGCCGCCTTTACACCAGCTTCAAGTCCGCGAAATATTTCAAGCGGCGCAAAGAAGTCATTGTATGTATTCTCCGGATCCTGTGTTTTGTGCGCCATCAAAGCCTGCTTCTTTCTTTCACGAACCGCCGTTATATCAACGTAGTCGGTAGGCGTAAACGCCATGGTCTCGCTACCCGTATTTACTTCGTAGAAATATAAATGGAACCTCCGTTTAACACTTGTCCATGCATTGAGCGTTAACATCCCGGCGACCTGATGATCCTGATGCCCATCGACCGGCCATTGTGTGAAAACGACATCTGGTGATTGGGCAAGCAGCAACTTTTGGAAAGACCTAACAGAACTTTTGTTAAGCGACGTGTCGCCATCGATCTGACCCACAAACAACGGTTTCGACTTTAGCAAAACACAGGCGACTTCCGCTTCCTTTGTGCGCAACGCTGCCATCTGATCGTGCGTTTTTGAGGGATCGCTAGCTTCTCCACGCGTCACATATAAAAAGTAAACATCGTGACCTGCATCGCTATACCTTGCCATCGTTCCACCACAACCAAATTCAGGATCGCCAGGGTGCGCTCCAACACAGACGACCTTCAATTTTTTAGGCTGCGAGTTTTGTTCACCTGGACTTGCGCGCTTAAGCGACAGCGCACCAAGGCCTGCAACCGAACTGGCAAGAAACTCACGTCGACCCGAAATTGACTTCTTCATAATTATTGAATGATTAGTATCTTATGATTCGGAAATTCAATCCCAACAAACCAAACTACCATTTTATATTGAACCTTTACAACCTGCAGCAAAATTTAAACTTCAACACAAATTAGTATTGCCATGGGTGAGCCTGCAAACCAAAAAGCGTTTACACAGTAATTACGAAGGCTAATTTTGCTATGTGATTCATTGGAAAGAATCGACTAACGCTTGCAATTTAAATAGATACATCAATTCGCTGCTATTAGAGACGTTATGATTGTCGCAGTCAGCCCCCCAATTTGTCACAAACTCACCGCCCGGGATTCGTTCGGACTTGCTAGTATTGTATTACAATTCAATGACGACAAAACAAACGAACTAACATGACTGAACCGATTTATCCTTGCTTGTGGTTTGATGGCATAGCCAAAGAAGCCGCAGAATTTTATTGTTCCGTATTCAAAGGCTCGAAGATCACGATGGAAAATCCAATGGTGGTGATGTTCGAGGCCAATGGCGGAAAGTTCATGTGCCTCAACGGAGGACCTCAGTTTAAACCCAACGAAGCGAACTCGTACGTCATAGGATGCAAAGATCAACAAGAGATCGATTATTATTGGAATAAACTCACTTCAAACGGCGGACAAGAAAGCAAATGCGGATGGCTGAAAGACAAGTTTGGTTTCTCGTGGCAAGTCATTCCTTCTAACATCGGACAGTTGATGACTGACCCTGTCAAAGGCCCGAAGGCAATGCAAGAGCTATTGAAGATGACTAAGATTGAAGTCGAGAAATTGAAAAACCCGAATTGAGCCATGAGTGATGAATCAGGAGTTGGTTGCCTCTAGGGGATTGCCTACCGTAGGCAATAATTACTGCCAATACCTAAATCCTAACAATCCAAGTCAAATTTCCGCGTATAATCGAGTTCGTGCTTTAGTCCTGAAAACGGGTTTCAGACAAGATTAAAGACATAAGTTTGTTCATCGCTTATGAACAGGTTGTCAGTTACACTCATTCTGTTTCTTGTTGCTTCCTATGTAAGTGCTCAAGGTCCTTACGGCATTAAAGGCACTGTATTGTCAGAAATCAATGCTCCAATGCCTGGTGCCACAGTGTTCCTTGCCAATACTACAAAGGGAACATTAACAGATGCGGAAGGAAAATTCGAACTGAATTCATTGGCGGCAGGTGGTTACAAACTTGTCGTTTCGTTCATTGGCTATCAGCCTCGAACCATTACTATCCGTGTTCCCGAAAATAAAACTTTCAGGATCTCATTAAATTTGGGTGAACAACAATTGAAGGAGGTAGTGATCACTGAGAAACGCCTGAGAAAATCTGATTGGTTGGATAATCTTAAAACGTTTAAAGAAAATTTTATTGGCTTGAGTGAAGACGCCAGGCATTGTTTTATCCTCAATGAGAGAGCGCTCAGTTTCAAAAAAAAGCTGAGCATATTTGAGGCGTCAGCCGATAGTCTTCTTTTGATACAAAATGAGGGATTGGGATATTCCCTGAAGTTTCTCCTCGAAAAATTCAGGTACGATCGTGCGGCAAAAAAAGTTGTGTACAAAGGTCAAACGGTATATACTCCGTTGGTTCCAAAAAATCAGGCTGAGAAAATACGGTGGGCTAACAACAGACTGAAGGCCTATTATGGATCTGAAATGCATTTTATTCGCTCACTTTATCAGAAGCGCCTGGTTGAAGAAGGCTTCTTTTACAATCTCTTCAAGGACTATCTCGTGGGAAACAAACGGGTTAACAAAGCCATCGCTGACACCGTGTTGCTCGTACGGTCAAAATTATTTAAACGTATGATGAGGGTGCCCACGATATGGGGCTATGATAAAATTCTCGATGCACTATCAACTGACTCGAATCAGATGATCGCATTTGAGGGGCAACTGGAAATCGTTTACGTTCATGAACGACAGTATTCCGGATATATAGCAAGTCGCGGAACTGCTCGCATTGGAACAACCCTTCCACAGAAATCGCGAATTATCTTACTGGGCCCGCGAATTACCATAGAGCCAGACGGGCAGATCCTGAATGATGAAGAATTATTCATGACGCAGGGTTATTGGAGTTGGGAATTGGTAAGCGAGAGTCTCCCCTACGATTACAACCCCGCCGACGATCTTTCGATCATTCAACCAAACTGACCATAATCAGGCGAACACTTTAAAGCACGCTAGATTCTCTTGTTGTGATCCATGTATTTCATCTCCTTCTTGAGTTCATGTTTGTTTGTGGCTGCGCTACTCTTACAGGAAGGCAATGATCCAATGATTACCAAGGCAATCACAAGGATTCGTAATAGGCCGATAGACTTATTCATGTGGTTAGTTTGTGGTTCCGTTATGGGTGTGTTAGCGTCAGGCATGGGCAAAGGATCCGGCAAAGGCAGTCAAACCTTAAGGAACGCGACCTGAAACTTGAATATCACGATTACTATTTACCAATAGTTTCAAAAACAAAAAAGTATTGGCGACTAAATAAAGAAGCCTTTTAAAGCGGGTCAAATGTATTGATTATCAGGCCAAAATCGGGACATTTAGACCCTAGCCATCGTAGCTTGATAGAACCGCAAAAGCCGCAAAGCGTCTTCACTCCCAATAGGCAGGTCCTTTCTCCCATCATTTCATTTAATTTTCACGCTCAGTTCAAACTTCATACTATTGATGCAGCGGTACGACGCAACGAACTAATATACGCGCTTCACTTGTCTGGAGAATCCGCCAACGCCAATTGTGAGGGAATGGATATTGCCGTTGAAACCCGTGTATTGATTTTCAAAGTTTCCAATGTTGTATGCATATCGGACTCTTACAAACCAATAAGTACTCTCTGAACCCTTTAATTTATTGGTCATCGATCTGCCAAGCTTGAAGTCAACGTTTGTTCCCAGAGTATAAGTTTTTGTAAATGACAAACCGATATTTTTATACTCAGGAATTTTATCCTTGTCGTTATCTGTCGGTGAGAAGCTTGCCCATGACATACCCAAGAACGGTGTCACGATTACAAATTTGTTTTCATAAGTAACATATCCAACAGAAATTTCCGGAAGATACAGGGTGGCTTTGGAATGCCTCTGCCATGTAACATTGGAAAAAGCAATCGAGTCCTTTATTCGACTGCTGCCAATGTAATCTCTGACAAAAAGCGTCCAGTTCTTATAACAAATATCAAACGCGACGCCGACAGCGACTGTATTGTAGAAGCGCTTCGAAAGATTATCGGTAAATAGGCTATACCCGGTAAAGAACTCCACTCCTACACCCCACTTAGAGGGTTTGAACTCGTAGCGAATGTCAGTGCGAATGTATTTTTCAAATTCGTTACCCGGGTGTGCTGTAAGATATTGATTCGCTGCCACGTTCAACGAGTCCTGCACCGCATGATCGACGCCAAAGTCGGCACTAAGATAATTCAGGTTAAGTTTTAAAAACGACTTATCGGAGGAAGAAAGATTCGAGTTTTTTATAGATTGAATAATTTCATTTCGATCGAAACGAACGATGTCTACAAGTTTATACGCAAGAAGATCACTTGCCGGTCGCATTTGAGCATAGAATCGTTCGCGGCTGACTTCGGAAGATCTCAGGGTGGCCTGATTAAGTATACTGCTAAAATCATTGAGATAGTAATACAATAAATATTTTTCAATAGGATGGAATGCCACATGGTAGTGGTCTTCCTCTCCCAATAGATACTTGAAAATTGCTTCTACATTTGATTTTTCTCCACGTTCGATTTTTTCCATCAGCACGCCCCGACCCCTTTGAATAAGTTCAGCTTTTGTGCCTTCGAAACGTAATATCTCTGCGCGGATGCTATCATTTTGAGCATACGCCAACGAGCCTATAAACATTAATATAACAACATTGAAAATGTGATTTGACATCATGGTAATTATTTAACGTCGTTGATTGTCAGGCGTAGGACGATTAATTCCTGTGGCGGATTTGTATATAAAAGGTAATGAGAATTGAGGGGGAAAATCACGACTGTTCAAAAATAGTTGTTGCAAATTTCGTATTCCTGATACAAACCGTGCGAAAGGCTTTCGGATGGGTAGATTTTGGGGGTGACTTATTTTATAAACTTCTCAATCATCGAAGCAATAATCTTGAACCCTTTGTCGGAAGGGTGCAATCCATCGTAGGTCATGTCAATAGCATCAACTGGATATGGATATTCGTCCGTTTCAGGATTAAATGGTATGGTCGTATAGAATGGGTATTTGTATTGTTTGTACTCGCCTGTCACCGGATCTTTCAGTCGCTTATAGATGACCATTTTTTTAAGCGTGATACCACTATCGTTAAACAAATCTACAACAGACAACTTCTCGTGCTGGCCAATCTTTTCTATTGCATCGACTACCTGCGCAAGCGACTGACCATTCTTATCCCGATACGATCCGTAGGCATTGTTTTTCATGTCCCCGATGTAAACAAAGTCACCACGTTGCATCGGTGTTATCAAAATGATCTTCGCCCTGGCATTCAGTTCTCTGAGTTTGTCGATGATAATGCGAAAAGATCCGTTGATGGTGCCGTCACCCGTTTTATTAAGAAAGTCATCTATAGTACCGATGGGTCTCCCTTGCCACCAATCATTTGTGCCCAGGAAAACAGAATATACATCAGCCTCTTGTAATCCAAGACTGTCAATATTTTTGGCGATGTTTCCCGATGTCCATCCATTGAATCCTTTATTGACGTAGTGAACGTTGGGAAGTTTTTTGGTAACAAGGGTCATATAACCTGTGGTAATCCGATCGCCGGTTTCATCAGTATGATCATTCAAATAAGTGATCGAGTCTCCGATCGCGACCCACTTTATTTCCTTCGGGCCTGGCAAATGAACAAAAGCAAAGAGGAGAACGAGGATTAATCGGATCATGGCTGCAGGTTTTTTATAAACCTGCGAAAGATAAGAAGCAATTGTGAATTATTAATTATCAATCAGGACGCGTTGAACTTCGATTTTCTTTTATCAATTTCCCCATAGGCTTTAGTCAGTGACATTGAACTACATGTTATGAATTATTCGGTCTTAGCGCGTCGCAATTGAAAGCAAACTGTTTGTTTGCCTACGGTTGTGCTAATTCCTTCTGACTTTTACCGTAAATGCTTTTGCCGGATTGTTTACAAAGAATTTGTCAAGTTCGGTCTGCGTAAACCCGTTCTGTTTTAAAAGGGGAATAAACTTCGTGATGATACAGTTGTAGTCCTTGAAATTCCCACCCTTCGGTTCGCCAACATTATACCATCCCGAATCCTGCGCCACCAAGACATAATCGAGTAGATTCTCTTTTTTCATGCGCTGAAGAAATCCAATATTTGCTTCCATCGTTTCAGTGTTTACACCGTCAAAGGCAATCCATCCTTTTTGGTCCGATGTTTCTATATGATATGCCATGTCATCCTTCATTGACGTGGTGCATGTGATGTTAGCCAATGTTTGCCGTAAACCACCTCATCACGGGTGCATTCTTATAAAACCCGATGACGGAAGCGCTGCATCGAATAATCGCAATTGTCATCTTTTCTTTAAAATGACCGCTGCAAAATTATGTTGTGTGTTGAATATGTATCCTCCGAGGGTAAACGCAATAAAGAATGGTATAAACAACGTATAGGCTCGTGATGCCAACCGCTGTAAGTACATAATTAACATCCTGTCAGGCATGGACCACGGTAGCGTAGCCATAGTCCCATACTTCCTCGAATTTTCAAGAACTGGCCAGCGATAAAAGGATATCAAAAAGATCGGGATAAAGCAAAGACGATCATGAATGGATGGCCGATCAGTCTGATCATTTACTGATTTGGCGATTGGATGAATTTAGTGATTGAAGGTTGACGAACTTGCCATTCATTATTTTCAATTTCGGACGATGTCCGGCCAGTAATCACCAGTTTATACAAAACCCGCGGAACGTCATAGACATAGTTGTTAACATCTCCTTGCGTCTAATAAATGTCATTAGCACAACTATTAGTTAAATAAACTTAATGCAAAAACCACCCAATTGAATTGTCATTTACTATATTTCCTCCGCTATATTCATATGTTATTTTTGAGTTTAGGTAGCAAACTGTTTTGAAGGTTTTGTGAAGTTGGCGGCAATCAAATTTTTATTTAGAGTGTTTTGATGCACTCTCGCTGGCAGACTTTTCTGTAAAGAACTGTACTCTATAATTTTAACAACTAACCCAATTCGTTATGAAAAAAACGTTACGCAATGCCTTGTGCGTCATTGCAATGTCGGCAACCCTGTCCCTCACCCCAGGATCGACGTTTTCTACACCAATTAACATTGGTGTATCAGATGAGTCCCCACCCATCATTGAAAGCAATGATCTTTCTTCGGCGAATTCCCACCCGAAAACCGCAATAGACAACGCTGCGGATATAACCGTCACCGGCAAAGTCGTTGACAACACAGGACAAACATTGCCCGGAGTAAACATTCTAGTTAAAGGAACAACTATCGGAACAACCACAGACACCAATGGTGCTTTCAGACTGGTTGTACCGGAAGGCTCGACCGCATTGATCTTTTCATTCATCGGTTACACCACACAAGAAGTAATCATCGACAACCGTACCGCTATAGACATCACACTTGCGCCGGATGTGATTTCGCTTTCCGAAGTTGTGGTGACCGGTTATGGTTCTCAATCCAAACGGGATATCACAGGTGCTGTTGCCACGATCGACGACAAAGCCCTGCTTTCGACACCAACGACAAATCTTGGCCAAGCGCTTCAGGGTAAAGTCGCAGGTGTTACTGTTGGAAACGAAAATAGTCCTGGAGGCGGTGTCATGGTACGCATCCGGGGATTTGGTACCATCAATGATAACTCTCCCCTTTATGTCATAGATGGAGTACCTACGAAAGGGAATCTCAATACGATCAACCAAAATGATATTGAGTCAATACAAATCCTGAAAGATGCCTCGTCGGCATCCATTTATGGATCGCGCGCAGGCAATGGCGTCGTTATTGTTACCACAAAAAAAGGAAAGCAAGGTAAGCCTATGTTTACTTACGACACTTACATTGGCACACAGCGTCCAGGTAAGTTCCTTAGTCTATTAAATACTGAAGAGTATGCGCAACTTACCTGGGAATCCAGGATCAACTCGGGGGCTGTGGGTACAAACGGTAATCCCGTGCACGCACAATTCGGAAATGGGGCGACGCCTGTAATTCCCGACTATATTTTTCCAGCAGGAGCAAACGAAGGCGATCCGCGTGTAGCCCAGGATGCGAGCGGAAAATACGTCAATTACGGTAACAACATTGATGGCGCCGACTTCAACAAAACCAAATGGCTTATTACCAAAGCAAACAAGACTGGTACGAACTGGCTAGACGAGATCTTTAATCCTGCGCCAATTCAAAACCATCAGATCGGCGTATCTGGCGGAACAGAAGCTGGCCGTTATGCCATGTCGTTGAACTACTTCGATCAGAAAGGTATTATGATCTACACTAATTTCAAACGCTATACCATGCGCGCGAATACTGAATTCAACATCAATAAAAGAATAAGAGTTGGTGAAAATTTTCAGGTGGGTTATAGTCAACGCGTGAATCAACCTAACGGAAACAGCAATGAAAGCAATCCAACATCATTCGCATTCAGGATTCAACCCATCGTACCCGTATATGATGTAACGGGGACAACTTTCGCCGGAACCAGAGGAACCGATCTCGACAACTCCCGTAACCCTGCTGCCGATCTTTGGCGTAACAAGGATAACATTCAGAAAGAAGTTCGATTTTTCGGAAACGCTTATGCCGAATTCGACATCCTTGAAAATCTGACGGCGAAGACAAGCTTTGGAATTGACTACAACATATTCAATTTCAGAGATTATACGATTCGCGATATCGAGTCTGCTGAATCGAGAGGATCTAATTCACTTAAGACAACGAACAACTTTGAGTGGACATGGACTTGGTTCAATACACTGACGTACAACAAAACCATCAACGATATCCATCGATTCAATTTCATTCTCGGTGTCGAATCGATCAAGGATTATTACGAAACGTTTGATGCATCCAGAACAAATTTTGCGTCGGACGATCTTGACAATCGTTATCTCAGCGGTGGAACAGGCGTTCAAACCAACAATGGCGGTGCATCGAACTGGGCACTTGCCTCTGAATTTTTCAAAGCGAACTACAGTTTGTCCAACAAGTATCTATTAGAAGCTACCGTTCGCAGAGATCGTTCTTCAAGATTCTCGGCGAAGAACCTCGTCGCGTACTTCCCTGCCGTTAGCGCGGGATGGGTATTCTCAGACGAAGGGTTTGCAAAAGGTTTGGGTTCATGGCTGGACAGAGGAAAGTTAAGAGCCGGGTGGGGTCAAACTGGTAATCAGGAAATTGGTTATTATAATCCGTATACCATTTTCTCAACCAATCCGATCACCTCATTCTATGACCTGAACGGCTCACGCACTTCGGCGATCCCCGGATATGAATTAACGCAGTTTGGTAATGCCAATGCAAAATGGGAAACCACAACGTCCACAAACATCGGAGTTGATCTCAGCATTCTGCACGGAAAATTTGATGTAGCACTCGACTGGTATACACGCGTTACATCCGATATGTTGTTCCCCGTGTCCGCGCCGCTTACCGCAGGCGTTGCGTCTGTCCCTTTCCAGAACATCGGTTCCATGCGTAATCGCGGTATCGACCTCGCGATTGGTTATCACGGCTCCACGCTCAACAACGAATTAACTTTTAATGTTGAAGGAAATTATAGCATGTATCGTAACAAAGTGACAAAGACGACTGGCGATGCTAACACACAGTATTTTGGCATCAATGATGAACGGATCCAAAATTTCGTCGTCACGCAACAGAATCATCCAATCTCTTCTTTCTTTGGTTATACTATCGATGGCATCTTTCAGACCGATGATGAAGCAGCAGCAGCACCAAAAAACAACCTAGGAACAAATCAAAACAAAGCAGGCAGGTTCAAATACAGAGATGTAAGCGGACCTAACGGCGTACCAGACGGTGTGATTGATACAAAAGATCTCTCTATCATCGGAAACCCACATCCAGATTTCACGTATGGGCTAAGCGTCAACGTCAACTACAAGAACTTTGGTCTGACGGTATTCGGTCAAGGTGTCTACGGAAATCAGATCTTTAACTATGTGAAATACTGGACTGACTTTCCAACATTTGCCGGAAATAGAAGTACACGGATGCTCTACGATTCATGGAGGCCTGGTAAGACCGATGCTATTCTTCCCCAGTTAACTTCGAGTGATCAGGTTAGCATTCTACCATCGACGTATTATCTGGAATCAGGTTCATACTTCCGTTTCAAGAATATTCAGTTGACTTATACCCTTCCCAAAACGCTAGTCTCTAAAGTCGGACTTGGTTCCGTTCGCGTCTACGTTCAAGGGCAAAATCTCATCACCATTACCAAGTATTCGGGAATGGATCCTGAGATCAATCTCAGAAGTTATGTAGCAGGGAACGACCGTGTAGCCGGGTCGTTTAATTATACATCAGGAAGTGATCGTCAACTCGGCGTCGACGGCGGTGCATATCCTGCTTCGAAACAATATCTGGTCGGATTAAACTTAACCTTCTAACTGATCATGAATATGTCTATCATAAAAATAAATTCCAGACAGATGAAAAAAGTAATATTCGTATACAGTACGATCATACTTAGTCTTATGTCTTCATGTTCCGATTCATTTTTGGAAGTGAAGCCAAAGGCAGCACTAAGCAATGCGACACTGCAGAACAACAAAGGTGTTAACGCACTTTTGACTGCAGCATATTCGTTACTCGACGGTTGGGCAACTCCCGAAGGCGCGTACCGGTCTTATCAGGCCGGCGCCGACAACTGGGTATATGGAAGCGTGGCATCTGACGACGCGTATAAAGGAACCATCGCCGGAGATCAACCACCCATCTCGTTGATCGAACAAGCCAATATCGCTTCCGATAACATTTACTTTCGCGGCAAATGGCGCGGAATGTACGATGGGATTGCCCGCGCGAATGATGTACTTCAGATTTTGCCAAAGGTCAGTGATTTAACAGACGCAGAACGTATCGAAATTACTGCCGAAGCAAGATTTCTTCGCGGCCACTTTCATTTCGAGTTGAAAAAGATGTACAACAATGTCCCCTACATCGATGACGTAACCTACGATCCGAATAATCTTGAGAGCACTAAGATTCCTAACAATGTGGACATATGGCCAAATATTGTGACCGACTTGCAAGCAGCCTACGATGTTCTTCCTGAGAAGCAGACACAGCCTGGTCGTATTTCAAAATGGGGTGCAGCCGCTACGTTGGCTAAAGCATACTTGTATCAGAAGAAATATACCGAAGCGAAACCCTTGCTCGACGCCATCGTAGCCAGTGGGCAGTTTAAACTCGTTGATAATTATCACGATAATTTCAAAGCTGTGACCAACAACAATCCAGAGTCAATCTTCGAAATTGAATACTCCGTAAATGACGGGGCTTCTGGCGGCGAAAATGGAAACATCGGCTCAACGTTGAACTATCCGTATGGTGGTGGTGGCGTAACCACATGCTGTGGATTCTTTCAACCGTCTCAAAATCTTGTGAATGCATTTAAGACAGACGCAGTAACAGGCCTGCCTGATCTCGACACGTTCAACGATGTAGATGTAACATCAGATCAGGGCATCGAAGCAACAGCACCTTTTACACCTTATGCGGGTCCACTCGATCCTCGTCTTGACTGGACGGTCGGAAGAAGAGGTATTCAATACCTGGACTGGGGCGTGCATCCTGGTAAAACCTTTGTTCGTGATCAGGCTTATGGCGGTCCTTATTCTCCAAAAAAACACGTGATGTACCGGTCGGATGTCGGTACCAATACCTTCGCCGGAAATCCAAGATTGAATGCCAACAACTATCGGATGATTCGCTACTCTCACGTAATTCTCTGGCTCGCGGAAATTGCAGTTGAACAAGGTGATCTTGAAGCTGCGAGAGGTTTTGTAAATCAAATCAGAACTCGTGCATCGAATCCCAATGGCTTTGTTAAAAAATCTGATGGAACTCCTGCAGCAGACTATGTCATCGGTTTGTATACAACGCCATGGGTAGATCAAGCCACAGCTAGAAAGGCAGTCCAATTTGAACAACGTCTTGAGTTTGCCATGGAAGGTCACCGGAGATTTGATCTCGTTCGATGGGGCATTGCGCCTCAGGTACTTAATGCATATTATCTGGTTGAAGGCACTAAGCGTTCATATTTAAAGAATGTACAATTTGTGACGGGTAAACATGAATACTTCCCGATTCCAATCCAGGAAATATTGAACAGTCAGGTTGGAGGACAACCCACGCTGACTCAGAATCCAGGATACTGATAATAGTTGTTAATTATAAAAGTGAAGCCGTCTCCGAAAGGGACGGCTTCTTTCGTAAGGGGTTATCAATGATGAGTCAGTGGGCTCGGCTTGTCTGTGAAAATACTCAGTTTCTCAGGCACTATGGAATTTAGGAACGTCGCGCGTCGGTAAGGGAGATTCGTGCTTTGCGTCTAGAAGGTTGTGGGTCTTATGTCGGAGAAGTCGCGTTCGAATTGATCGCCAGCGGCGTTGAAGGGGTGGGTGCTGTAAAACAATCTGGAACCTTCGAATCTCAAAGGCTCTATGTAGCCGTTTGTTTGCTTCGATATTTCGAAACCTCTCTTTGATTCGATGTCGATTACCCATAGCGTTGACTCAATGTCTTCAGTACCGTAAGAGTATTGCGTGATGGCAATCTGGTTTCGCTCTGAATCTAAAACGCAAGCTTTAAAAAAGATTTTCTTTTTAATCGGACTACCGTCAATGGATAATCGATACAGCCTCGGCCCCATCGCTATTTCGTCGGCGTAGTCAAGATTAATCTGTTGATTGTTCATAATACTTTGATACTTAAAATTCCCCACGTCGCAATCAAATGATCGCGATTCTCCCCTGTTTATCCAGCCTTTTTAAGATCAGGTCGTGCACTGGTGGTATCAGCAACC
Organism: Chryseolinea sp.; assembly: GCA_039916665.1. Lineage (GTDB taxonomy): Bacteria > Bacteroidota > Bacteroidia > Cytophagales > Cyclobacteriaceae > Chryseolinea. The sequence continues at coordinate 6,438 of JBDSKX010000127.1, read as the reverse complement.
ATCCTGGTGAACATAGCAATCTCAAAGACATCACCCTTTGAATTGGTCAATGGCTTGTACATGCTTTTGATAGTGTATAACTTTTTGTTTACAGTTGACCCTCGCAGAATTTTTCTGACTGACCAGTAGGTCAGCATTATTCTTTAATTGAACCATTATTTCTTCCTGATTGACTGAAACGGGATCCCTCTGCACATGTCGCTCTAACTTAGTGGTAAGTGTATGTCGCAGTTCGGCCCACTGAACATAGGATACAAAATTAGATACAGTTTGATCTATAAATTGTAAACAAGAAATGTTTTGGAATACAGATGCAAGAAATTCTTTAAAAAGTGAATATTTTGATCAAAGGGCAAACGTTTGATACTGGTTTCCGTTCGTGTAAAGCTTCTATAAAATTTTAATCCCTGTGATTGGAGTTGGCTCAAACATTAGGAAAGTAATTTGATATTCGACCTCATGGGTCGCATAATAATAGCAGACAAAACGCTATTAAATCCGGTGGCGCGGATGCGGCAGATATGGAAATCAGAGTATCGTTTCGCGCCAAACGGAACGATCGATATAGACATCGTATCCACGTTGACGATATTATATTGTTGACAAATGTGTTAAAACGTTGTGCAGATTTCGCGCGGGGGAAGTTCATTTCTTTCCGTTTAGAGCCACCGTTGCGCGATCCCTGATGACCGATACCATGATACGCTAGAAAGTTTAAATCGGGGAGAAATCATCCTTATGAGGTTAATGTATTAAAATCAAGCTGTGCTCATTTCAGTTTGCCAACGAAATCGTTTGCGGGCAATACCAACTCAAAAATCTAACCCAGAAAGGACTTTGATACCGATACCGATCGTGCAGACGTGGTGATGTTGTGGGGAACGAGGAATATGATTGAGAATTTGAAGCAGGTAAACCAATCTCCCGGATAGCTGTTCTCCAGACCGCTCGTCGCCGCTTCTAACAATAAGCCGCAGTTAAAACGCGATCCGCAGGCATACCCTTGCGCAAAGAAACGAAGCTCCGTTACTTTGCCATCGAATACCACCATTCATGAAGAAAGTAATCTCTTACAATTCAATCGCCGAAGCGAAAGCATCGTTGGACAATGGCGGTCGATTCTATAACGTCCTTAGCCAGCCCGACGATGGTGTCATCTCCAAGGCTGAAGTCGCGAAAGTTGCAGGACTCTTTAACGCCAAACAACAGATGGTGCTTTTCCTCGACCTGGCAATTTCAGAATTGGAAGAACCCGAAAAGGAACAACTGATCTTAAATCTTTCAAATGAGTTCAGACCCATCTACGACAAGTATAAGTCATCTAACTTATTGCCATCAGAAGTTGATAAGAAGGGTTCATTGTCTACGAATGTAATCATTACCGGAACGCCGAAGCTATTAGGTTCGGATAAAGAATTTAAAGGATTTGTGATGGTTTCGGCGGGCAAGACATTTATGCTGATTCCGATTATTGACAAATATACGATGTACGAAATACGCGATGATGCCTCATCGGCGACGTTCATCATCGCTCACGCAAAAAGTGATACCACGTTACCTGCGAAGACAATGAAAGTGGGTGGTGTTTTAAAGCAATTAAAAATGAGCAAGGGCGATGAGCACGCATCGAAGACGTTTCTGGAGGCAACCTACTTTATGGATATTATCTGATAGCTCGTTGTAATAAATCCATCAACCCTGCTGCACTAGACGATATGTTGCTCAGGCACCGGGAGAAAAATGTAAGAAAAGATCAAGAACTCACTTGCAAGTAGTCTCCGCGGGACTTCTACACTCCGCGATCACCGCGTGACTTGCATTTCATTTTAGCAGCGGAATAGAGGCCCATATCTACCTGGCACTAGTCTCCCGAGCCATTCTTACAGCCATAAATCCGAGCACCCCAATCACAAGCACGATCGCCATCCAAACAAAAATGCTGCTCGTGAAAAATGTTTTGGACGCAGCCACACTGACGTTGTCAAACATTTTAAACGGCAATACTTCGAGCGTCATAATATCTGCTGGAATCTTATCCTTGAAATGACCGATATCATAAGCCGGGGCCTGAAGTTCACGACCTCCAATAACAACCGAATAAGACTGGCCCGCGCTTAGCCAGGCCGTTAAATATCGATTGAGCTGATAAGCCTCAATATCCGACACCTGCAACGGCGGATTGTCTTTGTTCTCGACTACAATTCTCAGCTCTTTTACGAACTCAGCATTCAATTCAATCACCGACGATTGCTTAGAACTCAATACGAACGGGGAGACATAATCAAAATAATACTCCACCTCCTTCTTTCTGTTCGTTCGTATCCTCTTGATGAATAACTCAGCTTCCCTTAAAAAATATGGCGCCCCCTTCATCTTGATAAACAGGCGGTCAACCACTTGAGTCGAGTCAAATGACAACGTCAAAAACGTTTCTTTAATTGAAATACTATCACGCACCAGGACTTTCACGGGAACCTCTGAATATTTACCCTCTTCAGATTTCGTCTCGTAGTAACCAGCCCCTAGAATGTTGAGTGGCGCGGTTAAAGAATCAGAAATAATAACTCTATAATAACTATAGTTACTTAATGGGAAGTCAACGATATTTATTTCGGAAGTCTTCTTCGTGTTCGCGATAGAGTTGATGATGAATTGATCCTTCAGCGCATACCAATTTTCTTTGTCATCACTTCCTAACAAAGTCGCGTTCTTCGTAACCTCTGCGTTCTTAATGGAAAGGCTGATGTTATTAATCGAATGCCCATCCACATTTGCAAGTGTTAGTGTCGTACAGCAACTCCTGACCTGCCTTTTTTCAATAATATCATAGTTCTTAAATGTTGTCGTAAAATGGTTTGCACGCTCAGACTCAAACAAATATGGAACTTCCGATCCTTTGTCATCGTGGATCCGGATGTTGGTGAATCCACGATTCAAGTGTGAACTCAATGAGGGCGATATGACGATCCGATAAAACCCGTCATGCTCTACAGGCGGTAACTTGCTTTCGCCAACCAATTTCTGGCCTGTCACGTCGACAGCTGCCGCAAGCAATCCTGCAATAAAAACTACAAACTTCATTTGATTTCTGTTTGAGGTGGAATTGCTGATGCCTCATCTGCGAGCAATATTTTCTTTAACCGTTGATACATAAACGAAACGATGAGCAACAATACGCCCAAACAAATGAATGCAGCAATTTTTCCACCTTCAGAGATACCGCGAATATCGACGATAAATAGTTTAAGAAGTGTGATGAGAAACAGTGAAAGCGAAACAATTCTAAGATGCTTTCTCTTCTTTGCCAGACCGACATAAATTAAAAGAAACGATGCGAGTCCCCAAAGAATGGGATATCCTATCTTATGATTCTGAGAGAGAATATGATCTATCGAGTCCGACGTGGCGCCCAGTGCAACAACCACGATGTGATCAAGTTCCGAACTGGCCAGGAAAATAAAGAATGCGACGTATATCCACGAATATGCGTTGTACGTGACTTTATTCAGTTCAATTTCGCCCTGTATTTTCCGAAGTGTGATTATTCCTATCGCAATCACAAGCGCAATAACAATGTAATGAAATACAAAACCAGTAGCAGCGCCGTTGTTTAAAAGGAAATCATTTCTTGCTTCAATGTTTTGCCAGTGATAGAATCCGACATATGTCACCATCACCAAAAGTCCCCAGAAAGCAAAAGCGAAGTTGATCGTTCTTTCCTTCACCCACTTGCGCTCGGCGAAAAGCAAAAGTAAAATGAATAGCATGTTATATGCGCCGATCATGATGTTTTGCGTGCTGTAATCAAACCCGTATTCAAACAACTGGTATTGTAGCTCCAGTAGTTGTGAGAAGTACAGTAGCCCGACAATGGTTACTAACAATACGTTTCGATATTGTGATATGTAAAGCACATTTTCGGACTTTTCATTCCGCAGCAGCACAATCGTGATTGCAACAGAAACAACAGAAAATATACCCGTAATGTAGCCCTTGTTGAGTATGATCATCATTCCTTGCGTGGGTTGATCGAGATAGATCTGAGCCCAGTCCATCAGCAGACTCACCAGCATAAGGCCCATTAAAACCAGTGAGCCTAGCTTCATGAGTCTTATACCCGACTTCTGAGAAAGCCACAGAACCAAGACCGTCTCCGCTGCCCAGAACAATGTAATGTAGTTGCCCTCAAGTTGAACAGGAGCCGCAAGACTTATAAATGTCAATACGAGACCGATCAACATGAATACAAGCGTCTTGTCGACACGGCTATTCCTGTACAACATATAAGCGAACACAAAATTGAAAATGCCCAGCACGGCAGTAAACAGTCCTTTAAACTCATGACCTAAAGGATTGCTGAGTATCGTCATGCCGGCGCCGAAGTAGAAAAACGTGTTGCTTAACAGTATACTGATTTCAACAGATTTAAAAGCTGTACGCTCCTTGATGTTATTAATAATGTTCATCGCGAAGAACACGAGGTAGAACAAAGTGGCGAATATCATCGCGCCTATGATCATAGAACCATTACCTTCTTCCAATTGGCTTAACCAAATTCCAAAAAGGAGGATGGTAAAACCGTACGAAACAATATTGACCAGATTCCACTTCTTATAATAAGCGAGAACAAGCATACCTACATCCAGAATCAATATATATGTGAAGAGTGCGGCATAGTTGCCCTGACCCGTGCTGACCATAAAGGGAGATCCAAATCCACCGATGATCGATAGCACAGCGAGTTCTACGCGATTGTAAGCCAGTGAGAACACGACTGCAAAGGCCGTGATGATGACCATGATAATGAATGCCGCAGTTTGATTAAAGATGTGATATTCGTGGAACGCCAGGGCTATCGTTAGATAGAGTACTGCAATACCACCGCCGACAAGAACCGAGCTAAACGCGCTAAAAGTTTTACGGAGGTAGTGTGCAACGCCGAGTAGGATACCGCCACAAAGAATACCAATACATACACGACCTATTTCACCAATCCAATCCTGATCAATAGCAAACTTGACAAAGAATCCGATACCCAGGACCAATACGCCGATACCAATTTTATTGGCAAGATTTTCACCTATGAATTTCTCAAGGTCAGGATTGCGTTCAAAGAACCCGGGCCTTTTTGGTTTCGGAGGTTCAACAATAGCAGGCTTCAACACCTTGGCCGTTTGAGAAATTGCTCTGTCTTTGAACGCAGCAAGCTCGGGCACTCTGATCGGATCCCGCGCTACTTCGGGTGTGGCTAGCTCAACAGGTTTATCGACCGACACTTTTTCGATCGGTGGTGTCTGTATAACGGTAGCCTTATGGGAAATAACGGTTGACTCTCCTTGGATCTTCTCCTCCGGTTTAGCAGCAACACCAGACCTAGCCTTCTTCAGTTCTTCACGAAGGATGTCAAATTTCGCTTCAAGGTTTTTTAATCGTGACGCCGTATCTCTCTTTAATGCGATAACGACAAGGAGAATGATGATCGCAATGATCAACGCAAGAGCTTCCATTTGTTAACTGGTTCCTGGAGGGTGTAATTCCGGGGATAAAAATGACAATTTGGAGATGAAAAAACAATGCAATGATGGTGAACAACTTACATCAAGCTTATAGAAATCGCAAATGGTCAATCAATGTCATTGACCTCCATGCAGCAACAGCCGAGAGGTGGAACTCTGGGCAACGAGAATGAATTAGGGCGCCTTGAACTTCGATTTTGCGTTATTAACTGACCCTACAGCGTTTAACTGAATGACATTGAATAGTAAGGCTGAATGCTGCCTTTTGATGCCCATTTATCTGGTTCGTAGCGTAATATACAATAGGATATAGGGTACAGGTTAATTCTCTATAGTACTGTTGACTTTATTCTTCGTTTCGATAAGGATGATTGGGCTTCCACCCTTGTTACCATAGTGTCTCGCGGATGCAGTATCTCTAAGTATACATATCGATTCAATAGATGTGCGATCAATATTCTCGCCTTCTTCAGTGGCTACAACGTTGCCATCAACGACGTATAGCGGATCAAGTCCGCCGTTGGCCTTGATAACGATTGGTCGTGACCATAAAGTTCGAAACGACTGAATACTTTTTGCGGTATCGGCAGGTAATTTGTCCTGCGCATAAGTAAAAATAGAAAAGGATGTTAGAAAAACGGTGAATGCAGTTTTCATAGCTATTGGAATCAGTATTGAATGTGTAAATTATTTAGTAGACAAATCATCCGGAAGTTCAGCCTGGTTACTTGGTTCGTTTATCTTTTAAACATGTCTTGGAGCCTCAGCAGAAACCGGAGCAGCACCAATTAGCCTTCCACCATCAACTTCATGAGCTCAATATACCTCGTATCAGTACGCAGTGAACTGAATAGCGGATACTCTACGAAGTAGTTTATAGGTGCCATCCGTTTGTTCATGCATTCCTTTACATAATAGATAA
>JBDSKX010000126.1:0-10316 GCA_039916665.1 Chryseolinea sp. | reverse complement strand
GCTGTCTTGCATTCAACGGTTTTGACTGATGAATTTCCCAGAACTTCGCCTTCTTAATGACGCCCGACAAATTGCCTTCCGACAACGTCAACGCCCGATCAAGACATTTTATAAACCAATGAAGCCACCGCGTAATATCAAGATCGCCTTTCTGCGTTTTCTCAAGCGTATCATAGTATGCATTCCGTTCCTTCTGGATTTGGGCAGACATACTGTAGAACCGTTGCTTGCTGCCATCGGCTCTCGCCAATTGCATGTCGGCTATCGCCCGGGCTATACGGCCATTTCCGTCATCAAACGGGTGAATGGTCACAAACCAAAGATGCGCTATCGCAGCTTTCAGCACGGGATCAGTTTTGGCGGGCTGATTAAACCAGTTAAGAAACTTCTTCATCTCGGGATTAAGTCGCGATGCTTCAGGCGCCTCGTAGTGAACGCGCGCTCTTCCCATTGGTCCGGAGACAACCTGCATAGGCCCCGTTGTATCCTTTCTCCATGCCCCCACTTCAATTTTTTGCACGCCACTTCTGCCGTTTGGAAACAATGCTGCATGCCACCCAAACAACCGATCTCTTGTAAGATTCTTATCATAACGCTGTGTAGCGTCGAGCATCATATCTACTACGCCGTCGACGTTTCTGTTTACGGTGACCTCTCCGGCAATCTCGATCCCCAACCTGCGGGCTATGGAAGATCGCACCTGGTCGGCAGGGAGTTTCTCGCCTTCTATTTCACTCGATTTGATGACATCCTGTGTTAATGTCTCTAGTGTAGCTTCCTCGCGAAGACGAAAACCGAGTCCTTCGAGCTTGCCGAGTAATCTTCCTTGTTTATGTCGTACTGCAGAAAGCTCGGATATGAGGTTGTCATCTTCCCATGTGAAAGTTGACCAGTTTTTTAAAAGATGAATATATTTAGGTATTCGCCGCATATTATGCGGTAAATAACGTCATTATTCGCCGCATCGGCATTACAAATATCCGCATATTATGCGGTAAATAACGTCATTATTCGTCGCATCGAGGTGTTGAGCAGTCGCCATTTGTCCTGACAATCAAAGTCTGCCGATGGGTTCTTCATTGGCGGATCCCTACTCCCCTTTCCCCAGCAACTTCACGATCTCCTCCTTCGTCTTGTCCGCACTCGGCCTCAATGTCGAACCATTATATAAAATCCCTCCCTTGCCGTCCGCCAACAAATAGTTCGGAATGCCATCAATTTCAAATTCCTTTCTCAACTGATTACTCTCCTCCGCGTTAAGGAAATAGTGATCACCCTCCAACTGAAAACGTTTTATTGTGTTTCCAAACCCACTGCTATCGGATTCAATACAGAGATACACAAATTCAATATCGTCCAGTTCTTTTTTCAATTTCTGTGAATATGCAAACTCTTCAAGACAAGGAGCACACCAGGTAGCCCATACATCAATATAGACTGGCTTTCCTTTGTGCTTGTTGAGGATATCGTCGATTAACCCATTGGATTCTGATTGATTTTTTGCGGCGCTCACATTCGCTGAATAGCTTGATTCCTGAATTGCTCCCGCCATGTTCACATAGTTATCGAACAGAGGCTCTCTGAGGAAACCGGATTTTACGCTCGACTTGATTTTTTCAAAGCTCTTAGCAAATGATTCCAGGTTGCCTTCTTCCAGCCGATCATTAAAGTATTGTGTTATCAAGATTTCCTTCAATAACGAGTCGGGCGTGTTTTGTTTTATCGTTTCAAAGAAAAGAGAGTCCATCTGATCTCCTGTCGGTTCGAATGCAAATGCCTTCAACTGTTCATCTACACGCAATCTGATATATCGATGCAACCATTTATCACCCAAACCAAAGATGGCGCTGCCGTTGGGTAACGACTCTCTGATCGGTTCATAGGTCTTCAGATAATTGTAATACGACAAGGGAACTTCCCATTCGCTTTGCCTTAGCACCAATGACTTGCGATGTTCTTCCGGATAATTGGTCATGTCGTAGTAATAGTCGGCTGACATAAAACTCCTGACCCACTTTTCAGCTTCACTGTTTAAATTATGATCACGTTTAAATGCTTCAAAGAAATTGGTTCGGGAGTACTTCAGTTTATCAGCGTATCGTCTGAATTCGTCAGCTTCAAATTCCTTTATCGCTTCTCCCTTCGATTTTGAGTCTAGGAAGAATTTGCTGGCAAAATAATCCTTCTGAAAAACTGCGATCTGTCGGTTAGTGTTATAATTATCACCTGTAATCTTAATCGACTCCAAAAGGTCCGGACGTTTGTCTTTGCTGCCATCAAGCTGAACATAGATGCTGTCTCCCGGGTGAATAATCAACCGGAAGTTCGTATTGTGTGACAGCCATGCATCGGTCGCGATATAAGATTCGAAATTAAACTGAAATATTCCAGTACTGTCGACAGGGATCTCATGTGATTCCTGACCGAAGGATACTCGGTTGATCGCGAGCGTGATCGTCTTGTTCTCAGGTTGTGGATTTAGTATTCTGCCAGCGACAACAGTTCGAACGGGTATCTCACGGTGAATTCCATCGTCCGAATTGTACGCACACTTCGACAAAATAATCAATGGAATGATAGCGTTGAAGAATACTCTCATGAAAACTGCGGCTGGGAACTGAAGACAACATCGAAGGTATTGAATATCTTCGGGTCTGGAAATGTTTTGTGGTTTAGAATTTTTGCCAACAGAAAGTTACTGCCCTACCGTTAATCCGGTGGACGCATCGTTGTTACTCGGCTGGCAGCTTCGTAATCTTAGGACTTCGACCTATCTCTCAACAATTCTCTTATGAAAAGAAACGGATTCGTAAGGTCATGTCTGGCCGGCAGGCGCATTGATAGCAGTGCCGTTTAATATGCTTGCCAGCGCAGTGAAAAATTTCGTGAAGACAAAGGTTTTAAAGTCGGCTCGGGCAAAGACCGGTTTGAAAAAGAGATTTCACTACTCGAAGGCGATACCTTCTATACGAAAGTATCCACCAAAGATACCGAAGGTGATATCTATGTATTTGAATCAAAACGTATTAAAGAAGGCGGTCCATCCCATCATGTTCATTTCGACCAGGATGAATGGTGGTATTTAATTCAGGGAGAATTCCTGATCAAAGTTGGTGACGTCGTCCATAAAGCAAAAGCAGGTGACAGCGTTTTCGGACCGAGAAAAGTGCCGCACAGTTTTGCCAAACTCGGTGAGAGTGAAGGAAAGCTTTTGATGTTCTTTCAGCCTGCCGGAATGATGGAAGAGTTCTTTACAAAAATAAGTCAGGGCTAGCGAAAGGGATGACTGATGAGCAGCAGGATCAGTTCAGGATCGAACATGGGTTTTAAGAGAGTCGGGCCTCCTATAAACTATTTTAAGAAGTTGTAAGTTGAGAAGGACGCATGTTCCAGTTCAAAAATAGACACGATTACGTCAAAGGTTGGGATTGCCCTTTTCCCAAATCAATGGTAAGATCAGAGTCTTTTTTTCAGCTAGTTTGACTCTGTTAAATGAGGTAAATAAACGCCTGCGCGTTCATGCTGAATTTATTTCGCGTTAAAGCTTTCTCTTTAGTGAAATGCTGCAGGATGGCTTGAGAATATTCTTTTTTGCACTTAAAATACTTCGGGCGTTTTTCGATTTTATTGGTTGATAAAAGAGCTGCCAGCGTAGTTCTATCCCTTGCGCCTATTTCCATTCCGGGTTTAACCTCCTTTTCAATGTCTTTGATAATGACATTGATTTCTTCTATTTGTTTCTGGTTCAATGGCATACGCGTTGTTCTTGTGACTTAAATGAATAATGAATTGTAAAACATTGTTGTGCAAGTTATAAAAAGAATCGCAATCTGCGTTTAACTCGCATGGGTCGAAACACGAGGAATAATCTGGTACTACTTATTCATCTCAATCATCTTCCATTCTCCTCCTGATTCCTTCCTCAAATGAACATTCACATCCAAATCATTATCATTTCCACGAACTTTGATTTGAAGCTGCGCGTCACCATATCCGTTTGATATATTAATGTTGCCCATTGGCATCATTCCAAATCCCTTTATTCCACCAGTCTCTTTTACAATCTTTTTGTATTTGGCGCGCAGGAAAATCACAAATAGGGATTGAATGATTCCAATGATAGATATTCCGGATAAGACAACTTACAACTCACCACAACTCATACTGAAAAAACTCACTCCCATTCACCTCCTTCTGCACCGCCATTGCCGAAAACTGCCGCGAAAAAAATCCAACATTATACGCCGGTAACTCCATCATCCGCGACTGTAACCGATGCGTCGATATCGCAGCATTAAATCCCGAAACGAGCATGTTGTTTTGATACAACCTCACGAGCCTTTTATAAAAATGCTGATTGCTTTCCAGATCCTTCAACTTATCCATATTCTGATCACCCAGAAATCGCCTTAAAATTTCTGAATTCTCTTCAACATAATACCGACAACTCATCCGATTATTCAGCACAAAAGTAAAAGGCATCAGCAAACTAAAACCCATCGACGTAAGTCTGTTAATGGTCGAGATCGGGATGTCGAGCGAGAAAGCATCGACCAGACAGATCACCGCTACACGGCGGCCCGGTTTTGAAACAGGAATTGCAGACACCAATTGTTCCAGGTATCGTTCCGAGGTATCAATGATCTCAGTATCCAGGCGAGGAAAATATTTTCTGATCCGACGATCTAAAGCCTTCAATTGTTCCTCTTGACGTTCGCAAAAGATCCATTTTGTAAATGGAAACGATGATGACATCGCCTGAAAACCGGAACTTGCAAATATCTCTTTTTGGTATCCGATGGAATAAAGTCCGCTGCCTGCAAACAGGTCTACAAACACAACTTCGTCGGCTTTTTGAAACGCATTCATCATGAATGCCTGTAAGTAACTCTGCACGAGTTGAACCTTTACTTTAAACCAAGGTTCGGCGGCCGTTATGCTCAATCCATCGTCCTGAAAATTTGGAACTGAACCACGGGATTTTGAATTCAATAAAGTTATAAGTTTAACATCTTACATTGCAAAACTAACGCGTACACACGTTAAGTAAAAGGGCTTACATAAAACTGTGACCAAAATTTTTTAAGATGTGAAGGGATCGATGGTGATGTTGATATTAACTTGTGCCCAATTATGACGGAATATTTAGATAGCCTGAATGAGCCCCAACACGAAGGGGTAGTGAATACTGAAGGACCATGCATGCTAATTGCTGGCGCGGGATCGGGCAAGACGAGAGTGCTGACGTATCGTATCGCCCAACTCATCCACAATGGTGTGGACGCGTTTAACATCATGGCGCTGACTTTTACCAACAAAGCTTCACGCGAGATGCGCGAACGTATTGAAAAAGTTGTCGGCAATGATGCGCGCAATCTGTGGATGGGGACCTTTCACTCGGTGTTCGCGAGGATCCTTCGTGCAGAAGCACATCACCTGGGTTATACGAATAACTTCACGATCTATGATTCGGATGATTCAAAAACGCTGGTGAAAAACATTGTAAAGGAAATGGGTCTGGATGATGCCGTCTACAAGGCGAGCACCGTCTTTAACCGGATATCAGCAGCAAAGAACAGTCTGATCAGCTGGCAGGATTACCTCGTCAATGCTGAACTGATGGGCGACGACGCCGCCAACCTTCGTCCCGAAATCGGCAAGATCTATCGTGCTTATGCCAACCGTTGCTTCAAAGCGGGCGCGATGGACTTCGATGATCTGCTCTTCAACACGGACAAACTTTTTAAGGAACACCTCGAAGTATTAAATAAGTATCAACACAAAATCCACTACGTGCTGGTAGACGAGTTTCAGGATACGAACTTGTGTCAATATTACATCATCCGTAAGCTGGCGGCCGTAAGACAAAACATCTGCGTCGTTGGTGATGATGCCCAAAGCATCTATGCGTTCCGAGGCGCCGACATCACGAACATCCTGAACTTCGAACGCGATTACCCGGATCTGAAGATCATCAAGCTCGAACAAAATTATCGCTCAACAAAAAACATTGTCAGCGCTGCTAACTCGGTTATCAAAAAGAATCGAGCACAGCTTCCTAAAAAAGTCTGGACCGACAATGAAGAAGGCGGTCTGGTTGAATTAATCAAAGCTGTCTCTGACAATGAAGAAGGCCGACTGGTAGCCTCCTCGATATTTCAGGAGAAAATGCAGCATCAACTGAAGTTTAGTGACTTCGCCATCCTCTACCGAACCAACAGTCAGTCGCGTGCCATTGAAGAAGCATTGCGTCGGATGAATATCAAATACAAAGTTGTCGGAGGATTGTCGTTCTATCAGCGTAAAGAGATCAAAGATCTGCTGGCGTACATGCGCTTCACGATGAATCAGCAGGATGAAGCTTCATTCCGCCGGATCATCAATCTGCCCAAGCGTGGCATTGGTGATTCTACGGTCGACAAGATCATTGTCGCGGCCAACGACCACGCTATATCAATCTGGGAAGTTATCCAACACGCTCAATCATTCATTGGCGGGCGCTCAGCTACTCCGATAGAAGATTTCGTCGCAATGATCAAACGCTTTAGTATTGAAGTCGAACGTCGTGATGCTTATGATGCGGCCTTTGAAATTGCCAAAGGATCCGGATTGCTTCGCGAGCTTTATGAAGACAAAACGGTTGAAGGCCTTAGCCGATATGAGAACGTTCAGGAATTGCTGAACGCGATCAAAGAGTTTGTTGAGGATCCGGAACGTCAGGAGAAAAGTCTGAGCGCGTTCCTTCAGGAGGTTTCTTTGGTCACGGGTCAGGATGAAGACAAGGATAAAGATCCAGACAAAGTGACTCTGATGACCATTCACATGGCCAAAGGACTCGAGTTCAGAAACGTGTACATCGTCGGTTTGGAGGAAGACCTCTTCCCTTCTCAGATGATGCTCAGCAATCGGGCGGAACTAGAAGAAGAACGGCGACTTTTTTACGTTGCGATTACACGGGCGGAAAAGGCTTTGTTCCTCTCCTACGCGTTGACCCGCTACCGTTTCGGTCGACTGAAAAACTGTGAACCGAGTCGATTCCTTGACGACATTGATCAGACGTTTATTAAGGTAAGTGCCAAATTCGGTGGTCTCGAATCGCTGCCACCACCTACCCAATATGCCAAAAAGCTTGTTGAGGGTATTAAAAAGACCATTTCTTCAACGCCGGCAGCGAGATCTGCTTCTGGCTACAAGCCTTCCCCTGACTTTGCGCCAAGCGATACTTCCAAGCTGGAGGAAGGTATGAAAGTTGAACACCCCAAATTTGGCTTTGGAAAGGTTGTCCAAATGGACTCGTCTGGCGCTGACCGCAAAGCAAAGATAAGTTTTGACGATTTTGGGGAAAAGACCTTATTGCTTAACTTTGCTAAACTCAAAATTCATGCATAGCGTTTAGCGAATAGTCACGGTGGACTTTTTGAACCCAACCACCTTTATTTTTTGAGTTATCACTACAACAGAAATCAATCAGAATGAAAATAGGAGAATACAACTCTGAGCGTCCGCACATTATATTGAAAGAATACGGACGCAATGTTCAAAAGCTTGTCGAGTACATCAAGAGCGTTCCCAGCAAGGAAAAACGCACCGAGCTTTCCTACACCCTCATCGAACTTATCAAACAACTTACGCCAAGTATAAAAGAGCAACCTGACAATCCTCAGAGATTGTGGGATGATCTTTATATCATCGCTGACTTCGTTCTCGACGTGAACAATCCTTATGCTATTCCAGATCCGGAAGAGGTGTTCAAGAAACCGATGCGTATGGATTATCCAAAGAACGATGTACACTTCCGTCACTACGGAAAGAACATCGAGAAGCTTGTGAAAGAAGCATTGAAGATGGATGATCCTCAGGAACGTCAGGAATCAATCATCTACCTCGGTAAGCTGATGAAGACATTTTACGGCAACTGGAACAAAGAAACACTCGATGATTCAGTTATCCTTCGTGATATCCAGGCGATGTCTGGCGGCGCATTGAATATGACAATCGAGAAAGTAAGAGAAGACAATTTGTTCGAGAAGCTTTATAAAGATCGAAAGAAGTCAAGACCACAGCCAGGACAAGGCGGCAACACTGATCGTCCGGAAAGGCAACCAGGACAGCAAGGTGGCCAGGGTGGTAATAACCATCAACGTCATCAGGGAGGCGGTGGACATCGTCCATTTAACAAAAACAAAGGCAGTGGTGGCGGTGGCGGCGGCAACAATAACTTCCGCAGAAGGAGAGATCAGTAGTCGATCGCTATTTCAATCTGATTCAATTTTTTAAACTATTTTTTCCTTATTGACGATCAATGAGTGTATTCAGAATTAAAGGTGGGAAGAAACTAAAAGGCGAGATCATCCCACAAGGCGCAAAGAACGAAGCACTACAAATTCTCAGTGCAACTGTTTTATCTGCCGAACCCGTCACGGTTCATAACGTACCCAATATTGTCGATGTCAATAAATTGATTGACCTCATCGGCGATCTTGGATCGAAAGTGGAAAAGCTCGGACCCGAGACGTATCGATTCACGGCCGACAAGATCAATACAAAATTTCTCGAAACAGAAGATTACCGGAAGAAAGCGGCGACCCTCAGGGGTTCCGTTATGCTGCTGGGTCCTATCCTCGCGCGATTCGGAAAAGCAACGATGCCAAAACCAGGCGGCGACAAGATCGGTCGTAGAAGACTCGATACTCACTTCCTCGGCTTTCAAAAGCTTGGCGCAAAATTCAACTTCGACAGTGAAGAGCACCTGTTTCATATTGATGCGTCTGAACTTAAAGGTTGCTATATGTTATTGGACGAAGCTTCCGTAACGGGAACAGCAAATATCGTAATGGCTGCCGTACTCGCTAAAGGCACAACAACGATTTATTACGCAGCCTGCGAACCTTACTTGCAACAACTCTGCCTTATGCTGAATCGTATGGGTGCAAAGATCAGTGGTATCGGTTCGAACTTATTGACCATTGAAGGCGTAACGAAGCTCGGTGGAACAGAACACACGATGCTTCCCGATATGATTGAAATCGGGAGCTTTATCGGATTGGCGGCTATGACGCAATCGGAGGTTACAATTAAAAACTGTCGCATAGACATGTTGGGAATTATCCCCGAAACGTTTCGACGCCTCGGTATTAAACTAGAATTAAGAGGCGACGACATCTTTGTCCCTTCTCAGGAAATATATGAGATTGAAACTTTCATCGATGGATCAATATTAACAATCTCAGATGCGCCATGGCCAGGATTCACGCCTGACTTGATCAGTATAATTCTTGTCATTGCCACACAGGCGAAAGGAACTGTTCTGATTCATCAGAAGATGTTTGAAAGCCGCCTTTTCTTTGTTGACAAACTTATCGACATGGGTGCCCAAATCATCTTATGTGATCCGCATAGGGCTACCGTTATCGGACTAGAACGCAAACAAAAGCTCAAGGGTATCAAGATGTCGTCACCGGATATACGTGCCGGAGTGTCACTGCTGATCGCGGCGCTTTCAGCATCGGGCACCAGTGAGATTTCAAATATCGAGCAGATCGATCGCGGATATCAGAATATTGATACACGGTTGAAGGCGTTGGGTGCGGATATTGAGAGGGTCGGGTAATATTAAATGCTGCATTTTTACCCCGTTATGCTGAGCGGCGTATGAATATCCTTGATCAATAATCGAACGTGGCGCGGATGCTTTTTCCAATGAAACAATCACTCTGCGCGAAGCTTCCGCCTCAATCTAACTAGATATCAGCCTCATCCTTCCTCATCCCGCTCACCGCCACAATCTTCACCCCATCTTCAAATTCCTTCCAAACACGAAGCATCTTCAATTCCAGCGACATAACATTGCCCGCCATCGTCGCTTCAACATGAACAGATAATGACACCACTGCAATATCGCCAATGATATTTATCACATGGTCACTTGCCTTGTATACACTAATCCTCAACACTCCCGACCTTACCTCATCAATGTCCATGGCCTTGGTTAATGTATGACCTTTTGAATTCACCATTAACATGTCATCATGGAGCATAGCTTCCAAATTGAATACGTCGCCCGAGCTTAATACTTTTGCCACCCTATTTTCGTGCTCAAGAATCGATTCTTTCGTTAGCATGCTGTTTACGTTTTTTCAAGACTGGTATGTAAAGTATACAATTTTATTGCGCATGTTTCAAAATCTTATTCCACAGGGAAATCGCCTATCTGCTTCGGAAACCGTTTCGTTTTACAATCACGCACCTCCCATTCACTACTACGATCCACCGAGATACTTCAAAACCTCCGAGAAATTACTCTGTCCCCAGTGCTC
>JBDSKX010000125.1:0-36110 GCA_039916665.1 Chryseolinea sp. | reverse complement strand
AGATCGTCTCAACTAATCCCAAAGGGCCGTCGATGCAGCCCATGGCCGGTGCGTCGGCTCGCTATGCGAATAATTAATCTTTTTCAACAGTGCTGGCGCCCGACACAGAAAAGTTGAGGATTGGACTCCCACGATATAACAATGCACTTCCCCCCGCCGCAGTCACATTGAGTTCGTCTGTTGCTGTAACTTTTGCATGACTCGCTCCTGATACTTTTAATTTTGCTGCTCGGACAGGATAGTCAAATGCGACCAGCGAAGAAGCTCCGGAAATATCGACATTTACTTCATCTCCGAGACCTTCCATCAAAACGCTTGATGCGCCAGATATGACACCTTTCACCGAACGATAGCCCGCTACCAACTGGCAAACAGAGCCGCCTGACAGATTTAATTCAAACTCTTGATCACTTTCAAAATCTCTAACCTTTGATTCAGAGGCACCGGTAAAATTAACACCCCTGAGCTCTGGCATTTCAATGCTGATTTTTGTTTCATGATTCCGGTTAGCGTTGTCTTTATACTTAATGATAAGCGTACTTCCGCTTTTAAAGACTACAAGATCATTGATGTTACGGTGGTCACCTTCGACATTAATACGATAAGTACTCGACTGTTTGACATCGATCTCAAAACCGCTTCCCATTTCAAGGCGGTCAAAGTCTATTACGGAAAATTCCTTTTCTGATGCTTGCAGCGGTCCAGGATCTTCGTTAGCGCAGGAAGAAACGATAAGCACCATTGATGTCAGACATGCAAATGAGAGGGTTTTAAAGAGGGTGTTCATATGAGTAGTGTTATTTTCCTTTCAGACAATCGTGCACGTGTTTACCCCTACATCCGAATTAAAAATTATGGAACCAATGTCGTTGACTTAAGGCTGTAGGGGCGGCGGACAACAAAACATCGAAGTTCAGCGCACTAATTAATAATCCTCCCCCATTCCTCTTGCCAAGTCTTAGCACACGCTTATGCCCAACGACTCTAACTATTTTTTTTAATTCCTGTAATAAAACACGCGGTCACCGCATCAAAGCAACAAAAAACGAAACCATGAAAAGGATCAATCTTATAATTGTGCTCACAATATTTTTCTCACAAACCTTCGCCCAGTCAAAAGCAATCTTTGTCACAAAGGTCGGAAACGGAGACCCCATTATCTTTTTACCTGGATTCATAACGCCCGGAACGGTGTGGGAAGAGACTATCAAAAATCTAAAAGGTAAATACGAATCACACATGGTTTCCTATGCAGGATTCAATGGTAATGCGCCAATTCCGATGCCCTGGTATGTGACCATTAAAAAGGAACTGATTAATTATGTCAAATCCAACAATTTGAAAAAGATCAAGTTAATTGGGCATAGCATGGGAGGAAATCTGGCCACAGAAATGGCTGCCGAACTTGGAACGTTGGTGGATCACGTCATTATTATCGATGCGCTGGCGTGTATGAGAGACGTTATGATGCCGGGAGTTCCTGCTGAAGCTATTCAATATGAAAGTCCTTACAATAAGCAAGTTCTCGAATCATCAGATTCGGCGTTCACACAAACGGCAACGATGATGTCTCAAAATATGACTGACACAAAAGAAAAGCTGCCGATTATAAAATCCTGGATACTTCAGGCTGATCGAAAAACTTATGTTTACGGCTACACTGACCTGCTCAAAGTTGATCTTCGCCCTATACTTGCAACGATCAAAGTGCCAGTTCTACTAATCGCGGCACCTTTCCCAAATAAGGCTGTAGTCACCGAGACAATGAACAAACAATATGAAACGCTCACCAATAAACAGCTTGAAGTGGCGCCCGGCGGCAGACATTTCATTATGTTCGATCAGCCACAATGGCTATATGATCACATCAACGGTTTCATTGGAAAATGATCAACAATCTCCAGCAGTTTGAAACGATCTACAACAATTATAGAAGCATGGTGTCAAGTCTATGTCGAGGTTTCGCGAAGGGAGATATGGATCTGACACAGGATCTCGTTCAGGACGTATTTGTCAATGTCTGGAGTGCTCTTGATAATTTCAGAGGTGAATCATCACACAAAACCTGGATCTATAGAATTACTGTAAATACATGCCTTCTTCAAATCAGAAAAGATAAAAAGACTATAAAAGTTGCCTTAGATGAATCTGTGCAACTGGGGACAGAACATCCGTCGCCGACTGCGGCAGAACGTGAGAAAACTCTCTACAAGGCAATAGGTCAACTTGACGATATCGACCGACTTGTGATCATCATGGTTCTGGAAGAAGTGAGCTACGTCGACATCGCGAAAGTAATAGGTATAACCGAAAACAATCTACGAGTTAAAATACATCGCATTAAATCAAGAATTAAAACAATCATAAATCATGAGTGACTCTTTTGATGACCTTAGCAGCCTATGGAAAGAGGTTAAGAATACGGGAGTGTCAGGCACAAGACGTGAATCAGTCGAAGATCTGATCAGTCTGGGTAAAACAAAACAGAAAAGTACATTGATGGCGCACATCATTTCTATAATCGTAATGTCTCTCACCGCCATAACGATCGCGTATTTTCTGGGTCACAAGTTTCCCTACCACACAAACCTGGGAAAATTTGCAGTGAATTTAATGGTCGGCGTACTCGCGCTGCGTATAGTGATTGAGTTAATCAGTCTTTTTTGGTCGAGGCAAATTCGTTTGCATGACACAACTGTTGTTTCCCTGAAGAAGTCTCTCGGATTTTTAAAGTTCAGAAAACTTGTAAATGGGCCGATAACTTATACGGCAATTTTGGTTTATATCATCGGCTTCAATCTTTTATTGCCGGAATTGAGTATTTACCTCTCCGCCAAAGCGATCATCCTCCTTGATATCTCCGCATTCATCATCGTCGGAATTATTACTTATGTGATTGCAAAAGGAATAAAACGGGAAATGGTTGCATTGGACAAACTGATCGATATTCAGAAAACGATGGGTGAGAACTTATGAATTATGAATCACTGTCGTTAGTTAAGGGGAGGAATTTTGATATCGATGTTTCGAATAACAGTCTGAGTTGGCTTAAGGTTTTCTATTGGGAATGGCGCGACAAGTAGCGTTGGTGTATCGAACTGATCTATCGGAAATTTCGGCCTTAAATAAACGACATTGAATTATTTTGAATTGTCGGCTTAACCATTCGTCTCCGTCGCCTCCGATCTCACGCAAGCATGAACGATTGATCATTACAACTCGCTACGAAGCGTATAACTCATAATTCTCATTCATCCTATAGAAATAGTCTTCGCATTCACAAACTCCTTTATTCCAAGCTCTGAAAGCTCACGACCATAACCAGATCTCTTCACGCCGCCAAACGGCAGTCGCTGATCTGATTTCATAATAGCATTTACAAATACAGAACCTGCCTCAACTTGCCGGGCAACATATTCTCCGCGTTCGGTATCTTTTGTCCACACAGAAGCACCAAGACCATATCGGCTGTTGTTTGCGATGGAGATTGCATCCAGCTCATCCGTTGCAACAATGATGGCACCCATAGGCCCGAATGTTTCATCATCGAATGCGCGCATTCCAGGTTTCACTCCATCAAGCAAAGTTGGCTGAAAGTTGGCACTTTGACGCTGACCACCTACTATTAAATGTGCGCCAGCTCTTACAGATTCCTGTAATTGCTTTTCTAGTTTTTCTGCGAGGTCAACACGAGCAAGCGGACCCATGTTAATACCGGTTTCGAAAGGGTCGCCTTGTTTTATTTTTTGAACAGACTCTACGAAGCGACTAACAAATTCATCCTTGATCTCCCTCGCCACGATAAATCTTTTGGCTGCAATGCATGATTGACCAGCGTTCTGCATTCTTGATTGAACCGCATTCTTGATAGTCAATTCCATGTCGGCATCGGCGAGTACAATAAATGGGTCGCTTCCACCGAGTTCAAGCACCGTCTTTTTTATTTGCTTGCCGGCGATTGACGCGACAAGAGATCCTGCGAACTCGCTGCCGGTTAGTGCTACACCTTGCACGACATCAGATGATACAATACTTTCGATCGCGTTGTTGTCTATTATCAAAGATTGGAATACTCCTTCTGGAAAACCTGCATCCTTGAAAATTTCCTCAAGTAACAATGAACACGAGGTAACATTGGCTGCGTGTTTGAGCAACGCCACGTTTCCTGCCATGATCGCAGGAACAGCAAATCTGAGCACTTGCCAAAATGGAAAATTCCAAGGCATGATGCCCAGTACCGCACCCGTTGGTTGATAGGTCACTAGACTTTTTTGAGCATCAGTTTTTATTATTTGATCCGCCAATAACAATTCTGCATTGTCGGCGAAGTACTGAACACCTTTTGCGCATTTTTCAATTTCTCCGATTGATTCAGGTACAATCTTGCCCATCTCCAGAGAGATCATATGAGCGTACTTATTTTTATTCTGAATGAGCACACGTGATACGGCCGACATATTCGTCTTTCGCGTCGCGAAAGATGATTTCTTCCAATGCTTATATGCTTTGGATGCTTTGTCAAGTTTGTCTTGGATCTCGGTCACGCTAAGCTCCTGAAATTCCGCTACTACTGTCTGATCAAACGGATTGATACTTTTTATCATGACTCTGGTGTTTTTATCAAAAGTAAAAGTTCGTAAAAAAAAGAAGGTCACGCGCCTGCGTGACCTTCATAATTTGCACGAAGCTGATTTTTTTTATCCGATGGCAATGCGTTTAAAATCTGCTACCGTCAAACCCTTTGTAATACCATCCAGATACTGAGCAACAGTCTTCGAGTTGTCCTTTACAAAAGGCTGATGCAACAAAGTATTGTCTTTGAAGAAGCGCTGGAGCTTTCCAGCAGCAATCTTCTCAACCATATTCGCAGGCTTGCCTTCAGCAAGAATCTGCGCTTTTGCAATTTCAAGTTCTTTTTCGATAACAGTTTTATCAACTGAATTCTCATCGATACCTACAGGATTCATCGCCGCAATCTGCATTCCGACATCCTTACCGGCATCTGTAACATCTTTACCATTCACGCCCTTGAGGGAAACCAGCACGCCAAGCTTGGAACCCACATGGATATAGGATATAACGGTTTCGCCTTTCATATGGATATACTCGCTGACTTCAACCTTCTCGCCAATCTTTCCAACCAGTTCAACGATGTGGTCATTCAATGTCAATTCACCCGCTTTCAGCGCAAGTAATGAACCTTTATCAGTGGGTTTGTTAGCAAAAGCTGTATCTACAATAAGTTTGCCCAATGCCTGGAATGCATCGTTTTTCGCTACGAAATCAGTTTCGCAGTTGAGCGCAATCAATACGGCATCTTTCTTATCATCACTTGTCTTGATGAATACAGAACCTTCTTTGGCATCTCTATCTGAACGGGACGCAGAAACTTTCTGGCCTTTCTTTCTTAAAATTTCTATAGCTTTTTCAAAGTCTCCTTCGGCTTCGGTGAGGGCTTTTTTACAGTCCATCATTCCGGCGCCTGTCATTTGGCGGAGCTTGTTTACATCTTGTGCTGAAATGGCTGACATAATTTTTTATGATTTACAGTTAAAAACTTGGTCTGGTGATAAACAAATCGTCCTACCGGCTTACGTTAAAAAGCGGCAGGACGATCAAAAATTTTGAGTATTAATTATTTCGCTTCTTCTACCGTTTCATCAACGCGCCTCTTTTCATCCTCATCCTTTTTGTGCGCCTGATCTTCTTTATCTTTCTTGCGCTCCATCAAAGATTCTTCGATGACTCTTCCGACGTGTTTCGTAAGGATTGAGATCGACTTAAAAGCATCGTCATTTGCGGGAATAGGGAAATCAACGCCTGAAGGGTCGGAGTTTGTATCCACCAATGCAAATACCGGAATGTTAAGCTTCTGAGCTTCTGTCACTGCAATGTGTTCACGCTTTACGTCGATCACAAACAAAGCCGCAGGAAGTCTGTTCAAATCAGCAATACCACCTAGCAATTTCTCAAGTTTTGCTTTCTCGCGTGTTACCATCAAACGCTCGCGTTTTGCAAGGTTTGTGAAAGCTTCATCTTTCATAAGCTTTTCGATCTGCGAAAGTTTCTTAAGCGATTTACGGATCGTAGCAAAGTTAGTGAGCATTCCACCTAACCAACGTTCTGTAACGAATGGCATGTTAAGTCTCTTTGCTTCTTCGGTTACGATATCCTTTGCTTGTTTCTTAGTTGCTACGAACATGATCTTACGACCTGAGCGAACGATGTTTTTCAAAGCGAAAGTCGCTTCTTCAAGTCGTCCGAGAGTCTTGTTTAGATCGATGATGTGGATTCCGTTGTTCTCCATGAAGATGTACTCAGACATCTTTGGATTCCACTTGCGGGTAAGGTGACCAAAATGTACACCTGCATCCAACAATTCCTGATATGTTAATTTTTCAGCCATTCTATTCTTTCGATTAACGCTTGCTAAACTGGAACTTCCTTCTTGCCTTCCTTCTACCTGGCTTCTTACGTTCAACCATACGGGAGTCACGTGTCATGAAACCTTCTTTTCTTAGTGTAGGCTTGTTATCAGCACTGATGATCACCAACGCCCTGGCGATGGCCAAACGAACGGCCTCAGCCTGTCCTGTGATTCCACCACCTTCAACATTAACTGTTACGTCGTAACCAGTCTCCAGCTTTAAAGCCGTCAACGCCTGTTTTACCAAAGTCTGGTGAATCTCAGACAAAAAGTAAACTTTGAGATCTCTGTCGTTTATGATGATCTCTCCTTTGCCTGGCTTCAGGTAAATCCTGGCGACGGAGGTCTTTCTTCTACCAATGGTGTTGATGATCTGCATGAATCAGAATTTTATTTCTTTCGGTTGTTGTGCTTCGTGAGGGTGCTCTGTTCCGGCATAAACATGGAGGCTTCTGAATAGTTCGCTGCCCAGTCTGCTTTTTGGAAGCATTCCGCGTACAGCGTGCTCGATAAGGCGCTCAGGATGTTTTTCGCGAATCATAGTCGGGGTATGTTCACGCTGACCACCAGGATATCCGGAGTGCGTAAAGATCACGCGATCAGTCCATTTTTTACCTGTCATTCTCACCTTTTCGGCGTTGATAACAATCACATGGTCACCACAATCTACATGCGGGCTGTAGCTCGCCTTGTGTTTGCCACGGATAATGTGCGCCACCTGGCTTGCCACACGACCCAAAATTTGAGAAGTTGCATCAACTACAACCCAGCTCTTTTCTACAGTAGCTTTATTAGGATAGGTTGTTTTATAACTATTGTGATCCATTTTTATATGTATAAATCCACGAAAATGCCTTGCCCTTTCAAAAAGGGACACAAAGGTAAATGGACAATATTTGAAATGCAAGCCGCCAGCGAATTTTGAGTCAATGATAAAAGCTCGATTTCCGGGCTCTAATCGCACTTTTTGATCTGACAATGAAATTCTTCGACGAGAAACGTGTAATAGTCATGCCTCACGGGTCATGGGTGACGAGTCATAATACAGCGATCGAAGGCTGTCGTTGATGGTCAAACCTTCAAGTTTTCGCGGCGTTTCTAGCGGTCTGACCTTTGATTATCAGAATTAAGGGATAAGCTGGATGCAATTAAGGCACAAGTTTTACACGATGAGTCCAACCAATGGTTTGTTAAGGCTGACGCCAGATACGCGGCGCAGCAAACTGAATACAACTCCGACAGAACTTGAAAGAGCATCTTCCTAACCTCCGCGTCGTTCAGTCCGAATAGCAGAAAAAAAAATACAGAGGAATTATAAGAAAAGAATGTAGTAAGAGTGGAAAGGGAGTGCAGGGAGAGTGCACGCATATTGCTGTATGAAGTTTCAACTATTTGTAAACAAGATCTACAAAATGACTCAACGTAGGTAATGAAATAATATCCCTCAGTGTTAACGCTCCGACGCAAAATCGTCAGAACTGGACCCGATTAGAGACGCGGGATTAAGGGATTAGCTAGTAAGGACGACACCTTGCGAAAAGCCGAACCAGTAGCAAAGCAACCAGCTCATAAGGCTCACCTATTGGCTTCCAGCTGCCTAATCAGTGCCTCCATGTCCTTTTGATAGGGAGCTGCCACTATTTTAGGAGCACCCTCCAGATCCAGGAACTGCAGCGAATACGCATGAAGCGCCATTCTCTTCATGAACGGTTGTTCCTCTGTTTCCTTTTTCAGGTTAAATCCCCGCTTCACTTCTGATAAGTAAAAAGGTTTACCTCCGTATAAATCATCTCCTGTAATCGGCGCTCCCGACATCGACAGGTGGATACGAATTTGGTGCATCCGACCCGTAACGGGCTTACATTCAATTAACGTGTGCTTTTTATAAGAGGTCACTGAATTGAAATAAGTTTGTGCGGCCTTGCCCTCACGCCGACTTATCCTGACGGTACCGTCGTCATGTTTCAAAATCGGGGCATCGACCAACATGTCCGTGAATTGATGAAGCCCGCCGACCACGGCGTGATAGATCTTGGTCACTTCACGTTTTTCAAACTGAATACTCATGTGTCGATAAGCTTCCGGGTCCTTTGCAATGGCCAGTACGCCGGACGTTTCCTTATCAAGTCTGTGACAGACCTGGGCATCGTGAGAATAAAGTTTTGCCAAACCAAGCAGATTGGTTTGTTCGTGCCGGTCCTCAAGGGTCGACAGAAAAGGCGGTTTGTTTACGAGAATGTAGTGATCATCCTGATATAGTATCAAGTCCTCAAAAATAATCCTGTTGTGCTTCAAAATTCTAACTTTTTGAGCCTTCCGGTGTGTCGGAGTCGGGCTTAATTCGCGGCAATTTAAAACTAAAAGTCGAGCCCTTGCTGGGCTGGCTGGCGACTTCTGGTTTGGAACTGTGTCCATCGAGAATGTGCTTTACAATCGCAAGGCCAAGACCCGTACCTCCTTTTTCTCGACTTCTGCTTTTGTCCACCCTATAAAACCGCTCAAAGATCCGCGGCAAATGCTCGGGAGAAATACCTTCACCTGAATCGACCACAGACGTTGTTACATTCTTCTTACCAGTTTCGAAGCTAACAATGACTTCTCCCCCATCTAAGGAATGCTTGATTGCATTGGAAATCAGATTGGTCATTACCTGGCTAATGCGCTGCCAGTCGGCATAGACCCAAACCTTATTGACATCTCCGGCAACTTTCAGACTAACCTCCTTTTTTTCGGCTTTCTCTTCAAACTGCTCAAACACTTCGTCGGTAAGCTTACGCATATCAATGGCTTCAAAATGCATCTTAATCTGCCCGGTTTCAATGTGCGACAATGTCAACAGATCCTGGACCAGGATGTCTAATCCATCGAGACTCTTGGCAGCTTTCTTCAAAAATTTTATGCGTACATTTTTATCATTGACGGCGCCATCCAGTAGTGTGTAAACAAATCCCTGTGCCGCGAAAATGGGCGTCTTTAATTCATGTGATACGTCGGCAATAAATTCTCTTCTGAATGCCTCTAGTTTCTTGAGTTCGTCAATCTCTTTTTGTTTGAGTTCAGCAAAGGAATAAATGTCCTGGTTAATCGATTTGAGTGGATTAAGTGGTGCTGATTTCTGTTTGTCGATTTTGGAAAGCTCGTTCTTTTTCAGCTTGGCCATCAATTTATAAACTTTGTCGAGTTCGCGGAAGATGAGAAACTCAAGTACAACCCAGATGAGCAGATAAGAAACTGAAAAGCTTATTCCAAATGCGACGATCAGAGCACGCAGATCAACGCTTTTAAACAGTGAGAGAAATAAGGATGTGATTAAGGCAATGCAGAGCGCGAGTAAAAGAGCCAATCCGCGTGAACTGTAAACCATGCCCGAAGATATAATATTTAGTAGTTAGTATTTGGTCCTTAGTAATTAGTAAAACTGACTACAACTATTCAACTCATTACCAAACTCTACACTGAGGACTTAATGTTAAGGACTGCTTTTAGCTTAAGCTGAACTTGTATCCAACGCCTTTCACGGTTGTGATATAGTCTTCGCCTATTTTTTCGCGGACTTTCCGGATGTGAACATCAACAGTTCTGGCCAGAACATAAACGTCGGATCCCCATATATTCTGTAGAAGATCTTCTCGGCTGAATACTTTGTTTGGATTCTGAGCGAGGAAGAATAACAATTCAAATTCTTTTTTCGGAAGATTGATCTCTTTGCCCTTCACATTAATCGTATAGCTTGTGCGATCGATGGTAAGATCCCCGATCGTAATTGAACTGGAAGGTGTAGTCTTTTTCGAATCGCGACGGAATAATGCGCTGATACGGCTCATCAGGGCGCGCGGTTTAATCG
The DNA here is from genome assembly GCA_039916665.1 of Chryseolinea sp. Taxonomy (GTDB): domain Bacteria; phylum Bacteroidota; class Bacteroidia; order Cytophagales; family Cyclobacteriaceae; genus Chryseolinea. The sequence continues at coordinate 25,839 of JBDSKX010000125.1, read as the reverse complement.
GCTTATTGATATAGTCGTCAGCACCAACATCGAAGGCAGCTACTTCAGAATACTCCTCTGAACGTGCCGTGAGGAATACTACGAATGTCTTTTGTAATTCAGGGATGTCGCGAAGTAAACGGCATGTTTCAACACCATCCATCTTCGGCATCATGATATCTAATAAAACAAGGTCAGGAATAAACTTTTTCGCGATGTCCACAGCTTTAGCGCCATCCAGCGCCGTTTTTACTTCGTAGCCACTTTTTTCGAGGTTGTAGCGCAGAAGTTCCAGGATCGGCTCTTCATCGTCAACAACAAGCACCTTGTGCATTTGCTTGTTTCCCATAACAATATTATTTGGCTACAAATTAGGTAGAAATGAGCTACTTCAAAGGGTAAGCCACTTTCTTAACAATTCCTTAAGGTCGCATAACAATTCGGTAATGACAAGTAAGTTTCAGCAATCGAAGTCTGAGGCGAGAGAGGTGTTTTTTTCTGTTTCGTCGCGTCCTGTGCACCTTTGCGGAGAAAAATTACTCCTGACTATAGAAACGGATATTTCGTACTCAAATACTCTATATACCCCGGCAGATCAGAATGAAAATCATCGCGCCATTCGTCCCAGAAAATATTCTGCTTAGATTGATACTGTCTGAAGTTCATAAAGTAGGCGTTGTTGGGCAGACGATTTTTAAATCTTGAAGACGGATTTACGGTGAGGTCAAGCGATAAGGTGTCGAGCTTGTTGACAATTTTTGCAATCGCATCCTTCTTCAATCTTTCCTTAGTCGCGAGCGAATCGGTTTCATGCATCGTTTTATAGAGACTGTCTAGTGACTTTGCGCCGCGAAGCATGTGACCAACATATTTGATGTAGTCTTTGTCCTCTTCGATGTAGGTACGATATGACGCACTCTCTTCTCCGTAAGTATCAATCAAAAATTTTTCGGTGCCACGATCACCAATGAACGTCGCCAGATTCTCATTGAAGTCAATGCTGTCTTTGACAAAAATGGTCGCATGAGACATCTCATGAATAATCAGGTTGGCGAGATCACCTTCACTTCTACTGAGCATTTTGCTGAGAATGGGATCTGTGAACCAGCCCAACGTCGACCAGCCTCCTGGATTACGGGTAACAACATCCCACCCCTCTTTTTCAAGTTCATTTTTGAGTTTCGTAGCTCTTCGTTGATCAAAGAATCCCTTATAAGGAACTTCACCGATGATCGGAAACTTCCATTCTTTAGGCTCAAGGGCAAATGGCTTACACGCCATCACAACCCACATTACCTCCTTCCCTTTTTGATCATAAAGCGTTCGGTAATTTTTTGTGTCCTTTAAACCCAACGAGTCTACTGAATACTTTCTGACTCTGTCAATAAACCTCAGCTGTGCCTTGAGTGAATCTGGAAATTCGGGATCGCTAAGAAATCGCTCCACGGGCTTTGCATTCCATACAATATGCATTTGACCATATCCCTGTTGAACGCCATAGCTCACAAGATCCCAGAAGATGATCAGCAATAAAACAATCAGGATTCCCAATCCAAGGAAAGTTCTTTTAATAACTTTTTTTATCAGCAGACTCATGATGTTTTAGCAATGCGATCCAACGATAATAATACCGACCGTAAATAAGGTCCGGCGTTCAGAATAACCAATTTCATGAGGCGATTTTCGACGTTTGGGCGTTCATCTGATCGTGATCAAAATGCAATATAAAACCTTTGACACTAGTTGTCACACCAATATTAATCAAGTCAACTTGCTGATGACAATTTGTTTAGCCTTAATGCCTTCAAGGAATACGCGCGATACCAATGAAGATTATAAGGAATATCTGATTGCTGTGCGTTTTTAAATTAATGGTGATGTCGTAATTTCGAATTGTCATCAGGTTGAATGTTAGACCTCGAAGCAAGCACTTCTTCACATCAGGCTGAATGACTCAATAATTGTTTTTACTGTAAAAAAATGAAACAACACATATGAGCGACGCGAAAGAAAAACTGAAAGCACTTCAGTTGACACTGGACAAACTGGAAAAGACATACGGCAAAGGGACTGTCATGAAATTGAGCGATGAGAAGGTGATGGATGTTCCTGCTATCTCAACCGGTTCGATCGGTCTTGACATCGCTTTGGGGATAGGAGGAATTCCAAGGGGCAGGATAACAGAGATCTATGGTCCTGAGTCTTCGGGTAAGACTACGTTGACATTGCATTGCATCGCGGAGGCACAAAAGAAGGGTGGTCTTGCTGCGTTCATCGACGCTGAACACGCGTTTGACAAAGCTTACGCTGAAAAGCTGGGTATCGACACAGAAAATCTTTTAATCTCTCAGCCCGACAATGGCGAGCAAGCACTTGAAATTGCCGATCACCTGATCCGCTCCGGGGCGATTGATATTATTGTCATCGACTCCGTTGCTGCACTGGTTCCAAAAAGTGAATTGGAAGGCGAGATGGGCGATAGCAAGATGGGATTACATGCGCGTTTGATGTCTCAGGCACTGAGAAAACTTACGGGTACGATCAGCAAAACAGGATGCTCCTGTGTTTTCATCAACCAGCTTCGTGAAAAGATTGGCGTAATGTTCGGTAATCCCGAAGTAACCACCGGGGGTAATGCGTTGAAGTTTTATGCATCAGTTCGTCTGGACATCAGAAGAATTGGTCAGATCAAAGAATCGGCCGATGATATTACGGGTAACCGTGTTAAGGTAAAGGTGGTGAAGAACAAAGTCGCGCCGCCTTTCAAGGTTGTCGAGTTTGATATTATGTATGGCCGTGGAATTTCTAAATCAGGCGAAATGGTTGATCTGGGTGTTGAACTCAATATCATTCAGAAATCCGGATCATGGTTTTCGTACAACGGTAATAAACTCGGTCAAGGCCGCGATTCTGTAAAACAACTTATCGAAGACAATCCGGAACTGATGGATGAACTGGAGAAAAAGATCAAAGACAAGGTAATGTCCCCTCAAATTGAAGAAGAAGCAGCCACTAAAGAGCGCAAGCAGGTTGCTGAAAAAGTGAAATAAACGCGAAGAGAATTATTAATAATGAATCAATGTCGTTTGGTTAAGCGATCGTGGTTCGATTCAAGTTCTGCCTTAGATATATAGTTTTCTGTTGGGAATGGCGATTTGTCCTGAAGGAACAAATCGCCATAGCCCCGCGCCGCGCGAGGGTAAGATCACATGTCTATTCACTAACCTTGAAAGGGTTGGCCTTTTCCATACACGTCTCCAAGCGCGATACAGTCAGGCTTCACTGGCGTTTTTTCCCAAATGATTTCTGCGCAGAGAGAACAATTTCACATAAATAAACTGTTGGCAACAATATTTACCATTGTGCATAATCACTCGTACAGAATTTCATGCCATCATTTTCTCAACTAAGAACAGGGATCATTTTAACCTCTGACATCGAAAAAGATGTGTTTATTGAAATCTGAACGCATCAACATTTCGAACGTGAATCGAAAGGCCAAGCCCTCAGGACCCTTTCAGTTAATAAAAATTTATCTGCACCTAATCCCTGCGCATTCGGGGCTGACAAGTGTTGTTCCTTCAGGACAAATCGCCACTAAGCGAACGAGAACTCTATCAAACACGGATAAGGTGGAATTTCAAAATAACAATTTGAATATGCGTTCTTAACTTAAACGACATCGAATTATGAATTCGAACGCTTTAACTTCGATTCTACGGTATCGCACTGTTCTACAGCCTTAAGTCAACGACATTGAATGGTGAATAGTAAGCAAAGGATTGAGTTCTGATGAATGCAGTCGGCTATGAATGCCCCATCTACAATACACCCATCCTCAATTTAACATTTACATAAAGCATGCAGCTATACAACCGCCTTATCAATTTGAATAAACGTCATGGCATTGTGTCCCCGATTTTGCAAAGGGTAATATTTACCATCGTTTACCGTCCGAACTGGATACCAAATGCCAGCAACAACATTTTCTTACTCGCTTCCGGTAGTCGACAAACAAGTTTGGCAGTTTCTTCCTTCGAGCCGATAACAAGATCCCCGCTAGTCATCGTTGCTGATACATGTTTGTCCGCATCAAAGTCAAGTTCCGCTGCAGTTGCAAAAAGTCGGAAATGTGTCGCGCCGTCAGGCTTCGAAAGCTTTTCTGATGGAATAAAAGCCGGTACTTCAACGGTCTGGCTACCCGTAGATCGATCGATCGAAGAAATGAAGGACGCATGCATTATTTGCGTCAGCGACTTTCCAGCGTTGAACTCGAGATTTAAAAGTTCTGACGTATCACCACCCAACAGGTCGCGTTGTCCCCGCTCGTTAACAGTATCACTTTTAATGATTCGCATGAGCGTCTGTACCAAACGTGGCGTAAAGCCGTTGTCAGCAATATCCGCGATCTGCAGTCTGAAAGCAACGCGGATAAGTTTAGCAGCCTTGCCTGACCGGCCGAACTCCAGCATATTCTCCCGTGCCCGAACGTAAGCTGGATCATTTTTTATCCGGTCACCACTAACGCCCGACTTTTTCCTGACAATGTATCTATCATTAGATTGATAGATACTAAGGCCGTCAACGGTACCCTCTAGTTTTAAAAAGCTTTTTTGAAACGCCATAATCTGGTATTTAAGTTTTACAACATTCTTTGAAGCTGGTTTAAACAGCTTACGCACCGAACTCCGGCAGCGCTCATGAATTGCATGCAGTAAACAGTAATACTGCATCAATAATCTCATAATGTGGTGTCAACTGCTTGTCCTTTGCGGTTTCCGGCTACAATTCCCCATCGATATCTTCCACACGACGCAGGAATGCAATAGTTTCAGGTCTCAGTCAAGTCGGTTCAGGGTCACTTACGGATTATACCTGAATTAGACTGTAGTCAGTTTCGGGTTAACTCAGGATAAGTGTAGAATTAGCCCAGGGTTAGTCCAGGGTCAGCCTTGGGTCAGTCTAGGGTATACCTAGGGTATGAAGAATAGTCTGATGGATTGAATTCCGGCGTTTGGCCGACGGCACGATGATCGAAACGGCAAGTCCTGCATGGTAAAAAGCAACAGCCTGCACACTTTCAATGACATTTTGAAGGGCAGAAACGACGAGGTTAAGGCTGCTATTCCTCTACGAGGAGGTACCTTATCCTAATGCCTGGAGTAAACGATTCAGGGTGCACATTTGACAATTTCAGCCTGTAGGTTGTAACCTGGTAAAGAAATTCAAATCACTTTACCATCTAAAGTTCAATGTCGTTTGAATTAAAGTCGTAGTGGGATGTTATAACAGAAATCGAAGTTCAAAGCGCCCTAATCCTTAATCAGCGACATGGCCTTAAATAACAAAAAGTCATGAGTTGGAGCCGCATTAAAAGACGGCGAGACTCATGACTTTTGTGTTTCTCTTAATTAAGATTCCTGGGCTTAGATTAAAATAGTTGTGGTGGAATCATTGTCAGAAATCCCCACGTGTTATCCAATCAAAAGTAGCATCGCGTTGACAACGACAGTTCATGATCCATAATTCGTAATTATCTCGGAGGCTTAACAGCACTCGGCGTCGTTGGTGATGTTTGTTGTGATGGGATGGTTGGACTCATCGCAGGCGTGGTTCCCGGAATAGCTGGCTGTGACTGCACTTGTGGTGTAGTAGCCGGTGGTTGGAGCTGATCCTGCGTTTGAGGCGTTGTTGGCTGCGTCAACTGCGGACTATTTGTATTCTGCTGATACTGCGTCTGCGGCAGAACAGCTGGCGGCGTAGGATTCTGAATCGGCTGCGGTGTTGTTGTTTGATTCAGATTTGTATTACCCTTGATGGTCGAGTTGTTCAGATTCGATCTATTGTTCAACGTCTTCGTTGTGTCAACACTTTGCGCGAGAGCCATGACGCTCATCAAGCCCACCCCGCAAGTAGTCATCATTATTTTCTTCATGGCATTATTGTTAAAATGTTATGTTATTTTTTTCGCAAATGATCATGAAAACATTGTGCCACTCGGGAATACGGCAAACATCAGCCAATAATCAAGTTAATCGGTGCTGAATATCGCAGAGGAGGTTCTACAGTGTGTAATGGCAGACACTATTGTCTGAACTGGGATTCACCGGATTAATGGATTAGCGGGAGGAGCTCCATAAAATATGTTTGCGGTATTTCCACGTACGCATGGATCAGCCAAAATCAAGAATGAAGCCTATGCCCTAATCGCGTTTACCGGATCCATCCGCGCGGCCATAGCCGCAGGAACAATTCCCGAGACTAGCCCTATAATAGAGGCTACGGTCAAACCCAGAACGATATTATTGATCGTCAACTTCACGACCAGGCTACCCGTCGGGATGAAAGTCAGGAACCAAACCAGGACCAGCCCCGCAAGTCCCCCGATAAGGCTGAGGAAGATTGCTTCAAACAAAAATTCAAACAAGATAAAATAGTTTTTAGCGCCGAGAGATTTTTGCAGTCCAATGATGGGGGTACGCTCTTTTACAGACACAAACATAATGTTAGCGATCCCAAAGCCGCCCACAAGAATTGAAAAACCGCCGATGACCCATCCTGCTATACCGAAGACATCGAATATTCCGCTGATCACATTAGCGATTGCTTCAGGACGATTCAGTACAAAATTGTCCTTTTCAGCCGGACGCAACCCCCGCCTTACACGCAGAATGCCCCGTACTTCATTCTCCAGTTCGACAAGTCCGATGTCAGATTCATCACCTTTGATCCCAATACGTGAGGTCAGCTCGAACGGCTTTCCGGTTCCTGTTTGGTACATTCTGCGGAAAGATTGGTAGGGTATGATGATGACATAATCATTGCTCGGCGTTCCTAGAAAACTTTGACCTTCCTTCTTCACGACGCCAGCCACGACATATTTAAGGTTTTTAACCTTTATCATTTTACCAATGGGGTCTTCGCCGTTCACAAACAAAGCTTTGGCCACCTCGTAGCCTATGACAGCTATATTTCGCCCCGATTCCAATTCTTCAGAATTGAAGAACCGTCCCTTTTCAACATCTACGGTGAAAATATCATCGTAACCCTGGCTCCCGCCAACCAACCTCACTTGTCCTACACTATTGCTTTCGCGCCGGATGGTTTGATTGCCTCTCGCTGAAAAGATGGCCATCCCTTTCTGATGATTGAGATTCTCCTTTAGAAACTTGAATTCGTTGTAAGACGCGTTGGGGCGATTCCAGAAATCCCACCATCTGTATTCACCGTTGTTGTCGGCAGTAAAAGGCCATTTTTCAACGTAAATAACGCCGGTTCCCAAAAAATCGAGACTGTCTTTGATATTCTTCTCCAACGAATCAACGAAAGTGAGCACACCGATAATTGCAAAAATGCCTATGGTCACACCCAGCAATGACAGGATAGTGCGCAATACGTTTGACTTAAGAGCTTTCCAGGCAAAAATGAAGCTCTCATAAATCTGGCCTACGGTCTTCATCAGGATCTTGAACGGGAGATAATTGTTTTTGTTTGTCGACGGAAAGCCATCGAAATTACTTGATATGACTTAAAAATCAGCATTTTGTTACACGTTGGAAAAAGGTATTCTGATTTGTCGCAAAAGCCAAATATTGCCTTATTTTTGCAACCTCTAAAAAAATTACCCTTTATTGGGCATCTCTTGCATAAACAAATATGAAGTTATCAGAATTCAAATTTGAGCTCCCTAACAATTTAATAGCACTCGATCCCGCAGAAAACCGTGATGAGTCGCGATTGATGGTTATTCATAAAGATTCAGGAAAGATCGAACACAAGATATTCAAAGATGTAGTTGAGTACTTTGCTGAAGGTGATGTCCTGGTCGGCAATGATACCATGGTATTCCCCGCGCGCTTGTATGGCCGTAAAGAAAAGACGGGCGCCAAAATTGAAGTATTCCTGTTGCGCGAGTTGAATGCAGAAATGCACCTTTGGGATGTACTGGTAGATCCTGCCAGAAAGATCCGTGTTGGTAACAAACTTTACTTCGGCAACGGAGACCTTGTTGCTGAGGTTATCGACAATACAACGTCCCGCGGGAGAACAATTCGATTCTTATTCGACGGCGATTCAGATGCCTTCGATAAAGTCGTCGAAACACTTGGCGAAACTCCCCTTCCGAAATACATCAAAAGAAAAATCAAACCAGAGGACAAGGAGAGATTTCAAACCATCTTCGCTAAAAACAAGGGCGCCGTATCTGCCCCAACAGCAGGGATGCACTTTACGCGTCAGTTGTTGAAAAGACTTCAGATCAAAGGCGTCGATATGTCTTATATCACCCTTCATATCGGCCTTGGTACTTTCCGTCCAGTGGATGTAGAAGATCTAACCAAGCACAAAATGGACTCTGAAAACTTTATTGTTTCCCAGGCTGCCGTTGACGTCGTTAATCGTGCATTGGATAATAAACGCCGTGTTTGCGCTATCGGCACAACAACAATGAGGGCTCTTGAGTCAGCCGTTTCTGCTAATAACCGGTTGAAGGCAAGAGAAGGCTGGACAGATAAGTTTATCTTTCCGCCATATGAATTCAAGATTTGCAATGCGATGATAACGAATTTTCATATGCCTGAATCCACCTTGTTGATGATGGCTTCGGCCTTCGCAGGGTATGATCTGGCCATGGAAGCATACAAGGTTGCCAAAAAGGAAAAATACAAGTTCCTGACCTACGGCGACGCTATGCTGATCATCTAGTCATGTCCAAAAGCTCTCCCGCATTTCGCTTTAGGTGAATACGGGATTTGCTTTGGTCTATTTCTTCCAATCAATTTTCTGTAATTAGGGGTGAACTATGCACCCTACTGAACACGCGCTCATTGTCGCGGGTGGCAAAGGCACCCGGATCCCTGGAAAGACTTCAAAGCAGTTCCTTGAATTGAATGGACTGCCGGTTTTAATGCATACGATAAATGCATTCAATCGCTATTCATCATCTTTAAGTATTGTGTTGGTCCTGCCTGAGGAAGATTTTACACTTTGGCGGTCACTGTGTAAACAACACAATTTCAACAGGCCCATTACGCTTCAGGCCGGAGGCATAACACGCTTTCAATCTGTAAAGCGCGGCTTAAATGCAATCGCTGAGGATGGCCTGGTTGCCATTCATGATGGTGTCCGTCCTCTGGTTACGCAGGAAATGATTACAGCATCTTTCAAGGTGGCAAAACAATTTGGCAGCGCGGTCGCATCAGTTTCGCTGAAGGAGTCTATTCGTGAAGTCAGTCCGGCAGGGACCTCAGCCCTTGACCGCTCGCGCTACAAACTCATACAGACTCCGCAGACGTTTCGGGTTGAACTGATCAAAAGAGCCTACGAATTCCCCGAAGATCAGTCGTTAACGGATGATGCAAGCATTGCTGAAAGGGCTGGCCACAACATTTTTCTCTTTGACGGAGATTATCAAAACATAAAGATAACGACACCGGAAGACCTTGTGCTGGCAGAGGCGCTTCTCAACGCCGGTTACAAAGCATGAGTACAAAAATGACAAAAGCTAGCCCTGAGACCAGCTTTTCTTATCATTCTGAAGCCCATGAACGGTTCAGCTTAGTATTCGTCTTCATTGAAGAAAAAGTCTTCTTTTGTGGGGTAGTCAGGCCAGATTTCCTCGATGCTCTCGTAAGGCTGCCCGTCGTCTTCGAGTTCCTGAAGATTCTCAACTACTTCAAGTGGCGCACCAGAGCGAATAGAATAGTCGATCAGTTCGTCTTTCGTAGCTGGCCACGGGGCGTCCTCAAGGTAAGAGGCAAGTTCTAGGGTCCAATACATAGTTATATTCCTCCAAATCAATTTTTCGCAAAAATAGAATTTTGCTGATCAAAACAAATTTTATTTCACCTAACCTTCAAATGAGCATTTCAATTTCCAGTGCAATCAATCTTCGTTTTGGCTATAAACGCCATTTGCACGGAAGATAACGCCCTTCAAGTATATTTTATGTATTGACAAACCGGATAAAAAATCTTCTTCATAACCCGATAAACGCATGAACAACGTAATTGGGTTTTCTGAAAAACAGGAATCATGGGACAAATCTTCATCAAAAGGATTTTTTAGCATATTTGCGCCCTAGCGACTAACCGCTCGCGACGGCAACGTTCCTCACTAAAAAGTATTAATCTATTGTATGGCTGACGAAAAGATCATCTTCTCGATGACGGGGGTCAATAAGATCTATCCTCCGAGCAAACAGGTTCTAAAAAATATTTATCTATCCTTCTTTTATGGGGCAAAGATTGGCGTGCTGGGTCTCAACGGATCTGGTAAATCGAGTTTGCTGCGTATCATCGCGGGTATTGATAAAGAGTTCCAGGGAGAGGTCGTATCAGATCTCACATTCTCCGTCGGACTGCTCGAACAGGAGCCTCAACTCGACAAAAGCAAAACAGTAAAAGAAATTGTGGAGGAAGGTGTCCAGGGCGTTGTAGACCTCCTGAAGGAGTTTGAAGCAATCAACGAGAAGTTTGGCGATCCGGCGATCATGGATAATCCCGATGCGATGGACAAGCTCATCACCAAACAAGGTGAGATACAGGAGAAACTCGATGCAACAAATGCCTGGGAATTGGATAACAAACTTGAACGCGCTATGGATGCGCTCAGATGTCCACCGCCAGACGCGAAAATAGAACACCTTTCTGGTGGTGAGAAAAGACGGGTAGCGCTTTGTCGCTTGTTGTTAAAGGAACCAGACGTACTACTTCTTGATGAGCCTACCAACCACCTGGATGCCGAATCGGTTTATTGGCTCGAACAACATTTGAAACAATACAAAGGCACTGTTATCGCGGTAACCCACGATCGATATTTTCTTGACAACGTAGCTGGATGGATTCTTGAACTCGACCGCGGTGAAGGTATTCCGTGGAAAGGAAACTACTCATCATGGCTCGATCAAAAGCAAAAACGCCTGGCACAGGAAGAGAAGTCCGAATCGAAACGTCAGAAAGCGCTTGAGCGTGAATTGGAGTGGGTTCGGATGAATCCTAAAGGAAGACAGGCAAAAGGAAAAGCTCGTTTGAGCGCATATGAAAAATTAATGAGTCAGGAAACCCGGGATAAAGAAGAGAAACTTGAATTGTTTATTCCACCTGGGCCACGATTGGGGAATAAAGTTATCGAAGCTACCGGTGTTACTAAGGCTTATGGTGACAAACTCTTGTATGAGAATCTTACTTTTTCGTTACCACCGGCAGGGATAGTTGGTATTATTGGACCGAACGGTGCTGGTAAGACAACGCTCTTCAAGATGATCATCGGCAAAGAGAAACCCAATGCCGGAAATTTTACGGTCGGCGAAACGGTGCAGATCGCTTATGTCGATCAGGAACACGATGATCTGAAACCAGAGGATACGGTATGGAAGGCTATCACAGGAGGAAATGAGTTGATGGAGCTTGGCGGGAAGCAGATCAATTCAAGAGCTTATGTTGGTAAGTTTAATTTCAATGGTACAGATCAACAGAAGAAAGTTAAGGAACTGTCGGGCGGGATGCGTGGTCGTGTGCATCTAGCCATCGCGTTGCGCCAGGGCGGAAATCTTTTATTATTGGATGAGCCAACCAACGATCTGGACGTAAATACACTTCGGGCATTGGAAGAAGCTTTGGAAAACTTTGGCGGCTGTGCGGTAATCATATCTCACGACCGTTGGTTCCTCGATCGCGTATGCACACATATCCTTGCGTTCGAAGGCGATTCGCAGGTAGTTTGGTTTGAAGGTGGTTTCTCCGATTACGAGGAGAATAAGAGAAAACGACTTGGTGATGAGCAGCCTCGTAGAATTAAGTATAAAAAACTTGTAAAATAAAAATAAACCGCGGCGTTGAGACGCATAGTAATAAAATCAGTTTGCATTCTCCGCGCCACTGCGCCACCAATGTTTGACTCGCCTCCAAAATAGATTCTTTTCACCGCAGGCGCAAAGACGCCGAGAATGCATAATCTGATTTTTATGATCTCTGCGTCTCCGCGGTGAAAAACATTTTTCATGCGCATACTATACACGATAATACTTCTCACGCTCTCCAACACCTTCATGACCGTCGCCTGGTATGGTCATTTGAAGTTCAAGGATATGGCCTGGAGCAAGAATCTTGGACTGATCAGTATCATATTGATCAGCTGGGGAATTGCATTGTTCGAATACATGCTGCAGGTACCAGCGAACAGATTAGGATTCAAAGAATACGGTGGACCGTTTTCACTGCTTCAACTGAAAGTGATTCAGGAAGCTATCACACTGCTGGTGTTCATGATTTTCTCCCTTTTATTTTTCAAAAATGAAAGCTTCAGGATCAATCACCTCATCGGACTGATGTTTCTGGTACTGGCCGTATACTTTGTGTTTAAAAAGTAAGGGGAAGAGAATTATGAATTATGAATCGATGTAGTTTAGTTAAGGCTTAAATTTCGATACACAATTCCTGGTGCTGGCCTCGCCAAACGAAGTCACTTGCGGAACACCTGTGAATTAATTTTCTGACCCTGTGAGGGATATGAGATTGCTTCGGGATGAACGTGTGAATTGAACTACTATGTTGTAGTCATACTAATATGAAAATAGATTTGGCAAGACATAAACTCATCGACGTTGGCCTGAATGGTCACCTTAACTAATACAATCCTTGATGAAAGTTCTACAGATATTGGTGAACTAAATGACATTGTGCAACGGTATCAGTAGTCACTTCTCGTAGACCTGTTTGGGCGATATCCCTCAAATTCAAGCTAACTTGACAAAGTAGGATTAGTTACTGTGTCCGCTGTTGCTTCTCGCGAGGAGGGTGAATGATGGCGCTGTGAACTTCGATTTTCTGTTATCAACTGTCACAACAGGCATAAGTTAACGACATTGAATTTATGAATGATGAATTTTCGACCTTAGCGGACGGTGCCTAACATCTGCTTTCAGTAACTATCATCACTTTGCGTGATATCTTGACTTGGCTCCAACGTTTACAAAAATATACTCTGCGCGGCGGTGAAAAAAAATCCCATTTCGCACTCTGCTATTTTAGCTCTTCCCCCGGTTGCGTCTTCCACCGTTGATGCATCCAAACCCATTGCTCAGAATGCTGACGAATAACGTCCTCTATAAAATTGCTAAGGATCTGTGTGTTGAAAATGACGTCTGCTTCTTCATCACCGGATAACCGCATCGGAATCTCAGGAAGTATAAGCATGTGCTGTTTCCAGTCATCGCCAAGATAAATATACGTCGGTACCACGGCGGCACCAGTCTTCATAGCAAGTATCGTAGCACCAACAGGCGTTGCCGCAGGTTTACCAAAGAAGCTCACGAAAGCACTTTTGACTTTTGTGTCCTGATCAATCAAAAGCGCTACCGAACCATTTGACTTTAAAACCTTAATCAGCTTAAATGTCTCCTTGCCTCTTGCGATAGCAACAGCACCGTATTTATTGCGATAGTCCCATAGGAGTTCATTCAATCGCTCATCTTTCAGAGGCGTACCGATGATGTTTGGATTCAATCCCCTCAATGCCATATTACTTACTTGCAGATCGAAAGCTCCAAGATGACAAGTGAGAAAAATTACACCTTTACCTTTGGCAATTGCCTTTTCGTAGTTCTCTAACCCTTTTGTTTCCAGAAATGTCTCCAGGTCTGTGAGATCTTTCACTCTCGTCGCCCGCAGCATTTCCCCCGCATTTTTGCCCAACATTTCAAATACATTTTTGGCTTTGATTTTCACTTGCTCCCTTGAGAGTTCTGGAAAAGCAATGGCAAGATGTCTGATCACCAGCATCCGCGTATTATTTGCAAAATAGTATCCAATTCTGCCCAATCGACCGCTGAATTTCAGCCATGCAATTCGCGGCATGCTATTCGACAACGCAATCAATGATTTTACAAAGTGATAAAGAATAGAATACCTTATCTTTCTACGTATCTTTTTGCCGTTTGACATGGGCCGCTAAGTTAGGGTTTCGGAATTTGGAATTAAATTTATCATCGTGAAAAGACTGTATGTAATTCGACACGCCAAGTCGAGCTGGGAAGGTTCAAACGTCGACGACTTTGAAAGGCCTTTAAATCCCAGGGGCAAGCGAGACGCACCTCGAATGGGTAAGCGTTTAAAGGAAAAGAATGTCTATCCGGATCTGATGCTGTCAAGCCCTGCGAAACGTTCACTGAGTACTTCGAAACGGATCGCCAAGGCTATCAAATACCCCAAAGCAGAAATCAAGAGTGATCTCAGACTTTATCTTGCCGATGAAGAGACCATGATGTCAGTGATCCATGAGCTTGATGACAAGAATAGCACCGTAATGATCTTCAGTCATAATCCCGGACTAACAGACTTCGTTAATTCACTGACAACGGAAGCGCTTGATATCGATAATGTTCCCACATGCGGTGTTATAGGTTTCCAATTTCAGGCAGAAGAATGGAAACAGATTAATTGGGGCACAGGCCAAATGTTGTTCTTTGACTACCCCAAAAGCAGAGAGGACTAACGTCACAGCTCTCAATTTGTTCCCGCGATTCCACCAAAAAACTCCTTCGTTCACTCTACAATCTGTGTTTAGAACAGATCCCTGATGCTATTTACCAATACCAACGAGTTGAGGAATGTCTGCGACTCGTTTCTTAAGGATACCAAACTCCCGGAAGCGATATCCAAACAGCAACTTCATCGTTCCACTCGAGGTGAGCAGTTGAATACCATCATATTTGGCATTTCCGCCTTGCGTTACATAGTTAATAGCGGTAAACCATCTTTTCGCACTGTAGCCAATTGAAATCCGGGCCATATAAAATGCGGCAAGCTTTACGCTGGAGTGTTCCTTACCATCATCCAGTCGGTACGAGACCCAGTTAGGTGCAGCCGTTAGTGCAAGCGTGGCATTGAGAAAATAGCCTTTATGAATAAAACTCTGACTATACCCAGGAGCAATACTGAGTGTTGTTGATTTAAATTCCTGTATATGACTGTTGCTACCAAAGTCGTTCTCATATCTGCCACCTAAGATCGCAGAATCACCCCGCGTTTTAAAATTACTTAGCGTACCAAAAATCATCAACGAACCTGCTGTACGTAATTGGGTATCGGCAAAGTTGTAGGGCGATCGATATGAAAATTTCTTTTTATTAAAAGCGTAGCTCCCAGTTATGCCTGTGTTTCTTGTTACGAGATCTGCTCGTTGTGGATAAGGTGCGCCAGCGGCAATGTCAACATCAGGATCGCTGATATAAAATCCCCGGTATCGCTGTCGGAATGATTCAACTGACCATTGCTTGCCGAACAAATTAAGCTGGAGATCATTGGCATAAGTTTTACCATATCGACTCTCACTAAGTTCCTGAAACGGAACCGCTCCGGTAATTTCTAAAACTACTTCGAAAATATACAATCCAACACCAACAAAATACGGCTTGTTTGATTTGTACGTTACAAGCTTGTTATGTGATGGAATATCCTGTAATCGAAAATCCAACCTTCGTTGCTTGATAAGAGGCCAAATAAAAAAATGATCAGGATAAGACTTAATATATTTCGCGCGAACAGAATCAAGATGTGTTGTCATTGACGGAGCCAACTCTACTTGCTGTGCCCGCGCCTTCCCGGCAAGACACAACAAGAGGATAAGCGCTATGCTTCTCATCAAAGTATAAACTCACTGAGATCTCTGTTCTTAACAAACCCTGAAAGTTTTGCTTTTACCAGGTCAGCATCAATCAAGATCTTTGTGCTGGCAACAATCTTGTCTGGCACATCAAAGAGAAACTCGTTGAGAAGTTTGCTCATGACAGTGTGAAGACGTCGGGCGCCGATATTCTCAATTTCTGCATTTATATCAAACGCTGTTCCTGCAATGGCTTCGAGCGCATCATCCGTAAATGATACCTCCACGCCTTCTGCCTCGAACAAGGCTTCATACTGGCGTGTAAGTGCATTGCGTGGTTCTTTCAGGATACGGATAAAGTCGTCCTTTGTAAGATTATTGAGCTCTACTCGAATCGGAAATCGCCCTTGAAGTTCGGGGATAAGATCAGATGGTTTTGAAATATGAAATGCCCCTGCGGCAACAAACAATACGTGGTCAGTTTTAATGGAACCATACTTCGTATTGACTGTACTCCCTTCTACAATCGGAAGCAGATCACGTTGCACGCCTTCACGGCTTACATCAGGCCCACCTCCGCTCCCTTTCTTGCCTCCGGAAGCTATCTTGTCAATTTCATCTATGAAGATTATGCCAGCTTCTTCCGCCTGCCTGATTGCCTCTTCCTTTACTTCATCCATATCAATCAGCTTCGCAGCTTCTTCTTCCAGAAGGATTCGACGCGCTTCCGCAACTGTAACTTTCCGTTTCTTACTTTTCTTTGGCATCATCCCGTTGATCATTTCCTGAAGGTTCATCATCGAGGCTTCGTCCATCATCCCTGCGCCTACCATTCCAACATTAGAGCCCCCATTTCCCTTGATGTTTATATCAATTTTTCTGTCTTCGAGTTCACCATTTTTGATCTTTTCCCTGAAATGATTTCTAGTGCGTTCATTGAGTTCAGCATCGGTACCGGGTATTTCTGTCGTTTCCGATTGATTTGTAAATCCTGTTTTTACGGCTTGTGGCTGTCGCATCGGCGGGATCAGAGCATCAAGGATAATATCCTCAACGATAACAGCTGCTTTCTCCTTCACTTCCTCTTTTTTCCGGGCCTTTACCATGTTGACGGATTGCTCGACAAGGTCTCTGACCATACTTTCAACATCCCTTCCTACGTAACCCACCTCCGTAAACTTCGATGCTTCAACTTTTACAAAAGGTGCGCCGGCAATCTTGGCAAGTCTTCTTGCGATCTCGGTCTTACCTACACCTGTGGCACCAATCATCAAAATATTATTTGGTACAATCTCCGACTGCATGTCTGAACGCACGTGCATTCTGCGCCAGCGGTTTCGCAACGCTATGGCTACATTACGTTTAGCTTCGTACTGCCCAATAATGTATTTGTCCAGTTCTTCAACGATTTGCTTTGGTGTTAAATATTTTGAATCCATAGTCTCTATCTTCTCCTGATCATTTTATCAATATTCTTCGACAATGTAAATGAATAACCGGCATTACCTACCACATAAGTGCTTCTGCTAAACACGAATTCGAACGATTTTACACGCAAGGCGAATCCAAATGATACTCCTGAACTCCCACCGGCGTCCTGCAACTTCAATTCCTGATGTATGCGATAATTATATCCAATCATCAAATCCAGATTCCGGTGCACCAGGACCTCTGCAGCCAAGTTAAGGTACCTTAGTAGTTTATCCAATATTCCTGGGGACGGATCTCCTGCCTGACGATCATAATATGTGCCAGATCCCCCTATTCCGAATGCCGTCAAAGAAAAACGGATAGGCATATGTTCTGGTTTAAACGTAGTACCGGCCTGAACTTCAAAAGGAAGTTTTGCTTTTCCAGACATGCTATAATCTGACAGGACAAATCCCAAATTTCGGATTGAAAGTCCGATGGTAAAATCTTCCCTGGGATGAACGAATAATCCTCCAAGATCAAGCATTAAGGCATTTCCCCGATAGCCGCCAATATTTGAAAAAGCAAATTTCATCGACACCCCCATTCTAAAGTTTGCCTGTTGATGACCTTTGCTGATCACTAATGCAGTCTCCCCCGATTTGAAATCGGTTGTTTCTGCACCCGTTGCATCATAACCTTTGATGCTGCCATAATTCATATGCTGGATCCCAAATGCAACTGTACCGATACCCGAAAACTTATGTGCATAGGTAAAGGATGCCTGGCCGATGTCAGCGACATAAAACTGGTAGCTCGCAGCAGCCACTCCAGCAAGGGAATCTCCAGACAAGGCAGGATTATCATACAGTAAATTGATGTCGCGATCGGCCAGTGAAACGTTAACGCCACCGATTGCAGAAAGACGGGCGTTGTTTGGTGTCTGTAAAAAGTTAAATGCTTTTCTCACGCTGCTCTGTGCAAGTATCTGTGGCGATAAACTTATGAGAATGAAGATCGGCAGATATCTTGTCACTCGAGTTCAATATTGATGAAGTGACAAGTTAGAAATTTTCCTTCACCGGTAAGGCGCAAAGACACGGAGTATACAAGATTGCATTTGGCATCGCTCAGCGCCTTTTGTCTCTGCGGTGAGAACGCTTACGCCGAGACCTTCTGATCGGCAAACACAAACTTCATCGGCGTTTCAACACGATCCCTTAACAAGGCTACTTTTAAAACGTCATCCACAGATGAAACAAAATGAAATGTCAGGCCCTTGAGATAACCCGGTTCGATTTCGTCGATGTTCCGTTTGTTCTTTTCGCTCAACACAATGTCTTTAATTCCACTTCTCTTAGCAGCAAGTATCTTTTCTTTGATACCACCCACAGGCAATACTTTACCCCGAAGCGTTATTTCTCCGGTCATGGCAAGCTTAGATTTGATCTTGCGTTGCGTATAGATAGAAGCAAGCGAGGTGAACATCGTGATGCCCGCTGAAGGTCCATCCTTTGGCACCGCACCCGCAGGAACGTGAATATGCAGATCATACTGCTGAAATACACGATGATCAATACCGAGCGATTCTGCGTTTGACTTGAGATAGGATAGCGCTGCTACCGCAGACTCTTTCATCACATCACCCAACTGACCGGATATCGTCAGTGAACCCTTGCCTTTGCTCAAACTTGACTCAACAAAAAGTATTTCGCCACCAACCTGTGTCCAGGCTAATCCGGTGACAACACCTGCTATCTCATTTCCTTGATATAATTCTTCATCAAATATTTCGGCGCCCAATACTTTCGATACCGTCTCTTCCGTGATGTTCTTTTCGTATGGTTCTTCCATCGCCACCGATTTTGCGATGCTGCGCACTACCGTACCAACCTTACGTTCGAGACTTCTAACGCCTGACTCCCGCGTATAACTATCAATGATCTTGGCAACCGCCGCGCGACTGATTTTAATGGAGGAAACCTTTAATCCATGTTCCTTCAATTGCTTCGGGAACAAATGTTTCATCGTAATCTCTACTTTCTCTTCAAGTGTATATCCAGTCACTTCGATAATCTCCATCCTGTCGCGAAGCGCCGGATGAATAGTATCCATCGAGTTTGCAGTAGCAATGAAAAGAACCTTGGAAAGGTCATATTCCACTTCCAGATAATTATCACCGAAAGCATTATTTTGTTCAGGATCCAATACCTCAAGCATAGCGCTTGAAGGGTCTCCCCTGAAATCAGACTTTACTTTATCTATTTCATCAAGTATAAAAACCGGATTCGAAGATTGTGCCTTCTTTATATTCTGAAGAATCTTGCCCGGCATCGCTCCGACGTAAGTCTTCCTGTGACCGCGTATCTCTGCTTCATCATGAACGCCACCCAAAGACATCCGCACGTACTTTCTCTGCAACGCTTTGGCTATAGATTTCCCTAACGATGTCTTACCAACACCAGGAGGGCCATACAAACAAAGGATCGGACCTTTCATGTCCTTCTTAAGTTTCAAAACAGCAAGGTATTCAAGGATACGAGTTTTTACTTTTGAAAGTCCGAAGTGATCATGATCAAGAATTTTCTTAGCACGTTTGAGATCGAAATCATCAACTGTGTAGTCACCCCAAGGCATATCCAGCATAAACTCTACGTAGTTCATCGCCACAGGATACTCAGCGGCCATCGGATTTATTCGTAGTAACTTGTCAAGTTCTTTATTGAAATGGGACGCTACGTCTGCAGGCCACTTCTTTGTCTCCGCACGCTTCCTGAGTTTTTCAACTTCCTTGTCGGGTCCATCATAACCCAACTCATCCTGAAGTACTTTTATCTGTTGGCGCAGAAAATAATCGCGTTGCTGCTGATCAATATCAGTATGCACTTTCTTCTGGATCTCGTGCTTGATCTCAAGCATCTGAATATCCTTCAGCATATACTGTAACAGCAGCGTTGCGCGATCCTTAATGTTTTTTGTTTCAAGGATCTTCTGTTTGTCAGCGACCTCTACGTTAAGGTTGGAAGACAGAAAGTGAACCAGAAACGACATACTCGAAATATTATCCAAAGCCACCTGCGCTTCGATGGGAATCTCGGGATTAAGCTTTAATATTTTGGTTGCAGCGTCTTTTAGAGATTGAACAAGCGCTTGTGTTTCTTTGCCATTCGCATTCTGCACTGGATCTGGCTGAAGGTCGATCTTTGCAGTGAGGTAAGGTTCTTCCTGAACAAACTCCTTTACCACAAAACGATTCTTGCCTTGTATAATGATAGTAGTATTGCCATCCGGAAGCACCAACATCTTGATAATCCTTGCAACTGTTCCGGTTCTGTAAAGATCGTCGATCGAAGGTTCCTCGGCTTGCGGGTTCCTCTGTGCGATAACGCCGATGATACGATTGGCCTGATA
This sequence comes from Chryseolinea sp., assembly GCA_039916665.1. Taxonomy (GTDB): domain Bacteria; phylum Bacteroidota; class Bacteroidia; order Cytophagales; family Cyclobacteriaceae; genus Chryseolinea. The sequence continues at coordinate 5,439 of JBDSKX010000125.1, read as the reverse complement.
CGCCTTCTTAACAAGCTTGATGGATTTCTGCCGACCGACCGTGATCGGAATAACAACGCCCGGGAACAGCACAGTATTCTTAATTGGAAGAATAGAGATTTCTTCCGGCAGATCCTCCGGCTTTATGTCTGACTCTTGTTCCGGATTGATTAATTGAATCAGTTCTTCCGATTCTTCCTGAACAAGTTGTATTGGCAAAGCTTTAAACATGTTTTTCAAAAAATGTCAAACTGGCGCGACCACCTGCCTTTGCCATCTGGCACGCAACGGCGAAGAGCGTTTTCTTGAGTGCGGCCATTAAGACAATAGTAGTGCCAACACAGTTGTAAAAGAAGCAAATTTGTGTCAACTTTAAAGGATTTGCGTGACTTCATACCAAATTGGGTTCAGTGAAAACCTACTTTTTGACCTTAATCTCAGCGTTTTGTCTCGTAATTCAAGTTAATTCCCTAGCCCAGAAAACAGGGAAGAAACTCAAAAATGCAGGCGTTATCGAGCTTCGTGATAGCCTGACAAATTACAGTCAATCTGACATCTTCGTCTTCCCAAATATCGGTACGATCCGGTACTACTACGATCGGGCAAAACTCGACCGGATCAAGAAACTTATTCCCGCTGGCGATGATAAACAGGCGTATGACGAACTAAGAAAATATGTCAAGAATTTCGGACCTGAGAACTTCGCCACAGATACCGAACTGCTCCTTGACCTCGCCAGGCTTTCAAAGAAATATGGTCCCTCAGGTGAATCTATATTGCTATACAAACTCGCCTTGAAACATGTGCGCAAACCGGCACTCGGAAATGAAGTAAAGCAGGAATTCGATTCAGCTTCGAAAGACATAAAAGATCTCTATGTTCCACTAAAGCAATACTATGAACTTGTTGCTTATCGAAAAGAGATCGATACACTCAGGCCCCCCCAAGGCGTTCTGCTTAACATGGGTGAAGCGATCAATTCCGCTAAGGAGGATTATGGGCCAACCATAGGCAACGTAGACAATGTTCTTCTGTTCACGTCGAAGCGAAACAAACACATCGATCCACTCAATAAGAATTACAACGAAGATCTCTTCTTCACCAAAAAAGAAGGAGATATATGGGGCTTTGCCGAAGAGTTTAAGAAAATCAATACCCCTTACAACGAGGGATCTGCCTGTTTAAGTGAAGATGGAAAGCTATTGTATTTCGCCCGCTGCAATTCGCCCAACTCGTATGGAAGCTGCGACATATTCGTAGCGCAGTTGAAAGCTGATAGCACGTGGGACAACGTCAAAAACCTCGGGCCAATGATAAACTCAATTGGCTGGGATTCCCAACCTTCATTGTCGCATTCAGGTGATACGCTTTTTTTTGCATCCGATCGACTCGGAGGGTTTGGCAATTCTGACCTCTATTATTCAACTAAGGGTCCAGATGGCAAATGGAAGAAAGCTCTCAACCTCGGTCCTGTTATTAATACCAGGGGATTCGAAGTAAGCCCATTCTTTCATCACAAATACAACGTATTATATTTCAGTTCGAATGGCCAGCCGCTTTCATTTGGCGACTTCGATATTTATAAAGCTCATAAGCGATATCCGGGATGGGATGAACCCAAGAATATTGGTCCGCTAGTGAACGGCGCTGGAAGTGAATACTACTTCACCATTGATTCTGAATCAAGCAGTCTATACTATGCGCGATCGGCGAGTGACGATATCAACAATCTTGAACTATATTCATTCCCGGTACCGATGGAAGCACAGCCAACAGCCGTGGCAAGACTTAAAGGCAGTTTGATTAACTCGGAAACAAAGAAACCATTTACCGGTATTGTCTCGGTCATCGATATTGACAAAGGCGTGGAAGTTTCCCCAAAATATCTACGTGAGAATGGATCTTTCGACTTCACCCTGATCAACAAACGCAATTATCTATTGATCATACAGGGCGATGATTTTTTCAGAATTGAAGAGTTCTTTTTCATGGAAGGCGATCGCGAGATTAATCGGGAAGCGGATCCTATTGAAAGTAGAATTGCTTTCAAGACGCTCGAGTTTGAAAATGGCAAATCAAATATTCTTGCACCAATGCACGAAGATCTTTCCAAACTCGGCGATTTTATGGTGGACCATCCTAAACTAAAATTGAATATCTCCGGTCACACGGACTCACAGGGAAAAGAGGATGCTAATCTAAAATTGTCGCAGGCTCGCGCAGATGCTATCAAGGAATTTCTGATAGCGCAATTTAAAATTGACGGCGATCGGATTGAAGCGCATGGCTATGGAAGTTCGAAGCCGATTGTATCAGAGAAAACAGACGAAGCGCGTAAGCTGAATAGAAGAGTGGAGTTTGAGTTGTCGCAGTAAAGTCACCGCAAGCGCAACGACGAAATGGACAATTTCTATTATCTAAACAACCCCCATAAGACCTCATAAAAAACAAAGGACACATTGAATTTCATTGCGTCCTTTGTGCCATTGCGGTGATTTACTACCCGGCTTTCTTCCGCAGAAATATATCCCCATTATAATTTTTTATCGTGATCTCAGATCCCCCTCCATTGACATTACCTTTCTTCCAATCATCAACGATAACCTTATAGACCGCGCCCTTTTGATCTGCCTTTTGCACCGGACCGCCACTTTTGAAGTCAACGTCGAGATCTGAGTAAATATCACCTTGTTCAGTCTTCATTTTGAATGAAGCTTTCAAGCCTGGTGGTACCGTTACATCGATGTCTCCGTTGTAAGTCGAATAAGACATTGGGGTACCATCTGTCACTTTATCAAAGCTTATCTTGATTCCGCCATTATATGTTGTGGCAATCACCGAACCGCTGATGTTCAATGCCGTGATCTCTCCGTTGTAATTTTTCAGGTCCAGATTGCCTTGAATGTTGCTGATATATAAATCTCCATCGTTGTACGTTTTTATATCGAGATCCATTCCACTGGGAATCTCAATCTCAAGATTTATTTTATTGTTCCATGAATCAGAATGAACCTTTACTGTATTTTCGTTCTCTACTACTTCAAGATCAACACTTCCTCCACCAATTCTCTTCAATCCATTTTTGCTTGCGTCGCGATTGTCGTCGTCAGCCTTGACGGTGTATCTAACGAGTATGTCCTTTCGTGCTGTCCCTTTCACGGTGATTGATCCGTAGTTGAGGGATGCCTTCAGTTTTCCACGCTTTCCAGGGTCGGTGAGCGGCACGGCAAATTCATTTGATGTTTGTGCCGTCACTACCGACGCAGCTATCATTGTGATGCCCGTGACAACCAGCGTGAGCGCTATTACTAATATTGACTTTTTCATAATCCGTATGATTTCTTTAAATGTTGTTTGTCCTAGTTTGTTTTTTCCTTCAGATATACGTTACCATTGAATGTTTCGAAGTCGAGGAGTGCACCACCAGATCCTATTTTGAAACGGTTGTCACTCACCTTGTACTTCATTCCTTTGCCTTGCTGTTTCTTCTCGACATAAACCGGTAAATGTTCAAGCTTGTCGATGTTCGTATAAAATTCTCCGTTGAAACTCTCAAAGCTCATGCTGGCAGCAAGGCCTTTTTGAAACCATGCATTGATATCGCCATTGAGTGTGTAAAATCTGCAATCCTTTTGCGGATTAGCCGTGTACTCAATATCGACATCGCCATTGATGGTGCTCGCGTAGCTTTCCCTGACCAGATCTTTGAGTGTAATACTCCCGTTGATATTATCCGCAGATACCTTACCCGTTACTTTCGATACTGCTACATCACCATCGTTGATCGTACTTGCCATAACGTCCACTCCCTTTGGAACTTTTATAGTGAAGTTCATGCTGTACTCAAATTCAGATCTGCAGTTATTACAATCACCGTTGCAATTGCTGTTGCTACCATTACAGCACGAACTGTAGCCATAATGGTTTCTGGATCCGCCCTTTCGACCGTCTCTTTTCTTGCCGAATTCACTGCCAGTCCCTTCAATAAAGAAGATCAGTGTGTCCGCCAGATCCATCACGCCAAGTTGAATCTGTTGTTTTCCTTTCTCCAGTCTCTCTTCAGTTTTGGCTTTGATTTGCTTATCAACAACCAGCAATATTTTGTCGCCGTCATACCCTTCGATCTTGATGTGACCATTAATGTTGGCAACCATGATCGCATTGTCGGCCGATTTTTTCTCAAACATGTATTCCTTTGATATTTTTTCGCTGAAAGTCTGTGCCATCATCTGAAAGCTGACAAAGACCATGAATAAAAATGAACCTGTATTTTTCATAATGTTATTTTGTTAAAGGTTCTGCCTCATTTATTGCTTACGTCAGTACCTTGATACTTTCTCCGATTTTTTTCTTGACATCAACAGGAGTGTTCCTATCGCGCATGACCTTTTGTAATTCTTTTAGCGATTTTTTCTCTTGCAACGCTGCCATCAATTCTGCCAGTGCGATCTGAACAAGCGGTGAATCCTGTACCGCAATAGATCTGATGAGCGCCGTTCTTATACCACTCTTCAGACTATAAGGCCTGAGAGCATCCAGCGCTGCGAGTCTCACATTCACGTTGTCGTCACTGTTTAGTGTTTTTAACAGTGCATCCGTTACTTTATGACTTGCCTGATCCATGTCCTCCGTAAGACTTACAGCCTTTAGCCTATCCGTTGCGGACTCCTTTTCCAGGAGTGAAAGCATCGTGAGTTCTTTAAGGTCACTGATCTCATTTTTCATTTCGGCGATCTGGCTATTTTCAGTTGCCGGAGCGCTAAGGAACATCCCTCCGAAGAAACCAACAATCAAGGTTACAGAAGCAAATGCAAGTCTTGGTGCCAGCACCGGCCAAGAGAAAAAATCAGCCCAAAAAGATTTAGGTACAGCTTTCTTTTCATCCCTGAGCATTGCGTAGAACCTGTCATCAAGTGAAAGTGACGGCGCGGGTGTCTGCATACTAACAAGTCGATCATCCAATTGATTGAGTTCATTCAAGTCTTCAATGTTTATCAGACCAGCTTCAATAAACCTTTCGACCTCTTTCAGTTCTGCCGGATCCATGAGCATCGCGTTATACTTATTAATTAATTCCTGAATTCGTTCTGTGTTTTTCATCACATGTGTTTTTCCAATTGCTTATAGACTACTCTTAACTCCTGGAGTGCCCTGAAGACTTTAACTTTTACCGCGCCTTCTGAACAACCGATGATGTCGCCGATCTCTTTATACTTTTTATCCTGATATTTGCTGAGCAACAGGATCTCTTTCCTGTCTTCCGGAAGCCTGTCCATGGCCATGGAGAGGAGATTTAATTCATCGTCCTTTTCGATTTCAGTCGCCCGGTTCATATCTCCCTCAATTCTTTCTTCCCAATCTTCGATAGATTCCTTTTTATGAATCTTGTTCTTGCGGAAGTTGTCGTAGTTCACATTGCGCGCGATGTGATAGAGCCACGTCCGGAAGTCGCCATCTCCC
>JBDSKX010000124.1:0-9509 GCA_039916665.1 Chryseolinea sp. | reverse complement strand
TGACTTCCTGATCTTTGCATTTGAAGGGACGTAGAAGCCAAGTGTCATATCAAAACCAGATGCGGTGCTTTTTGGATAAAATTTCGTCGGGTAATACCTTGGTCAAACTGATCATGATGGATACATCTTTTGTGAATCAAGATAACCGTAGCCTGGCGTCAGTAAAAACCGGAATGCTGAAGCGCAAGAGGTAGTTGTTGAACAGTAGATTCAGACTTACAAAAATGAATCAAGCAGTTGAAGGTGTGTTGAATAAATGAATGTTCGAAGTAGCTCCGTTACGATGAAATAGATAACAGGTCCGATAACTATGGTGACAAGAAGTGTTTGCCAAATGAATTTCAGGGCAATCACTTTGGTAATGCTAAACATACCTGCACCACATAATTTATGAATGGCGATTTCTTTTAGTTTATCTCTTATGATGCTAACACTGAGTCCGAAGATGGCGCAACACGACAGCACGCCAGAAATGATTGTCAATATCATAGAAAACTTGTTCAATTGATCCTGATAAAGCATCCATTGCTCAAAGTGTTTACTTAACAGTCTCACCTTGGCTTTGCCATTTTCATTCGAAAAATAGTTCGACAGGAAAATCATGGTCTCGCGGATATCAATTTCGAATACGCGGATGCAAACATAATTAAATCCGTAGCTGTCAACGCTGAGTCTAACAGGCTTATCGGGTTGATTAAATATCTGGCCCATGTTTTTGAATACGCCAATCCTATTTTTGTCCTTTTGAGAAGTCGCGAGGGCAGCCTGATTTACGACTGAGATGGAATCACCGTCGTTAGCCTTAAACCAATGTCCTTCGAACATGATCAAGCCAAAAAAAATCCTTGAAACCCGGATCTACCCCCATGAAGTATGTATCAGTATTGAGATCTTTACTCGAAATTCTATTGGGCAACTGTGAAGTCGCAATAGCATCAATGATGTGTGGATTACTTGATTTTGTTCTCAGATCAATTAGATTCTTAGAAGTCATCTGACTGGGAAATTCAAGATAAACCACTTGGTCATTATTTTGTCCTGGTTCTTTAATCAACGAATAATTGACCTGCCGTCTTGTTACCACAGAGACTACGATCAGAAATACGCTTACGCCCATTTGAATGAACACAATAAGATCTTTCAAACGCGGGAAAGTGATGGCTTTTGAACTCAGTAGACGCGTAGGTGTACTTTTAATAAATCTTAGAGAGATGATGACCGGACCCATCACCAATAGAATAGTCATGCCAATGATAACTAAACAGAACGCCACGATATGAGACGAGAGCATTTTCCAGGGTCTGATTGCCAAAGTTGAATGAATGATTTCAGATGTAGCGGCTAAAATTAATAACGCGAGAACAAAGGAGATCAACACGGTTAAAAATGATTCGCGTATAGAAGATAATATCAACTCATTTTGACTTGAACCTGCAAGTTTTTTCAACGCGAGTTCCTTTGCCCGCTGTGGCATGGTAAGGGTTGACAGATTGATGGTAGTACTCAATGCCAGAATGAGTATCAATGCAGTAATAAATAAGAGTATCGTGATACTATAGCGATCACCATGTTTTGATTCCTCGCCTAAGACTCTCGGACCAAAATAGATTTCTGAGAGGGGTTGAAATTTGAAAAGTATATCGCGCGACCCAAATACATCCTGTTTTGCTGATGCTTGATCGTTGGATTTACCATATACACTGAATTCAGAAGATGTGAAATAAAGTGAGTGAATTGACGAGCGATCAAAACTGACGATACAATCGAAATCTTCGTGAGAATTTTCAGGATAATCTTTGTAGACGGCTGCAATCGTATACTCGATGGTATCTCCGTATGTGAAAGCCCTGAATTTTTCCCCGGATACATTTACTTTACCGAATCTTTCCTTTGCATTTCTGGCCGAGATAATTGCAGCGTTACAAGACGTAAAGTTTTCGAGAGATCCATCTATAATATCAAATGAAAAGATACTGGTGATGCCCTTGTCGGCTGCGTACATGTACTGATCATATTCCGTTTTACCTTCGGCCACTACGTTGATTTCATTTAAGCGCTTTATGCGACAAAAAATCATCGTGCTGTCAGATTGTTTCCTGATCAGATCCAACGACTGTGTGGATATTCTGTTTGAAAGACGATTTCCGTTGTAGGCAGGATGCGTGTTCTTCTGAAGTACTCTGAAAATGTTTTCATAGTCACGATGAAAGCAGTCGTAACTGAACTCATCCATTGAAAACAGAATCACCAGAATGGAGCACGCTATAGCTATAGCCTGACTTCCAAGTTTAAGCCCGTAGATTTCCTTGTGTCTAAAAATGGTTCTGAGAAAGAGGATAGTTTTTAAAGACATGCTTTCTGGCTTGGCTAAATGTTGAAGGATTTGAATGATACCAGCAGCAATGAAGGTAGCTGAAATGGCTTCAAGCTACAAGTTGGAACCAATTGTTCAGTTGCTTCTGAAATCTAAGTGCTTTGCTAAAAATAGAAGCACCCGTGAGAATAATGGCCGTCTTGAGACCAAATCTTATTCCAATGTGTACCGCTGTATTCTTTGCCTTCGTGTTCGATACCGAGGTCGTAAAATTTTCGGCTAAAGGCCTGGTTATGATTTTTTTTCGAATTGACAATCGATTACGCCCCGGGGTATGGTTCCAGTGCCAGTTGCCACAGGTTGCATCGCATAAACAACGCCAAAGGTGTCCGGGTAGACCATTGTTAGTTTCAATGTATCGCGAGCTCCCATAAAATCACCTGTCATGGCACGGCTATTTTTATTCCGAATCGTTCAAAACTTGCCGTCGATCAGATAAATAATAATTTACCGAACAGTATCAAGCCAGAGCGACCACTGATTGTTGAATTCTCGTAAAGACTTCCCTAGGTCGGAGAAGTCAACTCAGGCACCAATGAGAATAAATTTATTGACCAAATAATTGGTGAAAGCCTTTTCTGCAAGTCTAATTGCAGACTCGTTTTAAAGAATTGTCCGGGACTTGAAAATTAACTTTGACAATATTAAACTAGAGGGTAAGCTTTACTTGAAGATGCATAGTAGGTCCGCAAATAGACTTTGAGTGTGCGTTTGGAGTTGATACCGATCAGGTTGTCTTTGAAAACGAGTGATGTGTTCAGTTACAACTGAGGTATGTTTAGCATTCTGAGCCTGTAAGAAGTTTGCGACAATAAAAAGACGAAAAAATAGCTTTTAGTTTCAACATGGAGCTGACGGTATTGCAAAAAGACATTGAATTTGACACACTTTGCTGAGTTGTCATACAAAGTTGACAACGAGAAGTTGTTAACGAGTGAATGCTTAAAATTTGCGGATGAGTACAACACCTGACACAATCAGGATGACACCGACAATGCGCCAGATGTTTATAGATTGTTGTTGTGCGACGAGTAAGTTAAAATGATCAAGAAAAAGGGAAATGAACATTTGTCCCAATACCAGCAATCCAAATGTGAATGCAGGCCCGAGCTTCGGGAATGCCAAAACAACGACAGTTACATAGAATGCTCCTAGAATTCCACCGAGCCATGAATATGCCGGCGCTGCTTTCATTGCACTCCAGGTTATCTGTTGTGACGTTACGCCGATGTATAGCACCAGCGCGACTACGCCAACCAGAAATGATATGAGCGATGCATAAACTGGACTTTGTATTGCCTTCCCCAGCCTTGAGTTCAATCCGGCTTGTATGGGCAGGAATGCACCTGCAAGCAATACGATAACCATCCAGATAATCTTGTTCATTGGCGTTGGTAGTGTTTATTATGGAGTTTTTGTTTTGTTGGTAAGTTAGCGATTTGTCGTCTTCACTGATACTTGTCCAGCCCGATCATGGCCTTCCTCGGGAGTTTAAATCTTGTGTCCTCAAAAAAGATGTATCCGCATTACATCATTGAGTATCTACCAACCAGCTGCCTAACCTTTATGAACACTTACACCGTAACTTACATTGTACTACGACACTTTGAGTTTCGATTTTTGCTATCCCACATCGCTGCGGTCTAGTCAAGGATATAATTAAGAATTATGTATTGTGCACTCGTCGGATTTTGTCTGCCTTACTCGTACTTAGCTTGAACCTTCGGCAAGTCGTGTCTTTAAAGTAACGGGCGGATTATCGGCCAGACGGTTTCGGCGATGACTTTGTAACCTTCTCTTGAAGGATGAAGTCCGTCCGGAAGATTAAGACTTCGGACGCCCAAAACTCCCTTCAGAAAGAATGGAACCAGTGCAATTTTATGATGTGTTGATAGTTTTTGGTAGATCGTCCGGAATTCTTCAACTGGCCCCGCAGAAATGAACGGTGGCAACTCCATGCCCATAAGAACAATTCTTGTTTGCGGATACTTAGATTTAACCTTCTCGATAATCGCCGACAGGTTATTATAAGTTCTCACGGGAGATACTCCGCGCATGATGTCATTTATGCCAAGTTCCAGGACGAAGACGTCGATCTTTCTGCCCAGCCAGTAATCTAACCGTGAAACTCCGCCTTGAGATGTGTCGCCGCTTAGTCCAGCGTTAATGATTTCGTATTTTAATCCTGCAGATTTTATTTTGTCATCGATAAGGGCCGGATAACCTTGTGTTGAAGGATCAGATAACCCGTATCCCGCAGTAAGGCTATCTCCATAAAAAAGAATTGTCATTTTGGAATTGATGAATCTGGTTTTATTAACAAATTTTTCGGGCTATCGGTTCGAAAGGAATGAAATGGGACGAGAATTATGATTATTAATTATGTAGGGGGCGTTAAACTTGGATTTTCAGTTATCAACTGCCTACAGTCTAGATTCAGCATAAATGAATGTTAGATTTTCTTGATTGCCACGTGTCCATGATGCCGACAACTAGGTTGAGATATGCGATTGAGCGTTTGCCTGCAGGAACGAAGAGATGTTATATGAAGGCGAGCGAATTATTAATTTATGAATAAGGGGCGTTGAACGTGGATTTTTTGTTGTCAACTTTTCCAACTGCCTTAAATTAGTGGTATTGATTCACAATCAACATTTAAATCACCTATGGAATGCATCAAGGCGAATCATGAGGATTTAGTTAATGGCGACGATTGGGAATAGTCTGTCTCGTTTCGTAATTTTTGCTGCCATTACTTAATTGCCATGAAGAAACGAACGTTCTTAAAATTATCCACTGCGTTAATCGCGGGTGCTGCTTATCCTCCGTTGATGTCGTGTTCTTCGAAACAAGAGAAGATGGTTGAAGCCGTAAAAGAACCAACAATGATCAAAAACTGGGCAGGAAATCTTACTTATAGCACAAGCAATCTGCACGAACCAACGACGATTGATGAAATAAAGGCCGTAATTGAAAAAAGTGAAAAGCTCCGGGCTTTGGGCACCAGGCATTGCTTCAATACGATCGCCGACTCAACTGCGAATCTTCTGTCGACGCGAATGTTGAAGGAAGTTGGAGAAGTAGACAAAGAAGCCAATACCATTACCGTTGGCGCTGGCGTGCGCTACGGCGACTTGTGCAAAGTCCTGGATGCTAAAGGCTACGCATTGCATAACCTGGCTTCCTTACCGCACATCTCAGTGGCTGGTGCTTGTGCAACAGCTACACATGGATCCGGAGTAAATAATGGAAATCTTGCAACGAGTGTAAGCGCAATAGAGTTTGTTTCCGGTAGCGGTGAGGTTGTAAAGTTATCAAGGGCAGACGATGCCGACACTTTCAATGGTGCCGTCGTCAATCTTGGTTGTCTTGGAGTACTTAGCAAGGTGACATTGAACCTGCTTCCAACATTTCAGATAGCACAGCTTGTCTACCTCAATCTCCCAATAAGCCAGTTGGAGAAATATTTCGAAGACATTATGTCCAGCGGATATAGCGTGAGCCTGTTTACAGATTGGCAAACGGACGCTATTAATCAGGTATGGGTTAAACAAGTAGCCAACAGTAGTAAGATAGTTGCACCGATGGAAGAGTTTTATGGCGCAAAACCTGCTGATAGAAATGTTCATCCAATCATAGATTTGTCGGCAGTGAACTGCACCGACCAAATGGGGGTACCCGGACCGTGGTACGATCGTCTTCCTCACTTCAAACTCGATTTTACACCCAGCAGCGGTGAAGAACTTCAAGCCGAGTATTTTGTTCCATTTGATAAGGCCGTTGAGGCAATTAAGGCTGTGACTGAGCTGAAAAGTGAACTCAAAGATTTGTTGATGATTACAGAGATCCGATCCATTGCGTCAGACGAATTGTGGATGAGCATGAGTTATCAAAGACCTTCTGTAGCGATTCATTTCACCTTGAAGCAGAATATTGAAGGAGTTGCCAGATTCCTTCCGAAACTGGAAGAGAAGCTGGCGCCTTTCGATCCGAGGCCTCATTGGGGTAAGTTATTTACCTTATCTCCGTCCGTCCTGCAATCCCGATATGGCAAAATCAACGAATTCAAGAGGCTGATTGCCAAATACGATCCCCAAGGTAAGTTTCAGAATGAGTTTATCACTTCAAATATCTTCGGGACAGCCAAATTTTAAAATTCCTGAAAAATAATTGAGATTTATTTTCGGCCCATTTTTCTGCTGACATACCGTTGTCACAGTGTCGTGGTTTCTTTGAACTATCAATTCAAACAAAAGAACTATGAAGACTCAAACTCCTGAAACCAACATGGAACCGCAAACTGCAGTAACCTTAACGACCAACGATCTGCTCACACACTGGCAAGGTCATCGTCGCGTAACGCGTCGTGTTATCGAAGCCTTTCCGGAAAAAGATCTCTTCAATTATTCCCTCGGTGGAATGCGTCCCTTTGCTCAGCTCGTAATGGAAATGCTTGGCATGGCAACTCCAGGCCTCAACGGAATCATTTCACGTAAGTGGGATCGTTTCTCGGATGATTCAGCGCCTGCGACCAAGTCGGAACTTCTTGCCCGTTGGGATGCGACGACAGAATTTATCGACGAACACTGGTCAGAAATACCTGAAGGGAGATTTCAGGAAATGGATGTTGCTTTTGGGCAATGGGAAGGTGTCGTTCACAGCACGCTTTTTTACTTCATAGACAACGAAATCCATCATCGCGGTCAGGGTTATGTTTACCTCAGATCACTTGGGATTGAGCCTCCAGCATTTTGGGACAGAGGGTAGTTCCAAATTATGCATTATGAATTGGGGGCTTAGCGGCAATTGCTCGGTCGGTCTTCAATGCTCCTCGACGGTTAGTTAGCAAGCGGTCTTTTAATTACGTATGCTGCGCAGTTGATAACAGAAAACGGAACTTCAACACGCCATAACTCATAATTTATAATTCCTAATCGATCCGCATGTTAGTGGATTTGTGTTTCGCGGTTGTACTTAGTCCGGTACTGCAAAGGTGAGAGCCCCGTGATTCTTTTGAAGGTGTTTCTAAAAGCTTTTGTATCGGTATAGCCGACTTTGTACATGACTTCATTGACATTTTCTCTTGAAGACTCAAGGTTCATTTTAGCAGCTTCCATTTTCACGCGCTGGATGTATTCTACCACCGTGTTGGAAGTTGCTTTTTTAAACCTCCGTTCAAGGTTGCGTCGACCAATGGCAAATTTGGATGCTAACTGATCTACTGTGATCTTTTCCTTGAAATTGTTTTCAATGAACTCCTGAGCTTTTCGGATCTGATCATCCGGATGGTCTTTTTGACCCTGGAAGATGATGAATGACAACTGATCTTCGCGTTCAATTTCTATTGCGAAAACTTTAGCAGCGAGGATCGACATTTCGCGACCAGCATATTTTTCAATGAGATACAGGATCAGATTCATATATGAGAATGCACCACCACTGGAGTACAAACCGTGTTCATCCGTAATAACTTTTTCAGTGACGAGTGTAACCTCCGGGAACATTTTTCTGAAAGTGTTCTCAGCCATCCAGTGGGTAGCGCACCGCTTGCCATTGAGTAGTCCAGTGGATGCCAGGATAAATGCACCCAAGCACAAGCTTGCAACTTCAGCACCCTTATTGTGGTGTTCTACGATCCATGGAAGAAAATCCTTATTGTTTTCAATCGCTTGCTCGATGTCGCCATCAACAGCCGGGATAATGATGAGATCAGTCTTCTCGACTTCGTTGATGAGGAGGTCGGGATTTGCTGTGAATAATCCACCACATAACTTTGTTTCTTGTGTCAGACCAACCAGTTGAACTTTAAATATTGGATCAGCGCCTTTCATTTTGAAGAACTGATTCACTTGAGTTAACAGCTGGCGCGATCCTTCGAGACTTCCAAGAATAGCGCCATTAGGAATGAGTATAGATATGTGCTTCATAGTATTCAAAAGTAGTATAGTAAATTGTCGGAATCAACCCCTGTCTATGCCGTGTTTACACCCGTCTGTTTTAGATAAATGATGTTAGGTTTACTGATGTAAAAACGAAAGAAGATGGAAAAGGTCAAAATAAAACAAAATATCAATACCTGGGGTTGGACAGTTACGACCTTTCCAAACGGCATAAGTGATTCTTTCGACAAGCTTTTGGCGATGGTACCTGACGGAATTGAAAGAACATTTTATGGAATAAGTTATATGGAAGGTGGCAAAATCGTGTACAATGCTACAATTGAAGAAAGGTACGCCGGTGAGGCGGAGACTTACAATTGCAAGAGATACACGATTGACAAAGGTGATTACGTCGCAGCCACAGTAAAAGATTGGAGGCATAAATTGCATACGATCAAAGATGTATTCACCGAGATGGTACGGCAGGCTCCTGATCTGAATCAGCCCGCCATTGAATGGTATAAGAATAATGATGAAATGGTGTGTATGGTCCGTGTGACCAATGATGAGAACGCAGCAAAGAGGTAATGAAAAATGATGTGCTCTTTATTCATTGCGCAGGGCCCCAGGGTGTTCAGGAAGGGAGTACGTTTCTACACTCTTATTTGAAAGAAGCCCTGGGTTCAAATTATTCTTTGGTGGTTCCGGAGATGCCGGATCCGGAAGCACCGCATTACAAGCCGTGGAAGAAGAAACTTAAGCAGTCATTGCAACGTGTGAATGATGGCGTAATCGTGATTGGGCATTCACTTGGCGCATCGGTCGTGCTAAAGTATTTTGCGGAAAAAAATCCAAAGAAGTCAGTAGCAGGTTTGTTTCTGGTCAGTGCAGTTTACTGGGGAAAGGAGGATTGGAAAGTGGAAGAATACACGCTGGACGATTATCTCTTTAATGCACTAAAAACGATTCCTCACATCTATTTTTATCATAGCAAGGATGATGAGGTTGTACCGGTATCACACCTATGGTATTTTGCTTCGGCAATACCCGAGGCGAAGATCAGAGAATTTGATAACAGCGGGCACCTATTTGGAAGCGGCTTGCCGCAATTGGTAGATGACATTAAAAGTATGACGTCAAATGGTAGAAGTATTTAAAACAAATATTACAAATAAGGTCGACGCTGCGATTATTATCGCTGACATTCATCAACAGTTTCCTTCCTATAATGCAAATTTTGATTTGCAGGATTGTGA
>JBDSKX010000123.1:0-3096 GCA_039916665.1 Chryseolinea sp. | reverse complement strand
CAATGTATGTTCCGGCTGGTGCAGTACCTGCAGCAATCGTAGATATCAGATTGGTTAACGCGGCATTCCAGTTGTTGGTATCGGTGTCAATGTATTTGGCAAATACTTCCATCGTAATCACATCGCCAGGCATTACACTAAGTGATTTTGCAAGTCCGAATTTCTCATTTGTCGTTCCATTCAAGCGCGTTGAATAACTGCTCGGTGTATTGGTGATGTTCACCGTTGCCTGTGAACTGAAGCCATTGATGGTTGCTGTGATGGCCGCTGTTCCTGTTGAGACCCCTGTTAACCATCATTGTTTACCAGCGCTACCGCTGGATTACTGGAAACCCACGAGACACTTTTGTTGCTGGCATTCGCGGGTGAAATCGTGCGGCTCAATTGCGCAGATTTTCCGATGAGTACATTAAAGGGAGATGGCGAAATACTAAGGCCCGTAACCGCGATGGTGCTGGTGGTTACGGTCTTGATCTCAACTCCCGATATATTGGCAACACCTCCGGCATTGGAAATATTGATCGTGCCATCGTTTATAATTTTACGATAAGGCCCCAGCTTGGTCCACGTACCGCCGACGCCACTATTGTAATTGCCTACAACAATCTGACCTTCGGCTGACACATTATAATTCTCTGCATTGTTATCTTCCCAGACATAAATCGATATGTCGTAGATTCCATTGGGTATGGCATTGAACATCAGGTTGACATTAGGTCCGTAAATCGATGACCTGATCATCGTGGCGCGATTGGCATCCGTTGGAGGGAAAGTTCGAGCGGGCGATGCAAGTCCTTCAATTGGACTAGCTAAAAAAATCGCCGATACGCTTTAAGTCTCTCCTTACTATCTCGTAAGCGAAAGCTTGAACAATAAATTTGAAAAGTCTACTTTAAAACGCATCAAAGAAATCCAGTAACTGGAAGACACTTTTCGATGTCATCGATACCTTCATCCGCGAATAAAAAGGCAAAAAGGCTTTTGCTCATTAAAAAGCCCCGGTTGAGTCGTCGATAAGAAAAAATTAAAGGACACCTCTCGAACGTCCTTCTTGATGAGAACTAAAAACCAGTGCATAGCCCGAGTTCTCTTCTATTTAAATTCGTAATAACCGACTACTCTATTACCATTATCCTTCTTAATCCATGTTAGTCTCCTCTTATTACTTACTATTGTATCTCTGGTTATATAGGGGATTTTGCCATATCGCTCGTATTCAGTTGGGTAGTTAGGGCCAATATTAATTCTCTTCTCCTTTTTTTGTAAAAATTCACAATTCAGGCTGTCTGTTTCAGGGAAGTAGAAATACCCAACTCCGGTGGTATCGATAAATGCATTGTCATTTATTAACAATAAATATTTGCTTGAAATTACTTTGTATTTGCACTTAAAAGTCATCTCCTTATTTTTCAAATTATCGCAATCGTAAATATTTTTTAATGCACAAATTGAGTCATTCTGAAAACTAAGTATCAACTTCCTTTTAGATCCATCATGGAATACGTAACTCCTTTTTAGTCCTTTATGAATAGAACAACTGATTATAGAAGTAGCAGCTATTAATAGTAACAAATTCTGTTTCATAAGTCAGATTTTAATTTGAATCCCATTGCGCTTTTGGAACACCCGCTGGGGGATATAATGGGGCACTTGTGCCCTGATCAACAATGGAGTTGACTACACCAGATGTTATCTCATTGATGTTAATGATAGATTCGATTAAAGGATTTTTTCCTGCTAGTATCCTTTCCATTAATACCGCAGGGTCGGGCGGTATCGAAGACATATAATTCAATTTTCCATCATAAGCGTACTGTGCTCGATAAGCACTTACTTCATCTGCTACGCCATAACCTGCACCAGAAGCTACATTGTATTCACCTCTTGCATTTTGTCCTCCGTGTCGTGATTCGTGTAGTTTAGTTCCCGTGTTAGACTCTGTAAACATGGTAACAACATTGTGACCACGCTCATTCTGACCAGTTAAGGTGGTAGTGGGCCCGGCAATACCCAATTGCTTTGATTCCTTTCCATCTACTTTTGCATACCTGTACTGCGTAGTCTGATCGCTACGCATATCTTTAACATCCTGCCCTGATTGCCGTAATTCAGATGCTCTTCCTCTTCTATCTCCGCTGTCTCCACCACGCGCTTCAATTCGCGCAGCCTTTGCTTCTAACTTGTTAGCTCGCTTCTCTGCCGTCCTCTCAATCCTTGCAGCACTCTTTGCATCCTTCCCCTCAAAATACCTTCCGTCGATTTCTCTCAGAGTTATCGGATTATTTTGAACAAATGCATACGATGAACTTGTATTGTATTTTTCAGCCCACTGGTCAACTACATTCCATCTGCCTATTGCTGGATCATATTGTCTCCATCCCCAATCAATGGTATTAAGCGCAAGATCAGTTTGCTCTTCCTTGCCACCGAATTTATATTTGTTTGGTGTGCCGTTCTCTCTACTGTACCCATTAAACGTCAACCCAAACGGATAATAATCCTGCGAACTCACTATCGGTCCCTTAGTCTGTGTCACTTTAAAGTCATCAAAGTAAACTTCCACCGCCGTTGGATTTTCATTGCTCAGATAAATATACACATAACCTGCTTCCGTGATCGTGATCTGGTCCACCCCGTCAAACGCCAATCGCTCGTGAGCAACGTTGGTCCCGGTTTCCTTTGGTGTTGCTGATAAACGCTTGTAGCCGCCGTTCTTGTACACAAAGTTTTTATCGAAGATCAGATAATTCAAATACGCCTTAGGACCGGTACCTGTATCTCCTGTTCTTACCAAAGTTGTTGGATAAGGGAACGTTCCCGTTCCTATACTTCCGGCAGCGCCACCATCGATGTATGTTCCAGCTGGTGCAGTACCTGCAGCAATCGTAGAGATCAGATTGGTTAATGCGGCATTCCAGTTGTTGGTATTCGTGTCAATGTATTTGGCGAACACTTCCATGGTAATCACATCGCCAGGCATTACACTAAGTGATTTTGCAAGTCCGAATTTCTCATTTGTCGTTCCATTCAAGCGCGTTGAATAGCTGCTCGGTGTATTGGTGATGTTCACCGTTGCTTGTGAACTGAAGCCATTGA
>JBDSKX010000122.1:0-11149 GCA_039916665.1 Chryseolinea sp. | reverse complement strand
TCCACCATCAACTTCATGAGCTCAATATACCTCGTATCAGTACGCAGTGAACTGAATAGCGGATACTCTACGAAGTAGTTTATAGGTGCCATCCGTTTGTTCATGCATTCCTTTACATAATAGATAACCTTATCGATGTCTCCAAGCGCAAACCAGATCGTCACAAGGTCTGCATCGATCACAGTGTTTGGATCTTCAAGCTGTCGTTGTTCTAATTTTTGAATGCAGTCCATTGCCTTGTCACGATATCCCAATTTTGCGTAAGCAAATCCCAATCCCATCAAACCTTTCAATGGGTGACCCGTCAAACGATGTACTTCTTCAAAAATCAGCAGTGCAGATTCCCAATCGCCCTTCATACCCGTTGCCCATCCTTTCATCTCGAGCGTACTACGCATGGTAGGATTGATCTCAAGTATTTTGTCCGCTTGTCGCAGTGCATCTTCGAATCTTCCAGCAAACAAATATGTGTTACCGAGCGCCTGACTCATGATAGCGGATAGCGGGTCACGTTGCACAGCTTCCTCCATGATTTTGATCGCCAATATTTTCTCACCCATCAGGATATAATAGAACGATAGCAACTCATTAGCCGCTGTACTGCCGGGATTCACCTGTTTCGCTTTTTGCAGTGCCTCAAAACCATCCTTCCATCTCCACTCGTACAACAGATACGCAGCCGCCTTTGCAACGTATCCCTCTCCTAGTTGGTCATCGAGCTCAATCGCCTTATCAGCATATCGATGGACCGCCTCAAATGCTTTTACAGGGAGCATTTGCCCGGATGATCCGAGAAAGCTATAGGTCATTGCGATCATTGCGTGCGCCAGTGCGTAAGTTGGCTCAGTCGCGATTGCCTCTTCGAAGCATACAATGGCACGTTTGGCGTCTGATGGTGTACATTTATTCCAATAATGAAGTCCTTTGAGATAAAGTGTATAGGCTTCAACATCTTTCACCGGTGGCTTAATCAAAGGTGATTGTTGTTGTGGCAATAAATTCTCTCTTAATTTATTCGCGATGATTCCGCTGATCTCATCCTGTACTTCGAAAATGTCTGTCAGATTCCGATCGTATGTTTCACTCCATACGTGATATCCATCCATCGCGTTGATCAACTGTGCGGTAATACGCACACGATTTCCAGACTTGCGTACACTTCCCTCAAGTACCTTGTCGACGTTTAACTGTATGGCTATATCACGAATATCAGATTGCGTACCTTTGAAGGCAAATGCAGACGTACGACTCGTAACCTGAAGGCCATCGACTTTTGTAAGTGCATTGAGGAGTTCTTCGGTGATGCCATCACTGAAATATTCATTCTCAGGATCAGCGCTCATGTTGACGAACGGAAGCACGGCAAGCCTGTTAACGGGCTGCTGAGTTTTGCCATTCAGTGCTGCTCGCGAAGGCACGATCAGATGCTCGTGGGCTATCGCAAAAACACGCATTGCCTGCTTAACATTCTTGAACTCAAAAAAACCAAGCTCCCGGGTTTGGATCGTGTCCTGATTTTTTACTTCATCATAAACCTTCTCGGATACAAGCACACTGCCGGGTACGGCTAGCGACTCGATGCGAGAGGCTAGATTCACGCCGTCACCAAAGATGGCACCATCCTCAATCGTAATATCGCCAGAGTGAATACCAATGCGAAGGTCAACCTTTGGCTCATGCCTAAGCTCCAACTGTATCGCTATGGAACAATGGACTGCGTCGATAGCGCTATTAAAAATGCTGAGCGATCCATCACCATACTGTTGAAGTATCTTGCCTCCGAATTTAGCGAGTGAAGACTCTAACACTGTTTTAAAACGCCCTCGTTTCTGACGTGCAAGTTGTTCGTTCCCCTGCATCAGCGCAGTGTATCCCACCATATCTGCAAAAACGATTGCCGCAAGTTGACGCATCCCGCAAATTAAGGAACTGCCCTTCTATTGCCAGTGCGGGTGGCGATTTATTTAATAACGGCTAAGCCCAATTCGCTGCGTCTCAGGTCAACGCGTTTATCAGCAACGGCCATAAGCTAGTTCGGAACTTTCTTCTGAAAATTCCATTATGGCCGACTTTCTCGTCAGTATAGTCGTCGACGATGATCTTTCGGATATCGACAGGCGCATTTGGGAAAAACTCCATCATCAAAGGTACTGTTCTGTCATTTGCCAGATAATCGTCGCTGGTATAGATTGACGTAACGGGAATAGTAATATGATAGAACCGATCGACATTCAATTTTTGATGTAAGTACGGCATGTAATAATCTTTGTTTGTACACCAGCCTTTCCACTCAAGAATTGTGTTTCTTGGCAGGTCTTCTCCCCACCCAATCTTGCGCATCATACCATATCCATACCACTTGAGAATAACAGGACTGACCAAATGCCACATCACCCACATCGCGATGCTCATCGGAAATGGAAAGTAACCCCAGTAGCCAACTCCGGCATTGACGGTAACAATTTTCTTGAGGTGTCGTTGATTTTCAATAAATCCTACTAACTGCCCCCCTATGCTATGCCCTACCCAAATAATATTCGTGAGCTGTTTTTCGTAGACAAGATAATTCAGGGCAGCGTTCATGTCGAACGTACCCCATTCATGCATAAAAAAGTTTGCTGATTTCAGGTCATTGGGTGCTGAACCTCCAATGCCCCGATAGTCAAATAAGAGTACGTTATATCCGTTCTCATTCAAAAAACTGGCAAAATTGATGTAAAATTCTTTTCTGATGCTTGTCGCTGAACTGATGATCACGCTGCCCTGACATCTTCCTACCGCACTTCCGAAAAGTGCGCTCAATTCATATCCATCCGATGCGGTGATGTTAATACTTTCCATATATGTAAAGACAAGCTACCAACCAATGAAGTCTTCGTTGTTGAACTTTTTGATGATACGAAGAATATATACCAAATGATTAAAATAATTTATCATTTTACGGAATGCGTTTTTTAAGTTTATCATAGAATTTGTGACATCGATGGTCATTTAAAACTTTGTGTTTTGCTTCCATGCGAAGGTAGTTTGTTGAACCGCGGCAAGGCTAGTAACGTGGATGCTTATACAGGTAGTTTTGAATAATTATGGTTATGATTATGAATTATGGTGCACTGAAGTTCGATTCTCTGTTATCCATTGCAGTCAAGGGCATAAACCAACATTGAAATGGGAACTGATAATAACCGAACCAGCCCGGTGCAATGAAAAACAAATGTTGCTTTATAGGCGATCTAAAAAATCATAGCCACTGCTAGCGATGAGCCTTCCTTATAAGCACGAAATGAGTGCTGGATCAGGACTGCGAGAACTCTTTTGGCGTTACACCGTATTGCTTCTTGAAACACTTGGTAAAATAGGATTGGTCATTAAATCCTACAGCAAAACCTATTTGTGTTATCGTATCGGCTTTCTGCCGAATGAGATCTGCAGCGCGTTTCAATCGAAGGCTTTTAATGAATTCATTGGGTGACAATCCTGTAAGCGCTTTCAGTTTTCGCAACAATTGTGTTCTGCTCATTGTCATTTCTTCTGCAAGTATCTCCACCGACAGCATCACATCACCCATCTTGTCTTCGATAATTCCCCTGACCTTAAGGAGGAATTTATCCTCCATAGAATTTTCATGTTGCTTTGTCGGTTCAACCAGTATGCGTTCGCGGAAAAGGATTGACAACTTTTTTCTCTGATCGATCAGATTTGTAATTCGTACGAGTAGTTCTTCTGCCGAGAATGGCTTTGTAAGGTAATCGTCGGCGCCAATCTTTAATCCATCAATTTTTGAACGCGACTCATTTTTAGCCGTGAGGAGTATGACAGGAATATGGCTTGTTCGTTCATCGCCTTTGATTCGTTCTGTGAGCTGCATGCCATCCAGTCGTGGCATCATAAGATCACTGAGAACGAGATTGGGCATTTTCTGCAACGCGAGCGCTATACCCTCTTCTCCATTTTGCGCAGCGTAAACTATGAACTGAGGTTTCAAAATAGATGAGATAAAAATCCGAAGATCCGCGTTGTCCTCCACTACCACGAGACTATCTTTTCCTTCGGCACTGAACTCCCGATTGCGTTGCTCAATAACTTCTTCATCGCCGTGAAACAACGGTTCGACATGAAAGACAAGTTCTGGCTCCTTACCTTCCACTTCGATCTCTTCCTGTATGAATGCTTCCTTGCTAACCGGCAATTCAAGCGTAAAGGTTGTACCCAAGTCTTCATTGCTTATCAAGGTGATCCTTCCCTTATGCAGACTTACTAATTCTTTCACCAAAGACAATCCAAGACCCGTCCCTGATTCCTGTCCATCACTCGTCTGTTTCGTTTGATAAAATGGTGAGAATATCTGGTCTTGCTCTTCCTCAGGGATAAGCTCGCCATTGTTGGAGACCGATATCTGCAAATATGTCGAGGTAGCGCGTTGCTCATTTGCAACAGTCAACGTAACAGTACCACGTGTTCCCGTGAACTTGAAAGCGTTGGCGAGAAGATTTGTCACCATCTTTTCAAGTTTGTCCTGGTCATACCAGGCCATCGAATCGTTCAGTGTTATATACTTCTCAAACGCAACTCCTTTGCTATTGGCCCACGAGTCAAAAGATTCAGTGATGATATTGATAAACGAGATGAAATTATGCTGCCTGATGTGAAGTGACATTTTGCCCGCATCGAGTTTGCTAAGATCAAGGAGTTGATTTACTAACTCAAGAAGGCGTTCAGCATTCCTTTTAACCAGCTTCAACGATTCATTATTCTGGTCATTTCCTTTCTCAATTGCTTCCTCTAGTGGAGCAAGGATTAATGTCAGCGGGGTACGAAACTCGTGAGATATGTTGGCATAAAATCGCGACTTGGTTCTGTCCATCTCCTTCAGCTTCTCCGTCTGTACAGTGATCTTTTCAGTTCGGTCATCAATCATTGCCTCCAGCGCAAGCTTTTCGCGTTGTAAATTTGCTGATCTCCACTGAACAATCAGCGCCACAACACCGAGGCTGATAAATCCATACAACGTATACGCCCACCAGGTTCGATGCCATGGAGGACTTACAGTAAAACCGAAAGCCGCGGCCTCTGCCACCTCGCCGTATACGTTCCTGCCCCGAATACGAAATCTATAGTCTCCTTCCAGCAGGTTTGTGAAATCAATTTTTGAAGTCGTGCTCCATTCAGACCATTTGCCATCGAACCCTTCGAGATAATA
Organism: Chryseolinea sp.; assembly: GCA_039916665.1. GTDB lineage: Bacteria > Bacteroidota > Bacteroidia > Cytophagales > Cyclobacteriaceae > Chryseolinea. The sequence continues at coordinate 5,949 of JBDSKX010000122.1, read as the reverse complement.
TTGAAACTCATTACGCGATGAAAGATCATAACTTGGTAATGAGAATTCAAAAGAGACATTATTATCCTTATAAGGTATCGAAACATCTCGAAAAACTTTATTTTCGATTTGTCCGGCTAAAAGACTTGAATCCTTATTCAGCTTGAACTTCCTGATTACGGTACCGAATTTTATGTGGTCGTTGATTTTTTTTCGGTGATCATATGCAATCAGACCTCGGTCCGAGCCAAAGAAGAGGATACCCTCATGCGAATCATAAATCGTTTCAACAATAAGATTTGATAATCTTCCAGCAGGTGCCACCTTGTTCAGTTTGTTATCTTCGTATTTAAAGACGGTGGTCTCGTAGTTGCGATAGGTTGGAATCCAGAAATTTTCGTTTTCAGCGGCCTCTATCGTTCCAACCATGACATCCTTTTTCCTGAATAGATTCATCATTGAAGAATCCATTTGAAAGGAGTTGGTCATCATATTGAAATTATAGGGGCCATTTTCCATTGTAGGCACGTAGATTTTGTCTTTCACCACCGAAAGCGGACCTAGCGTGAGTGACGGCAGGCCGCACGAAGCATCGTAGTGAATCAGCGTATAATTATCGCTTAGCGTATGCTTGACTTTTGGCTCCGACCAACGAATCTCATATACGCCGTTGTATCTTGTACTGATAAACACGTTGCCATTTTTGAGCTGCGAAATTCTATATGGCCGGCCTTCGATTTGTATTTTGTTCTTGCCAAATTCCCATGAATGCTCCCTTCTGATGAGTTCACCGATCATGCTGTCAGCCGTTCCAAACAAAATATAGGTTGAGTCTTTTGTAGGCGAACTGGTGACCTGAAAGTTACCCGCTGACAATCGCTTCACATCGTGATTTTTATCCACCGTAAAAAGTCCGTAGAAATTACAAACCATCAATTCATCGCCGACAACGCTGATAAAGAACGTCTGAAAGTCAACACCTTTTACCTTCTTGAAGGTCTTTCGACCATTGTCCTGATCATCCTGTTTTAACTGATACAGACCAGAAACCGTGGTGATATAAAGTTCATTGTTGAAGTAAGCAATGGCATCGATGTCCTCGTCCACGCCCATGTGCTCATCAAATATTCGTAGAGATGAATTAAGTTCCAACCTGATGATACCGTTATCACCGGCCAGCCATGCGTCACCATCTGCATCCAAAAAAGCACTGATGATTGTATCCGTATTGAGTCCGTCGCGCTTGGTAATGTGTTTTGTGATGAGACCATTCGCATCAAGAAAATAAACTCCACCATTAAGTGTCGCTACGAGATGTCTACCATCGGGTAAAGCAATAGCATTGTATGCAAAGCCGACTGGAATTTTCTGGGTCATTTTAGCGGTGTGTGTCCTGTCAAAAAGAAAGCATTCATTTTCATTGCTGATAGCCATAAATCCTTCCTTGCCATGTGGCAATAGCATCGTGATCGATTTGTCTTTAAAGAGCTGTTTACCCTCCTCTACTTCAGTCATCTCGCCATTATCAAATCGCATCAAACCCGTATCAAGTTGGACATAGAGTATGCCGCGAATCACCCATGAAAAGCCAATATCGAGATCTTTCCAAACCTTAAATTTATTATCGGACCAACGGAGAATGTGGGTGTCTGTAACAAAGTAAATGCCTCCGTTTATTGAATGAGTGAACCAAATGTCATTGAATTTTCTGGAGCTGCTATCTAACTCGTGGAGCAGCGAATGAAATTTCATCCCGTCTTGAGGATCTTGTTCAAGATATCCCAACTCGCCAACGCCTCCAACATAAATCCGGCCTGAGGGATCTTTCGCAAGCGACTTAACCGGGGCACCCTGCGGCGTCTTGATATGGCTCCATCGCGTTCCATCGTATTCCAATATTCCGGATGAATTTCCAACGTATATCAGACCGTTGTTGTCTTGTGTGATGCTCCAGTTCTGAAGTGAAGCTTTATATTCCTGTGAGGTAAAATTGGTAATGTAAGGCAGACCGTGTTCCCAGATGTCATGCATCTGATTCGTTTTCTCCTGAGCATAAAGGCAATGACTGATCGTCAGTAGAATTACGGAAAATAGATTTCGCATCTGACTTGCCACAACGAAACTTCGGAGTATCCGATTCATTAGTTCCGTCACCAATAAGTGGATCCTTCTTTGAGCCACCCGCATCTCGTTTGAAGTTATCGCCGAGTTCCTATATCCGAAAACAACTCCAGGGATATTGGTCATTTTGTTGTTTTGTCCATTACCTAAAACCTGAGTAGCGTCTAAAAAATAATCTGAGGGTTCTTCCATGCTTCATCTGGGTCTTCTGCATCAACAAACCTGTTAGTTTACGGTCGTTAAGCAACAAAAGATGCGCTTCGATGCAGCATAACATTATAATGCATCAAGATTACCAGTCATTGTTGACATTTGTCGCCTATCAGACACTGAGGGTAGCCTCGTCGTTGCATGAATCCGGTTGTTTGAGTGGTTGGAGATTTGACAAAAGGCCGATCTTGTCTGAACCATGAACGTCGATCAGTTGATCCACTTTATGGATCAAAGCATGCAGTTCTGATCTACTGCCAGCTTTAGCATATCTGATGTGTCCATCCCTGTCAACCAAAACGTATGTCGGTACGTCTTTCAAAAAGTAGTTCGAAGACGAATCTATATTTCCGTACATCACTCGATAGTTGATGCCGTGCTGGCCCGCAGCTATGCTGTAGCTAACGTTGTTTATGTTGCTGATCGCAGCATTAAATTTTCCGAAGACTTCTTCCGGAGTCTGGGCCAATAATATGCCGGAACGATAAAAGAAGTAAGAGTGCAAGTGTAGTGCTGACAAGGGTATTTTTCATGAGTTTGGGACTTGATTCCTAAGGCAATAAAATTCACGCTGGCTATTTTCACGTGTGCGATGTGTGCTTGCCTATCAGATCTAATCTCGTTCGTCACAAATCGGATACGATTGTATTATAAAACCAGTACTTTTAATATCCGAAAAGTTCCTGAACAATCGGCAATCCACTATCTCCAACAATAGCCTCGCTTGTACCCATAGAAAAATGAATCGATCCCTCATCAAATTCCTTTTTAGTGCATCAGTTATCATGCCTCTGTTCCTTCTGATTGAATCGTGTCGTGAAGAGAAATCCCGGGAGAGGGCCTGGAGTGTGTATAAGGGCGACGCATTAAGTAGTAGCTCTGCCGACCTCGATCAGATTGATACAAAAAATGTTAGCAAGCTGGCCCTCGCATGGACTTTTATACCAAATGATTCACGCGGCACTCGTGTTGGCAATAGTGAATGCAATCCAATTGTTATTGACGGTATCATGTACGCTACATCGGCGAGGCATAGACTTTACGCCATTGATGCCAAAACTGGCAAAGGCGTCTGGTCATTTGATCCATTCAATGGTGGTGAAGGTGGCGGGATCAATCGTGGCGTTACATATTGGGAACGCGGTGACGACAAACGGATTCTTTATACGGCCCGCGACAAACTTTTTGCGCAGGATGCAATAACAGGAAAGCTTGTCAAGACGTTTGGCAATGATGGATGGGTGAGTATGAACGTCGGACTTCGTGGCGACTCTTCCGCAATTGCCGTGATTCCAACATCGCCCGGAATAGTTTACAAAGACTTACTCATCATCGGCGCTGAGGTATCCGAACTTTATGGCGCTGAACCAGGGTACATCCGCGCATACGATATTCCAACTGGAAAATTAGTCTGGACATTTCACACCATACCGCATCCGGGAGAATTCGGATACGACACCTGGCCGAAAGACGCATGGAAATATGTTGGTGGTGCAAATGATTGGGCAGGTATGAGTCTAGATAAAAATCGCGGTATGGTGTTCCTCGCATTGGGTTCACCTTCATATGATTTCTATGGTGCCGACCGACACGGATCAAATCTGTTTGGTAACTCCATTGTAGCCCTTGATGCAGCAACAGGTTCATATAAATGGCACTTTCAAACAGTTCATCACGACTTGTGGGATTACGATCTGCCCGCTCCGCCAAACCTCGTCACTGTAAAACACGATGGCAAGGTTGTCGACGCCTTAGCGCAAACCACAAAGACGGGATTTCTTTTTCTATTAGATCGCGAAACAGGTAAGCCATTATTTCCTGTTGAAGAGCGCAATGTTCCACAGACTAACGTGCCTGGAGAAAAGTCATGGCCAACGCAACCCTTTCCTTTAAAACCCCTGCCCTATGCGCGGCAAACCATGCGTGAAGAAGATCTTACCAATTTCTCCCCTGCTGCACATGATTCTCTATTAAGCAGATTCAGGTCGCTAAGAAACGAAGGGATGTTCACGCCGCCCGATACGCGCGGCACGCTGATGATTCCCGGAACGCGGGGTGGATCCAACTGGGGCGGCGCTGCTGTAGATCCTTCAACGGGTGTGCTATACGTCAAGTCGAATGACTCACCAGAAATCGATATCCTTCAGCGTGTAGAGCCAACAGAAGATGCGCTTCCGGAAAATGCATTTTATCAGGGTAAGTCGTTATATCTTAGCTATTGCGCAACTTGCCACGGCAGGGATAGACGTGGTGATCCACCCAACTATCCATCGCTACAGGATATTTCAAACCGGATGAACAAGGCTACTGCAACCAAAAAAATCATGGAAGGCAGCGGCAGAATGCCGGCTTTCGGCGGCATGTTAAGTGGTAAACAGGATGCCATCATTGCATTCCTCTTCGATCAACCAACCAAGCGGGCATCACAAAAAGAGGCTGACATCTTTGAAATTCATAGCAACAGAAAGTCAACGGAAATCCAACGCAATGACTCAACAACAGTTTATCTGAACATTACGCCCTTTAGTCACTTCCGGGACATTGACGGGCATCCCGCCATTAAGCCACCTTGGGGAGCATTGAATGCGATCAACTTGAACACGGGAGAATATCTGTGGAAGGTTGTCATCGGCAATCATCCCGATCTGCAAAAACCTGGTGAGCCACAGACGGGTACCGAAGGATATGGTGGACCAATTGTCACATCAGGCGGCCTAGTTTTCATAGGTGGAACACATGATAAAAAATTCAGAGCGTATTCAAAGTCGACCGGTGAATTACTTTGGGAGACTGAATTACCCGGCGTAGCCAATGCCACACCGTGTACATATTGGCGTGATGGCCGACAGTTTGTTGCCATCTCAGTGTCGGGAACGGAAGCACAACCCTCTGGGTCGATCGTGAGCTTCGCGTTGCCACAAAGTGACATTGATCAACATTGATCACTATATTGTATTTAGATATCACGTTGACATCGATCATTTAAGTTAAATGCAGCCCCTCCATGCTCACCGAGTTTCTTGATCATCTGGGAACCATCCGGCCATTATCGGCTCAGCTTCGCGAGAGGCTGTCTAAGGATTTGGAAGTGATCGAAGTTGCCAAAAAAGATTTGCTATTACGCGACGGTGAGCGTGCAGACTATTTGTACGTGGTCCTCAAAGGAATGCTCCGCTCCTATTATTTAAGAAATGGTATGGAGGTTACGAATCGATTCATGCGGGAACATCACATCGTTATCTCAGTAAACAGCTTTTATCGCCGCGAGCCTGGATACGAATTTATTGAGGCCATGGAGGACGGCAAACTTGTCCGCATTCACTACGACAGATTACAACTACTATATAAGGATTTTGTTGAGTTCAATTACACGGCGCGGATCCTTACCGAGCACTACTTTTCTATTAGTGAAGAGCGTTTGTATTTGCTTCGAAAGCAAAAAGCAGAACACCGATATCTTTTCTTTATCAAGCATTATCCTGAATTACTGGATCGTGCACCATTGGGGCACATTGCTACTTTTCTGGGAATGAATCTGGAAACGCTGAGCAGAATCAGAAAGAAGATTTCCAGGGGATAAAGAGCAGCTCTTTTTTAATTTTCAAAGAGCGGTCTAATGCCTCTACAGCTTAGTTCAAA
>JBDSKX010000121.1:0-43904 GCA_039916665.1 Chryseolinea sp. | reverse complement strand
TAACTGTTTGGGCTCATGGTTCCAACGCAATATCCACCTTGCAACGATATTCATAGTATCGCTACTCACAAATGCCAACTCACTCTCAGCGCAGGTCGACACCCTAAAGTCCGACTATGTTGGCATCGGTTACTTCAGCGAAGGCGGATTCTATCCCGGTTTTACCTTTACTTTTGAACGGAGTCTTTTGGCAAATAAGAATTTCGAACTCATGGCTGCCGCAAGACTAGGTTCTTATTTCCACTATAGAAATCACACCGGAGTGTTCCTGACGTTCCAGTCGGGTCAAAGAATAAGACTTTACAAAAATTTATACTTCGAACATTATGTCGGCATTGGATATCTTCATTCCTTTCTCAACGGCGGAGATGCCTATTACGTCGACGCGACAGGCGCTATTCATAAAAACAACAATTTGGGCAGCCCCCATCTGATGCCTTCCGTCAGTTTCGGTCTTGGTTACAACACAAAAATTAGTAACAGGCGCGCCAGATTTCTGGCCCGACCCATTATATTCTGGTTGATCCCGTTCAATCGAGCATCACTTGTACAATATGGCCTCGAAGTTGGTGCACTCGTAAATCTCGCAAAATGAAGTCGTCAACATTACTGCTCTTAATGCTTTTGATTCTGAACTGCAAAGATGATGAGTTCTACCAGGGAGACTTTTTTTATTTGGTCAACAAGGGCGCCGAAATGCCGGTGTCTGTAAGAGGTAATAAGAATTCAGGCGTCTTCATCATTTTTGTGCATGGCGGTCCTGGTGGAACGGCATTACAAAAGATCGGGCTTCCCGCATTCGAGGCCTTAGAGAAATCATATGCTACGGTCTTCTGGGATCAACGGGCATCTGGTTCCTCGCAAGGAAACAGCGACAACAAGTATTTGACGCTCGATCAATTCACCGAAGATCTTGACAAGCTTGTCGACCTCATCAAAGGAAAATATCACAACCCGGAAATATTTCTGATGGGTCATAGTTGGGGCGGATGCCTGGGTACTTCATACCTGACTTCTCCGGCTCGTCAACAGAAGATCAAGGGATGGATTGAAGTTGATGGTGCGCACAACAATCCCAAGGCCGACTCCTTATCATTAAAATACGTGACTGATTACGCACACACACAAATTAAAAACGGGGTTGAAAAAACTTTTTGGAATTACGTTCTTGGCTGGTATGTTGGAAATCCAAACTTTACAACGGACCAACTGGAGCATTATTCGTTTGTTGAGAAAGCTCATGGTTACGTTTTTGATCAAACTTTACAGTCTGGTCAGAAATTTCCTAACTACTCCTTTGCTTATCTTTTCGAATCGCCCGCGAATGTAACAGCTGCGTTGACCAACTACAGCCATGTTATCAAAAGCTTCATCATCTCGGACATTGATCTGACCTCGAGCATGGGCAACATAACATTACCCACACTTATCATCTGGGGTTTACGCGACGGAGTGATACCTTATCCGATGGCAAACCAGGCCTTTCAGGCTTTGGGAACATTAAATGAAAACAAAAAGATTGTAACGCTTTCCAATTCAGCGCACAATGGATTCTACGAAGAACCCGAGAATTTTGTAGCGGCGGTTACTTTCTTTATCGAACAATACAGATAAGAAGCATGGCCCTGTCAGGCGCGGATCAAAATAATCTAGGTCCCGCGGCAAGAAATGCCAGCACGTCCTTATCATGATGATTCTTCACCATATTCTGGTTATCAAATAGCATTGTCGCGCCGCCTTGTTCGGTGTATGCTGGCCACGTAGGCAATCCTTTATGATTGGGATTCCCCGTGCGCGCAAAATTTATCCACGACTGACTCATCTTGTCCGCCAGAATATAGGCATCCTTGCCACCACCAGTCATCTCTTCACATCGCGCAATGTTATTGAATACAAAAGGTAGATCCATACAATGCACTGCTTTGTAATATCCATTCATTACCGGTGACTGCCACGTCAGCAAATACATATAAACCGGTGCCTTACCACTGGCCGACTTTGCATTTCCCTGTGCAACCATGCCAGGTCGGAAAAATCCATCGATGTCAACAAGGTCACTGGGTTTCGTATCTGCCGGATATGCTTTCTTCGCCGCTGTGATGAAGGCATCAGTTTTATCACCATATGACTTTTGAAGAAATGCCTTTGCGTCTTCAACAGTTGCGTTTCTCAATCCAGGAGTTCTCAATGAATTCATGAACTCATTTTTTGTCGAACCAATCAACAAAGGCACATCCGCAGATAAGCTTAGCGCTTTTGCATCCGAGCAATTGTAAGGCAGAAAACTTCCATCAATCGTCGGGCTCCAACCGAACCGGAAGCCAGAGACAGGCTTACCTTCAGCAACGAGTTGGTCACGAACTTTTTTCAATGCTCTCGCGCCCGCTGCTGCAAGTTTTTCATAAGGAACTTTTAAGATAGAATCAGCAGTCGAAGGAATTAAACCAAGTTCAGTAATTACCGCAGACCCTACACGCTTTGTAATGGATTGGTCCTGATAATCACTCCAGACACCACTTTCGACAATAGCTTTATGATACAATCCTTTTGCCATTGGCGACGACATGAGTGTTGTTACTTTTCCTCCACCGCCTGACTGACCAAAAATCGTAACATTACCAGGGTCTCCGCCAAAGTTGGCGATATTTGCCTTCACCCATTCAAGCGCAGCAACAAGGTCTAGCATACCGGAATTTGATGAACCCTTGTACTTATCACCGAATTCGGATAAATCAAGAAATCCAAGCATGTTCAATCTGTGATTAACCGACACAAGCACGATATCCCCTTTCTTGCTGATACTCTCTCCATCGGTTGAAGGCAACTCCTGCGAGGAGCCGGCAGTATATCCGCCACCGTGTAGCCATACCATTACTGGTCTCTTCTTTCCATCGTTAATACCTTGAGTCCATACGTTAACACGAAGACAATCTTCATTGGGATAGCCCCAGTCGTGCTGGAAAAGAAACTCTGATTCATCCGCGACTTGAGTAGTCGGTGTGAGTAATGGACATACCGGCCCGTAAGACATAGAACTCCTTACACCTTCCCAGGCATCTGCTTTTTCAGGTGCCTGAAATCTTTTTGCCTTTGCATAGGGAATACCTTTGTATGTAAACGTTCCATTATGGATATATCCACCGACCTTACCTTGCTGAGTTTGTACTACGGCAATACCCTCACCCGTAACAATCGGAGTTGTCGCCTTTTGCGCGTGAACAAAAGGTGCGATCACAACCAAACAAAGTACTGATAACGATGCTTTCTTCATACTGAATATTTTTGGATAAAGTGTCAATGTGTTAATGTTACACAATAACGGGCACACCTCAAAGTACCGTATGATCGATTTATGATGAACGGATCCATTTTAGATTGGAAGCAAAGAAAAGGCCGCTCAAAGTAGAGCAGCCTTCTGACGTACTAGCATAACACCGCAACCAATGGCTACGTATTGAAGATTAGTTGCTCGTGTTTTTCATGTCAAGCGCAAAATCCTTTGCAGTCTTCGCGGTCATGATATCCATAAAATTCAATGCACCGTTTGAAGCAGTCCCGCCAGTCTGGAACTGAGGTACAATCGCGCCAGTATACTTACTGAACGCTTCAGCCCATACTTTCTGAACTTCGACCTGTGCCTTTAATTTCATTTCAAGTGCACCGTCGGCCTTCATGATCCGAGCGCGGGCGTATCCTTGAGCGTCGGCCAATTCCTTGATCTTTTTCGCTTCAAGTATCGAACCCTCATAAGCAATTTTTTGCTGTAGCTTATCCTGTTCCGCTACCTTCACCTTAGTTTCAGCTTCTACGACCTGCCGTGTCTGTTCTTGTTTCTGCTGATACTCAATCTCAACAAGTGCCTGCTCACCTTTCGCTTTTGCCGTGAGGGTCTGTTGCTGGGCAGTCATCAATTCCTGTTTCGATATTGATGACTTGGTTACTGCATCGATGATCTTCGTTAATTTCTTGTCAACCTGTTCTTCGTAATCGACATCGGTAATGGCGGCGTCTGCTACTGTAATTCCGTATTCTTTGATAGACGAAATCTTACGCTTTGGCTGAGAAGTTTTCGGATCGATCTGCACTTCCGTCTGATAGATGCGCTTCTTTTCGGAGGCAAGCGAATCGTAAACTATGTTCTCTTCTGTTTTTAAAAGAAACACACCATCCTTAAGCTGCTCGATAAAATCCTGTGCCATCTGTGCGCGACCACCACCATAATGTTTCTCGCTGCTCATCAACTGCGCTGAAGATTGAAGGCACTCCTTTGTATAAGGTGCCAGTCGCTTCAACACCAATGATAGCGGGCTACGATGCGTATTGTGAATCAGAATCATTTCTTTTTCGTCTGACGGAAGAATGAACTGTGTTATACCTTTCACGTTCGCCGTTGTAGCATCATTGAAACGAATCATGATCTGTCCGACTTCGATACCATTGTCTTCCAGTTCAAGCTTTGCAGTATTTTCCTGGTATGTGACAGATATTTGGTTTGGCCACTCTTTTTGTTTCGCGAAGAAACCAGAATAGAAAATGCCAGGCGCAAACTGCACGACCTGTTCGCCATTTGTCCGTTCAACAACGGTACGGTTACCTGCATCGTTCCAGGAGAAAGGATTGAACATCAGGAAAACGACCACAAAGAAAATGGCCGCGATTACAACACCAACTGTTTTTTTTGGGAAATTCGGAATAGAGGAAAGCATATCAATAGAGTTTAAGGGTGTACTTGTTAACTGAAAATCGAATTGTGTGCCTGCGTTAAGCAGGGCTCAGGACCCCTTTGCCAGTGTCAAAATAACTGGATGAGTCAAATTTCGTTCTGTCAAATGAGCGTTTCTTATTTTCACAACTTTGTTTCCCGCAGGAATCATGCAATTCAACGCGTTTATTCATCAATGACATCCAAGGAAACCCATCACCAAAAGAAATATATTTCGGTATTCTAACTCAAAATTCGAATATCTTGGCACAGCAATTCTTTCGACCATGAAACAACGCAATACCATTTTTATCGTTTTAATCTGCTCCTGTTTATTCTCATTCGATTCACCATATCAAAAAAAGGACTGGAAACCGCTTTTTAATGGAAAAAATCTGGATGGCTGGAAACTAAAGATCGCTGGCTTTCCCATTGATGAAAACTTTGGAAACACGTTTCGGGTTGAAAATGGAATCCTTAGTATCCGGTACGATCAATACGGTGACAATTTCAACAACCGGTTTGGCGCGCTTTATTATAATAAGAAACTCAAAAATTACCGTTTAAAAGTTGAGTATCGTTTTGTTGGAGAAACTGCACCCGGCGCACCTTCTTGGGGATTCAGAGACAGCGGTGTGCAATATCTATGTCAGGATCCAGAAACCGTCGAACTCAAACAACAATTCCCTGTTTGTGTTGAGTATAACCTCCACGGTGGTAATGGCAAAGATGATCGCCCCAACGGAGAATTATGTACGCCTGGAACTTCAGTTGAAATCAAAGGCAAAAAGAACACAGATTTTTGCACGCTACCTGATGTCCAAAAAACATTTCACGGAGACCAATGGGTTACACTTGAGATTGAAATCAAAGAAGGCAAGATCACGCACTACGTCAACAATGAAGAAATCTTAAAAGCAGAAAATGCGCGATACAATCCGGAGCATGAATTCGGTAAGAAATTCGTAACAGCGGGTAATCCTATCATTAAAGAAGGTTTCGTGTCTTTGCAGTCGAACAGTCACCCGATCGACTTCCGCAAAATCGAAATTATCGAGTATTAACCATTTGTTTCAAACGCCTTAGCTCAATGCCAAACCTGCGCGAATTGCGCGTTCAACGGGAGAAAATATTCTACCGTCACTGAACGGATCAATCTCTCCAAGCAAAGGTGGCTGCGCAAGAAACCTTGGATGTGTACCACGGTGGGGTTGTGCGCCATGCACCAAAAATGGATGACATAAATATACTGTGCCTGCATTACCAGTAGCCAGTTCGATGGATCTTTCCAGCGTAGTGGTTTCAAATCTTTGTGCAAGCTCTATAAAATTTAAACCCTTATCTCCGTGTGGCGCAAGCAGTCGGGGCATGTCAAGATGTGACCCAACAAGAATCCGTGTTGGCGCATCCTCCTTACAGATGTCTGAGAAAAGAAACAACATCAACAATGCCCGTTCGCGTGACCTTATGTTTAATCGCCATGGTCCGTCATCATCACGAAAACTTCCATCTGTATGCCACCCCGTGTCTCCGGGATCGAGTTCACTGGGAAATCGTACTGGAAATGTTCCCAGACTACCAAGTGGTGTCCACCGTCCTTTTCCCGCAAGTTGATCGAACGCGTGATGCAGCATTGGCGTATTGGCCGCTAGTCTGAATGGTTCATGAGGATAATTCAAGAGCCTGATGACGGGCTTAAGCCAGGTTTTTGAATCGTATCGATCAACATCGAGATCGTTCCAGAGAATGTCAACACAAGCATCGACGATTTCTTTGGAAAACGCATTGTCTAAACGAACAAAACCATCGCGTTCGAATGCTATTATCTGGTCTTTCGTCAGTTGCCGCTCCATCGCTGTATATTTTTTGATTCATGGTTGAAAAGTCGTAAACCATTTCAATCGATTACCCATACATTACTAGGGCATTGCCAGGATGCAAATTTAGTAAACTTGGAAATTATTCTGTTTTAAGCGCCTAGACCTTTCACCTTGGTTGCCTTAAACAAGTTTCTTGCCGATGCGGCCTGCATTATCTGGTGGCCCGTATTATTTCTGATCGGCGGCGGATGCTACTATCCATTTTAATTCAGTACAAATATTTCCAAGCATTAAATAATTTAAGCGGAAACTAAGTGCCTTGCGCTGAACGGGGATAGTCATCCTAAGTAAGTCGGAATGTTTGATAAGAACACTTCCGTAATAAGCAGTGGATTGCCTGCGATGGTAAAGAATGACCTTCTTGCCCACAATTCGTTTACCCTGGCAATTTTTTCGATTTCCGCTTTGTAAAAATTTTCGTGAACCAGCAGATCGAACAGCAGCTCATCATTGCAGGTGATGCGTTTCACTTCGAATTCACTGCGCGTTAATGTAGGATCTCCATATAAGAGCGTTTCTCCAATAGGCCGGTTTCCTAGATTATCCAGTTCAAATTTTTTAGATTCGTAAGTGGACTGAGGCATGGTTACACGTGCATAGACCATTGGATTTCCAAGGTCTCCCAGGTAAGTTTCGCGAACGAAACCTTTCGTTGTATCATAACATTTCAGGGCCGCTACTTCATCTGCGTATAAATGTTTTACACATTGATCCGAGATTTCAACCGTAAAATTCTCGCATACCTTGCGCAGCGATTTACTCAAGACATAAGGTTCGAATAACCATTGTCTCACAGGTTCAGGGATGTAGCCAATATTAACGGCGGAAATCGGTTTCCAGTAGCTGAAATTCTGACTGGTATCGTCACCTATGGGCTTGAAAGCAATTAGGCCGACACGTTCGCGTCCATCCATCCGGATTCCTTCTGGAAGGGATCCTTCCTCTTCTCCAAAGTAGCGCGCTTCTTTTATGATAAACCCGACTTTTTCAAATATCCATTTCAGATCATCCAAATCTACATGATGAATTTGATTGGGAAGATTTTCGAAGATGTGTGGATGGGAGCTAAATCGGGAAAGATCATCAATATTACCCGCCCATCGAATTCCTCTCCTCTTTCGCTCTTCGTATAGTGGAATAAATGAGCTTACATGCTCAATATACGGCGTAAAGGTCACCACAAATGCTTCACCACCCGGAGCCAGCCAGTCATAAATTTTCTGAATACCGATTTCTATCTCAGCGCCACTAAGAAATGGAAGGACCTGAGAGATATAAACCGCGCTTAACGATTGCGAAGGCAAGTCAAAATAAGGGAATTTTTCTCGCAATGTGATCAATTGATTGCGCAGAGACATATCCACTGAGTTTGCGATCGATAATAGGTGCTCCTCCTCAACATCAACGGCAATTACTTTAGCCCCTGTTAATAGGGCAGGGAGCGTAGCCACTCCGTATGCTGCTCCGATATCCATAACGGTTTGTGGCGCTTTAGCGGCTGCATTGATAAATGCCTTTCCAAAGGATGTAAGGGTATAGGTAAACCCTTTTTTATTTTTGGTCTCTACAGCAATACCAGTTTCCATACTAAAAAGATAAAATCCCTCCCAACGTTGTGAAATTTCCAAACCAATGGAAAGTGACCTACTTTAAGTTTTTAAACCATTCTTTTGCCGACTTTATATCGCCGAACATTTGAACAACCATTTTACCTTCTTGCTTACTGCTGCTGTCGGCGTATCTTTTAACAGAAGTATTTCCGAAAACATTCTCAGGGAGCACAAATGCCACATGGAAAATGCCACCCTCTAACGCCCGGGGATTCCATTGCTCAGCAACCCAAAGTGTATCCTTATCAGGTTGAACAAGGTGCTTACTAGTGTCTGCTAACCATAAAATCCTGTCATGCAAAGGCTTTTTCTCAATTAAATAATCAAGCCCTTTGGTTAAGAAGGCACGAAATTGTTCACTGCTCATGAACCCATTGAAAGTAGCTGTGATGCATGGAACGGTGGAATCGTACTCCAAGGTGCCGTACTTTTCTTCGAAAAGTTTCATGGAATTTAAGTTCGTTAAGTGATGTGGAGAGTGAACGGTTGCTGCAATTGTTTTAAAATAACATATAAAGGAACATTTTACTTTTTTTTAAATTTTACGCACTGTCCTTTAAATAGTACTTGATGTACTATTAGCTGCATTGAGAACGTTAACACAACGACGGCAGTTAATTTGAACATCTTACTGAAATCGTCTTTCAGTGTTCGCTGCTGTAGGACCATAAAAATTTGCTGATTTTGCCTAACGGTAATGAGATAGATTATGAATCACGTGCTAACCCTGGATTCATGCCTCCCACGGGTACCCGTCTTCCCAATGTTTCATTCAGATAGGAGCGACTTTTTGATCTCGATTGAAAAGTCGTAACCATTTCAATCGATTACCTGCCCATTATTAGGGCATTATCATATGTAAATGCCATAGACTTGAAAATTATTTCTATTTTAAGCACTCTAAGCCTTTCACCTTGATTGCACTAAACAATTTTCTTGCCGATGCGGCCAGCATGATCTGGTGGCCAGTGTTATTTCTCATCATCGGCGGCGGGCTTTATTTTCTCTTTTATTCGGGATTTATTCAATACAAATATTTCTTCCACGCGATAGACATTTTGCGTGGTAAGTACGATGATCCAAACGCGCCGGGCCAGATTACGGCCTATCAAGCACTTTCAACAGCCCTTGCTTCAACCGTGGGAATGGGGAATCTCGCAGGTGTAGCGGCGGCAATCTCAATGGGTGGACCAGGTGCACTATTCTGGATGTGGGTCACCTCGTTTATTGGTATGTCAACAAATTTCTTCACCAGCACGTTGGCAAGTCTTTATCGGGGAAAAGACAGTACAGGTGAATTACAGGGCGGACCGATGTATGTGATCAGGGAAGCGCTCGGAAAAAAGTGGGAGCCGCTTGCAATCATTTTTTGTGTCTGTTGTATGATCGGAGCACTTCCTATCTTTCAGACCAATCAGCTTACGCAGGCTATCGTTGATATCGGACTTAAGCCCAATGGGTATCCAGAAAAGTTCATTACCATTGGAAACACAGAAGTAAGTATTACGAAAGGTGTAATCGGTTTAATGGCGACAGCGATTAGTGCAATTGTAATTATCGGGGGAATACGAAGAATTGGCGATTGGGCAGGGCGACTTGTTCCTTCAATGATCTTACTGCACTTCATCTCTGTTGTTATTATCCTTGCAGTCAACGCCGATAAAATACCTTATTGCCTGAAATTGATTTTTACGGAAGCATTTACTGCAACAAACTATCACGGCAATCCATTTCTCGGAGGAATGGTTGGTGGTGTTATCATGCTTGGCGTTCGCCGCGCGACATTCTCCAACGAGGCTGGTATTGGAACAGCGCCAATGGCAATGGGAGCTTCTAAAAGCACCGAACCTACACGCGAAGGTTTGATCAGTATGCTAAGTCCGTTGATTGATACAATTATATCATGCTCACTTACCGCGTTATCGATTCTCGTCACGGGCGTTTGGTCGACGCCGGGCGTGAGTGGCATTACGTTAACTTCACTTGCATACCGCGCGGCCATGCCAATGGGCGGTGATTATATTTTGTTGCTCTGTGCATTTGTCTTTGCTATCAGCGGTCTGTTTTCCTACAGCTACTACGGTAGAAAGGCATTGTCATACATTGTCGGAGAAAAAAAGAGCGTTTGGTACGACTACTTTTATCTTACAACGATAGTGCTGGGCGCAGTCGCATCAATGGATCTTATACTTAATCTGATCGATATTGCATTCGCGATCATGGCCATTCCAACGATGCTATCTGCCCTCGTTCTTGCACCAAAAGTAATGGTCGAGGCGAAGAAATATTTTTCAAAATTTTGAGATCCAGTTCATCAGCCTTACAATCAACCAGCATGAGTATTAAATACCGACTTATCCTGATGAATTTTATACAGTTCTTTATCTGGGGATCGTGGCTGATATCCCTGGGGGGATACATGATCATCTCATTAAAATTCACAGGCTCTGAAGTAGGGAGTATTTACGCTACAATGGGCATTGCGTCGTTGTTTATGCCCTCGCTCATGGGCATTATTGCTGACCGCTGGGTAAATGCTGAACGTGTCCTTGGTTTTTGTCATTTCATCGGATCAATCCTATTATTCCTTGCTGCGCAGGCAAATGAGTACGGTGCGATGTATATCATCATGCTGCTTAACTCAATGTTTTACATGCCCACCATCGCGCTAAATAATTCGGTCTCATACGCCATTCTGCAAAAAGAAGAAATCGATATCGTCAAACACTTTCCTCCTATCCGCGTGTGGGGCACCGTTGGATTCATCGCTGCAATGTGGTTTATCGATTTTGGAAAGTGGACGCTGACACCCATGCAATTGTTTATAAGCTCAGCAGCGTCTTTACTCCTCGCCATTTATGCCTTTACATTGCCGGCATGTGTTCCTGCGAACGTAAGGAAAGCTGGTTCACTATTATCAACACTTGGCTTTGATGCTTTTGTGCTTTTCAAAAATAGGAGGATGGCGATCTTCTTCATCTTCGCCATGCTGTTAGGCGCGGCGCTGCAGATCACAAACACCTTTGGCGAGGCGTTTATTCATGACTTCACCGAAGTCTATCCAACATCCTTTGCCGTACAACATCCAAGCTTATTAATGTCGGTGTCTCAGATCTCTGAGACACTTTTCATATTAACCATTCCATTTTTTTTAAAAAGGTTTGGCATAAAAACGGTAATGCTCATGAGTATTTTCGCATGGGTACTGCGCTTCGGTTTATTCGGTTTTGGCAATCCTGATGACGGCCTTGGATTGCTCGTGCTCTCAATGATCATTTACGGTATTGCATTTGACTTTTTTAACATCTCCGGTTCTCTGTTTGTACGAAACGAAGCTGACAAAACAATATTGGCAAGTGCCCAAGGCGTATTTATGTTGATGACCAACGGAATAGGAGCATTTATCGGAGGAACTTTGAGTGGCTGGGTTGTCGATTGGTTCACAACGGGTGGCCACCGGGACTGGCAAAGTATATGGCTCACGTTCGCGGCTTATTCATTGATTCTGGGTATTGTATTTCCTTTCGTGTTTAAGTATCAGCACAAGGAACCCGCCGCTGGTGCTCACTTTTAAGTGCGTGTAAAAATTCAGGCGAATAATTAATATCGCAAGTTCCCGATCAATTGTCGTGTTTAGAAGAATATGTCTACTTTAAAGCCATGACTGATCTCATTGAAGAACTTCGCGCGGTCCCCGAATTCAAAGAACTCCCTCCAAACCAGCTTGAATGGCTTGCGGATAAGGGAACCGTTGTCGCATATTCGGACGGCGACATGGTATTCAAAAAAGGGGATGTCATCGATCATCTTCGAATTTTGCTGAAGGGCGAAGTCCATTATTACATACAACAAGCTGGTAGTCAGAGACACCTCGGACGTGTTGAACGCTACGAAATTACCGGGCAACTTCCGTTTTCAAGGTTGAAAAGCGCGGCGGGTTCCGGGGTCGTTAAAGGTGATGCTCTGGTATTTTCTCTTCATAAGAATTACTTCTTAGAGATGATCCAAAATCATTATGAACTAGTAGAAGTTCTTGTCCATGTTATGACTGATCGAGTGCGGGATTTTACCAAACAACAACAACAGGACGAGAAGATGATGGCATTGGGAAAATTATCAGCGGGCCTTGCGCACGAGTTAAACAACCCATCCGCGGCCGTTGTAAGAAGCGCTCATGAATTGAAGCGTCACCTTTCCAATGAGACCGACAATTTTAAAAGATTGATCAGAATTCAGGCAACTGATGAGGGTGTGGATAAAGTCCAGTCCATGCTGGTTTCGTGGATCGCCAAAAGCAAAGGGCTATCCTTCACCCTGATGGAAAAAACTTCCCTCGAAGATGACCTCAACGATTGGATGGGTGAAAATGACATAGAAATCAATGAAGAACTGGCAGAGACCCTTGCCCAATTTGGAATCGGCCCGTCAGAACTTGAAAGCATTAAAGCGCTGCTGAGACCTCAGGATGTTATTCCGATCATTCAATGGATATATAAAATATTGACAACAGAACAGCTGGTTGGTGAAATTGAAGAAGCAGCCAAACGAATCAACGCCCTTGTAACTTCAGTTAAGGGCTATACACACATGGATCAGACGCCGGAGAAGGAACTCGGTGATATTCACATTGGAATCCGTAATACGCTCACAATGTTGAATCATAAATTCAAAAAAAATAGTATAACGTTGACTGAGAATTATCAAATGGGACTACCGCAGGCAATGATCTATGTGAGTCCCATTAATCAGGTTTGGACTAACCTGATCGATAACGCTCTTGATGCGCTTGAGGGAACACCCGGAAGCAAACTTGAGATTAAAACGGAGAGAAAAAACGAATTTATCCAGGTATCGATTATCGATAACGGTCCGGGAATCGCGACAGATATAATTGATAAAATATTTGATCCATTTTTTACGACAAAGGCAATAGGGAAAGGAACAGGACTTGGGCTTGAGGTTGTCAGGCAGATTGTCAACCAGCATCAGGGAAAAATAGAGGTAACGTCCACTCCCGGAAGAACTTGCTTTATGGTATGTCTTCCGTTAGGGCAGGATGAGCGATAAGGATAAAAGTTTAGGGTTACTAACACATGAAGAAACCAATAATATTAACGATTGATGACGACCCCCAGGTGCTTAGAGCCATCGTGCGGGATCTCAGAAATCACTATGGTAAAGACTATAGAATTCTCAGCACAACTTCGGCAATAGAAGGACTTGATTCCTTGAAAGATCTGAAGAACAAGAACGAAACCGTCGCGATGTTCCTTTCCGACCAGCGTATGCCTGAAATGCTTGGCGTTGACTTTCTAAAGCAAGCGAAGGAACTCTTTCCTTCCGCAAAACGCATTTTGCTGACAGCATATTCAGATACTGAGGCAGCGATCAGGGCAATCAACGACGTTCAACTCGACTACTATCTGATGAAGCCATGGGACCCCCCGGAAGAAAAATTATTTCCCGCACTAACGGATCAGTTGGAAGAATGGCAAGGGGGACATATCCCAACCTTTGAGGGTATCCGTATCGTTGGATATCAATGGTCGCCAAGGTCGCATCAGATCAAGGATTTCTTGTCGGGAAATCTTGTTCCATATTTGTGGATCGACATAGAATCAAATACAGTAGGCAAAGAGTTGCTTCAACTGAATCGCATAGAGACCAAAGATCTTCCTGCTGTATTTTTTGATGACGGTACATACCTCGTTAATCCAGATCTGGCGCAAGTTGGACACAAGACCGGCATGCGTTCAACGGCATCGAAGGCTATATATGATGTAGCCATCATCGGCGCGGGACCGTCTGGTTTGGCAGCCGCTGTTTACGGTGGATCGGAAGGATTGAATACTGCGTTGATTGAAAAGAGAGCTCCTGGTGGGCAAGCCGGCACGAGTTCAAGAATTGAAAATTATCTCGGTTTCCCGAATGGACTAAGTGGCGCCGAACTTTCCAGGAGAGCAATTTCTCAAGTATCACGATTTGGCGTTGAATTTCTGTCACCGCAGGAAGTCACCAACATCTCAATCAAAGACCAATACAAAATCGTAACCCTCAGAGATGGTAGCGAATTAACTGCAAGATCGATCATCATAACAACGGGCGTAGATTATCGAGAACTTGAAGCCGTAGATGCTGAGAAATTTACCGGGGCAGGTGTTTATTACGGGGCGTCAACGACAGAGGCACACGCATGTAAAGACAATGACGTATACATTGTTGGTGGTGGAAATTCCGCAGGACAATCTGCCATGTACCTTTCGAATCATGCTAAACGCGTTTACATTGTGATCAGAAAGAAGGACCTTAGCAGCACGATGTCACAGTATCTTATAGATCAGATCCAGGCGACGCCTAACATAGAAGTTGTAGGAGAATCCGTGGTTGGTCAAGTCTACGGAAAGGATAAACTTGAAGAGATTTGCATTGAACGTATTGACACGAAGGAAAGAAAACAAGTAAAGGCAGCAGCGCTGTTCATTTTTATTGGAGCAAAACCACTCACTGAGTGGATAAAGCTTGATATCATCAAAGACGAAAAAGGTTTCATTGAAACTGGGCGCGATCTTTTAAAATACGATTCGTTCAATAAATCGTGGAAGCTGGAACGGGAGCCCTACCTGCTTGAAACCTGTAGTCCTGGAATTTTTGCGGCGGGCGATGTGAGATCAGGAGCAATGAATCGCGTAGCTTCTGCCGTTGGCGAAGGGGCTATGGCCATCAAGTTCGTTCATGAATATCTTGCAGAAAATTAATTTAACATGACCGAAGATCCTTGTAAACACTTAACGGCTATCACGCACGTCAGTCTTCCAGATGATCCGGTCTGCGAAGAGTGCATTATTACCGGTGGCGAGTGGTTGCATCTTCGAACCTGCCAAACTTGTGGGAAGACATTGTGTTGTGATTCGTCTCCTAGCAAGCATGCAAGCAAACATTTTAAAACCACGGGGCACCCCGTGATGGCTTCTGCTGAACCTGGTGAACGTTGGATCTGGTGTTTCGTGCACGAACAGATCCTTGGCTACTAAAGCGTTTTTCTTCGTAAGTGAGCAGGTGTTATAATGCGCTCCAGCCAGGTAAACAAGAGCTCAATCAAAAGTGCTAATACTGCTGCAGGTATAGCGCCCTTCAAAATCATCGACGTGTTGTTCAACGCAAGACCCGATACGATAAATTCACCAAGTCCGCCCGCACCAATGAATGCAGCAAGCGTTGCTGTACCAATGTTTATTACTGCCGCCGTTCGGATACCCGCCATAATCGAAGGTGTCGCAAGTGGTAGCTCAACATATCTGAGTTTCTGAAAACGCGTCATCCCAATACCGTCGGCGACGTTCTTCAGAACGGGATCGACCGCCTGCAAACCCATCAGCGTATTTCTCAAAACCGGTAGCAAAGCATACAGAAACAACGCGATCACGGCGGGTACAACACCGATACCGAAGATCGGAATCATAATAGCCAATAACGCGATAGAAGGAATTGTCTGGAGAAGTCCCGTGAAATAAACAACTGGAGATGCCCATGACGGATTCCAATACAACGCTATCGCTAGTGGAACAGACACCAATATGGCAAGCACTAAGGCGATGAAGGTAAGCTCAAGGTGCGTTAAAGTCTGGTTAGCAATTTCCGATATAACAGAATCAGTGCGTGTCACTGTCAGCGCAATTAGATTTCTATTTTTTAGAAACCTCGACGCCACCTGCGCAATAGTCTCGCCTCCAAACAGTACATCGGCATTCATCGCCTGCATCAAATCCTCACCGATTGTTCCACTGAGCCTTTCAATTAATGCCTTTGCTTTTTCAGGAAGATTCCGGTTATAAATAGTAATCGCGCTGTATAGTGGAAAGAATTTTTGATCGTCTTCCAACAACACCAGATTGTACTTTGAAATTTCGCCATCTGTAGTGTATGCGTCGGTAACATCAATCTTCCCGGATTGCAACGCACTGTATGCAAGTCCGTGCTCAATGGCGTTCGGTGTATGAGATAGGCCATACTTCAGTTTTAAACTATCCCATCCATCCACACGCCTGAGATATTCATAGCTAAGAGCGAATTGAAGTTGAGTTTGTTGTCTTAAGTCCGAAATAGAATGCAGTCCGTACTTTTCACTGTTCTCACGCGTGCAGACTAATCCATAGGAATTATTGAAGCCATATGGCTGAGAGATATAAAGAAGATATTTTTTCGCCAACTCATTTTGAATTTCTTTGTAATCCAGCTTGGGATCCTTTAGTATCTCAGAAGAAATCGTTCCGCTGTATTCTGGATAAAGGTCAATCTCTCCGCGCCTTAGCGCTTCAAAACAAACGACAGTGCCGCCGAGGTTGTATTTGCGTTCGACAATAAATCCATTGGCTTCAAGTAATTGAGAAATGATTTCGCTCAATATATAACCTTCATTAAAATGCTTTGATCCAACGCGTATCGGTTGCGCCATCGTCATCGCGGAAATGAACACTAGCAATAGCGTTGAAAACCTTACCATGTTGAAGATTCAATTAAGGATTTAACCAACGCATTGGCTGGACGCAAAAGTACTGTCTCTGTTGTGTCGTACTGCTGTATTACACCCCTGTCTATGACTAAAAGTCTTTCTGCAATACGCCGTGCCTCCAGCATATCATGGGTAACGAACAAGATTGTTCTGCTGGAAAGCCTTTGCAGGTTCAAAAGTTCCTGCTGGATTTCGTATCGGGTTACCGGATCAAGCGCTCCCAGCGGTTCGTCCATCAATAAAACAGCCGGGTCCAGAAATAATGCACGACACAAGCCAATACGTTGTTGTTCTCCCCCGGAAAGCTGATTTGGATACTTTGACTTATAAGAATTTGCGAGGCCTACCAACTCAAGCAATTCGCTGACTCTTGATGTTACAGTATTAAGTCCCTTGATTCGTCCAGCGATTGATATGTTTTGCTCTACGTTCAGGTGGGGAAACAATCCGGTTCCCTGCACCATGTAACCCATCTGTAATCTGGCCGTTTGTAAATTTTGGTAGTCCAGTGGCTTACCAAATACAACTACCTCACCTGTACTCGGTTTTAACAGACCATTTACCAATTTCAACAACGTACTCTTACCACTGCCACTCTTGCCGATGATGCCGGTGATCTTGCCGGATTCAAATGACATCGAAGCCTGACTCAATGCCGCGACATCACTATATTTATAACTAACATCAACAAGTTCGATGGTATTCATTCGTACACCAAGACTGATCTGGTAAGTTAATGAAAAAGGTGAACTGTGTCCGGACTGACCTGCCCGGCATCAAACAAAAAAAATGATGCACTATTTACTTGAAAGGGAATCAAGTTGCATCTCGCGCTCGTCCTGGAACTTCTTCTTGTTCTTCCTGATGTTTTCCTTCACAGACTTTGGAAGATATCGCTTGGCACCAGGCCTTGGGCAATCC
Source organism: Chryseolinea sp. (assembly GCA_039916665.1). Taxonomy (GTDB): domain Bacteria; phylum Bacteroidota; class Bacteroidia; order Cytophagales; family Cyclobacteriaceae; genus Chryseolinea. The sequence goes on along the minus strand of JBDSKX010000121.1, from coordinate 26,282 downwards.
CACTCTTCCATCGAGATATTGCCAACATAACGTGCGTCGGACGGCCTAACGTCCTTGTTTCGTTGCGTCTCTTCCTCCCGAGGCTTACTCGCCCTTGAAATCAATGATGTTGGTGGAGTCTTAAAAGACTTGTGAAGTTTAACTGTTTGTGGCTTCGGACAAGGCATCAGCCCCGAATGACAAGCGGTACAAATAACTAACAATGTTAAGGCTGAACGTATTTTCATGACACTCCTAATATTACTAAATGAGGTATGTCTCCACTTTACTGGGTCAACTAATTTAATTTTTTTTTGCTAAATGTAACAGCTTTTTCGCATTTAGTATTTGTATGTAGCCGGTTAAGCTCAAAGTCAATACGCGAATGCCTTATCGATTACCGTCTAATCTTAAGATTATCAATGCACTACGACAAACCCAAAACTGGTAGTACCACGGTAATTGTCTCAAGAGATCGTCTGACATTTAGCGTTAAGTACCTAAGCATTAATTCTCCCGTCCAACAATTAGCGCATAGATTGATCCAAATTTTTTAGGGCACGACACCCTTCCCCATCTGGGATCGCCTATGCATAGCCTATATATCGTCTATGCAAAGCCTATGTAAAGCCTATCTAATAGTAATTCATATTGTATTTGATGGTTATAACAAGTCTCCGCAAACTGCCGGCGAATGTTTGTTAGCCCGCTTAAGTCACGCAGTTGTTAAAAAAGTTTCAAATTATTTATCTGACGCAACTCGTTTGAAATCCTCGATTTTGAAATTTCTTCTCAAAACAGTGTAACCCCCTGTTCGGATGACCCCGTTACCTATGACATGATGCATCATAAGGCTTAACTGTCATGTGCCTGTTTACACGACGGACAAACAAATAATTTTAAATACAAATTTTATGGGAATGCAAGACGGTTTAATACAACTAAAGGGTCGCGTAGGTAATGTTACTTTCTACAAAACGAAAGAAGGATACGCGGCCAGAAAATCATCTGGTGTAGATGGCAATAAGATCAGGAACAATCCGTCTTATGCTCGTACACGAGAGAACATGGCAGAGTTTCAGCAAGCGATGAAGGCTACGAAAATATTTCGGGCCGCATTCGCAGACGCTGTTAAAGTAATCGGCGATGGCGGGTTAGCAAGAAGGTTATCTTCATTGCTGAGCAGGCTCTTACGTCAGGACACGGTTAACACAAGAGGTGCGCGTGTGATACTTCCAATAACTACTGGCGCTCTTCAGGGTTTCGAATTCAACCAGTCAACCTCGTTGACGACATTGTTGAAGATACCCTTCACTGCCATAGTGGAAAGATCGACCGGTAGCATCTCCGTTGATGTGCCAGCGTTTTCACCAAAACAACTGGTTAGTAAACCAGATGGCGCAACACACTTCATCTTACAAGCTACGGCAGCAGAACTTGATTTTGCGGAGCAGAAGTTCATCTCTAAGAGTGCACAGAGTCCTCCGATAGGAGTTGACGACATTCAACAGGAGGCAATTTTATTGGCGAACACTATTCCAGGAAGCACGAAGCCATTGTTTCTGGCTTTTGGGATAAGCTTTGTTCAGATGATTAACGGGATAAGCTAATCCACTGAAGACAAGTCACTACGCAGTAATGCAAGTGGTAAAAGTAGATACTGGCGTAACTTCGTAACAATTTTTTGTCAAACTTAAATGAGGGCTGGCATGTGCCAGCCCTTTAGGTTTGCGCGTTTTAGTCCTTCGAATACGCAAATTAAATACTACACTATCTGATAGTGCGTTAAGTTTATAGCATAACTAATTGAAGTGTTATATGCATGTCTAATCATCGTGCGCCTAACTTCACGAAAGCGTAAAGCTTAAGTGTGTCATTAGTTTGGGTAAAATGAGTTAGAGTCGGTACGTTGCCGACTCTTTACCTTTATACCAATTCATAACTTTTTCCCCTGTGAAATCAAGATCTCACTTATTGATACTTGCGATGTTCTGTGCCGCTTGTCATCAAACCAAGGAAGCAAAAATTACCGGAACCATTTCAAATACGATGGACAATGTCATGACCCGTATTTACGAGACTGTTCCCCAGAATAAGTTTGATAGTCTCGATGAGGAATTCCTGGATCATTTTCTAACATCAGACGAGAAGCTCGTGCTCTCGACACAATACCAACATTTTAATGTCAACGTTCCGGCTACTGTATCTTTGATGCGCGACAAGGGTCAACCTGTCGTACCCTTCTGGTTAAAAGCTTCTGGATTTGTAAAGACCGATATCACGGTTAAGAGCGAAGCGTACGAATATGAAGTATGGCAAAAAAACTTTGACACTGGTCGGGTAGAATTAGGGATCAATGGCTTTGACAAACATAGACCGGTGTATTTCGTAAGTGTTGCGCCACAGCAAAAAGGTCTCGAGCTTGTCATTTCTGATGTATTTCCTGAATACGTACTCGATACACTCAAAGTAGGATCATTTACCTATCACGATTGGTCGGGTCTAACTTTGACGGAGTTACCAGATTCACTTCGAGGCCAGATACTATTTACAACCGTACGGGGACGCGCGCGCGAAGCACACATCATCGACGCATTTCGAAAAACAATTTTTCCGTCCTCACAACAACCTGATCAGGTGTTACTCACCTGGAACGACAGTCCAACTTCATCAATGAATATTCAATGGAGAACCAACAGCGACACCCATACTGGTTTGGTTAAGTATTGGACAGCCGATGAACATGATACCTTAAAACAAGATGCATCCCGAAAACTGATTGAAGACCGAATGCTGTATAATGATAGATATGTCCAGCGTTTTACCGCGTCGCTGAAAAAACTGAAACCTGGAACATCTTACCTGTATCAGGTCGGCTCAACCCAAACTAATATATGGTCAAAACCAGAGCAGTTTAAGACAGCGCCACTGAACACCACGAAATTTTCCCTCGTATGGTTTGGCGATACTCATTGCTTTCCCGATTCCGGCAAACTCGCATTGTTGGCAGAGAAGAGAAATCAGGATGCATCATTCTACATGATCGCCGGAGATATCGTGAGTACCGGACTCTATCGCGACGATTGGGATCGGCTATTTGGATACGATGGTGGCGCATTTTCCAGAAAGCCTTTGATGCCGGTTCCTGGAAATCACGATCGACAGGATGGGCTCGGTGCACAGCTATATTATGATCTTTTTAGTTTGCCAGAGAACGGGCCGGCAAAAGTGGATAAGGAATCCTCGTATGCTTTCGAATATGGAAATGCCCTTTTCGTCATGATCGATGCTACAGCTGACGTCGATCTGCATACGGCATGGCTAGAGCAAAAACTTTCGTCAACCAAGGCGAAATGGAAATTTGTTATGTTTCACTTCCCGCCTTATAACTTTGAAGAACCGTATCTTGATATCCAACAGGCATGGGTGCCGTTGTTTGACAAATATCATGTCGACATGGTGTTGGGCGGCCACATCCACTATTACATGCGTTCACGACCTCTGAACAATGGAAAGGTTGTGCCTTCTTTTGACAAAGGAACAGTGTATGCCATATCAATCAGTATTCCGAGCAAGCACCTGTCAATGACGAAAGAACCGTATGCGGTAACACAATATGACGAGGGATACTTCTATCAGAGAATGGAATTCAATGGTAACACAATGAAGTACTCTAGTGTCGATAGCAAAGGCAACGTCAGAGACAAATTCGAGATCGTCAAATAAGCTCGAACTTGAGGATTGAAATGCGCAAAACGTGCCCTTTCTCTGATCTCTTAATATCAAATTGGGGACATCCACATGCTGCACAAAAACTCAAATCCCCTCGCAATTTTCGTAAGCGCACTCATGCTGCTTTCTTGTCAAAAGAACCAGGAAACGCCAGCAATAAGTGCCAGTGTTGATTCAGTTTTCACCGATACAACATTTTGGCAGGAACTTCACGAAGGCTATCCCGTTGGCAAGTCACCCTCATCAAATGAGGTAAGAAGCATTCGCGTTGCATCCAATGGAGATGCATGGATTGCCACCGCTGAGGGAATATTCAGAAAAACGTCCAAGACACTCACTTGGGAGAACATTCTTCCGGTCAGCGACCAGGGCCCGTCCTTCTCCGTAGCAATCGAGTCAAATGGCACAACGGTATGGATGAGCACGTGGAATGCTGTATACCGTTACAGAAATAGTCAGCTGACGAAAATGGATGGGCCGGTTGCACCAATTGCAAAATTATGTTACACAACAGAAGGAATCTATGCAGTGGGCCCAAATGGAATCTGGCTATTTGCCAATGACAAATGGGAAAAGAAGCATTATGACATTGCAAGATCGGTCAGAGATATAAAACCGGATGGTGCATCTGGTTTATTGATTGGAACAGATGTCGGATTGTATCACATCGAAAATGACACACCAACTTACTATTTCGATACAACGAAATTGATCAGCGCCTACGTCCGTGGCGTAGCCATTGATAAAGATAAACGCATCTGGGCTGTGGGGTTGGGTGGCGCCAGTATTCTGAATGACAAATTCGAGCCGCTGAAAAAGCTGCAGCCTGCTGATGGCATTCCGGCTCTTGAAAGTCGTTGCGTTTATCTTGCACCTGATAACTCAATGTGGATTGGAACCGATATTGGTGTAGTACGTTACGATCGAAATGGAAATCATTCACTAAGATTCAGCAAACGTTGGTTATTGGATGATAAAGTCAATGATATCACCTTCGACGGCGATGGTAACGCGTGGGTTGCAACAAATGGTGGCGTAAGCCTGATCCGCAAAAAAAGAATGACACTTACGAGTAAGGAATCTTACTTCTACGATGTATTGATGCGCCGACACATCAGAGATCCATGGATCGCAGGACAATGTAGATTACCAATCGCCGGCGATACAACAAAATGGGAGCCGGAAGACGATGACAATGACGGCGAATATACTGGGAACTATCTGGCAATGGAAAGTTTTCGTTATGCAGTGACGAAAAGTGATGATGCAAAGGCTAAAGCGAAAAAGGCCTTCGGATTTCTAAAGTTACTAGCTGATGTCACTTCATCTGATGGTTTCTTTGCCCGAACCATTGTACCTTCAGACTGGACATTCGTACATGATGGAAACAGAACTTATACAGAGCGGGAAAAGGCAGATGAACTGGTTAAAGAGCCACGCTTCAAGCCTGTTGAAATACGCTGGCGAAAATCAAAGGATGGCAAATGGCTATGGAAAGGCGATACGAGCAGCGATGAAATATGTGGACATATGTTCGGATACTACTTTTACTTTGAACTTGTCGCCGATGAAGAAGAGAAAAGAGTAATTTCTGATCATGTTACACGTATCGTCGATCACCTGATAAACCACAACTTCACGTTAACCGATGTCGACGGTAAGCCTACACGCTGGGGTATATGGTCACCGGATCGACTTAACCGCGACCCGGAATGGTTTCCAGACAGAAGTCTGAACTCGATGGAGCTTTTATCATTTACAAAACTGGCGTACCACGTCTCAGGAAATCAAAAATATCAGGATATTTATCTTAAGCTCATCAATGAGCAGAAATATCTTGAAAACATGTCCAGGGTTCCTATGCAAAATCCCGCATGGCTCATTTACTACGACATTATCTTGGCAGCCTATCAGTATCCAATCCTGTTACATTGTGAAAAAGATCCAGAGCTCCTCAAATTTTATCAGAATCACATAGACGATTGGTTGACACGTCGAAAGGAAGATCATAATCCACTCATAAATTTCATTTATTGTTATTCGAGAAATAAGAAAGCCGAATTAAAGGGATCGATCGACTTCCTCACCGATACACCACTCGACCTTGTCGACTGGCCAATCGATCACATTAAACGTGCAGACATAACCACGTCGACGCGCCCTGTCTTGGGAGACGTTCAAGTGAGTATGTTGCAGCCCGCAAGCATCCGCGCGACCGTAAGGTGGGATAAGAATCCCTGGAGCATCACAGGCGCCAACCCACACGTTGAAAGGGAACCCGTATTCTGGCTGTTGCCATATTGGATGGGGCGCTATATGGAGATGATCAAATAGTGCATCGATGTTCACACAAAATGTGTTGACGCAAAGACCCACTTCTTAAACGTAAAATCCATCCGCCAACGAGTACGAATTTCATATTCTTGCTTAATTCACGTCATTGCCTTACCATACCATGCGGAACACCCGGATTGCCCGTCTCTTATATTTTCTATTACTGATTGTTGTCACAGCCTCCTGTACCACGAATGAACCTGAATCCAAACAAATTCAGCCTGCCTACACAGACGTCGCCTTCGAACAGGAATTTAGCATAAAATACACTTTGTCAACGTCAGGTATAACGCTTCGCAAGGTTTACTCAGATCGCGATGGTGTCATTGAAGTTTTAGGTTCGTCGGGGTTACTCAAAACATTTGCCGGTGACTTCCTTTATCCCGGAACACTCGTGCCCGACAAGACCTACCGTCCCATTGCAGACAAAAAAATCAACGGACTGACAATCTACGAACAACATTTTGTTTATGCGGATGATAAAGCCGTATTGAGCAACGCCTGGGCTGGATATCTTTTCGCAAAACATAAGTTGTCAAAAGCTAATATATTAACTGGTGGTAAAGACTTTGCATTTTTGATCTCCGACGGAAAAGGCGTTCAGTTTCTCAAGGATTCAACAATTGCCTGGGAGGGGACATCAACAGCAACCGTAAAGAACGTAGTCTTCGATAGCAAACGAAATCTTTTCTGGCTTCTCACAGACAATGGAATATCAATTTTCTCTCCGGAGAAAAAAGAGTTAGCCCTCGCCTATCCAACCGAACAACTCACAGCCATTGCCTTTGATAAAGATGATACTGAGTTGGTAGTCGGAACCCACAACGGATACTTTCTTCTCGATCCCGAAACAAAAAAGCAAAAAGGTGAGATTCAACAAAAGCTCCCTGCTACTGATATCACGGCCATCTCAAACATCGAAGGAAATCTTTGGTTTGGAACAACATCTGGTGCGTTTGTAAAAAATATCGATGACAAATTTAAATACTACGCCTCCAAAAGATGGTTACCGTCTGACAATGTAGTGATGGTGTCATCGGGACCTGATCACTCAATTCTTGTACTAACGGACAATGGACTTGGACAAATCTGTAAAAAGTCGATGACGCTGTATGATAAGGCCATGTATTACGAGCAACAGGTTCGCGCGCGCCACATTCGTCACGGATTTAATGCAACTCTTGGATTTATGACCGATGGTAGTTTGTCAACGGGATCGCTCGAGGATTCTGACAATGATGGACTATGGACGTCAATGTATCTCGGGGGAGAAGTATTCCGGTATGCGGTAACCAAATCGCCGGACGCGTTGCAAAACATCCGCGAAGCCATGGAAGCCATGGAACGCCTTTACACCATCAATCATATCAAAGGATTTCCTTCAAGATCCTTTGAAAGAAGAGGATACAAATATGATGATGAACCCTGGAGAAGAACCAGACATCCTGAGTGGGATTGGAAATCAACAACCAGCAGTGATGAAGCAATAGGCCACATATTCATTTTTGCTACAATAGCAGAATTGGTTGATGATGATAAATTGAAAAAAAGTGCCATCACTTTGATCGACTCATTGATGCAACACACGTTGGATAATAACCTATATATGGTTGATTGGAACGGTAAACCTACGACCTGGGGCAGATGGAATCCAGAGTATGTCAACGCCCGGCCTAAGGGCACAGGAGATCGGAAGATAAATTCTTCAAATTTTATCGCGATGCTCCAGACCGCCTATCATTTCACGAAAAAAGAAGCGTACAAAGAAAAGGCTCTTGAACTGATGACAAAATATGGTTATTACGAAAACCTGATGCGTCCGATGAAACAGATCGGTAAGGCTGCAGACGATGCTGATGACTGGAGCAAGATGTTGTCTGAATCCTGGAACCACTCCGATGACGAAATGTATTTTATCGGCTACTGGGGGTTGTACCGTTATGCGTTGAACGACACGCTCAAGACTAAGTTCAAGGAAGCAATCATCGACCATTGGGAAAGTGAACGACCTGAGAAAGAAGGAGCCTGGAACATATTCACTGCAATTACAGGAACCTCTGACTTCGACCTCAACGAAGCAGTCTGGTATTTGAAAGAGTTTCCACTTGATCTTATTCATTGGAAAGTAATCAATAGCAAACGCAAGGATATTGAAATGATAGAACCCAATTTCCGTGGGCAATCCACCAACGAAGTGTTGCCTGCAGGAGAACTTCCGGTAAGCCGACACAATGCGAACCGATTCGATCTTGACGGCGGTGATGATGGCAAATCAGAATATAGTGCAGGCGACATATGGTTATTGCCATACTGGATGGGTCGATATCTGAATGTGATTAGCGCACCGGTTGATGACAAACACAAATCGATCAGTAAGGAATAGCATGAAGCAATCCGGGACTCGCCTGATCTTTCTTGACGCCATGCGTGGGTTCACTATCGCGGCCATGATTCTGGTGAACTTTCCCGGAGACGAAGAAAATGTATTTACGCCCCTAAGACATACCGTCTGGAACGGATTAACACCAACTGATCTCATTGCGCCATTCTTCCTTTTTATTGTCGGTATTTCAATCGTGCTGGCGTACCCTGGAAACATTCAGACGGGCGAAAATAAAATTTCTCTCTACAAAAAAATTATCTTTCGGTTCCTCAAGCTCTATGCATTGGGTATTTTTTTGAATTTACTTCCGGGCTTCAACTTTGAAGATCTCAGATACACCGGCGTACTCCCCAGGATTGCCCTTGTATTCCTGCCTTGTGCACTCATTTATCTCAATACGACTTTTAAGCAACAAGTCTTTATCGGATCCGCTATTCTTTTAGTCTATTGGCTAGTAATGACATTAGTTCCAACGCCCGGGATAGGCGAGGTTGTATTTGAACCAGGACGAAATATTGCAGCATGGGTTGACACAAAATTATTACCGGGTACAATGTGGCAAGGTACCTGGGATCCTGAGGGGATACTGAGCACATTCCCGGCAATCGTCTCTTGCATCACAGGGTTGTTGGCCGGGCAACTATTGATAAGCTCAAGGACAGCAACGACAAAAATCATATATCTCATGGTCTTCGGACTTGGTTCTGCAGCAATTGGATACATGTGGGGGCTAATGTTTCCTGTCAACGAAAATCTCTGGACAAGTTCATTTGTGTTGATTACCTCCGGATTTGCCGCGTTGATTCTTGGCGCCGCTTACTACGTAGTCGACATACGTGGATACAAACAAGGCACCAAAATAGGAATCATCTTTGGCGCAAATGCTATCTCAGTTTACGTACTTGCAGATTTACTTGCCCTCATATTTTACATCATGCCTGTGGGCAACGGAACGCTCAACAGCGTAGTCGTTGAAATGTTGAACAATGCTGGCCTGAGACCCGAACTTTCCAGTATGCTTTACGCCACAGCATTTGTTTGCCTCAATTTCATACCGGCATACTTACTGTTTCAAAAACGAATTTTTATTAAAGTATGACGACGAATTTAGGCCCCCCCAGGCTACCTTCAAACAGACTTATTTCTCTCGATGCCATGCGAGGGTTTGTTATGGCTGCAATGATCCTCGTCAACTATCCCGGAAGCAGTGAACACATCTTTCTGCCACTTGAGCACGCGGAATGGAATGGCCTTACACCAACAGATCTGATTTTTCCATTCTTCCTGTTCATGGTTGGAATATCCATCAGTCTTTCATTCAGCAAGCAACTTGCAACCGGCACCGGAAACGGAGATGTCTATAAAAAGATCATCCTTCGGGCGCTGAAGATTTTTGCCGTCGGATTGTTTCTATCCATGTTGCCTACGTTCGATATTTTCAACATTCGTATTACTGGTGTGCTTCAAAGAATATCAATTGTGTTTTTTGTTTGTTCGATACTTTTTCTGAAAACTTCTTATCATCAGCAAATTTTGATTGCAGCAACTCTGTTGATCGCATACTGGCTGATGATGACTTTAATTCCAACGCCTGGGGTAGGGCATGTTGCATTGGACCGTGGGGTGAATCTTGCCGCATGGGTGGACAGCAAATTGCTTCCCGGAAAAATGTGGCAGGGTACCTGGGATCCGGAAGGATTATTAACTACGATCACATCGATCGTCACCGGAATTACAGGGCTGATTGCCGGAAATTTGCTACTCAGTCCAAAAACCGCCACGGAAAAAGTCATGTTATTGATGATCGCTGGGTTTATTTCTGTTACCTGCGGCTATATTTGGGGACTTACTTTCCCTGTAAACAAGAATCTCTGGACAAGTTCCTATGTCCTTGTGAGTTCAGGCCTTGCATGTTTAACATTCGGCACCCTGTTTTATCTGATAGATATTCGCGGGCTCAAATCATGGGCTCAACCAGGAATTATCTTTGGATCAAATGCCATCGCGATCTATTTTATTTCAGACTGCATTTCCTATCTCTTGTACTGGTTGCCTGTGGGCTCAGCACCACTGAATGAGCAATTTGTTTCCGCATTGATCAATGCCGGCGTATACCCCAAAATCGCAAGTGTTTTTTTTGCCGCAATCTTCGTCACGATAAACTTTCTGATTGCATTAGTTCTGTATAAAAGAAAGATCTTTATAAAACTGTAATCAGCACCATGGAAAATATCCTGAGATTCGTTGTCATTGGTTTCGTGTTGGTGCTCTTTCAATCCTGCGCAAGCAAAGATGACTTCTCTTCAGGAGATAAAATATCTCTCCACTGGGAGATATTGACAAATTTCACCGATCAAAAAGATGTGTTCAATGGTCGATTTATCATCACCAACAACAGCAAGTTTATCCTCTCAGATAAAAACTGGGCGCTGTTTTTTAACATGGCGCCACGTCCTATACTTGATAACAATGAGGCGCAACCTGCCTTAGTGAAACATATCAATGGCGATTGGTACAAACTTGTTCCTGAATCAGGCTTCGATCTCCCTCCGGGTAAATCTGTCACGATAGACTATCGTGGGACCGAGGCCGTGATCAAAGAAACTGACCGGCCTTTAGGTCCGTACTTCGCATTTTATGACAATCACCAGTCAGAAAAAAATCTTACTGAAGTTTTAGATTATACCTGGTCGCCATTTACTACCAAAGATCAGATCAATCGTACGACACAGGATGAAGAGCCGATACCAACAGCCGCGTGGAGGTATAAAAATAACTTAGAATTGAAAGAACTTCCTACGCCGATAGCCAACATTCACCCCGCGCCTTACAAAATAAATATCAAAAATGGCTTCACTTCGATTACTGATGAATTTGAAATCGTTTACCCGCCGGAACTAAAAAATGAATCAAAATATCTTGCTTCATCATTAAAAGATCTTACAGGCAAAATTTTCAAAACTTCTGAAAAATCAACAAAAGGAAAACTTATAACGCTTGCCCTGGGCAAGATCAAAGTGAACCAATCGGTGCACGAAGCGTATCGGCTTGATGTCAATGGCAATGGCGTAGTCATCACAGGTTCAGATCCAGCCGGTGTTTTTTACGGCATTCAAAGTCTCAGGTCATTGATTCCCCTCAGTTCCTTTCAAAAAAAGAATTCATCATTTGATATCCCTCAACTCACGATCGAAGACGCACCGCGCTTTCAATTTCGTGGTCTTCAGCTCGATGTAAGTCGGAATTTTCAAACCAAGGAAACCATCCTCCAACTCCTTGATCTCATGTCGTTCTACAAGCTCAACCGTTTTCTTTTTTATACCACAGAAGACGAAGGCTTCCGGCTCGAGATCAAGGATCTTCCGGAACTTACAGAGGTCGGTGCGCAGCGGCAACATACTTACGGCAAAGAAGCGCCAGTGCTTCACCCTGGTTATGGATCTGGTCCATTCGCAAAGCAGGAAGGAAAGTATGGACACGGATATTATTCACATGACGACTTTATCGAGATCCTGAAGTATGCAAAGGACAGACACATCAAAGTGATCCCCGAGCTTAACTTTCCCGGACATGCACGGGCTGCGATCAAGGCAATGGAAGCGCGATACGAAACACTGATGCAAAGGGGCAACGACGACGACGCGAAAGAATATCGATTGATCGACCCAGACGATAAGTCAGAATACCTATCCGCGCAGGGTTACACTGACAACGTCGTTGCAGTGTCGCTGGAGTCTACTTATCATTTCTACGAAAAAGTGGTAAGCGAAATTACGGCCATGTATACTGAAGCCGGACTTACACTCGACGAATTTCACAGCGGTGGCGATGAAGTTCCCGAAGGCGCATGGACAAAATCTCCACTAGCCCTGGCGTTGATGAAAGAACATCCTGAGGTCAGAGACCCACACAATCTTCAAACTTATTTTTTCAGGGAATTGTTGAAAAGATTGAAGACCAGAAATCTTCAAATCGATGGCTGGGAAGAAGTCTTTATGGTAAAGGCGCCAGACGGTAATTATCAACCCAATGAAGAGTTCGTAGGACAGCGTGTTGTTCCCTTCATCTGGAACAATTTGTTTGATCACCCTGATCTGGGTTATCGATTGGCAAATGCAGGATATGACGTCGTACTTTGTAATGTCTCAAATTTCTATTTCGACCTTGCTTACAACAAAGATCCGGAAGAACCGGGTCTGTATTGGGCAGGATTTGTAGATACGCGCAATGCCTGGACATTTGCACCTTATGATATGTACAAGACGACGCAGAAAAACTCCATGGGACAAAACCTCGACCTGGAAGGTACACACAATGGTAAGGACATATCAAAAGGAATCGTTGTGGAAAGATTAAAGCGTGAAGCTCAAAAGCATATTCTCGGTGTTGAAGCACAGGTTTGGAGCGAAACAATAAAGGGCCAAGACATGATGGAATATTATGTTTTACCCAAACTCATTGGATTTGCAGAAAGCGCATGGACAAAAGAGCGTGTCTGGGAAACGATAGAAAACAAATCACAACGAATGCCGGTGATCCTGCAAGGGTGGAATGCTTTTGCAAATGACCTCGCTAAGAAAGAGCTACCACGTATGTCTTATCTTAATGGAGGATACAACTACCGCATTCCGCCTCCTGGCGCAATACTCGATCATGGTGAATTAAAAGCAAACGTGGAATATCCCGGACTAATCATTCGATACACAACGGATGGCACGGAACCAACCGACAAATCGATAGTCTACAATGGAGCAGTAAAGGTTAAAGGCATCGTAAGAATCAGGAGTTTTGATGTCTCAGGAAGGTCAAGCAAAGTCATCGAAATTAAAACGGAATAATCTATCATTGCAGAGTTTAATTATCATTGGGTAATCTTGCAGTTAACTTATGACGATTGGAGTAGATCTCGGGGGCACGAATGTACGTGCAGGTCTTGTCGGTAACGACTCGGCCATATCAAACTATCGCAGGGAGCTTTTCAGAAATAAAGCTTCGCTTGATGAAACGTTATCACAACTCATCGAATTTATCCGACCGCTTACGGTGTTGGGTCGCGAAGGGATCGGTATCGGTGTTCCATCTGTAGTTGATATTGCGCGAGGTATGGTTTACAACGTGACTAATATCCCCGCATGGAAAGAGGTTCCTCTAAAGAAGATTCTTGAAGGAGAGTTTAAGCTTCCGGTCTTTATTAACAATGACGTCAATTGTTTTGCCCTCGGAGAGCACCGCCACGGAACGCTGAAAGGGTTCAGGAACGTGGTCGGTGTATCGTGCGGAACTGGTTTGGGCGCCGGAATTATCATCAACAATAATTTGTATGCCGGTACGAACTGCGGCGCGGGGGAGATCGGATTATTGAGTTATCTTGATCGTAACATAGAATACTATGCCAGTGGCAACCTATTTCGGGCAAAATATAATACAACAGCTGAAGAAGCGCATAACAAAGCTGTTGCGGGCGATCCTGCCGCAATCGCCTCCTGGAGAGAATTCAGCACTCATATTGCCGTTGCCTTAAAAAATGTGGCCTATGCGTTTGATCCGGAAGCGATCGTACTGGGTGGTTCGTTGTCGAAGGCGTTCAGACTTTTTGAAGCCCCGATGCGGAAAGTGATGCTGGATTTCGAATTTCCAGAGACCATGCGCAAGCTCAAGATCTTTCAGTCAACCAACGAACACATCACGTTGCTGGGCGCTGCGGCTCTTGTCGCTTTCTGATGCAATCCAACGGAGGGTAAAACCTCCGTTATTTTTACGTTCATTTAAAACGAAGCAAAATGAAAAGATTTTTCAAGCCGTTCCTGATCCTCTTGATATCTGGTCTGCTAATTCTGTTTGCTGGATCTGTTAACGAGCCCGATGCTATCGACAAGCCCATCGATCATAAAAACGACACTAAACACAACCATGCACATAGCCTATCCGTTGCAATGCCCGAAAAGTTACTTTTTCCGACAAAAGAACCAGACCGGGTAATCCTTAATCTAACGGAGAATCCCGAGACGTCGCTCGCCGTAAACTGGAGAACAGACTCAACAGTTACCACAGGCACTGTTCAGTGGGCAGTTTCTACTCCAGGACCGGAGTTCATAAGTACAATTAAAAATATCGACGCATCGAAAGAATATTTAAAAGTGAAACACGAAGACGAACCCTCCGTGACTGCCACCTATTTTTCAGCAATGCTCAAAGGTCTCGAACCAGGAAAAAAATACATGTATCGCGTCGGATCCGAAGGATGGTGGAGTGAATGGTATCAGCTACGAATGCCGAAATCGTCAGAAAAGATCTCCTTCCTATACTTTGGGGACGCACAAAATGACATCAAATCCATGTGGTCTCGTGTGATCAGAGAGGCTTACAAAACAATGCCTACTGTAGATTTCATGCTTCATGCGGGCGATCTTATCAACCGGCACGACAGAGATGTTGAATGGGGTGAATGGTTTTATGCCGGGAATTTCATTCACGCTACAGTTCCGAGCGTAATGACACCCGGCAATCATGAGTATGGCCGTGGCGTTGTATTGTCACCTCAATGGAGAAAGCAATTTAATCTTCCCCTTAATGGTCCGAAAGGATTAGAGGAAACGTGTTATGTAGTTAATTTTAAAAATCTTAAGATTGTTTCCCTGGATGCGGAACAGATTGATGAGTCAGTTGTATTTCGCGACAAGCAAGTGCGTTGGCTTGACTCCGTCCTGACCAATGACCATCGTCAATGGACTGCGGTTACACTACACTTTCCATTGTTTTCTACAAATCCGAAACGTGATAATCCGGAGTTAAGAAAAGCTTTGAAACCCATTTTCGACAAACATCGTGTTGATGTAGTGTTACAGGGTCACGATCATGCGTACGGCAGGGGAATCGTGAGTAATGAAGACGTCGGGGCAACTGTCAAAACGGCGCAAGGTACAGTTTACGTCGTTTCGGTTAGCGGCCCAAAAATGTATGAAGTTTCAAATGATCCCTGGATGCAGCGAAAAGGCAGAAACACGCAATTGTTTCAGTTAATCACAATTGATAAGAACGTTTTGAAATATCAGGCCTATTCTGCTGACGGCGTTTTGTATGATGCTTTTGATTTGATTAAGTCGGGAAACAAGCCTAATAAATTCGTGGAGCGGGTTCCTGATATTGCTGAGAGAAAGTAAAATCGACCGATATGTCGCAATGGCGCTGTGAACTCAAATTAGCCTGACGCCGGCGTAAACTTCTATTGCGAAACACTTACGCGTTTTACCCAGTATTTTGCGCGATATGTGAAGGTTGATCCGCAGTTTATTCAATACCTTGGAGAATGCGAAGTTACCTGTCTTTATTGCTCCTACTCGTTTCAACAGATTTTTGTTTCTCGCAGAGTTTCAAAGCTGCTGCCTCACTACGCGTTATTACGCCAAAGACCATGTTGCCGGTATCAGGTGGCATTGGGACACCAAAGACCACAACGGTAAAAAAAGGTGATTTGTTTGCTAGAGTTATGGTGCTTGAAAAAGGTAAGGTACGGATAGCCATTGTTAGTGTGGATAATCTGGGATGGACCTCAGTTTTGGGAGATCGCTCCCGCGCATTGATAAAAGGTATTGCTCCTGAAAATATTCTGATCGGCGCAACGCATACCCACAGCGCACCTGACGCTTATGGCTTTCCAGATGAAAACGGAAAGTCAATTGCCGATCTTCCTTATCTTGAATGGTGTGTTCAACAAATTGCCGATGCAGTAAATGAAGCAGTTTTAAAACTTCAACCGGCATCGCTCAAAATTAATGTCGCAGATGCTCAGGGTAAAATTGCTTATAACTATTACGCCGACAAGCTGTATGATCCACGTTGTGCCGTCATACAGGCGATCGCCGAAGGCGGCAAAGATCAGGGCAAAGTTATCGCAACACTCGTGAACTATGCCGTTCACCCCGAAGTGATCGGATCCGACAAAGGCATTATGAGTCCCGATCTATGCGGACCACTTTATGATAGAATTGAATCAAAGGCTGGTGGTGTTGCCATTTTCATGAATGGCGCGCAAGGCGGCATGGTCACTGCGGACGTAAGACTGGAGAACGGCAAAGAGGCTAACAACTGGGAAGAATGCATTCGTATCGGAAACCTTCTCGCGGATGAAGCTTTGAAGATTATTCACGACGCCCCGGTACAAAAAGAACCTGTGCTCATCTGTAAATCACGCAAGATTACCTTACCGGTTGATTCCGAAATGATGAAATATATCATTCAACATTCTTCCATCAAGATGACAAGTGTCGACGGATCTAATATTTCCACGCGACTAAATTATCTGGAGATCGGATCCGCAAAAGTATTGACGATTCCAGGCGAAGCCCTTCCGAATATTGGTTACTATATCAAACGAAAAATGAATACCGATCATCCCTTTCTTTTCGGACTAACCAACGATGCCTTTGGATACATCCTTACCAAAGTCGATTTTAATAGCTTCAAACGTTACGAGTACGTAAGCAAAACGAGTCTTGGCGAAATGACAGGTGAGATCTACATCAGCGAAGTCTTGCAATGGCTGAAAGAAATTCCATCAACGAACTGATTAAATAAAAATATAGCCCATCCATGAATAGAATCCTAAAACTGATAGTTCTGGCGCTCGTTGTGAGCACATCAACGGCGAGCAGCCAGAATATCACGCCCGCTACGGCACTGCAAGCTTATCTTAAGAATGGCGACAATTCATTCCATTGGGAGTTAAAGTCGTCACATGACCTTGGCGACGTAAAGGCGTATGAGCTTTTACTTACCTCTCAGCACTGGCATGAGTATGTATGGACCCATCAGCTTACCATATTTGTTCCCAAAGAAAATAAATACGATGGCGCTTTGCTGTTCATCACGGGCGGAAGCAATAAAAAAGGCGTACCCAACTGGCATGACGAAAAAGATGAGTTTGCGAAAACTCTATCATCTGTAGCATCAAAAAACAAAGGCATTGTCGCACTACTTCGACAAACACCAAACCAACCGTTGTATGGAGATCTTACCGAAGATGCGCTCATATCCTACACGCTACACAACTTCAAAGAAGATGGCGACTACTCTTGGCCCTTGCTTTTTCCTATGGTGAAAAGCGCCGTTCGTGGTATGGATGCGGTACAAGATTTTGCAAAAAAAGAATTAAAGTTTGACGTCAATCGTTTTGTGGTGACAGGTGCATCGAAACGTGGCTGGACAACCTGGCTGACGGGCGCAAATGATGATCGTGTCAAAGCAATTGCTCCAATGGTTATTGATATCCTCAACATGCCGGTTAATCTTGAGTATCAGGTAAAAATGTGGAAGGGGTATAGCATTGAAATTGAAGATTATGTCAAACTTGGTATCCCTCAGAATGCACGTTCTGAAAAAGGTGAAGCTATCACAACCATGGTAGATCCATACTCATACCGTAAGAAACTTTCCATGCCCAAGATGCTCATCATGGGGACGAATGATCAGTACTGGACCGTTGATGCAATCAAGAATTATATCGACAGCATTCCGGGACAGAATTTCGTGCACTATGTGCCTAACGTTGGCCATGATCTCGGTGATCAAAAGCAAGCACTTACTGCTTTAAGTGCATTTTTCGGAGAAACACTATCGAAGACAGCCTATCCAGTTTGTGAACCGGAATTAACGTACAACAAAAAGGGCATCACGTTGAAAGTGAAAACCTCTCCCGGCATTCTTGTCGATGCTATATTGTGGTCGACCAATTCCGAAGACACTGACTTCAGGAACGATAAGTGGGAAGGAAAAAGTCTGGGTTTAAAAAAGAAAACAGAAGTCATCACCTCAACTCAATCCTATCCAACTGTCGGATACCGTGCTTTCTATCTTGATTTGAAATACAAGGACCCAAACGGTGGTGAGTACACCGAAAGCACGCGGATGTATGTCGCCGACAACGATGAAGTGTTTCTGAAAAGAGCGGAACTTTGACACGATTATTGACGATAGTGCTCTTATCGTGGTCACTCGTTACGAGCGGACAACAGATTGAAAATTTAAAAAGAGAATTACGCAATCCTACGTCGTCTGTAGTATTGGTTGCATCGCACCGCGGCACTCATAATTTTTATCCGGAGAATTCATTAAAGGCAATCCAGGAATCAATTCGTATTGGCGTTGACATCATAGAGATTGATGTAAAGGTCTCAACCGATGGAGTACCATTTCTAATGCATGATGCTCGCCTTGACAGAACCACTACTGGAAAAGGCAATCCTGAATCTTTCAGCTGGGCAGAACTTCAGGGATTTTTTATCGTGAATAAAGGAAAGAAAACTTCTCTCAAAATTCCGTCCCTTGAAGAAGCACTAACGTTGGCACGCGACAAAATTCTTGTTGATCTTGATCTCAAAACAGATAAAATTCAAGCCATTATAGACATTGTCAAAAAAACAGATACTGAGGATATTGTTTTATTTTTCGATAGCGACTATGGACTTTTATCCAAAGTTCAACAAGCCAACAATGACTTCATGATAATGCCTAGGGCTTATTCATTGCAACAAACAGACTCCTTGATCAGTGTATTCGATCCGCCGGTAGTTCATATTGATTTTTCATTTTACAACGCAGAGACTACACAATTAATCCAATCCAGCGTCGCGCGGGTGTGGCTTAATGCTTTGGGAGATATTGATATCGAAATCGGAAAAGGAAAAGAAAAACACGCTTTGAAGAAGCTACTCGAGTATGGTGCTAACATTATACAGACTGACGAGCCATTACTTTTGTTGAAATCACTTCGTGAGCAGGGCCTTCATCACTGATCATGAAATCAATTCATAATTTAAACGCATCAATCGTTTTCTCATTTTCATTATTGGCGGCCTGTCAACCTGTGCATCAGAAGGAATCAGACAAACCTTTCAGTTCGCACACAATCTTTCCCCTGCAAGAGGAACACGTGCATGGCTCAACTGTAGTTGAATTACCGAGCGGAGATCTTTTGTCGGCGTGGTTTCAGGGTTCGGGAGAACGTTGGGCCGATGATGCGAGGATCATGGGATCGCGACTGTCAAAGTCCGATACTGCATGGTCAACACCATTTTTGATGGCCGATGTTGAAGGCTTTCCGGATATTAACCCAGTACTTTTTCTCGACCACGACGAACGCCTTTGGCTATTTTGGTATCCGGTGCTCGCCAATCAGTGGGAAACATCTATTCCGATGTATCGTCAGTCAAACGATTACAACAATCCGGGCGCACCAATCTGGTCATGGCAGGAAATGCTGCTTGTCAAAGCTGGTGACAAAACTGAGCGTGGCATTCAGCCCAACGATAGTTTTGTTGCGGCAATAGCCCGACAGTTGGAAGGATATGAAGCCTACCTCAAACAGACCATTTATCCCACGCTGACAGACTCGGCAAGAAAAATTATGAGGTACGAGTGGGAAAAATATAAGGACAAGATGGACAGCCTTTCAAAAGGACGCAACATGATTAGAAGCGGTCGCATCATGGAAGGGACGCAGGAACGAGCTGCGAATATTGGCTATCCGTTGAGCAGAAGACTTGGATGGCAGACAAAGAACAAACCTGTTTACGATGGTAAACGTCTTATCCTTCCTTTATACTCTGATGGTTTTGACTGCGCACTGTTTGCATACACCGATGACGGGAAATCCTGGAAGTTCAGCAATCCGGTGCTCGGAGGTGCTGGCATTCAGCCAACGATTGCCCTGGGTAAAGACAGCCTTTTAGTCGCATATCTGAGAGACAACGGGCCACCTCCAAACAGGATCCAGCGTACCGAAAGTGCTGATCATGGTACCACGTGGTCGATCCCCAAAGATGACATCCTGCCCAATCCAGGTGCAGGATGTGATGTGGTTACGCTCGCGGATGGCCGATGGCTGATGGTATTTAACGACAGTGAAAAAGACCGACAAAATTTATCCGTCGCCATTTCAGAAGATGACGGAAAAACCTGGACTTCAAAAAAGACAGTCGAGAAAGACACGCGTGTTGAGAAAGGAACGTCGAGTCACTATCCTGCAGTCATTCAAAGCAAAGATGGCCGGGTTCACATCACGTATAGCTATCATCGTGGAGACGTCAAACCCGGAAAATCCGTCAAGCACGTCTCGTTCGGTTTGGGTTGGCTTAAGTCATCGGATTGAAAAAACTGTCTAAGATCTCGCCCCATATTTTTCTAGTAGCCATCGCGTTGGCTACAGCGTGGGCAGTGAGGGGAAAATTTGGTCACGAGCAGGGAGCAGCATGGGCTGGCGCAATCGGTGGCCTTGCCATCATTCTGGTAAGCAAACGAACCGATTGGTATGCCAAGGTTCTTCCTATTATGCTGTCCGCAGCTTTTGGGTGGGGCATTGGCGGAATGATTAGCTATGGCGTGGTTGTCGGATACGGCAGAGGATTCGAATTCTGGAACGTCTACTATGGGCTCGCCATGCTTTTTGTTATCGGTGCGCTCTATGGATTTACCGGTGGTGGCATGCTCGGGCTTGCCTTAGTTGACTCCGAAAAAATAAAAGTAAACTGGCACCAGTTGTTAACAGAGATGGGAGTATTTGGAATTCTAACGTATGCCCTACTCATCAATCAGCTGGAGTGGATCATGACCCCACCGAGGTCTGAACTTTGGGCTGCCTGTTTCGGCGCATCCATTGCGATGTGTTGGTCTATTGTAAGGTTGGAACAATGGGCAGTATTAAAGGTAGCATTATGGTCGGCGTTAGGCGGTGGTTTTGGCTTTGCATTTGGAAACGTTCTTCAAGTACTGGGATCTCAATGGTCTGTTCCAATTAACCTCTGGAATGTTATGGAGTATTCAATTGGTTTTTTTGGTGGACTCGGAATGGCGTACGGAGTGTTCACTTCTTCATGGCCAACGACAACTCATAGGCAGGGGAAGGCATCCAATTGGATAATGATTTTTATTCTGGCAGTAATCATACCGTTCATGGTTTGGGATCAGTCTTTTACTACGGAAAGACTGGCTTCATTCGTAACAAATGGAGTAGCGCTATCATGGGTATCGTTCGTGCTCGTGCTCTCTTTTCTATTATTAAGCTTGATGGCAATAAGTATCTTTTGGGTAAATTCAAAAAGATACCAACCTGAAACTTCGGATTACAATATCATAAGAAACATTTTTATCCTCTATATGGGAGTTTACATCATCCTGAGTTTTTTTGTGACAGGCGTATTCGTTCATCCGTTAGAGCAATACTTATATGTAGTGAACATTATTGTATTCCTGATCTTCACTCCTAAGGTGCAGCTTGACTCGCATGAAACCAATAATGGTTACCGCTTACAGGGCGCTACTTTTCTATTTATCGTCATACTTCTGGGGTTATCGGCGATTATTATGATTAATTCACATGGAGAATTGAAGGGAGCAAAAACCAGATTTGGATCACGAGAGCATCACGAGTAACAACAATTATGAAAAATACCCTTGCCCTATACGGCGGCGCTAAAACTGTAAGCAAAAGCTTCACATGGCCTGTATTTGATGAGAATGATATTGAAGCCATTGCCAACGTTGCACGAAGCGGCGCGTGGGGCAATCCGGACTGCAAGGGACTAGTTGAAAAATTTGAAAAGGAGTTTGCAGATTTCTGTGGCAGTAAATATGCTATTACCTGCGTAAATGGTTCGGTTGCGATCAGACTCGCGCTTATTGCCGCTGGCGTACGGCCCGGAGACGAAGTGATCATTCCACCTTACACCTTTATCGCGACAGCTACTGCCGTTGTCGAAGCCAATTGCGTTCCTGTTTTCGTCGATATAGAAAATGACACTTATAACCTCGATCCAAAACTAATCGCACGCGCGATCACTTCGAGAACAAAAGCAATCATACCCGTTCATTTTGCCGGTCAGGCTTGCGCAATGGATGAGATCATGGGAATTGCAAGAAAACACAACCTTGTTGTCATTGAAGACACTGCACATGCCCATGGCGGTGAATACAAAGGAAAAAAACTTGGATCGATCGGTGATGCGGGCTGCTTTAGTTTTCAATCGTCAAAAAATCTTAATAGCGGTGAGGGCGGTTTAATTGTTACCGACAATGAAAAATTGTATGACATGATGAACTCCCTTCGAAATGTAGGTCGAGTGAAAGGTGGTCAGTGGTATGAACACCATTACCTGGGGTGCAATTATAGAATCACACAATTTCAGGCTACTTTGTTGTCGACACAACTCGAACGATTGGAAGAGCAAACCAATCGGCGAAATGAAAACGGTTTATATCTTTCCTCACTCCTGTCATCGATCAAAGGTATATCTCCATTAACCCGAGGTCATGGTGAGACTTTACACACCTATCACCTTTACATTTTCAGATACAATAAGGCTGCGTTTAATGCTCTGTCAAAGAAAGAGTTCGCGGAAGCCCTTGCTGCAGAAGGTGTGCCTGCCTTTATGGGCTATCCAAAGCCAATTTATAAGCAACCAGTTTTCTCAGAGAAAAATTTTATGTGCTACGCTATTCCCGATGAAGTGGACTATCGCGATGTGTCGTGCCCTGTCGCAGAACGTGCGTGCTATGACGAGGGAATCTGGATACTTCAACATGCTATGCTTGGAACCAGGCAAGACATGGAACAGTTCGCAGAAGCAATTATAAAAATTCAGAACGCCGTAAATAGCTAACCTTATAACATAAAAAAGGACGCTGGAAACGCGAAGCTTGGCGCTTCTGTTTCCGGCGTCCTCACCCAATTGAATTTTGTCTTAAGCCGATTGCTTAGCCGCGACGTATTTCTTGCGGTATTCTACCGGAGTCAATCCCTTTATCTGTTTGAATTGTCGAGCGATGTTCTTGCTGTCGTTCAAACCAAGATCAAGCGCAATCTCGAAGATAGTCATATCTGTCTCGAGCAACTTTTGCGTAAACTTTTGAATCCGTTGATTATAGATGTACTCGTATACAGGATATCCGGTGGTCTGAACAAATCTTTTCTCTAATGATCTTCTGGAAAGCGGAACTTCCTTTAGCACCTGATCAACCTTGAGATTCTTATCAAGGTTATCATGTATGTACTTAAGAGCACTAACTATGTACTTGTCCTTGCTGGCAAAAATATCTGTCGAATGTCTGGTGATTACCTGTGTTGGTTTCACAACGATATCCCTACCCTGCGTGCTTTTTGATTTGATCATTTGTTCCAGCAGTTTCGCCGCTTCGTATCCCGCCATCTCCGTGTCAAGCCCGATACTGGAAAGTGGTGGATCTGATAAGTCACACATCATTTCATCGTTGTCGACGCCAAGAACGGCAATATCTTCAGGAATTTTAAAACCGGCATGACGTGCCGCTTCAGTAATTTGATGCCCTTCATTGTCGTCACAGGCCATTAATGCAATCGGTTTTGGAAGCGATGTTAGCCATTTGTTAATGTCCGATGGCTTGTAATACCATAAATCCATTGATCGCGTTTTAATATTCTCATAATAATTTACGGTATATCCTGCTTCCTGAATTTTTTCACCGAATCCTTCTGCCCGCTCCCTCGACCAGACAATATTATTGAAGCCATAGAACGCGAAATTACGAAAGCCTTTTTTAAGGAAGTAGTCTGCGCCCATTCTTCCTGTCTCTTTGTAGTCTCCAGTGATGTTTGGAATGTTTGAAAATCGTTCTCTAAAATCCTGGGCGATCACAGGAATGCCAGCATCGGTGAATTTTTTTACTTCCTCGTCATTATAAAACTGCCCTATGATTCCGTCAGCTTCCCACTCCGTAGCCCATCGTACGATGCCTTCAATACCCATCGTTTCCCGATAATATAAAGGTGTTCGACAAAACGTCCATGGCCCATGGTCGCGAGAATAACGGGTAATACCGCGAAGGAGGTCCTTCGTGTATTCCTCGGCAAAGTCACTTAATAAAATTATTTTAATCATAGTGGTATGGGTTGGGTGAAAATGAGTCTCTTTTAAATAGGAATCTGGTCCTTTTTGCTGACGACGCTTTCAAAAAACGATGTCTTCTTGAGCTTTTGAAAAATAGCATCTTTACCGGCCTGATCGAGTTTTTGCAACGGTATCCTTACTGGTCCACAATCGACACCAATTAACCGCATGATCTCTTTACCGGCGATAATACCGTTGTGGATGGTTAGTACGCGATAGATTGCATCAGCCTCGGCCTGTAGCGTCATCACTGTTGCCGTGTCGCCTTGTAAATATGCCTTAAGCATCCTTTGATAATAAGGATACATATAATTATAGGTGCTACCTACAAAATTTCTGTTGCCGCCCGCATACAACATCATGAAGACCTCATCTGTACCCCAATAGAGCGTGTGTTTCTGCTGAGAAGCGTGTAGTGCGTGTTGATAATCGACAAGATCGTTAAAACTGTTTTTCAGACCTGCGAAATTTGGAATTCGCTTGGGTGCCAATTCAAGGATCTCAGTCAATGGAAAATTCACTCCCGTTAATGACGGAATGTTGTAATAGTAAAATGGTATGCCTGGCGCAGCCTGAGCTACATACGCGCATTGCGATACAATCTCCTCTGTTGACTTTGGTCTAAAGTAAAAAGGTGCTACCATTGAAACACCGTCGGCTCCACTTTGCTCGGCGTGTTTGGCCATTTCCGCGGCTTCAAGCAAATTGGTCGTTCCCACGTGCACAATGAGCTTCGACTTGGATTTACTGGAGACCTTTGCAGCCATCCATGCTTCCACCAGACGCAGACGTTCCTGGGTAGTGAGAGACATGCATTCTCCTGTTGTTCCATTAAGGAATATTCCCTGCGATCCGGTTTCAGTAAAATGTTCGAACAGTGCCGGAATTCGGTCAAAGTTTACGCTTCCATCGGCATGCATTGGCGTAAAAACCGCATTGAGTATTTCAACTTGACGTGAAATCATAAATTATTCGAAAAGAAAAGTGAAGAAATGGATCTGTGTTTTGTTGGAACAAGTTGAGCAGTCCTCACACCTGAATCAATGGAATCATTTACTGAAAAGATGTATAAAATTCTGGTCTTAGTGGAACGTGTTGGCTACATTATACACTGAAACGATATCACGACAATCGTTTAATGTAATGATCTCATGAAACCAGAGCAGACGGGCCTACCGCATCACTATTCATTTATTCCAAACAGTATCGTGAAAAGGATGGTGAAACATCCACTTTGCTCCAAGCTGTTTGTAACTGAAATCGGACACGAGGCAGACACGCTATTCCATCCCTTTACTAAAAATAAGCTCAACAATCTCTACCTTCTGGTGTACGTTACGAAGGGAGAAGGATGGTATCAGGCCAAGACAGCACGTTTCAGAATTCGCGAAAATGAATTCTTCGTGTTGCCAGCCTCACACATAAAGGACTTAGGTTCAGAAGAAAATAATCCCTGGAGTATCTATTGGGCATACTTCGCAGGAACGCAAGCCGGAAATGTAGCAACACACTTGAACGGAAAGAGTAATGCTCCCCGAGAAGCGAAGGCATTGGTCGGTCGTATCGCACAGTTTAATGATATCCTGCACCATCTCGAATTGATGGAGAATATTGAGAACCTAGTGTATGCTAACAGCAGGTTTTACTCCTTCCTATGCTCTTTCCGGTTGATGGTCCTTTCAGCAAGTAAACACGCGAAGAAAGATGGCGTTATTCAAAGTATCGAATACATGCGCGAAAGAATTAACAGTCCGGTTACTCTTGCCGACCTCGCCGCAGTGGCCGGATTATCCGTTTCCCACTATTGCGCCGTGTTCAAGCAAAAGACGATGCAAACGCCGTTACAGCTATATACATCAATGAAAATTCAACGCGCCTGCCAGCTGTTGCAAAACAGAAATCAAACCATCAAGTCAATCGCATACATGCTGGGTTTTTTC
>JBDSKX010000120.1:0-21646 GCA_039916665.1 Chryseolinea sp. | reverse complement strand
TTTAAAACTTTATCGTAAAACAGATCGAACAACTTTTCAAAAGTTGATATATCCCCCGCCCATTCGTATAAAGTTGGTACTTCCTTCTCCATAAAAAATAATTTACTACCACAATGCGATTATCCTTGAAAACCCTCCGGTTCCATCACCAACTTTTGGCGCACCAACGATGATCGTTGCCCCTGATTTAGGTACCATTCCGAGGTTGGCGACATTCTCAACACCCCACTTTCCTTTTTCAAAAAGAATTTTGTGCCCAGAGTAATTCTCATCGGTTCCTGGATCGAATGATATGACGTCTACGCCGATGCCGGCAATCTTTCTTTCATCCAGTAAGAACCGAATTGCCTCATTCGAGAAACCCGGAAAGTGTTTTACCATGTTAATATCTAATCCAATGAATGTACTATCATTTATTTTTTTCTCCCAACCCGAATACATCACAACACAGGCGTTGTCGGGAATTCGACCGAAGTCACGTTCGTAGTCCTCGATGTCATTAACAGATAGTTGGAAATCTTTGTTTACTGCTGCTTTTGCTTCTATATCGATAATCGCCAACGGAACGATCAGATCAACGAGTGGAATTTTGTCAACAGAAAGCTGTCCCGCGATAAAATGATTGGGTGCATCCACGTGCGTTCCCAGGTGTTCATGAATACGCCATGAATTGGCAGCAACACCATTTTTCTCCAGCGTCGCCATAGGAACAAGTTCGAACGGATACGTTAGTTTCTTAACTGGGATAAAAGGAAAATCACGGGTAAGCGTGTGCGTCAGATCAACAATGTGATCCATCCGGATAACCTTGTGTGTCTTATTATGCACTTCGCTTGAACAGCCGATTAGAAAAAATTGACTCAGAATTAGACAAATCCCTACTGACGTCGAAAGGGAAAGCAGAAAGTTGTGCACACTACTACCAAAAGGTTTCTTCATATCTATTCCCCAAGTGCTTGTATTAATACATCGGCAGTTTCACTACCGCTAGAATTCTGTTGACCTGTGATTAAATTACCATCACGGATTGCAAAACCTTTTCACAACCCGCCTTGTATAAAATTTGCGGCAGCTTTTTTTAACTCATCTTCAATACGCCATGGCATAATATGATTTCCTCTAGGAATAGCATTCATACTCCAAACCGCTTCGTCGGCGAAATCTTCTTTAATATTTGAAAATCCCGTAACCGCTTTTCCTTTTGCGATCAATTGTCCATCTGCATGTGTTGCATATCGCAATATAGAGACGCCATGACCCAATGCAATGGATGGCTTACCAGCAGCATAAAATTCAGAGAATTTATTTATTGTGTCAGTCGCTTTTTCCATCTTAAACATTGGCCCCTGCCCGCCCGATATCATAATGGCATCGAACTCGCTCACCCCAATTGCACTTGCTGCTCTTGTATTCTGAAGCAACGTCACAAATACAGGGTCGTGAATATATCCGCGACTAATCACATCCTGTGCCTGCCACTGAGAAACATCATCAGGATTTCTCATGGCATCGGCCTCACATTAGCTCCAAAGTAACTGAATATTTCCACCTCATAACCTTTCTCTGTCAGTTTATAATACGGATGAGTCAGTTCACTCCATCAGAAGCCAGCCGGCCAGCCGGTAGTCGATGAAACGGCGGGATTCGACAAAACGATAGCAACACGTTTTGGACGCAGCGAATTAACGGAATTTAAATTCTTATTAGACATACTTTAATAATGTTAGGCCCCAAAAATGCATGCTTTACGTTTCAATGCGTCATCACTAACCTTTAGGTATGATTCTAACTATTTTGATAGTATGATTCATGCTGAACATTTTAATATCTTTCATCGCCCAATGACAAGCGTATCCCATGCCTGATTTCATCTACGACCGAAAGGTTTATTACAATCCACTCGAATTTGCGTTACATTTTATCGGTGGAACATGGAAAATGCCAATACTTTGGCGGTTGAATCAAGCTACACTACGTTATGGCGAACTAAAGAAAACATTGCCGCATATTTCGCACAAAATGCTTTCCAGTCAACTTCGCGAGCTCGAAAAAAATGAGTTGATCATTCGGAAAGCCTATGCTGCCGTCCCACCCAAAGTAGAGTATCGTATTTCAGCAAAAGGAAAACGAACTATACCCGTAATCAAAGCAATAAGTAAGTATGGAAATGAGATGATGGCCGAAAGGGGGGTTTCGACGCATAAGAAAGCGAAGAGTTAAAAATTATAAATTATGAATTATTCGGTCTCGTCGGCGTTTGCCTTGGAGGTTATATTCAGCGACTTTCCAAGTGGGCACTAATAATAGTCATCACTTACTCGAACGAAAATAGGCGATAAGAAAATAGAGGATATCACTTTTGGACATATGGCCAACCGTTTCGCCCACGTTCCTGCAAAAATTTTCCCGCGCCCACAACATCATTGTATTTACTGGCTCCCTCTGCGCCGTACAAAAGTGCTCCTTAAGATCCTGGATGGCCTGGTCGAATTTGAAATCGTACTGTAGCTGTTTGAATAGCTCCAGAGTTCGCTCAAGCCCATCCTGTTATAGGCACTTCTTTGGACATCGGATTTGTAGTAAGTTGTGAATTAATGACAGCGATCAGCAACCCTCATCTGATATGACCTATAACACAGGAACGAAATTCATCTCTATTTAGAAACAATTTTGCGGAACCTGTTTAAACATTCACTTTGAAAGATAATAACTCCGGGCTATCCGTAGGAACACGAGTATATCACGCTGTGCACGTCAATACACGGATAGCGTGCTTGGGCCGCGCTAGTTTAGGCTCATTTGTGATTAGATCGTGTGATTCCGGCTCCCGCCTATGGATTGCATAGTACACTAGACATGGGATAAGAGGAAAATAAACACAATACGTATATTTGCATAGGACGTAAACGACATAGTTATTGAGTCGTTGTGGGCATTGTAGAAAGACAGTGCCAGTAATAAAACAAACGGACAAAACACATTCAGTAAAAATATGAGTAAAATAATATTTGACAGTGGAATATCCCTTGATGGTTTTTTTGCAGGAGATAACAGAAGTCCTAAAAATCCTATGGGTGGTGTTTCAGGGCAAATTCATTCGTGGATGTTTAATCAAAAAGCTTTCTGGGAATACTTAGGAATTGAAGGAGGCAAAGAAAATGGACTTGATGGAAAATTTATTAGAGAGACAATTGATCGAACAGGTGCATTCATTATGGGAAAACGTATGTTTGAGGAAGGTGAAGTCAGTTGGCCAAATGACCTCTACAAAGCTGACGTTTATGTATTGACACACGAAATTCGAGAACCTTGGGCTCAAAAAGGAATGACAACTTTTTACTTCATCAATGACGGAATAGAAAGTGCCTTGGAGAAAGCAAAACAATCAGCAAAAGGAAAGGACATAAGAATACAAGGTGGTGCAAACACCATTCAACAATTTCTAAATGCTGGATTTGTGGACGAATTTTTTATACACATTGCACCCGTTTTTTTAGGAAGTGGAATACGACTCTTTGACGGTATTAACAAAGACAAATATGACCTACAAATCGAAGAAGTGATACCGTCTGACTTGACAACTCATTTAAGGTATAAACTAATGAAGAAATAGAACCAACGGCCCGCTAATCGAGTAGACGGCCTTGCAAGTTGTAACTGACGAGGTGCGCCTCTCACACCACTGTACGCTTCGGTTCCTCAGGACTGGTGATCGTCGTAACCTGATTGGACTCTGGGCAACGACGGCCACGCCGGATTCACTGATGATGTACGCCTCTCACACCACTTTCGATTCCGCTGGCCACATCATTAGCGAAATACCCGGGTCACATCATTTCCAAAATGGGTGGGTCACATCATTAGCGAAAGGGTTGGTCAGGTCAAAGCGAAACCTTATTATCAAAAAAAAGATATATCTCCTTATTTCTGGCTCAATGGAAAAATACCCGATTCGGCAGAATGGGAGAAACTTGCAGGAAACAACTTTGCAGAGTATAAACTTAAGATTGGCGGCTTGGTAATAACCCTGTTGAGTTATCAATAGAAGAACTTAAAATTTTGGGTAAGGAACAAAATATTACCATGCATCATTGTATTCAGGGTTGGTCGGGCATAGCTGAATGGGGAGGGATACCCTTGAGCAAAATTATTGAATTGGTGAAGCCCGACCCAGCGGTGACAACAGGTGCTTTTTTCTCTTTTGGTGACTGTTTATATGGAGGCGCTTGCTATGATACACTTACATTTGATAATAGCCTCAAACCTCAATCAATACTTGCCTGGGAAATGAATTACGAACCACTTCCGCTGGCTCATGGAGCCCCGATGAGGCTGCGGATTGAAAACCAGTTGGGTTATAAAATGGTAAAGTGGGTAAGCTCTATCAAATTTGTAGCATCTCACAAAAATTTAGGCAAAGGCTTTGTCGGGAAAAATGAAGACGATGAATACTTTGATTTATTAGCCGATAGTTAGAAGTGATATACAGTATCTCTAATATAGAAAATGGAACGTACTTTTAAAATAGGAAATCATGTAAAGTGGAATTCGGAAGCTGGATATGTATCAGGCAAAATTATAAAAATACATACCAACGATTTTGATTATAAAGGCTATATACATCACGCCACTAAAGAATCACCTCAATATGCAATACAAAGCGACAAGACCGACCATATTGCAGTACATAAAGGGCAAGCACTTACGAAATTGAGGAAATGAAATTGAAATTAATTCACATAATTATGCATTTACCACTCCGACGATCTTCAACGCCCGGCGATTCGTTGATGGCACCGTCACCCTTTAAAAGCTCGCACTTTATCGCATAAGAGCAGCGACAGTACCTTCATCGTATTGGGCAATTAACATCTTTCCAAACTTCTCTTGATTACAACGGGCTGCTGATGATTTCCATAGGCATTGCTTTTGGCTGTGATGAGTCGATCCGAACCTTATTTTCTCGGTTTCGGCCATACGCCATTCCCAACAGAGAACTATGTATCTAAGGCAGACTTGAATCGAACAACGATCGCTTAACTAAACGACATTGATTTATAATTTACTTCACCCTATAAGCCACCACCGACTTCTTAAAGAACGTGGGCACATACACCGTCTTTGTAGCAGGATCATATCCAATGTCTGCAGTCATTTTCTTTTGATCGCGGGTATCGAGCATGGACTGCATCTTGCCATCTTTTGAAAGATAGTAGATCACACCCGGCCAGCATGATACAACGTAGTCGCCATTGCCGATCGGTTCGATACCATCACCACCCATATCCATTGCTGAAACTAATTCAACTTTCTTTGAAGCATCAGCCTTGAAAACACCAGCTTCCGTTAACATATAGAGATCACTTCCAACTGCCTTCAGGCCGTTGATTCCTTTCTGGTCTGAAAGATAAAGTTCGGACTTACCTTTCATGATTCGATATACCTGACCAAGTTTTGAATCAGAAACATAGACAATGCCTTTGCTGTCTATCGTGATGTCGTTTAATCCTTGCGCACCTTCAACCGGAATTTTAGATTCGATTTTTCCTGTGGAAACATTGACTACCACAACTTCAGTGATATCTGCGGCATATAGTTTCTTGTTGTGAATTCCCATGCCCTTCGGAGCATTCAACCCTGTTACCCAGGTTGCGTTGAGAATCTTACCGTTCTTGTCAATCTTGGCAATTTCACCTTTACCGTCTACGTCCCAGCCTCCGGTGCCATCGATCAACGAGACAAAAATTCCCGCCTGATCAAACAATACTGATTCCGGAACTGCAAGGGTCGAATCAGTTTCCCAAAGCTTTTCCAATGAATGTTGTGCATAGCCAACGGTCGCGATAAGCGTAAATACAAAAGCTAATATTTTCATGATTATGTTGGTTTAAACTACTTTCCTTTTCTGATCGTTGTTACTTCTTCAGTCTTTACGGCGCTCTCTTTATTTTTAAAATTACTCCGAACGAAGGTGAGCACAGCAGCGACATCTTCATCACTGAGTGATGCAAACGGCGGCATTGGATTGTCATACATTTCACCATCAATTTCGGTGTTCTTCAGACCATTCAATACGATACGAATGAGTCTCGCCTTATCACCCTTTACAAAACTTGTTCCCTGCAACGTCGGATTGAGCATAGGAACTCCGCTCCCATCAATCTGATGACACGCCAAACAGTTCGTGTCGTAAACCAGCTTGCCCTTATCTGCAGTCTGCGCTATCACGCTCGCGGTAGACGCCAGTATCGGAACGATCATCAAAAAACGAAACGCGAACTTCACGCACTTTTGACGGACACCCATCATTTGCCCCCGTATGTTATTTTGTATACTGTCCCTTTCACATCATCCGTTACATATAGCGCGCCATCTGGTCCTTCTGCAAGACCACAAGGTCTGTGTACAGCCTGGCCTGGAGCATCAATCGAAGTCAGCTCCGAGAAATTGTCTGCAAATACTTCATAAGGTCCTGATGGCTTTCCGCCTTTAAAAGGAACGAACGCTACGAAATAGCCTTGTTGTTTTTCAGGAGCGCGATTCCATGAACCGTGAAAAGCTATGAATGCTCCGTTCTTATATTTAGTTGGAAACATTTTTCCTTTATAGAATAACAATCCGTTTGGCGCAAGGTGTCCTGGAAAGGCAACGACAGGATCAATAGCTTTTTCTCCACCAGTCTTCTTACCATCGCCACCAAATTCAGGTGCGAGTATTTTCTTCTTTTGATTCTGATCATAGTAGATATACGGCCATCCGGCATCATCACCTTGTTTCAATGCATACATACATTCCGCAGGAAGTTCGGCACTTTGTTTTGCATCAAAATATTCAGGATACAATTGAAAAAGCATATCCCTACCGTGTTGCATTACAAAAAGTTGATCATTCTCAGTATTCCAGTCAAGACCAACAATGTTTCTAAGTCCGGTGGCGTATCGCTTTCCAGTACCATACGTCTGATTCATTTTCGCAGCACTAAACTGCCAGATACCACCGGCGGAATCAAGAATAGGACAAGGCATCATCCCCTTTGAACCTTTTGTTCTGTCGACTTCCTGACACGCATTCGAGAAAGCACCGATGTTGACGTAAAGGTTGCCCTTGTTGTCGAGCGCAATAGCTTTTGCTGCATGTTGACGGCGATTGATCAATCCAGTCACGAGCTTCTCAGGACTGTCTCGATTTGTGACCACCCCGTTGGCATCCAACGTGTATCTGAAAATCTCCTGATCAGAAGAAGCATACAGGTAATTTCCTTTGACCACCATTCCTGTTCCCGTGAAATCTCCAAACATGGATTTCTTTTCTGCCTTGCCATCCTTGTCTGCATCCTGAAGCATGACAATTCCTTTCCCATCGACCAGTTTGGCTAGCTTGATGTACGCATTGCCTTGTGGCGTGAAGGCGATGTGGCGTGCAGTACCAAGACCTTCTGCAAAAATGCCAACTTTAAAACCGGTTGGAACCTTTATGGTGTCTTCTTCAACATGTGGATTGAATCCTGATAAGATCATTACCAGCGCGATTATTAAAATTATGCCTTGCTTTTTCATATTTGAGTTGATTCGAGCTAGCCAAGATAAAAAAGTTTCTGCTCGAGAAAGGCAAATAAATTTTGGCACCATTAAATAGATGTTTGAAGGTCAAAACAAAATTCTGATGGTTCAATTTTATCTGCTGCTGTCCAATTCACAGAATGACACATCTACCCAACGGCATCTTTTCTCCGACTAGAAAACAATTCGGTAATGTAGGCGCTGAACAGGATCAGGAATATTCCCGTCATAATGGACACGTCGGCCAGGTTGAATATGCCGGTCTGAAGTACGCCAAGCCTGAGGTGTAAAAAATCAGTAACGGAGCCATAGATCATTCGATCGGCAATGTTACCGATCCCTCCTCCGATGAGGAAACAGATACCTGCTACTCTTACCAACGATAGTCTCTCTTTAGTGAACACATATACCAGCGCAATGGCCATTGCCGCGAGCGGTATAATACCAAGAAAAATCAGTTTAATGGGTTGAGGCAGATTGTTTCCCGCGCTCAAAAAAGCGCCGGTGTTCTCAACTTTCATCAGGGTAAGGTGGCCTCGGAGCAAACTGATCTGATCGTGATACTCTATCCGCTCACGAACGATGCTCTTCGAAATCTGGTCGCAACTCACGTTCACTGCCAGTATAATGATGATCAACGAAGTTCTAACCAGTTTCCGTGCCTCCATGGTATCGCGACTTAGCCCGGTCAATTTAAACTTTTGAACTGAATAAAAATGCGCACGAATGACCAACTAATGATTTATTATTCCGACCGCAAGCTTTTCACTGGATTCATCAACGCTGCACGTAGGGCCTGATAACTAACGGTAAACAAAGTTATCCGAGAGCACCATGATCGTTACGGCAAATATCCACCATGAGATTGTAGTATGATAGTGATATTGAGTAAGCCAATCGGCTAAGAAATAGCCATCACCAATCCAATACCGCTGCCGCCACCAGTAATGAGAATTTTGTTCTTTGATATATTTATGGCATTTTTTTTAAGCGGTGAGAGCCGAAGTTATAATAAATGTATTTCAGTAGTAACATACCCTTAAGAAATCGCTACGGTACTTTAGGAATCTGGACAAAGTGTTAAATTCAACCGATCGCCTCGGTGACTGGGATCAAAGGTCATCGTAATACGATTTATTTATGAAGAACATTACTATACTCTCATTAATGCAAGTATTTCTCATCATGACTTCAACCAACTCCGTTAGTGGGAACGCTATTAGCCCAATCTATCTTACAAGCTATATCATTTCAAATTCAACTGAATATGTCGGAGAGGTAAAATCAAGAACAGGGAAACTGATTTCCGCAGAAATAAGCGGAGAATCTTCTAGTGAGTTTGTCATAGACAAGGCAAACAAAATAACGGTGCGCAAGGGGAAATTAAAAAGCAATGTTTCAGTCTTCGATATAATCATCACTGCCAAAACTTCGGATGGTATGGTCAGCGAGAGATTCCAAATCGTGAAAGATGATTTCATCCAAAATAAAGTGATCGCCCATCGCGGCGCGTGGAAAAACACAGGTGCAACCGAGAACTCAATTGCTTCACTCAGGCACGCTATTGACTTGGGTTGTCAGGGCAGCGAATTTGATGTTCATATGTCTGCAGATTCACTTCTTTTGATCAATCATGATGCTGCCATTACTGGTAAATCCATTGCAAAAAGTCAGTCTTTAGAATTATTATCGATCAAATTATCCAATGGAGAGACGATGCCGACACTTGAAAATTATCTCGGTGCCGGAATGGCCCAAACGAAAACAAAACTTATTCTTGAAATCAAAGAATCTGAACTGGGCAAAGAAAGCTCAATCGCGCTCACCCGGAAGATAATTGCTTTGGTTGAAGGTCTTCACGCGCAAGCGTGGATCGACTACATCAGTTTCGACTATGATGTATGTAAGGAGGTGATGAGACTGTGCCCATACGCAAAAGTTGCTTATTTGAAGGGCGACAAAGCACCAGATGACCTTTCCGCGGATCACTTCTATGGACTTGACTATCATTTTACTGTCATTCAAAAACATCCGGATTGGGTAAAGGATGCGCATGATCGAAACCTTACCGTTAACGTTTGGACAGTGAATGATAAATCAGTACTTGAAGATATGCTGAAACAGCAAGTAGATTTCATTACTACGAATGAGCCCGAGATGTTACTTGACTTGGTGAAAAAATAACTATCTAGCTTAGGACAGGTGCCGATTCTAAATTGCCATCGCATCAATCGCGATAACCAAGCCATTGGAAAACTCTTCAGATGCGAACACGGTAATGCTGCTTAACGATTTTATCACACCCAGAAATTGCTTGATAGAGCGCTTCATTTGTCGCTTCAACAATTCATTCCGCTTGAATTGAAAAAAAGTAGATACGCTCAACGACTCATCCATTTTCCTCAACCGTGCATACTCCTCGGCCATCCACGTAAGCTGTTCTGTAGGAAGCCCAAGCTTTACCATGTTCTTAATACCCTTCTTAAATGATACTGGTCCAAAGTCCATTCTATTGGTATCGATCAAGGCAAAATCAGTCTTATGACTCTTCTGATTGACCAGAATATTGCCAAGATTATAATCGACGTGATATATCCCTTTCTGATGGAGCGAGAAGGTGAACGCGGCGAGGTCTAACATGAGCTTTTTTGAAGGAGTTGATATTTCTTCAGTCGCACCACGCAACGACTTCAAGGATGTATATTCAGAAACGAAATAGCTATGATTGATGATTCCGAAACGACTCACTTCAACGTATGCAATGGGTCTTGGAGTTTCAAAACCATTGTCGATGAGGGTATTGGCATTATCGTAACCTCGCTGTGCCTTAGACGCGGCGAAAAAGCTATATCGGATCTTGTTCGCAAAATAAATTCTTTTGAATGATTTAATAACCAAGTGGGTACCCAAAACATGGTCCTCACGAATCACATTCCTCCTGTCCTCCAGAAGCATACCCACGCGGTCAAAATTTCTGTGCAGGGCCTCCACGTAAGGACGGAGCTGTTCAAAATTCGGATCAAGAACAACTTTGGTCTTCAATGGCCCTGATAATTAAAGTTTATTTAAACTAAGATTCATAATTTACAT
Source organism: Chryseolinea sp. (assembly GCA_039916665.1). Classification (GTDB taxonomy): domain Bacteria; phylum Bacteroidota; class Bacteroidia; order Cytophagales; family Cyclobacteriaceae; genus Chryseolinea. The sequence continues at coordinate 10,997 of JBDSKX010000120.1, read as the reverse complement.
TGTAATGGACGGATTGGTTCCAATAATATTTCGGATGGCAAAATAAATGATGCCAAACGTTTGAAACTGGCCACAATCGCACTAATTGCTTCGACTACAAAGGTGGAAATTTCTCTTTATGGATTTTAAGAAACGGGTTAATCAAGTACGAAGGAAGATTATGTATGGCCTGACGAAAAATGTTGGATCGTCAAAAGCAGGCCGCAACCCATTGGATAGAGCACAATTACAGAAGATTCTTATCTCGCGTCCGAATCATCGACTGGGGAATTTATTGCTCATCACACCGATGGTGAAGGAACTCGAACAAATGTTCCCAAACGTTAAAATAGATATTTTCGTCAAAGGCAGTCTTGGTCCGATCGTCTTCAAAAATTACAAGAGCATCAATAAAATTATCAACCTTCCAAAAAAACCTGCCAAAGAGTTTAGGAAATATGTCGGCGGTTGGCTGAACCTTCGAAACAATCAATACGACCTTGTTATCAATATTATCGGCAATTCTTCATCAGGCAGGTTGTCAGCGAAATTCGCCAATGCTACTTACAAGTTCTATGGCGATGATGATGAAAGTATACAGGCCACGTTCAGTGATGGTCGGCATCTTGCAAAATATCCGGTATATTATCTCCGTCGATTTCTGACAAACTTGGGGATCAAAGAGAACATCAATCCAATACCGAGCATGGATCTGAAATTATCTTCTTCAGAATTGGCCTTCGGTAAAAGCATCCTGCAAGAGCTGATCAAAAATGATCGGAAGACAATCGCACTTTACACTTTTGCCACTGGCAACAAATGTTATTCTAAAGACTGGTGGGAAAAGTTGTACGACAGGCTCGTCCGGGAATTTGATACTTACAATATTGTAGAAGTACTGCCCGTCGAAAATGTTTCTCAACTTTCGTTCAAGGCACCAAGTTATTACAGCAAAGACGTTCGTGAGATCGGTTCATTTATCAGGAACACATCGGTATTCATCGGTGCCGATAGCGGCATTATGCACCTTGCGAGTGCTGCGCATGCACCCACCGTTGGATTGTTCTCTGTAACTGACAAAGCACTTTACGAACCTTACAACGGTGATTCAATCGGCGTCGATACCAGATCTACGACGGAAGACGAGTTGATCAAGATGATCAGAAACATTTTAAAAAAGGAGATTTCCAATCAAACTTGATTCCATGCCTACTGAATCAAATGCGCTTCGTAAATGAAGCAGATTCGATCTATAAAACTTTGAACTTTGAATCACAATCCCCAATTCCGATTCTCAGTTTTTACAATATCAAAGCAGCTTCAGCGGCCCCGTTGATCTGCATCGTCTTTACATTTTGAGTGTAGATAACGATCTTAAATCTATCGGAGACAATATCCGGAGGAAGTTTTATCGCGACCTCCCCACTCTTTTGTGGAGTAATGGTTTCAAAGGAGCGCACAACGTTAGTGTGTTGTAATGTTCTGTCTTTGTTCTCACCACGAGGCACGAGATGCTTAACAAAATTCTCGACAACGGCTATGTTTAGCACGGTCTGTTTAGGTTCTTTACCAAGGTCGTACTGAACAGTCAGTTTGCCGTCGACTGAGACCGATTTGACATCGAGTTTGTAGGAATAGGCTTTCTCAGATGCCTTGGTCACCTGATCTCTGAATGCCATAGGATTCGACCCTACAAATTCGGTGGACCCATTCACTATTGCCTGTGGCGTATAAAGCTGTTGGGTCTTTAGGGCTTCGCTATATTTCTTTTGCCTGTTGGTGAATTGTTCTTCGCTGTAGGGATCCACCCATCCCAATCGGTTCCAGTAAGTAACATGAAAAGACAAACCAACAACATGTTTACCTTCCTTGTTCAATATTTCACTCATCTCCTTCAGGAGATCATCAGCAGGGGGACAGCTTGAGCATCCTTCTGCAGTAAACAATTCAACAATAACAGGAGATGCAGAATCCTCCGGAATCTTCATTCCGATAAATCCTAAAACAACCAGCACCCCAAAAATTTCAAGCATGATTTTCATAATTCTTTAATTTAGTTAAAAAGGGGCTGTCCTATTCGAGAACAGCCCCGATGAGTCGCTACCCTAAAACAAATGACTCACTATTTTAATTGCCCAATTGTCTCTGGCTTTACAAATCAGCATATCAATAAGGTGTAGAGAAAGCAGTAACCGGATCATAAAGCCCAACGCTGTTAGTCGGAACGTTGGGATTCGTGTTGACTTCATTTTGCGCGTACAATCCGCGCTTTGGAAAGTCAGTCTTGCCTGCGGGCAGCGGAATGTTAAGCAGATTGCCTGTTCTTCGCATGTCGTTGTAACCTTCAATCTGTCCTATCAACGTCACATATCGCTCTTCCAATATTTCACGAAGCAAGGCTTTATCCATTGCGATATTGTCGCCATTCTCAATGCCTCCTGGTTCAAAGTCAGACGACGTGTAGGCCTCATAGTTGTAACCAAGTGACAAATAGCCGGAGTTGACGTGCGCGCCGGTTGCATAATAAGCCCGCAGCAAATTTAGGCTAGCCAGTGCGTTGTCCACATCATTGTTTTTTGCATAGGCTTCTGCAAGAATCAACTGATTCTCTTCAAAAGTGACAATGGGAAAAGATGTTTTGCCTCCAAAAAACCCATCCTGATCTTCTGGATTATCCCAGTCATCAAAGGCGCACTGGACATTCGGTTCATAGCTAATCTCAGAGAAATTAAGTCCACCGCCGGGATAATAATAATAGTTAAGACGCGCGGTTTCATCAGTCTTCGAATTGTTTCGACTGATAGCGGTGGTATTATCCAGCAGCGCAGGCGCGAAAGAATTGGCACCCAGGTAAGAGGACCTGTCGTAGGTCATGAACGAATAATACATATTGAAATTTTGTAAGTATGCCTCACCATGTGTTGCCATCATGTTACCAGCAGTGCTACCAATTCCAGACGATGCCTCCTCAATCGCCTTTGGATAATTCCTGGTGTGCAAATATAACCTTGCCTTAATAGTGTGTGCTACTGCAATCCATGCATCGGTATCTCCATCCATTAGAAAATCTCCGTCTGCATTTCCGGACTTATCAAGATTTGAGATTGCCGAATCAAGGAGCACTTGCGCAGATGCATAGACGTTTGCTTGAGAATCAAACGATGGAGTAGCATTGGAGGGATAGGATGTTATTCCTGTAAATGGCACATCGCCCCACAGGTCGGCAGCCAAACCAATATTCATTCCTTCAATAGCCTGCGCGATACCTTCACTTACGAAGTTATTTGATCTCTTCGCATTTTGCTTGAGCAACTTCGTATTAGCGAAAACACTTGTATAAATGTTTGCCCATAATACGTTAAAGTCCTGGCCTGATACAACGTAGTTTCCAATACCTGCGTACTGCCGGTCTTCTCCACTGAAATATCCACACCACATTCCAGCAAGGCGTGCGATATCGCCTTCGTAACTTCCAATGACAGATACTTCCACTCCGCTCATATACTTACTTGTAGCGATCACACTTGGATCGGTGACATTGACCGGATCGGTCGAAAGGTTATCCGTGAGCTCATTACAATTGACCAGCAACATCATGGTCAACAACACACATAGGCGGCCGAACATTTTTATTTTTATCTTTTTCATGTCTTTGGATTAATAGTCCTAAAAATTGACAGTCAATTTTGCTAACACTGACCTGGTATTGGGGTTTTGAAAATAATCTAATCCGCGCCCGTTGCTTGGACCAGTGAGGTTAGTATCAGGATCGATACCTCTGTAAGGCGTCCACAGAAAAAGATTTCTGCCCGTAACGCCAAAGGTAACGGATTGAAGTTTTGTAAAACTTCTGAATCCGTCAGTATTGATCGTGTACGAAAGGGTCAGCTCTCTTAACCTTGACCAGGTTGCATCCTGTACAAACGGTGAAACAACATTGAAGCCATTACCAGCGCCTGTGTACCACTTCTCATCCAGCGCTACATTGCCCGATCCGAAATCTTTCACGGTTCCTCGGAATGTATAAGAGCCATCAGCATTGGAAAGAACCCGTGCAGAACCTGCTGCGGCTAGTGAAGCAATTGTCTTTCCATCGTAAGTCTTCAGATTGGCAGCATCAGCAGCACTTACCGTAGTCCGGGAAGCAGTTTGTTGAGAAGTACCAAAGTTAAACATGGCACCTTCAGTTCCGTTCCACATCTGCCCACCAACACTGAACTCAAACAACGCGTACAACGTAAATCCTTTGTAACCAAAAGTATTTGCAGCACTGGCGCGATACTTTGGATTCGGATTACCCACAGCGACCAGGTTCGGATCGACTGTAGGGAAGCCGTTGGCATCGAGCACAAGGTTTCCGGCATCGTAAGTATATCCGGTACCATAGATCACACCGAGCGGCTTACCTTTAGCAGCAGCAGAGGATCCGTTGACGAAGCCAGAAAGAATCACATAATCTGACCCGGCCAGATCGAGTACTTTATTCCTGTAAGCCGACCAGATCAGATTGGTATTCCAGGTAAAACCATTCTTCAGTTTCACCCACGTTGCACCAAGGGATAATTCGGCACCCTTGTTTTCAATCGATCCTGCGTTGGCAATGGTATTTGTATATCCACTGGTCGGGGCGACTTGTGTTTGCAATATGGCATCCGTTGTTTTATTGTAAAATGCCGTTGCTCCGAAGGTAATCTTGTCTTCAAAGAATCTCAGATCCAAACCTACTTCAGTCTCATGTTTCTTCTCGGGTCTGATTCTCTGATTACCAGCGACATTAGAGATCGCATATCCCCCGACGCCATAACTTGAGCCGGTGAGCGTGGGGCCAAATGAGTCCGTGAAATTCTGCGGTACAAATTGAGTCAGGTTGAGGTAAGGGTCAGGTTGCTTTCCTACGATACCATACGATGCTCTCAACTTTCCAAAGGAGAAGAAGTTGTTCGTTCCGGTCACTTTCGAGAATTGCCACGCAGCTGAAGCCGATGGATAGTAGAATAAACTTTTTGCAAGTGGTCCGAAGGTAGAAGCGCTTTCGGCTCTTCCGGTAAGGGTGATGAATATTTGATCCGCAAACTCACCATTAATTTCTGTAAAAGCTGCGGACGTTCTGATGGTTGATGCAGCGTTAAATGGTGTTCTGTTCGAACTTGGCGAGTTGATCAGGTTCGGTGGCGCGTCTGGGATAATGAAGTTTGTAACAGTAGCTCCTACATTGTTAAATTGTCTGTTGTTGTAGTTAAATCCAACCAGGATCGACCCAGCAAAAAAGTCAGAGAATTTTTTCTTTGCGTTACCATAAAGATTTGCGTTCCACTGTGACTCCTGGAAATATTGCTCACTGTATGAACCACCAAGAGAAGCTTGTGACTGCGCGTTCGTGAAATCGGTACGCCTGTCAGCGTACGTGTCAACTCCTGCGTTGGCTTTAAAGTTGAGCCACTCCGTCGGATCATAGTTCAACTCAAAGTTTCCAAGAAATCTGTTGACCACTGAAAAGCTCTTGTTCTTATTGATTGTCCAGTATGGATTGTCGTACCCCGGGGTAGCATTAGCACCAATCGGATTTCGATAACTAACCTCCTTGTTCAGTATTATTCCACCTGATGCACCGATGGCGGTACCGATGTATTGTTCATTATTAAAGTCCGGCGCAGTACGCACGGCGCCTAACAAAAGGCCGGAGGTGTTACTACCTTGTTGAATCCTGTTAGACCTGACGTTGGAGAAGTTTACATTCACACCAGCGGTCAACTTATCGGTGATTGCCGTTCTCAGATTAACACGGGCTACATTTTTATTATAGTCACTATTTTGTCGTATCACACCCTCCTGAGATAGATTTGAATAACTGGCGTAAAACTGCGTACGGTCTCCACCAGAACTTATGCTTAGTCCGTGTTCTACAAAGTGTCCGGTCTGAAAAGCATCTTTGGTATGATCATAGGTATCTGTAGATGCCTTTCCTCCATGGGGGCTGGGATTTGTCCCCGCTGCTATGTTTCCTCGAATAGTTCCGTCGGGGAACACGATGTAAGGCGCACCGGGAGCTGGCAGAGGGTCACTTCCTCCGGGGCGAGTTTCAATTTGATCTCCGTAGCTAGCACTTGTTCCTGTTGAAAATAATCCACCTGCACCCTGCCCAAATTGCCTTTGTAATTTGGGCATCTTGTTTACTTTATCGAACGACACGGTACCGGTATACGTAACACTAAGTTTACCGTGGCTGTTTTTTCCTTTCTTTGTCGTAATCACGATTACTCCGTTGGCGGCACGACTTCCCCAAAGCGCTGCGCCGGCAGCACTCTTAATTACTTCAATACTTGCAATGTCTGCAGGATTAATATCATTAAGACGAGACTGTTGTTGTGTACCTCCAGTCGAAGCCATCATGATCGTGCTGTTAAACATGGGCATCCCATCAATAACAATGAGCGGCTGCAAATCGCCAGTGATTGTACTTTGACCACGAAGCTGAATGTATGCGCCCGCACCGGGATCACCTCCATTTCTTGTAATGATCATGCCTGGAGCTTTTCCAGCCAATCCGTTCACAAGGCCAGGCTCTCCAGATTGTGCTACTGCATTTCCTGCAATAGTCGAGGATGCAACGCCCATCTTGTCTTCCGATCGCGTTTCCCCTATCGCGTTAACAACAACTTCCTCAAGTTGTGTCACGTCAATTTTCATGGTGACATTGACGGACGTTCGATCACCGATTTGAATTTCCGCAGTCTCCATTCCGATAAAAGAGAAAACAAGAGTTGCGCCCGCAGCGGGTGAATCAACGGAATACTTTCCATCAGTGCCGGTAACCGTACCGTTGGTAGTACCTTTGATTACAATGTTGACTCCCGGCATAGCTGAACCGTCCTCTGAGGACGTAACGCTGCCTGTTATCGTTCGTACCTGCGCAAATACAGCGCAAGCAATAAGCGTTAGCCAGAATGCTAGTAAAAACTTCTTCATACGTTTAGGTTTTGTTAAAAAGTCAGCGGAATCATTCCGCTTAAGCTAATTAAGTAATACCCATGCGCGCGAAGGGATAATATCAATCAATTGAGGTAATATCATGCTGGTTAGTAGTGCATCGATTACAAAACCAATTCATTAGTAAGAAAGTCATGATTGTGCTGATCTATGACGCGCTCGTGCGCCTCGGTAAATTGCGCGATATGCCTCAATTAAAAGATTCATTGAAAACATACCGATAATGAGCCAACTAACATTGGAGTGTTTTGCATACTGAACATGAAAAAACGGTTCTTTGTTTGACGAAAGCATCTATTGGTATGAATGGTCACCTGTGAATGACAGCTATTGCATAATTTAATCGAACAAAACCCCCACCCACATGTCAGAACTCACCTACAAAACGAAAACTAAAAAGGATCTCAAAACTATGATCCTGATCTCATGGCTCATCGTGGGCACCCTTGATATGTCGGCCGCAGTAATTCAAACTTTGATTAACGGCGGAAACCCGGTTAAGATGTTGCAATTTATCGCGAGCGGCGTCTTTGGCACAAATGCATTTACAACTGAAATGCCATACGCGCTACTGGGCGTCGTATTCCACTATATCATTGCCTTTGGATGGACGTTGTTATTCTTTTTCCTTTATCCCAGGTTGGAATTTTTATCCTGGAACACAATTGCCACAGGGTTTCTTTATGGGCTGTTGGTCTGGACGATCATGAACCAGGTCATTCTTCGGCTCGCCAACACTCCGCCGATAAAATTTGTTTTCATGAAAGCGATCATCGCGGCCCTCATTTTAGTCTTTGCGATCGGGGTGCCATTGTCCTTTATGGCTAAAAAATACTTCAGAAATGGAAATTAATGCCTAGCTATTTTTGTGCTACAGGTCCAAACTTCCCCTCTGATAGTCGGAAAAGCTAACTTGCCCTTCGATAGTGGTCGTTCATGACGTCTTTCGATGTTATTCCGTCCAAACCATTATTTTGGTAGAATTTTGTTCCTGTGAAGTACGTAAACGCACTCATCTTCAGCAATCAGCCTTTTGTACGGTTCCTGCGTCATATTATTTTTTGGGTAACCGATATTATTAACTGGCTCCTGGTCGCCTCTATCGGTGGTGTACCCAAAGGAGAGATACAAAGCTTTTTACTCTGTTTCCCTTTTGCAGTAGTCACAACTTACTATATCATTTATTTCATTATCCCTAAATTCTCCACGCATCAGGATAAGGCTCGCCTGTTTCTTTTGATCATCGGAATACTTCTAAGCTTTGGCATTTTTCTAAGGATATATAAAGTTTATCTCATATATCCTTTGGTAGGTATGGAGTTTGACAAGAGCTTTGACGCCGGAAGCGTGGGTCGTCTCATACGCGAAATATTCAGCTGGCTTGGTGTAATGAGTATGGCGATCATCATCAAGCTGGTCAAAAACCGAACAGAACTCGAGGAAAAGAATGATCAGTTGTTGAGTGAGAAAAGATCTGCAGAACTTAATTTTCTAAAAGCGCAGATGCATCCACATTTTCTTTTCAACACACTCAATACTTTATACTCGGAAACGATCCAGAACTCGGACAAAGCACAACAAATCGTTTTGAATCTTGCCAGTCTTCTGAGGTTTATCCTGGACGAATGCAATAAGCCGGTGATCAACCTCGGAAAAGAAATTAAAGTCATTCAGAATTATATCGAACTTGAAAAGCTACGTCATGGATCCAGATTGCAGGTAACGCTATCTGTGCCTGATCAAAATTTCGATCCACCCATCTCGCCGCTTATATTTCTCCCATTTGTAGAGAACAGTTTCAAGCATTCTCTCAATAATGTGAGGGGCGTGGTGACCATTGATGTACGCATTACTGTGAGCAGTGACGACATCCTGCTGTCGGTAGAAAATGATCATATACCTGGGGTAGTGCAGAGCAACAATACGGGCAAAGGAATCGGCAACGTAAAACGTCAGCTCGAATTATTATATGATAAGAATTACAAGCTAAACATTATCGACTCAGAACGTAAATATCAGGTATCTTTGTCTATCCCGTTAAAATTTTTCTGATATGCGCAAGGTGAGATGTATCATTGTTGAGGATGAAAAACCGGCGCAGGAAATTCTCAAATCCTTTATCGCCAAAACCGACTGGCTTGAACTCACTGGTGTATTCGATGACGGCGTAAGTGCTCTTGACTTTCTAAACAAGAATGATGTAGATCTGATCTTCCTCGATATCCAAATTCCATTAATCAATGGAATGGACTTTCTCAAGATTCTCAGAAATCCACCCGATATCATTATCACGACTGCTTATTCGGAGTACGCCATCGGCGCATTCGAGCTGGAAGTTATGGATTACCTCAAAAAGCCATTTTCGTTTGAGCGGTTCCTGAAAGCAGTGAATCGGATCAACGTTCAAAAGGAGAATTCAGCAGCAGTTCAACCGACTACTCACAGCGAGCAGGACTTTGCTTTTTTTAACGTCAACAAAACGATGACCAAGGTTATGTTTGACGATATTCTGTACGTTGAAAGCATGCGTGAGTACATCTATCTCCATACATCGAAGGGTAAGATCATCACAAAAATGAGCACGCATGAGATTGAAAAAATACTCGGCTCAAATTTTCTGCGTATACACCGTTCGTTTATTGTAAACATCAGCAAAGTTGCTGCCTTCAATGCTGAAGAGATTTTTGTCGATGTCAAGAACTTACCAATTGGCGTAAGCTATAAAAAGCAGGTCGAAAGTGTTTTTAGAAAGCATGTGTTTTAGAAGTTGACATTTATTCGGCCCTCAGACTTTCTGTTGGATTTCTTGTCGCCGTGCGTGCGGCCTGATACCCGACCGTAAAGATGGCGAAGGCTACAGCCATTAAAGTTGCAACCGCGAACACCCAAGTATTAGCACAAGATCAATTCTGTTTGCAAAGCCTGATAACCATGTATTCATCGCGTAGTATCAATCGGCCAGGCGATAAGGCCAGCGTGGCTATCAGTTTAGCCATTCTTCACAAGAATTGATCCACCGAAAACCTGCGTAAACAGGCGTTGCAAGGAACAACCCATTCATTGACGTGTGCGTAGGCGAACGTTTTCGTTCGCGAGCGAGTAAAGAGTGAGCGCAAAAGTGTCTTCCGCAATGCGATCGGGCCACGTTCGCTAAAAGGCTACTCGCCGTGTAGCGCCAACCGGTTGCCTTCAGTATCCAGAAATACAGCAATCATCCCCGCCGGTATCTCCATCTTCGGTGAAACAATTTTGCCACCGGATGATTCCACTTTCCCGATTACTTTATCAATCGACGGATACGCATTAAGATAAATCAATGGTCCATCTGCAGAAGGTTTTAGTCGTTTTGATTTCACCAACGATCCTGATAAAACTCCCGATTGTGCCATGATTGTATCCGGCTGCCTTGGAAAGAAAACAGTCTCCTCTTCATTTCCCGGCATGTCCATCGTTTCCATTTTTATATCCAATATGCTCTCATAAAATTTGCGTGCACGTTTCATATCAACCACCGGTATCTCGAACCAGGTTAACGCATTTGTTTTGCTGCTTATTTTTTCCATGACTTTCGATTTTAATTATAAGGCGAAGTTATCAATCGTCTAGCGTGGATAATTGTATAAATCGGTCGTCCAGATTTTTAGCAAGATGTTTTGGCGATGTAGCCGTGAACTTTTTTACTTCTTTGATAAAATGTGACTGATCAGAATATCCATCTGCCGGAAATAAATCCCCATGATGAAGATCAGGGAACGATGCTCTGAAACGAAGAATGCCGCAATAAGATTTTAATGACAGGCCAAAGTGTGATTGAAAGTAACGATTGATTTGTCTTGAACTCCATCCTGTAACATTAGCGATCTCATTTACTGTTGTATTGCCATTTGTCCCATAAAGTGTTTCGAATAACAGTTGTTTTCTTCGATCGCTGATCTGTGGAGATAATTGATTAAATCGATTCACGAACAATTCGTAAAATTCGGCGAATGAATACGTCATTAGCCCGTCAACATTCCACAACGCATCCGATA
>JBDSKX010000119.1:0-11889 GCA_039916665.1 Chryseolinea sp. | reverse complement strand
CACGCGCAATGTTCGCGGATGAAATCCCCGGCAACATTTACAGTCGCTATTCAAATCCAAACCCGGATGAATTCATAGCCAAACTTTGTGCTATGGAAGGAACTGAAGATGGCGTCGCGACCTCATCTGGTATGGCGGCAATGTATAGCAGTATGGCAGCTTTGCTTAACACCGGCGATCATATACTTGCTTGCCGGTCAGTATTCGGCTCAACCCATCAGATATTAAACCTTATCTTTCCAAGATTCGGTATTTCTCACAGTTACGCTGATGTGAATGAACCTGAAACGTGGGAGAGTAAAATTCAGCCCAATACCAAAATGATCTTTGTCGAAACGCCTTCAAATCCAGGATTGGATATCCTCGATCTTGAATGGCTTGGTAAACTCGCAAAGAAACATAATCTCATTCTCAATGTTGATAATTGTTTTGCCACACCTTACTTGCAAAATCCTGCTAAGCTCGGAGCTCATCTGGTAACGCATTCAGCCACAAAATTTATCGATGGACAGGGGAGAGTGATTGGTGGTGCTGTACTGGGTACAAAAGAATTGATTAAAGCCGTTAGATTCTTCACACGGCATACAGGGCCCACGTTGTCTCCCTTCAACGCGTGGTTGTTATCAAAGAGCTTAGAGACGCTTGCTGTGCGTATGGAGAAGCATTGCGAAAATGCGTTGGAGTTGGCAAACTATCTTGAAACAAATAGTGAAGTATTGAAGGTCAAATATCCGTTTCTGAAATCACACCCACAATACGAACTGGCAAAGCGCCAAATGAAACTCGGTGGTGGATTAGTTTCATTTGAAGTCAAAGGCGGTGTTGAGCAGGGTAGGAAGGTATTAAATGCGCTCAAGATGATTTCGCATACACCGAATCTTGGAGACACGCGAACCATTGCTATTCATCCAGCATCGACTACCCATTCCAAACTCACAGAGGCTGAGCGAGTGGCCGTAGGAATTATGCCTGGACTTATCCGAATTTCTGTTGGACTTGAGGGGATCAAAGATATTATCTCTGATATAGATCAGGCGATCGCCGCAAGCAAGTAGGGGAAGAGAATTATGAATCGCGCTCGATTCTAATGTGTGCCTAAATCTAAGATACCTACTGAAAATTCAGTCATTGTCAGTGCACCAGGAGGTTCGCACAAGTGTGCCGACGGCTGTAAATTCATAATTAATTCAATACGTTGGCATGTCCGGATCAATCTCTTTGGCCCAAGCCAGAACACCGCCTTTGAGATTATACAGGTTGGTGAATCCCTTATTTTTTTCGAGCCAATTGATCATGTTGCCACTTCTGGCGCCGCTTCGGCAATGAATGACGACCTTTTTGTCTTTGCTTATTTTATCAACATTTGCAGGGATATCTCCCTGAGGGATAAGTTCGCCATCAAGATTGCATATGTCAAACTCATGCGGCTCGCGGACGTCAATGAGTTGAAAGTCTTCGCCGGAATCCTTTAGTGCTTTGAGTTCTTGAACAGTTATTTCTTTCATAATTCTCTTTGATCACAGGCGCAATATACGCAACCAAAAATAAAGGACGCACTCTTCATTAACATCACCTTTTCACAAGATTTCAAAGTCAGTAAACTTATCTGGGCAATCAGAGGATTTTTGAATTTAATGCAGATGAAGAATCGCCTTTCTTGAGTCCTTTCCGGAGCTGGATGGATGGGACACTGCCATATCTGCTGCCCGCGGTTCGAACAATAATAGCCGTTGGTGTTGATGCATTGTACCCGGGCGATAAAAAGGCGTCCAAAGGCAACAAAAAAAGAGGGTGACGTTTGATCACCCTCTAAATTTATTGACGGAGTCGTAAATTCAGTGTGCGAATTTTCTGAACCGCTGATCCAGTACGCGTGCAACATCATCTGACATTGCCGTTGCGCTTAACTTACCCGACGTTCTAAATTTCCTTTTTGAAGGAAGGACGACTGTTGATGGTGCTACATTGGCAACGCGGCTTGTTCCTGCGACCTTGGTGATTGGGCTTATGTTAAGAAATGCCGTGCCGTTGTTATCCATAGTTTGGACAACGGTAGCTGGATAGTTGGTGCCAGTATATGTATTCTTGTTTGTTAATTTGTAGAATTCGTCAAAGCTGTCCTCCTGGCCATCGGGTTCAAGGGCGCCGTTGGTATATTCGATAAACGTGGAATAGAAGGCAAGACTGTCATTTGTGCCAGCGTAGTAAGTGTAAGTAAAGCCGTAGGTAGTATTCTGGTAGCCCAGACCAGTAAAATACGCTCCAGTAAACGTCTTCGGAATAAACGTGCTTTCATAGTTATAGTCATACCCACTGGAAATCGAACCGGTCAACAGGCCGTCATAGATGGGAGAAGCCGATGTCTCTGCAATACGCACAAACATGTCCATGTCGGCAACCTTATCGGCTGTGGAGGGCGCCCACACAAGGCCGACCAACATCCCATCCTCCTGATTCAATGATACAGTTGCTTTAGCACCGGCATCGAACAACACATTCTCGTCATTGACGGAAGAAAGTGTAATCTCAATAGTTGATGCCGTTGGTTCGTATACGTCGTCTGAATAAGGAACTATGGTTATCGTTCCAGAACTTTCCCCCTTGGTTATATCCACTTCACCATATGTTCCGTCAATTTCATATTGTGCGTCATTGGTTCCAGCCGCCTGTGCGTCGATATTGGATTTTGCAGTGCCGGCTAATGAATATTTTACTGTGATGTTTTCAGGTGATGGTTTGTCGAGATTAATCGTAACGACGATGTTTGCATCTGACTCCTTGCCGCTCACGGCCGCATTTTCAAAAGACATTTGATATTTGGTGGGTTCGTCATCCTTACAAGCCGTAAACAAGACCGCCATCACTAAGAGCATGAACCCGGCTATTCCCTGAAGACCATATTTTCTCATATCCATAATTTTATTCAATTTTAAATTTAACCAATTCCACCATTCAAATCACAAATCACAAAACATTGAATCAGCCAACGATTGAATATCCGCGTATTACAACAAATCCTAAAGTTTTATCCATTTTTTCACCACGCAATCTTTGCCCAGTTTTACAGACACCAGGTACACTCCAGACCGAATCGCACTCGATTCTCCCGGCAGAGTAACAGTAAGCATTCTCGATTCTTTCACATACCGCGCGACGGGTGTAACACTTAGTCCCAAGCTATTGTGCATCTCAACTTCCACCTCACCCATATAGTCATTGTCTACAATCAGATTTGGAAGGCCTGCACCGGGATTGGGATACACGAGAATACCCTTTTCCATTTCGGGTTCTTCTGCACCCGTTATGCCTTCTTGTCGAATATAGATCGTCGTGGATGCCGTCGTGTTACACAGATCAAGGCCTGATCCGGCAATGGTGTACGTAGTTTGCTTGGTAGGATGAACAACAATTTGAGGACCTGCGTAATCCTGGATAGTTCCATCGTCAGCATTCCAGACAAAAATACTGGCGCCCTGTCCATTCAAAATAACTTGTTCCCCCGGATAAATAAGTTGCTTGGAGGCCGCAACCTGTACAGATGGATTCGCGCCGACCAGGGGCTTTATGTCCATTGCTATGCTCGCGCCATACGCGATGGTGAAAAGCTGCCATTGGCCGGATGCATTCTTTACCCAAGATGTGGCATTGGTCGCCTCACCGTCGGCAGACGACCTAACGACAACAGTATCTCCTGCACTATTGGTTATTTCAAAACCGATATGAAATGGCCTGCTGAATATCGGCGTAAGCCTGTCAAAGGTGATGACAGTGGACCTATCGTGCATAACGTCGTCCTGAATTTGTTTCAGCAACACTTCTTTGCGCTCTATCACGGGATTCGGGCCGCCTAAGGCACCACGCGCCGACCATACTACTACATTGATCTTGGCATCTTCGTTTGCGACCTTGACATTGCCAAATCTGATTGAAGCGCCGCTAATGTATTTATACCCACAAATGTTCTCGTAGAACTCAGCAAATGCCTGACTTCCTGCACTGTTGTTACCCGTCAGATAACCGGTATAATCTCCAAACGCTGCAAGCTTGATCAACGACGGCGTATAGGTTTCCTGGTAATTTGACAGCGTGTTGCAAAGACCCTGTTCAGAAACAACAATGTATCCTTCAATGGTAAATGGATCGGAGGCGCCAAGAGAATTTGTTGAAGTCAGTGTCACTTTGAATGTGCCGGGAGTATTGTAGGTAACCTTTGGATTCCGGTCAGTTGAAAGGTTGGGATCACCACCTTCAAATTCCCACGACCACTTATTGGGGAAGTTGGATGACAAATCCGTAAATTCTATTTCACTACCCAACAATACGCAAGATTGATTGCTTGCTATGAAATTAGCGGTCGGAACATCTGCCACTGTTGGGCTACACAAATTCCCTTGTACAAGGCTCTTGCGTCGCGGGCTCAATTCAATTGCGGCTTGCATCCGATCTTTCTGACCCTTCGTATAGATATTATGACAAGCGTCGTAGCTGTAGTCCATATAATTTTGAACCATTGCCAGTGTAGAATTGTCGCACGACCTAGTTTGTTCCGGGCAACCATTACTTGCCGCTTTCTGGGTAGGTGTATCTGCTACAAAATCGTCGCCACAAAGCCCGTCACCCCAAATATGTCTTAATCCAAACCAGTGACCCGTTTCGTGGGTAAGGGTTCTTCCCTTATCGTAAGGCGATTGCAACACCGGGAACGTTCCCTTGTCGCTGGAGCCACAGGTTTTATAGGCAATCACAACGCCATCGGTAGACGCCGGGCTATTGGCGGGAATTCCTTGCAGTCCTGTTTGATCAGGGAACTGGGCATAACCAAGAAGACCGCCCTCAGTGGCAGCAAACTTCACAGTCCAGACATTGTAGAACAAATTCGGATTCCAGATCGATGTTGGCTTTAACGTGTTTTCAATCTGATCCTGCGACCAGTCAGCCTGATTTCCATTGAAGCGATCAATACCAGGTTCTGTGAGTGAGGTTCCGTTGTCATCAACCGGTGACAAACAGAACTCGACTTCTATATCTGCCCCAACCGGACTAGTGTTAAACCCACGCGATCCAGCTTGCCTTCTGAAATCCTCATTTAGAACTGCAATTTGCGACTGTACTTGCGCAAGACTTAAATTTGCACCGCTACCAATAGCCTCACCGTTGTGAACGATGTGGAATACAACAGGGACAGTTACAATAGCTTGCGTTCTTCCATTCTTTCTCTCAAGGCGAATAGCCTCAACACGGCGATTTAATGCGTATTCAAAATCCTCCAGACTTCCTCGTTCAGGATGAAGTAACCTGCTGATACTATCTCGCTCCATCGTCGAACATTGCTCAGGAGCTTGTTGAGGAATGGTCACCTGTCCAATCGACCAATGTGATAAAATCATCAGCGATAAGCACAAAACCGATCTGAAATATTTTGCCTTACTCTTCATCTATCACTTTTAAATGGATTCTGTAACTCGCTGTATTCTTGTCGTCAAGGAATATTTCAATTTGTAGGTCGTCCTTGTTAACCTTTCTTACAAAGAACGGCAGCGGATCGCTGGAAAATATTGGAAGTAACATTATTAACGTAGCGTTGTTGGTCGTATAGGACCATGAACTTGAAGTCAAACCAGCCTCATCTTCAAAGCATTTGTTTGTTCCTGATGTTGTCTCATATAGGTGCTCAGCGTTGGCGTAGAATTTAAATTGGTCATCTGCGATACAACCTGGCAAAAAATTGTCGGTTACTGTGCCATTCAATGTCTCTTCAAAAAAACTGACCTTCCAGGTCTTGCTCGTTGCACCGGTAAAAAATTTTGTAAACGTAAATGGCATCGGCTTTAATTCTTCCTCACAGGAGAATACTGAAATCAGCCCTAACACAAGAATCAAAAGTTTAAATCTCCTGTACATGATTAATGCGGTGTTAGGGTTAAGGATACTTCCGGCTGCTCATCAAAATCCACGAGAATAATGTTAAACCTGATCTGCCTGGTCGTTGGATCCACAACGCCGGTGCCTTTGATTGTTGCCAGCGAAGCATCAAGATTTTCTTCTTCCTGTTGTGGGATTGTCAGTGTGTTGTCACCGTTATCGACAAATGTCAGATCCATTGCTGTTGACGTGTTGAACACGCCCAGGTTCCAGTTTGAACATGTATAGTTAATACAATCGGTGCTGGCTATTGTGAGGTCAGGATAAACAGTTCTGTCGGTAGTCTGCTTTCCGTTGTAGGTTCCACCAAGGATACAATCATCAAATATTGTGAATGTATAAGATTTACCAATCGCGCTTTCTCCCTGACCAACCTGCAGTTCATTCAGTCCGGTTGTTAATATTGTGAAGATGACGGTTTGAGATCGCAGAATATTATTTGCGTTGTTGATAAGTCTAATGGTGATGTATCCTACATATTCTCCTGCTGCAATCGTGACTTTTTTCGGATCACCGATAATTTCATAGTCAACACCCTCGCGGGCTGTACCACCGATGCTATAGCTTATGGTGACATCCTCTGTTAAGGCAGGCCCGGCATTATGAACTTCAATCTTGATGTCACTTGTGACGCTTTCTTTGTCGAACCCTGTTGCATCTGTAAATCGCACAAAATAAGGACCTTTAAAAATGATTTTGTCCTTTTCGCATCCGCAGATAATAATCACCAGTGCAGGCAGGAATAATCTCGATATCGTTTTTATCCAATTCATCTTAATACCCTGGATTTTGATTACCTACCAATGCCGGATTGTTTTGAATCTCCCGTTGTGGAATTGGCCATAAATCATAGGTGTCCTTCCAGTTCGGTGAAAAAGCCGACATCACAGCAGTGAGTCTTCCGGTTCTTTTCAGATCATACCACCGATGCCCCTCGAAGGCGAATTCATATCTCCACTCATCCTCTATGAGTCGCAGCATTTGACTTTTACTAACTGGAGAAACTGTTACTGCCTTTGCCCTTTCCCTGAGAACGTTAACATCTGATTGCGCACTGTTGTCACCCGTGACTTTATCGAGTTGTGCTCTCGCTTCAGCGCGGATCAGGTACATCTCCGGAAGTCGGAATACAACAACATTGTTATTGTCCTGATCAGCAGTTCCATATTTGGCTACAGACCAACCGTTGTCAGTTCCGTTGAGGTTGCTGGTATTGAAATTTATTGATGAAAAACGATCGCCAGATTCGGAAGAGGCCAGCGCCAGAACAACCTGGTTTGAAGGAATAATTTCCCGACGTCCGACAAACAAGTTGTTTAATCCTAAGTTGCCATCTGTCCCGGGATCATCGGTTAGAGTATATCCAACTTCTAGTATTGACTCCGACGTATAATCCTGAGTTACAGTTGATGAATACTCTTGCTCCAATTCGTAATCGCCTGACTGGATTACAGAAGTAGCCTGAACTTCGGCTTCCGCCCAGTTACCCGCGTAGAGTTGATACCTCGCGAGTGCTGCTCTCACCACCTGTTTACCTGCGTAGCCAGCATTCACGGCTTTATCAGGAACAAGATCTAAAGCAGTGTTATAATCTCCAAGAACCTGTTGTAGAATTTCCTCTTTCGATGTTCTCGCAATATTTCTGTTAGCCTGTATATCGGTTGTCAATACATCGGGAACGGCACCGAATGTATAAGCGGCAACGAAGTAGCAATATCCGCGTAAAAAATACGCAGAGCCCATGACTCTATTTCGTTCAGAAGTAACAACGCCTTCCACGTTGGGAAGTCGTTCGATGATAAAATTGGCAATGTAAATCGTGTTATAGATATCGCCCCAGAGTTCGGCAACCGAAGCGTTCGCCGAACTAATCTGTTTGGTGCCGAGCTCACGGTATTGCGAGAACGTTCCATTGTGAATAAGCATGTCTGCTGTAAAGTCGCCAGCAATAATTGTCGCTGGCGCCACATCCCTGAATGCACTGTATAATCCAATCTCGACATTCGGCACATCTCTGGGTTCATTGAGAACAACGTCATTCGCTAACAAATCGACCGGCTTGGGTTCCAGAATATTATCGCACGCTGTGGCAGTGATGAGCAATGCCACCGATGTGATTGATACTATCTTATATAGGTATCTCATCGTAGTGTCGCGTTTATGCCCACAGCAATAGTCTTGACCTGTGGAAGGGTGAAGAAGTCAATTCCCTGAGCAGAGGTTGAGCCGTCAAGGGTACTGACTTCAGGATCTGATCCTGTATATTTAGTGTATGTCCATATATTGGTCGCGGAACAATAGACCTTTAAGTTCTGAAGCATAAGTTTGTTGATGAACCTTGCTGGAACATTATAGCCAAAGCTTACATTTTTAAGTCGTAGATAGGATCCGTCTTCAAGAAGCCGGTTGCTATGCAGGTTATTTGTTGTAGACCCGAGATCATACTTTGGAATATCCGTTACATCACCAGGTTTCTGCCATCGCCTTAAAGCGTCCACGGATTGATTACTTTGAATGTCTGCTCCCATGTTGACCAAAGTTGCTTTGGTGAAATTCAACACGTCGTTACCCAATGAGAATTGAAAGAGAAATGTTAGGTCGAAGCCTCTATAGGATAACGTATTCGTCATCCCACCAATAAGTTTTGGCTGAGCATTGCCGATAATCATTGCATCCGAGTTATTGATCAAGCCATCGCCATTTCTGTCCTGATACATAGCATTACCGGTGGCCGGATTAACACCGAGATAATTAAGACCCCAAAAACTTCCCAACGGTTGGCCTACTTTAATAATGTTGGTAGCATCCACACCTTCGCCAGAATAACCACTGTACTGAGGCGTGGAATCAGCAAGGAACAATACCTTATTTAAATTCTTCGACAAGTTTAATGTCGTCGACCAACGCAGCGGGCCATCAATATTGACGGAGGTAACAGCCAGTTCAAGTCCTTTGTTCTCCATGTCACCTATATTATCGAACACAGAGCTAAACCCCGTAGTATAGGGGTAAGGTCTCGCCAAAAGTAGATCTGTGGTTTTATTGTAATAGGCGTCAGCCGTGGCCTGTAACCTGCCTTCCCACAGGGAAACGTCGACTCCGAGATTCATTTCGCGCGTCGTTTCCCATTTCAAATTTGGATTGTCTATGTTATTGGGTACGACACCTGCATTACCATTATAGGTACCAGGCCCCCAGATTCCCAGATATCGAAATGCTCCGATTCTTTCGTTGCCCGTATATCCAAAACTCCCTCTGATCTTTAAATCTGTTACAACTTTCGACTTAAAGAATTCCTCCTGAGAGATGCGCCATCCCGCTGATACGGCAGGGAAGTATCCGAATCTGTTATTGGGTCCAAAGTTGGATGATCCATCAGCACGAAAACTTGCCTTAGCCAATAGCTTATCATTGAAATCGTAATTCACTTCGCCTAAAACGGACATGATACCATGCGGCGGACTCTTTAATGAGCTGCCCTGATCGACGATACCTGCAGATTGGATATAGGTAAAATCATCGCTTGGAAAAAGTCTGCCCTGAACGCTGGATCCGGTCGCGTACGTCTGATAAACTTCTGTTCCGATAAGACCGCTAAAATGGTGTTTGTCGTTTATCGACTTAGTATAAGAGAGTGTCAGAAAAGAATTCATCGTAGACGCAACGTTGGTGCTATACACACCATAACCCTGACCGCCTACACTTGGAAGAAATCCTCCGATTGCCGTCTGCGACGATTCATAATCATCTTCGACAACATTGTTGTAATCGAGACTTACCTGCGCTTTCAATTTAAGTTCTTTGCTGAATGAGTAGCTGGCATTAAGACCTCCAAGAAATTTCGCCGTCAACACGTTAAACCTGGGTAACAATGCCTGGCCGACCGGATTGAAATTTGGGAACCCGGCATACAACGGTGAGGCAGGACCAACAATGGCGCCATTTTCATCATAAGGAACGTTGAAAGGCAAACTCTTGATCGCTCCGGAATACACCCCGTCAAGAAAGTTATCACCTTTAACACGCATATTCATCGATCTTGATATCGTTAGATTGGTACCGATCGAAAGCTTGTCGGTTAGTCGCTGATCGACATTCATCACAGCGCTAAGGCGTGTAAACTTATTGTGAAGTTGAATTCCTTGTTCATCCCGATATGCGCCGCTGATATAGAATGAAGTATTGTCGTCACCACCTGTAACAGACATCTGGTATTGCTGCATGATGGCCTTTCGCAAGACTTCGTTTTGCCAGTTGGTATTGACTGCATCTGTGACACCAGGGTCTAATCCAAAGGCGTCAGGATTTTGCCCTGAGTTGGTTACGGCTTCACGCTGGAGCGTGAGTAATTGAGAAGAACTTAAAAGATCAATCTTGTGAACCGACTGTACGATACCCCGTTGTACATCAAAAGTTATTTTTGGTTTTGCATTCCGGCCGCGTTTTGTACGGATCACAACAACACCATTGGAAGCCCTTGATCCGTAGGCTGCTTTTGTTGAAGCATCTTTTAAGATTTCCATGGATTCAATGTCGTTAGGATTGATCAGCGCAAGGGCGTTGTCATTTTGACCACCGAAATCACGGCCGGAGACGGTCCCGGTTTCAACTGGAATCCCATCTACAATAAACAAAGGACGATTACTCGCATTGATGGAGGTGACTCCGCGGATGCGAACAGCAATACCGCCACCAGGAGTACCCGATGACTGCGTAACCTGTACACCCGGCGCCTGTCCCTGCAACGCTTGATCAAGACTACTTATTGACTGATCCTTGAACGCGGCAGATTTAACAGACGTCACCGCCCCGGTAATATCACGCCGTTGTACCGAAGTATAGCCCATTACCACGATCTCGTTAAGCTCTTTGGCCTCATCCTCAAGTACAACATCCATGATCATCTGCCCCTGATACCCTATTTCTTTTGTCTTATAACCGACAAATGAAAAAACTAAAGTGTTGCCGGGACTAACCGCGATAGCATACACTCCATTGGCATCGGTAATGACGCCAAGCGATGTACCCTTTACCACAACGTTAACGCCAGGTAATCCACCAGGCTCGGAAGGCGCAGTAATTTTACCAGTAACAGTCTGAGCGCTGACGGCAAAATTTACAAGTAAAATGGTTAGTACAGCGAGTAAAGGTCTTATCATGGATAGCGTTTAGCCGTGGTTCTAAAATTAAAGATTAAACTACAAACAACAACAACAGGAGGTTCTAAAGAGACAGAACCTATTTTTTTGAATCGGACATGGCTATTTTCATAGATGTGTGTAGTCCGACTCACCAGGTTATCATTTCTTTAAATCTGTTTTCAAAAAGTTATTACGCATTCTTGTCACTTTCTAGACGTTGAAATCTGACAAATGGATGCCATGTTACTGGTACCGCTGTTTTGTAAAATTGCTCATTACAGCGCGTTAAGTTTGGTTGCCTCATCAAATGCCCCGTGAAATGGGGGAGTGAAGCTCTTGCAAAGGCATTTAGTGGTAAGCCCATAAAGAACTGTCCCTCTCTTAGCCCAATGATCTCGCCCGCAGCATCCCTAGTCCCAAATGCAATCTTAACACGCTCAAGTCGATCTAAAGTAAAAAAAATATTTCAGCTATTCATGAATTTATTCATTTCTCTACAACGACCGGCGGTAGGAAGGGTACCGTAGCGTGCACCCATATTGTTGGACAAATGTTGTGGATTTGACGTTGACGGATCACACACGTCACCGCCGGATGCGTGAGATCGTAATTTAAAAAGAGGTGTGTCCAATTTGTACACTCAAACGCTCCGGCCCCATCTCGTAATTTTTGCCAGTTACAAAACGATGAAGGCTTCCGGCGTTAAGTGGCCCGTTAACAAGAACAGCCACTCCGGTGTGAGTCGCGAGGGGAAGAAGTCTTTACTCAGCTTATTTCTTCCGACCTTCCATACATCGGTGAAGAGTCAATTACTGCCCCGACTTTT
>JBDSKX010000118.1:0-3468 GCA_039916665.1 Chryseolinea sp. | reverse complement strand
GATCCGCGTTTTTGGATTTCATCCGCGAGATATATGCGGACTGAATCATTTTCGACTTCCATTTGTTGATACTCAAAACACAACCTGCCATATGAAAAAAATGCAAATCGAAGTCTGGAGTGATATCATGTGTCCGTTCTGTTACATCGGAAAACGAAACATGGAAAAGGCACTCTCAAAATTTGAATACGCCCACAACGTTGAGATTGAATGGAAAAGCTTTCAATTGAATCCCAATCTCCCGATGGGGAATGGGACAAAACAGAATGCTTATGAATATCTCGCCAAACATAAAGGAATCAGCTATCAGGAGTCTGTTCAAATGCATAAGAACGTTTCTAAGGTGGCCAGCGAAGCCGGCCTGACTTATAACTTTGACAAGACCTTAATTGCAAACTCATTCAATGCCCATCGCGTATTGCAACTCGCTAAATCAAAAGGCATTGGTGATAAGGCAGAGGAATTGTTATTCCACAGTTACTTCACGGAAGGAAAAGACATCAGTGATACTCAAACGTTATATGACCTTGGTGGGGTACTTGGGTTTTCAAAGGATGATATAGACCAGGCGTTGAACCTGGAGATTTTTGAACAAGGTGTGAAATCAGATATAGCGGAAGCGAGAAAGCTCGCGGTTAATGGTGTGCCCTTTTTCGCATTCAACCGTAAGTATGCGATTTCAGGCGCGCAACAACCTGAGATATTCCTGGAAGTATTGGAGAAGTCATTTGCTGAATGGAGGGCTGATAATCCTATTCCGGCAATGCAGACGTTCGATGGTCAGGTATGTACGTCCGATGGCGGATGTAACTGACCGTAAGTATCAGTTTGTTGTATAATAAGGAAGCCGGACCATTTGGTCCGGCTTCTAAGTTTAGGTTGAAGTAATTCAATTTAGTATCCGGTGTTCTGCGGATACCCACCAACCGTTCTATCAATCTGACCTTGAGGAATTGGTCTGTGAATATGATAGTCTTTGATGTTTGCGGCGCCGAGCGGGTTGTAAAGTTTGACGTACTCTATGAGTTTTCCGGTTCGGGCAAGATCGAACCACCGGCATTGTTCACCGTCAAGTTCAAAGGCGCGCTCCAGTAAAATGCGGTCGAGCGTAAGGTCGGCTGTTGTGATTTGCATTTCGGCAATCTTTCCAGTCTTGGCAGCTCTTGTTCTCACAACATTTATATCGTCGGTTGAACCTTGAATGTCGCCAAGTTTCAATCTTGCTTCTGCACGAAGCAAGAATGCGTCGGCCAATCTCATGGCGAACCAATCCCGTGATCCTCGTTCCCATTGAATGGTTGGCCTTCTTGGATCAAGGAACTTAGTGATCGTTGGGAACAGGCGTTCGTTGTAGAAGAATGGGTCAGATGGATAGTAGTTGGCGTCTGACGACGCGAGCGTGCTTGCAGGATACGACGCTTTTGTACGTGTGATGACGGTGTATCTTACTTTCAGTTTTTCTTCGCCGAGCCATTTCGTGTCTTGGCCAGGTCCGGGATAATAAAGCGCGGTATCTCCCAATGCGAAACGTGGCTTGCCGATATCACCAGCAGTGACGAGTGATCCATCAGCTTTTTTCGCGCCTTTGTCAACGTGAACTTGTTTCCATTTTGGAATGCCGTTACCTGAAGTTCTGTTATCGTTGCAATACCAAACCGATTTGTATGTATCCTGATAGCGTTGATCGTTTACGCGTTCAGTAGTCCATGCATCGAGCATGTGGTCTGTAAGTCTGAAGCGTTTAAACGGTCTTCCGTTTGCGATGTCACGGATCATTCCGGGTTGAACATCGTATTCGGATCCAAAAAATAAGTGTCCACGATTTCCAACGCCAGTATCCCCACCGTTAAGAATAATGTCGGTAGAGTACTGAACTGCCCAAACAATCTCGCTGTTAACTTGGTTGTCCTGATTCCATAGATCCTTGTGTGTCGGCACCAGTGCAAAACTGTAATCGGATATCACATTCGTTAATAACGTTTCGGCATCTGCGAAATCGTTGGCCTCAGCGAATGTGGTATAACCTCTGGTAAGTTTTACTTTTCCCAGGAGGAATTGTGCCGCAGGTTTTGTTGCTCTGCCATAATCGCCGGGTGTGTTTGGTAAATTGGCTATCGCGAATTCGAGATCAGGAACAATTCCCTGAGAATAAATGGTAGCCTGACTTGTAACAGCTGCAGATGTTTGAGCGCCTTGTGTCTCCTCTAAGGTAAGTGTGACGTCGCCCCAGGTTTGAACCAGATAGAAGTAGTACAATGCCCTTAAGAAACGAGCTTCCGCCTGCCGCCGTATCTTGATGTCATCGGTAAGACCAGGTACGGTTTCCGATCTTCCAACAACAGCGTTCGCCTGGTTAATTCCTTTGTAGCAAAACGTCCATTGGTCCAAAAGTATACTTGCTGAGGCATTCAATCCATTGTCGTAAAAGTTAAATGACTTCCAGCCACCATCGGCACCGTTGGTATGCGTATCAGTTCCGAATACACTCATCATGTACGCGCGTTCTTCGCTGTATATTTCGCGGAGATATGAGTATGTTCCGTCCACTGCGTCTTCGAATCCTGCGACGGTGCTGTAATACCCTCCGGCAGCGACTCCCGAGACCAGCTTTTCATCAAGATAGTCGCTGCACGACTGAACGCTAAGTGCGACCAGCGCCAGGGCTATTGATATTGATTTTGTTATTTTATTTTTCATGATCATTTCTATTTTGAGAATTCCCTTAGAATGAAACTTCGATACCACCCAGGAACAGTCTGTACGAAGGCATCTGATCCGATGTGACGTTTCCTGCGCGTTCCGGATCAAACAATTTATACTTCGACCATACCATTGGATTCTGTGCGGAAGCGTAAACTCTAAGTTTAGACATGTGCAATTTGCTGGTAATCGAGGAAGGAAGAGTGTAGCCCAACACGATGTTTCTAAGCTTCACATATCCGCCATCCATGTAGTTCAGGGAGGATCCATAGGTGATACTTTCCTGATTCTTGTTTGGTCTTGGATAATTATTCGTCGGATTGTCAATCGTCCAATAGTCAACTTTCAAGTTATTGTACCGTGACTGCATGGTAGCCTGATCGTTGCTGAACTGACTGTTAATCATAAAACCAAGTCGGTAATAGAATAGGAATGAAAAATCAATTCCTTTGAATGTAAACCTGTTCGTTAATCCGCCGTAGGCTTTTGGCACATCATTCCCTAAGACTTTTCTGTCATTTGTGGCATCAATTTTTCCGTCGTCGTTTATGTCTTCAAGCTTGATTTCTCCCGGATATTGGAAGTAGACAGCGGCCTGATCTTTTTCATCGGCTTGCCAGATTCCAACTTTATGGTAATCGTAGAATACTCTTACTGGTTTGCCAATGAACCAACCATTTCCAACGTCATTGACTTTTTCACCGTTAGGTCCTCTTTGCGCCAAATCAACAATCTTTTCCTTAAGGCTTCCGAGGTTAAACTCCGCAG
>JBDSKX010000117.1:0-4033 GCA_039916665.1 Chryseolinea sp. | reverse complement strand
AGCGTGATGGAATATGGCGTTGATTTCCGAAATTCTTTTTACATACGGCCTGCTTTCATCAGGTGATCAAATCAATTTAAACATTCAAATGAAATACCATGGTCAGACGAATCGCTGCTACCATGATACCGATAATTAATAGAAATATTTTCTGTGCTGATTTCAAACGTATCTATTCATCCTATGATTCAAAATTAGTCAGGAGAATACACCTTCATTTGCATTTAAACCGGTAATCGTTATAGTTTACTTCAAACTAAAATGCCCTGCATGCAGGACATTTATTCACATGATTTTGCGATGCTAAATTTTAGCGACCTTCAGCCGTAGACTATTGCTCACCACACTCACTGAACTGAGGGCCATGGCTGCGCCCGCAATCATGGGATCAAGTAAGAAACCATTGATAGGAAAAAGAACACCTGCTGCGATCGGCACACCTATTACATTATAAATGAATGCCCAGAATAGATTCTGACGAATAGTCCGAACTGTTTTTGTTGACAAGTTAAGGGCTTTGGGAATAGACTGCAGATCCGAAGTGATCAATGTCATTTTTGCAACGTCCATCGCGATATCAGATCCTTTACCCATAGCGATGCTTACGTCTGCTTGCGCCAGAGCATGCGAATCATTAATACCATCGCCCACCATGGCTACAATCTTCCCTTCCTGCTGCAGTGATTTAACAAAATCTGCCTTCTCCGACGGAAGGACATCCGCTTTATAATGATTAAGTCCTACTTGTTGTGCAACAGTACGGGCCGTATTCTCATTATCACCCGTTAGCATATAGACAGTAATGCCTTTATCTTGTAAGGACTTAATAGCAGCTTTTGATGTTGCCTTGATCTTGTCGGCAATTGCTATAACAACAACTACTTGTTTGTCGTATCCAAAATAAATCACAGTTTTGGCTTCTTGCTGAAAATGAATGGCTGCATCCCGCAGATGGTTCTTCAAACTGAGATTTTGTTCATCCATCAGCTTTTTATTACCGACATAATATGTTTTGCCACTCAGGTTTGCCTGCACCCCTTTTCCCGTAATGCTCTCGAAGGTATCCAAATGAATTCCCTTAACCCCCTCCTCTTTTAATTTGTTGATCACCGCCTCCGCCAAGGGGTGCTCAGATTGTATTTCCATCGTATACAAAATATTTTTGATGGAAGCGGTGTTCTGTTCATTGTCAGACCAAATGATATCAGTGACCACAGGCTTACCTTCAGTAATCGTTCCTGTTTTATCCAGGATGATTGCATTGACCTTGTGGGCAAGCTCCAAACTCTCGGCATCCTTGATCAAAATATTATTTTCAGCGCCTTTACCCACCCCTACCATGATGGCTGTAGGAGTAGCCAGTCCCAATGCACACGGACATGCTATTACGAGTACGGTTACTGACGTGAGCACGGCATGTGCAAAGGCATTGTCTCCTCCAATTAACATCCATGTAATGAATGTCAATATGGCTATACCAATAACCACCGGGACAAAAATGCCTGCGATTTTATCTACCAGCTTCTGAACAGGGGCTTTACTTCCTTGTGCCTCCTGTACCATCTTAATGATATGTGCCAGGATGGTATCTCCTCCGACCTTTTGCGCTTCGAACTGAAAACTTCCCTTCTGATTCACCGTTCCGGCAAATACTTTTTCTCCTGACTTCTTTTCTATGGGGATCGGTTCACCCGAAATCATACTTTCGTCAACAAAGGACGTTCCTGTTGTTACCAGTCCATCCACTGGAACTCGTTCTCCTGGACGAACCATAATGACGTGTCCGGCTTTTACGGATGCAATAGGAATTTCCTGCTCCAGCCCGTCCACAACAGCTCGGACAGTTTTAGGCTGCATGCCCATTAATTTTTTAATTGCTGAGGTCGTATTTGACTTAGCTTTTTCTTCAAGCATCTTACCAAGCGATATGAAGACAATCACCACCGCAGCAGCTTCGTAATATACGTGAGGATGGACCCCTCGGGCATGCCAAAATTCGGGGAAGAATGTATTGAAGGTGCTGAACAAAAAAGCGATACCAGTTGAAAGGGCCACTAATGTATCCATGTTGGCCTTCCTGTATTTTGCCTGCTTCCATGCGTTGGAGAAAAAACTCCTTCCAAAGTAAAAAACGACAGGGGCCGAGAGGATCATTGATATGAAGTTACCATAAGGCATATCCATAAAAAACATTCCAATCACCACGACCGGAACCGCTAATAATGATGACCATATCGTACGGGTCTTTACTGCGTCATAATGTTTTTGTTGCGCCGCTTCCTTTATAGCCTGTGGATCATCTACATCTACCACCAGATCGTAACCGATAGCACGTACAACATTTTGCAAGTCGGCTGGTTTGGTAAGTGTCCCATCATACTCCACCCATGCCGATTGATTTGCAAAATTTACAGCTGCATCTTTTACTCCTACAGCTGATTTTAACATCGACTCCACACTAATAGCACATGCTGCGCAAGTCATTTCCAAGACTGGAAAAGATTGTCTGGTGAGGTCTCCAATTTTATCTTTTTCTATCGATGATCTCATAGTATCGTTTTTTCATATGCAATTATACTGACAAGGGTTGTGAAAGATTTGCACAATTGCCGATATGCTTTACAGGATTTACATTTCTTCCTTACTGGTAAGCTTTTGTTTTTCTGATCTGACTTAATTGTTCCCGGCACTTTTTGAAATTTTTCTATGATTAGCGTACTTATGGTTTGGAGAAAATCTAGTGTCAAGGTCCTTTCTGAAATTTCACCAATTTTCAAAAGCAAGTCATTGTGTAAATGTGTGCATTCAGGATGGAGTTTACAGAAGCCAGAACGCTAACTTTGTAGTGTTCTTCATATACTCGGTGGTAAATTCAAACCAGGCGTAGTGTATTTAGACGATCGACCTCTTTCACAAAATCCAAAACAATCATTTTCAATGGGTAGCTTTTTGATCATGGAATTGAATAGCGTCGAACTGCTTAGCCAATTCCTTTACACGGCTGCCAGACTCGCATTGTTTGCGTCCTCACTGGTGTGGCGTTGCAGGCTTCCTGCTGTGAATGATCTTCTTTTCTATGAATCCCTCAGAAACTTTTAACAGGAGCACGATCATCAGTTTAATAAGGATACCATATCCAACATTGCCCCCTACTGCGTCAACAAGCGGTTCAATAAAAACTTCCTCCAGCACAAAAAGTATAATGGCAATGAAGTAAATGATCGCATAGGCACTTTTTCCTGCCTCAGCTTTAGTTAATTCCTTAAGGGTGTTTTGAAGAATCTGGTTGCCATCCGACAGTTCCTTATTCTTGCGTTGAAGTTTTCGCTCCAGGCGACCGCTGATCCAGGTAAGAAAACGTGTTTGATTCAGGAGCCTCTCGTATTTGCCCGTAAGTTCTTTAAGCGCCCTACTTGCCTCGTCGTGCGAGTGATTTTCAACGGCAATTGCTTTATAATGTTGAAGAACACTGTTTTCATTTCGAAACAGCTTCTCCTCGCGCGACATTTTACCCATGGACAGTTTGGACGGATTAGGCCTCAAACAAATATAATGACGAAATAACTTGCAAGGAATTGATTCTCTCCTAAAATCTTACACCTGCATACAGCGTATTTCGCTCTGTCTTGAATTTCATCGTATTCTAAATTAACGATCATTGAAGTTTGCCAATCGATAAAGTGAATAAGTTTAGACAATGTTCGGCACTATTAGATACCGGGCACCGGACTACATTCTAATGTTAACTTTCGCATCGGATCATGATGATGCCCTGGTGAACATTACCAGTTAGTCACATCAATCATTCAGAAAGTTCCACAATACCATCGAAGCTTCCCGTCACTGGCGACTGGATCTGGAGGGGTGATCTTGTTATTGAAGTAGCATTTAAATGACCGCTGCGCTCAAAAGAATTCTTAATGATCAGATGCCAATGTAACCCGGAAGTCTTTTAACGGATTATACATTTTCGCGTCCGACATGATGCCACCGGAATAATAGTAAGTATTGCTGTTTCCCAAAATATCAACGA
>JBDSKX010000116.1:0-4916 GCA_039916665.1 Chryseolinea sp. | reverse complement strand
GAAATATTTTGATCAGGAAATTTGAAGGGTGGAATCAAATGTGTCTGGGTATTCGGCGCGCGGCGAAAGGCCAACCACAACAGGGTTTTAAAAAATGCATGCATCCTCACCCCAGGTAGCCCCGACTTCGTCGAGTGCGACCTAGGCTACATGTGTTGCCCTTTCTGGTCAACTTAATACAATCCTTGATGAAAGTTCTACAAATATTCGTGAACTAAATGACATTGTAAGACGGTATCAGCAGTCACTTCTCGTAGACCTGTTTGGACCATATCCCTCAAATTCGAGCTAACTTGACAAAGTAGGACCAGTACAAGCTTGACGCCACTGCAAAATGAAGTTCGTAGACTCAAAGCTTGTGGCTGGCTACTTCGGCATCAACTTCATCATCAATCCCGGCCCTTCTGTAATCACGTATAAGTACCCTTCAGGACTTTCGGCCACACACCTAACGCGGCCCGCATCCTGCAGTAATATTTCTTCGCCAACGTAAGTTGTACCCAACAATTCGACTCTCGCCAGGTGACGAAACGCAAGTGCGCCGACCAGGATGTTTCCATTCCATTCAGGATAAAGTTTGCTGGTGACAATCGTAATCCCGCATGGCCCAATTGAAGGAACCCAATAACGCTTTGGATTTTCAATTCCTGGTAACTCTTTGTCGGGTGTGAGAATCGTACCATCGTAGTTGATGCCGTATGATGTTTTAGGCCAACCATAATTTTTCCCTTTCTCAATGAGATTCAATTCATCGCCACCTTTTGGACCATGCTCTGCTTCCCACAATCTATCATTCACCGCATCGTAAACCATGCCCTGAGGATTACGATGTCCGTATGTCCATACCGATCCGTGGGCTCCTTTCTGGTTGACAAAAGGATTGTCTTGAGGAATACGACCATCGTCATAAAAACGGTGGATTTTTCCATGGTCGTTGTCCAGTTCCTGCACTTTAGGCTGCGTACCGCGTTCACCTGAACTCACGAACATGAAATTATCCTTATCAAATACTATGCGACTTCCAAAGTGGAAATCAGCAGGGAGAAATGGTTTTGCTTCGTAAAGATCCTTTAGCTCAATGATTTTATTTCCGTCAAGTTTAAAGCGCGCTACTGCCGTTGTTGCGCCACCTTCAACAGGCTTTGAATAAGAAATGTAAATCCATCCATTCTCTTTGTAGTTCGGATGAATCTTGATATCCAGTAATCCGCCCTGGCCCGTGTTGAATACCGCAGGAACACCATTGAGTTTCTCTCCTGTGAATTTATCATCCTTGAATACGAGGATCTCACCTGACTTTTCCGTTACCAACATTCTTCCATCTGGAAGCCATGCCATACCCCATGGGTTGATGAATGATTTGTAAAGTGTGTCTACCTTGAAAGAGTTGTTAGCGGCAGTCGAGTCTACTACCGTCTCCGCCAGAGGAGTAGATTCTTTCTGACTACAGGAAAAACACAACATGGAAACTACGAAAAGTATTGGTGATGCAACCTGAATTCTAAATTTCATGATCGTCCGGATTTAAATAGTTTAAGGGTTGTGTAACATTAATCGGGACGCATCGTAATTGACGAGCGTACCTTCGCCGATGCGGACGAAATATAGACTATTCACAGCAAGCAATCCAGATTCGGTATGAACAGCAGTCGAGGCACGATAAACTACCAACTGGGACACCTCAGAGCCCTTAGTTACAATATCGTCTACTTTACGATGTGGAATGAGTGATGCCGCACACAAGTTGAAATAGGCCTTTAACGATTGCAATTCGGCTACCTCATTAACCAGATGCTTTAATGTCCCAAGTGCTTGCAACCTTGATTGGCGAAAATTATATTACTTCTTTAAACCTATATGCAAAAGTACCTATACCCAACTCTCCTGTCCTTTATGGCTGTGATCACATCTTGTGAGAAAAGAGAAACACTCAACAACACCTTTATTAAAATTGACGAGGAAGTCAGGCAAAATTCGAAAGCTTATTCAACACTTAAGGAGGCAACGTCGACAATCGGTCATCGGCTCACCGGATCTAAGAATGGTCACAAGGCGGAGGAGTACGTTTACAATAAATTCAAAGAATACGGTTTCGAAGATGTCGCATATCAGGATTTTGAAGTAGACGCCTGGTCCCGCGGAGATGTTGCCGTGCAGATTGAAGGCGATTCTGTTCCTGCCGTCACCCTGGCGCATTCACCTGTTACTTCAGAAATAACCGGTGACCTGGTTGATATGGGCAATGGACTTGAAGCCGACTATGCGGGCAAACCCGAGGCAGCAAAAGATAAAATTGCATTCTTTTACATTGGTATTTTGCCAGGAAGCGCTGAAGGCTTAAACAATCTTCACAGAAGTGAAAAGACAGCCATCGCCATAAAACACGGCGCAAAAGGTGTGATTATATTCAATCAGGTTGATGGTGGTATTATGTTTACGGGTACCGCGTCCGTTACCGGTGAACTTCTTAACATTCCAGCGATATGCATTCCGAAAGAGCAAGGAATGGCTTTAAAAGAAAAGCTGAAGACAAAGAAGGTTTCGGCACATATCAAGATGACAAACCATAGCGACCCGATCAAGGCTCGCAACGTAGTGGCTACTATAAAAGGAACAGAATTGCCTAATGAGCGAATTCTTGTCGGAGGCCATCTTGACTCTTGGGATCTTGCTACCGGTGCGATCGATAATGGTATCGGATCGTTCTCAGTGCTAGACATGGCACGCGCATTTAAAGCGAACAAACTTCAGCCAAAGCGAACCGTTCAATTCATTATGTTCATGGGCGAAGAACAAGGGCTGCTCGGTTCAACGTATATGGTTAATGAAGCGGTGAAAGACGGATCAATTGAGACCATGAAGTACATGATGAACCTCGACATGACCGGTAACCCTATCGGTATTAATGCGGGCGGCAAACTCGATGACAGTCTTTTCTTCAAAAATCTAGGCGCTGAAGTTGCGAAGGTTGACACCATCTTCAAGAATACTTTTTCAAATGGCTCAGGACTTCATAGCGACCACCAGCCTTTTATGCTGGAAGGTGTTCCCATTCTTTCATTGAATGGAAATCTCGAAACTTCAATTTACGGATGCTACCACGCCAACTGCGACGATTTCAAACTCGTGAATGAAGATCACATAAGAAACACAGCAAGATTCGGTACGATGATTTTGTATGGCCTTGCCAATGCCGACAAACTCCCTGCCTCAAAGATGGATAGTGAAACAACAAAGCAGTTCATGATTGATAACCATCTCGAAGAGCCGTTAAAACTGGCAGGTGACTGGAAATGGGATTAGTCCGTAACGAGCAAACATCCTGAGTTAAAGTTCATATTCTTTGATCTTGCCGTACAACGTAGATATTCCAATCCCAAGCAATTTTGCTGCGTGGGTCTTATTACCTTCGGTTTGCCGGAGCATTTTTTTGATATGATTCTTTTCGACACTCGCGAGGTCCGTCAAGATTGAATCGCCGTCAATAGAAAAATCAACGGGAAGGCTGGATACATCGAGCTCATCATGGGAAAGGATCACTGCCCGTTCAATAATATTCTTCAGTTCGCGGATATTTCCTTTCCATGGGTGTTGCTCAAGAGCCGTCATGAATGCATCAGACACAGCGATTTCACGTTTGTTGGTTTTAAATGAAAACACATTTACAAAATAATTCGCGAGTATCCCGATGTCTTTTTTTCGATCGCGAAGGGCTGGCAGTGAAATGTCAAATACTGAGAGACGGTAATATAAGTCATTTCGGAAATTGCCAGACTCCGACTCTTTTTCCAGATTGCGATTTGTTGCCGCTATGAATCGTACTTTTACTTTTCTTGGTTTGCTCTCTCCCACTCGGTAAAATTCCCCAGACTCCAGAACGCGTAAAAGTTTAGCCTGTAAATCGATATTCATCTCCCCGATCTCATCCAAAAACAAGGTGCCTTCATCAGCTTCTTCAATATATCCTTTCTTCGATTTGGTCGCACCCGTAAATGCACCTTCCGCATAACCAAACAATTCGCTTTCAAGTAAATCTTTAGGAAATGCGCTGCAGTTTAACGCAACAAACGACTTCGCCTTTCGTGGACTTTCATAGTGTATCGCCTGAGCAAAGACCTCTTTGCCCGTACCCGTTTCGCCCAGCAGTAAAACATTAGCGTCTGTAGCCGAAACTTTTCTGGCGAGTTCGATACACGCTTTTATCGCCGGCGTCTCTCCAAGAATGTTATCAAATCCGAATTGTTCCTGCAGTTTGGATTGGAGCGTTAGAATCTTATACTGAAGCAGCGCCTTATCCGTTGCCTTGTTGAGAAGCGGAATAATCCGCTCCTGATGATCACCCTTTGTCAGGTAGTCGAACGCACCGTTTTTTATCGACTTTACGCCGTCTTCAATTGTGCCAAAAGCTGTGAGAACGATGACTTCTGTAGCCGGGAATTCTTTTTTTACCCGTAATGTGAGGTCGACGCCGTTTCCATCGGGAAGACGGACATCCGATATTAAAACGTGAATCGTATTCTTTTGCAGCGCTTTTAAACCGTCTTTAACTGATGGCGCCTGAAAAACGTGGTACCCCTCTAATTCCACGACACGCGCGAGCAGCTTGCGCAGGTTTTCTTCGTCGTCAATAATCAGTACGTTCGCCACCAGATGTAAAACTAATCAGTTAAGGAATATCGACAAATCGATGGCTCATAAATACACTGGTATTACCGCCAAGCAGTAATTTGTGGTGTCATCACTTATCAGTATCCTCCGGGGAATTCTTGCCTAAATGGTCTCCGTGTTCATGCACTTTTTATCTTACGATTTACAACTCCTTGAAATCCGTTGCGCAGAGGACTAGAGGATTGGAGTTCTCGGAGAAATACTCGTGTATGATCGCCCACGAATCGGCAATTTATCTCCACATCTTT
>JBDSKX010000115.1:0-23697 GCA_039916665.1 Chryseolinea sp. | reverse complement strand
GTTATCCGCGGTGCTAAAACACTCGGATCAACATTGAACCAGCCTCTTTATGTTATTGATGGTGTTCCGATGGACAACAGCAACTTCGGACAAGCAGGTGTATGGGGTGGGTCGGATCAGGGTGATGGTTTAAATAGTATTAACCCAGATGACATCGCGTCCATCACAGTTCTTAAAGGTGCCAGTTCTGCAGCTCTTTACGGATCACGTGCTGCAAATGGTGTAATTCTTATTACAACGAAAAAGGGAACTGCAAGAAAAGGTCTGGGCATTGAATACAATTCAAACTTTGTGTTTGAAACTGTAAACAACGTGACAGATCTTCAGAAGAACTTCGGTTCTGGTAGTTATGTTGGTCCTGTACTTGCAACGCAGACAGCAACAAAAGCTGGCGATCCAAGCTCGGTTACCAATGCATTCAACAGCGGATGGTATGATCAGGCATGGGGTCCACGTTTCGACGGCTCCTCAGTTTATCATTGGGATGGAACGCAACACCCTTATTCTTATGCGGGTGACAATTACAAGCGTTATTACAATACAGGATCTGCATTCACAAACAGCCTTTCTCTTACAGGCGGCAGCGATACACAAAATTTCCGTGTCTCTGTTGCCAATCTGACGAGTAAAGGCGTTATCCCTAACTCAGGATTTGATCGCTTTAACGGAACCATTTCTACTAGTTCGAAATTTGGCAAGAAGCTGACATTTGTCAGCAAGATCATGTACTCACATGAAAAGTCTAAGAATCGTCCGAACGTTTCTGACTCTCCTGGTAACGGCGTACAATCTGTATTCGTGCTGCCGGGAGACGTTAATGTTAATGAGTTGAGAGGCGATCCTAAAAAGCTTGGTGCGGTACCTGATGGCGTCACTACAATTGACAGCAAAGCCCCCGGTCAGGAGTTGCAAAAGTCAACCAATCTATGGGGATCAAACCCATGGTTCACTGCCTACCAGTTTCAGAATTCTGATGTTCGTGATCGCGTGATCGCATCCGGTCAACTACGTTATGATATTACTGACTTCCTGTATGCACAGGCTAAAGTCGGTCTGGATTCGTATACAAAACGCGGTACTCAACTGACGCCAGAGGGAACAGGATATCAGCTTGGTGGAGCTATAAACGAATATGAGAACCGTAATTCTGAAGTAAACTATGAATACACGGTTGGTTTCAACAAGACGTTCTTCGATAAACTTGGTGTGAACGCTTTCTTCGGCGGCAATCGCATGAGATCGAACGGTGAATACCTCGCCCTGAATGGAAACCAATTTAATGTTCCTTTCTTTGCTGCGATCAGTAACGCCGCGCAAAAAAACTACTCTTATAGCTATGGTGCATCAGGTATCAACTCTCTGTTCGCTTCAGTTGAATTGAGCTGGAACAACTATCTGTACTTAACCGGAACGCTGCGTAAAGACTGGTTCTCAGTATTGAATCCGTCTGTAAACAGCATCAGCTATCCATCGATCGGTGGTAGCTTCGTGTTCTCTGACGCATTCAAGAGCATGCCTTCCTGGTTGAGTTTAGGTAAGATTCGTGCTTCATATGGTCAAGTGGGTAATGCAAACTCTGTCGGTGCTTACTCTACTAACTTGAACTATTCACTGGGACAGACGCACCTTGGACACCCTCTCGGATATTTCTCGTCTGCTAATACAACAAACGGAGGTAACTTACCTAACCCGCTTCTTGTTCCGTTTACTTCGACGGAAACAGAATTCGGTGCTGACGTCAGATTCTTCGACGGACGCTTAGGAGTTGATGCCGCTGTGTATTTCCAGACAACTACCGATGATATTTTGAACGCTCCTGTTTCAAGAGCTTCAGGTTTCTTGACAACATCGGTTAATCTTGGAAAGCTGACCAACCGTGGTGTAGAAATCTTGTTAACAGGTTCGCCTATAAGAGGAGACGTAACATGGGATGTGTCATTGAACTTTGCGAAGAACAACAGTAATGTAGTATCACTCATTCCGGGTGTGACGCAGCTGAACGTTGAAGAGCCTCGTACAAGAACAGCATTCATTACGCACATCGTGGGCAGTCCTTATGGTATGATCACGGGTGTCACCCAACAGAGGAATGATGCTGGATTGCTGATGTACGATAAAAATGGTGCTCCTGTTACTGATAATACTTATAAAGTTATTGGTAGCGGTATCGCCAACTTCACCGGCGGTTTAAATAACAGCTTCTCTTATAAGGGCCTTAATCTTTCATTCCTGGTTGACTTCAAGTCTGGCGGTAAAATCTACTCCGGTACAAACGTAAGGTTGACGGAGAACGGTCTTTCTAAAGAATCGCTTCAAGGTCGTGAAGGTGAAGCACCACTTGTCGTAACTGGCGCCATCGAAACAACTGATCCAGACACCGGTAATGGCACTGGAGTTTATGAGCCCGGCACCATGACATTGACTCCTGGTCAGGCGAGAAACTATTGGGCTCAAACGGGCGAAAGAGCTGAAGATCACTTTGTTTACGATGCTTCTTTCATCAAGCTGCGCCAGATTACTTTGGGATACAGCCTGCCTAAGAGATTCCTGACAAAAACTCCATTCCAAAGCGTAGGACTTTCATTTGTAGGACGCAATCTTGCCATCCTTTTCAAGAACGTTCCTAACGTGGATCCTGAGTCTGCTTATTCTAGCGGTAACGCCCAAGGGCTCGATTACTTCGGTTTTCCACCTACCCGTTCGTATGGTTTCAACCTCAGAGTGGGATTCTAATCATCTAAAGTCAAAAGAACATGATGAAAAACATGAATAAAATAGTATTGGCTGTCGTAGGGATGTTAAGCTTAACACAATGCGACACTGACCAATTGCATAAACTGAACATCAATCCACAGGCGGTTAATGAAATCAATCTGAACTTTATGTTCACTGCAGCCCAATTGGGTTCTGCATCAGGAGGAGCCGCTGGTGACAATCGTTACATCGACTGGCGTACCAACATTGGTATGTGTGGTTATGCTATACAGCAACTCGCGAATGTGAACGGCGGTATCGCACCTGGCGACAAATACACCGACAACCCCGAGACTGCAAGCGCTCCGTTCGAGTTTCTCTATGGTGATGAACTGCGTAACATCGCAGAAGTCCTCAAAGAAACCGGTGATGGTGGTTATGACGAAGGCAACAAGCAGAATCTGAGAAACGCTGCAAGAGTGCTTAGAGCATTCCTTTTCCAACGTCTTACTGACTACTACGGTAGCATTCCTTACTTCGATGCACTTAGTGCGACCAACGTAGGCGGCACCTTCTACCCTGGTTATGATAAGCAGAAGGATATTTACATGGATCTGCTAAAGGAGATGCATGAAGCAACAGCAGGATTTGACGCAAGTCTTCCTGACGATGGATTTAAGGCTGGCGACTTGTACTACAGCGGTGACATTGCAAAATGGAAAAAATTCGGTTACTCGATGATGCTCCGTCTTGCCATGAGAATGTCAACTGTAGATCCAGGAATAGCTGGTCCATATATTCAGGAAGCTATTGCCGGT
The DNA here is from genome assembly GCA_039916665.1 of Chryseolinea sp. Taxonomy (GTDB): domain Bacteria; phylum Bacteroidota; class Bacteroidia; order Cytophagales; family Cyclobacteriaceae; genus Chryseolinea. The sequence continues at coordinate 20,185 of JBDSKX010000115.1, read as the reverse complement.
GGTGTATTCACAAGCAACGACGACAACGTAATTGTGCCAATGGCGCTTGCGCCTAGCCAATGGGTTAACCAGAACGGTATTTCACGTGCATTCTATCCGGGAGACGGCGGTCAGCCTTCATTCCTCAGCAAGACACTCGTTGATTGGTTGAAAGGCGCAGATGCGTCAACAACTTCCGACGACGATCCTCGCCTGATGATCATCAGTGGTGGTATTGCAACATGGACTGCTGCTGCGTTTACGCCAGTCAACGTTAATCCACTTCAGCAAAAAGGTATGCCGAATGGTCTTGACCCGACTTTACTCGCGCAGGCCGAAGGCGTACCAGCACCCGGATCAGTAGATCAGGACGCCACGTACTCGAAGATTAACTTCAAGATGCTTCAGAACGATGAGTCATACATGCTGATGAATTATGGTGAAGTTGAGCTAATGCTCGCTGAAGCTGCTGTTCGCGGCCTTGGTGGACTTAGCGCGGGACAAGCTGCAGCTCACTATGCTGCAGGTGTAAAAGGATCTATGCAGATGTATACGATCTATGACCCATCGCTTACTGTCGCCGACGGCGCAGTGACGACTTACCTTGCATTGCCTGAGAAGATGCTCACTGGAGCAGCGGATCACGATTTGGAATTGATCGGAAACGAATATTGGGTTAATCATTTTCTTAACTGGTGGGAAGCATGGTCTAACTGGAGAAGAACAAATTATCCTAAGCTTACTCCAACCAACTATCCTAACAACATCACGAATGGTACTATCCCTCAACGGTTGAGGTATCCAAACGCTGAAGTTGCGGGTAACCCGAACTTTGCTGCGGGATCAACAACACCAAACAACTACACTACTAGAGTATGGTTTGCTGGTGGGCCAGAATAGAGTAATCATTATTAAGAATGAAGAGGATCGTCGAAAGGCGATCCTCTTTTTTTGAGTGTGATTCTGCGTATGAATGCAAATAATCAACAGTCAATAAATCAATAAAGTCAATACTCATGATGGACTAGACCCAGTTTTTTTATTGGGCCTCGACGGTTCGTGCCTGCAGGAAGTTTATATCGGCGGAGCAAATAATCAACAAAGTCAATAAAATAAAAGAATTCCACTATCGGCAGGCACAGCCATCAAGACCTAAATAAAAAAACTCGGTCTAGTGCTTCCTGAAAATTGATTACTGACCTTGTTGACTGTTGATTATCGAATTTCAAGTATTCACCATCTACCTTACTCTCTCAAAGACAAGCATCTTATCATTATTTCTCGCGACAAGCATTTTCTTTCCTTTGCGGGTTTCAATTACACATGCATCGCGTACTTCACCACGTGAGTACAGTCCGGAGTAAGGTTTAAAAATGAATTTCCCTGGCGATGTACCTTTGAAGAAAACGCCTTTGCTTGCATCGTGCCTTCCTACTTGTGGCTTTAGGGCAAAAAAGTTTCCACCAAGCCAGATGTCGGTGAGTCCATCTGCATCAAGATCATCGGCTACAATTCCAAAGACGGGTGATACCTGCGCCTCTGCAGGCAATGCCTGAAGCTTAAGCGACCCTTTTTCATTCCACAATATTGCTGATGACAAATACTCAGCTTTGTATGAAAGCGATCTTTGCTTTACAGCCGGATTAAAAAGAGAATCATAAGTTTTACGTGAATAGGCATCATAACGAAGAATAGACTTTCTCAGTCCCGGCAACTGCGACACCAGTTCAGCCTTTGTTGAAAACGGATAGGCAATCGTGTCGAGTGGCGCGTACCAGTTTATGATAAATTCGCTCTTTCCATTTTCATCGAAATCGTTGACCAACATAGTTAGCGGCCGAAGCGATGTCGACTGGAATTTAGAATTCAATCCCCAATTGCCGACAACAAAATCGGTGTCACCATCCTTATCGAGATCAGAAGCTTCAATCCGATTCCACCAACCTGTGCTTCCGGAAATAACGGAGCGCTGGTCAATCACACCGTTGTCATTATTGAAAACAGATATGGACATCCAATCTCCAATCACAACAAGATCCTTGTCCCCATCATTGTCAACGTCTGCCCAACACGCATCAGTTACCATCCCGATATTTCCAAGTTCAGGTGGCGCTACGTTCATCCATTGTCCGCCATCGTTGTTCAAAAGGTAGCTTTGTGCCTGCAAGCCATAGTTACCCGGAACTGATCGTGCACCCAAAAACACATCTACATCTCCATCCTTGTCGTAGTCTTCGGCTTCCAGCGTCGAGAAATTTCCAATCACTGGCGGGATAGACGCAGGATTTGCTTTGAATCCGCCGCGTCCATCATTTTCATAAAGTCTAACGACGAAGAATTGCCTTGCCATTTCAGGCTGATTACCTCCTGAGCCGAGCATCAAATCAAGATCACCATCACCATCAGCATCGAAGATTGCGCCACAGGTGCTTTCATAGTCTTTATCCTGTGTAAACGCCACTACTTTTTTCTGATTAAATGTTCCATTTGCCTCCTGAATGAAAAGCTTGTTTTCATCACCTGATGCTCCCAGTAAAACGAAGTCTTCAAGTTTATCACCATTAACATCGCCTTTGACAATTCTCGGGCTTTCGGTTGATAACATTCTTGTAAGAAGGATTTCATTGTTAAAATCATTCACCATATTTTCACGGTGCACGGTATTCCCATGCAAGGCGGTACTACTGATTTCACGAAATTCAGGTAAGGTTGGATTTAGCTTATCAATTGAGTAATCTTTTGCGTCAGATTTATGAAGCGTCAGCGTACGATCGGCTTTAACACCTGTTAATCTTTGTCGCTTTCCATCAGGCCACCTCACCGTAAGTGTATCAATTACAGACTCCGCACCCATTCCGAAAAGTAATTGTGGTTCAATGCTACTCTCAAAACCACGAGTGTTGAAGTTCTGAAGAACTAAAACCTTATCATTTGTGCGAAGCGTGACTTCACAACCGATACAAAATTTATTCTGCGCATCACCGGAAAATTTTACTTTCAGAAAGTGATTTCCGGCATTTGATTGTCCTTCGTTTCTATATAGAAAGCAAGGCTGATTAACATTATTAACCACCAGATCGAGATCACCGTCGTTATCAAGATCACCGTAGGCAGATCCATTACTGAATGACGGAGTAGCAAGCCCCAGTTTTTCTGAATGGTCTTCAAATGACCACGAGGATGTTTGTTGATAGGCATAGTTCGGAAGGGGGCGTGCCGGCATGAGTGAAACAAAAGCCCGGTCATCGTGTATTCCTGTCTTCGACATGAGCATCTTTTGATTCTCTTTGTCCGCAATGAATTCGCGAAAGTCCATTGACATAATATCTTTTGCTATTCCGTTGCTGATGAAAATATCCTTCTTTCCATCATTCTCGAAATCGAAAATGAGTGCGCCCCAGCTCCAGTCAGTTGCGGCTATGCCTGACATCATAGCGACTTCCTGAAAATTTCCGGTTTGATCGTTGAGGTGGAGACAATTTTGAACGATCTGATAGTAAAAGTTCGCGCGGTACTTGGTATCCTCGAGGTGAAAGGGATCAAATGATATCGTGGTTTTGATACGGTCATTACTTGCGGGTAGCATATCCGTTGTAATTATTTCCGGACTTCCGTCGCCATTCAGGTCTGCGATGTCTGCACCCATACTTGACAACGAGCTATAATTCAACCGCTCAATCAACTCCTCTGAAAACCTGCCATTGCCTTTGTTGATGTATAGATAATCGCGCTCCCAAAAGTCATTGCTGATGTATAAATCCGGAAGATGGTCTCCGTTCAGATCACTTACGGCTACACCCAAGCCAAAACCGATTTCGCTTGTAAAGATTCCGGCCTCGACGGTTACATCCGTAAATCTGTTGCCATCATTTCGCATTAGCTTGTCTCCCCCGGCCGAGGACACTTCCCGCATTTTTTTATAGAGTTCGATTTTACCGGGATCTTTGAAACTGTTATTAAGAATATAACAATCAAGGTCGCCATCCAGATCATAATCAAAGAATGCAGCATGCGTGGTGTATCCCTCATTATTTAGATTGAATTCTCTTGCTTTCTCAGTAAACGTGAGGTCACCGTTATTAATAAACAGTTCATTTTCGCGGTGCGCACCGGCAACATTTCCCGAATTGCACACATAAATATCAAGAAACCCGTCACCATTGACATCTGCCATCGTCACACCTGTACTCCAATCCATTTTACCAGCGACACCTGCTTTTTCAGTAATATCCTCGAACTTAAAATTGCCTTTGTTAAGATAGAGTCGGTTTGATTTCTGGTTTGCGGTGAAGTAAAGGTCAGGCAGTGAATCATTGTTGATATCTCCGATAGCAATACCACCACCGTTGTAAAAATTTCTATAGGTTAGAATATTGAAATCAGCCTTATCGACGACCTGATTGACAAAACCAACACCTGTTGCTGTAGAATCCAGCAAGCTGAAAAGTGTGCCCTCTTTGCTAACTGATGGGCCAGACGCATTCTCGCGGCAGCCTAGTATGATAAAAAAAATCAATATGCCAGTCAGGAATTGTCGCATCCGAATACAGTAATTTAAAATCACGGACGGTATATACCATCACCCTCTGAACCCATATAGGCGCCCCAAGTTGGGGGCCTCGATATTTTTACCGGTAAATCAATTCGTGAGATTTTCATTCCGAGGAATAACAGCAGATCGCCGTGGTTATAATATTGACAATATACCAAATCAAGAAAGCCATCATCATCAATATCGCCTAACCATGGCGTGGAGAATATATTCTTAAATCCCTGTGTTTGTGCAATCCCCATAGTTTGCTTTCGCATGAAATCAAATGCAACCAGTTTGTTCTCTATTTCTGCTGGCGGCTTTCCCGCAAAACCAACTGAACAGTCAAATTCATTGACGCTTACAATTACTTCATCAATACCATCACCCGTAAGGTCATACACTACAGGCGATGAATAACCGGTACAACCAAGTGAATCCTTAAACATAATCCGGCCGTCTTTGCCATCGAACAACACTTGTACAGATCCTGTGCTGTTCGGCCACATGCCCTTGCTTACAAAAGTAAAAAAGTCAGGAGTGTCGTCGTCGTTGAATTTACCAACGGCCAGACTATTGCTCGATTCGGTGTTTGGAATGTTTTGCTTCCAAAGCATTTTGCCATCAGTTCCATTGATTGCAAAAACAGTGCTTCCATGCGATATGGCGACAATATCGAATGATCCATCCCCATTGATATCCGCGATGGATGGTGGTGCAACAAATCCGTGTCCTTTTTCCTCAGCAACAATCAGAGCATTCTTTAACTGCCGTTTCATCAGATCTTCCAGTTTTGCGAGATATAAATGCCCGTTAATGGTTTCACCGCCCGTTCCAAAAACAATTTTGTGTTGACCTTCAGCCGAATTTCCTTCTTTAAATGCGACAGGTGACATATATGATTCTTTGCCATCCGGCATTGTATCAGCAGCGAGAATGTTACCCGTTTTAGAATCGAACACCATAAGAACGCCTGGAAAGCGACCTTCTTCGGTGTTAGGATTAGCAGCTGCATTACCACCATTGACGACAAGCAAGTCCATAAGCCCGTCATTATTCTGATCAGGAATCAAAACACTGTTGTTAAAATTGTATCGTGCATACTTGAGTATGGAATCCTGCTGATGCTGCTCGTAATGATATTCCCAAAGCACTTCTCCGCTTTTCCCATTCAGTGCCTTGAAATGGGGTGAGCGTCCGCCAATAAATACATCCGGAACCTGATCTCCATTGACGTCATAAAAAGTTGCCGAACCATAGACCTGATCAAGACCCTCTTGTTGCCAGAGAATATTTCCAGTAGCACCGTCGAATGCCAGAATACCCTGCGCGCTTTTCTGAAATTCGTTCTTGCCTGCACCCATCACAATGTCCAGGACGTGATCTCCATTGAGATCTGCGGCGCGCGGCGATGACTGGGAACCGATCACCGGAAGATCCATACTCCACTTTATCTCACTCTTGCTTTTTTTCGAACAAGACGTCAGCATCGTCGCTAAAATCGAAATGATGATCAGTCCTGTTGCTGAAATTTGACTAGGTCGCATGTGCAATGAATTGGCGGCTGATTTACAGTCGGTACGTTGAGGTTTCGGGAGGCTCAAAACGGCTGACAAAGATAACGTAAAATTTGAAAGCCTGACATCATAAGCGGACTACAAAACTTGCGCAAAATATATGATTCCAAGATGACAATATACCCTAATCTGTTATAACTTGTATCGCAAATAACCATTGGTCATCCAGCATTCCTGGTTCATTTTTGAAAGCAACGTTCCGAGGCGCATGAAGTTTGTTTTACATCTAGTATTGTGTTGCTCGTTGGTGACTGTCGTGACCAATGTGAAGAGTCAGGCACCTTTGTTTGAATCGATCGCTCCACAGAAGTCGGGTATTTCATTTAAAAATACGCTAACCGAAAGCCGCACCTCCAACGTTCTGACATACGAATATTTCTATAATGGTGGTGGTGTCGCTATCGGAGACCTGAACAACGACGGGCTCGACGATATTTACTTCACTGGGAACATGAAACCCAACGCTCTTTATATCAATCAGGGCAATTTTAAATTTAAAGAAATTGCGGCCGCGGCAGGTGTAGATTGCAAATCCGGGTGGAAGACTGGCGTCACCATGGCCGATGTTAATGGCGACGGATTTCTCGATATCTACGTTTGTTTTTCCGGAAAGGGTGATCCAGCCAAAAGAAAGAACAAGCTATTTATAAACAATGGCAACCTTAGTTTCAAAGAATCTGCAGCATCCTTCGGCCTGGATGATCCAAGTTATTCCACGCAAGCTTCTTTTCTGGATTATGATCGTGATGGCGATCTTGATATGTATTTATTAAACCACAACGTCGTTGTTATACGCGAGTTTGAATACGCGAAAGCGAAAGCATCGAGAGATCCATACGCCGGCGACAAGTTATTCAGAAACGATAATGGTCATTTCACTGATGTAAGCGAAGCCGCAGGTATTAAAGGCAATCCTCTTGGATTTGGACTTGGTATCAACATATCAGATATCAACAAAGATGGGTGGCTCGACATGTACGTATCTAACGATTATGTTGAACCCGACTATGTCTACATCAATAATCACGATGGAACGTTTACAGATCGTATGACCGAATATTTGCAGCATCTCTCCTATTTTTCCATGGGGTGTGACATCAGCGATATCAACAATGATACATGGCCCGACATCTTTACTGTTGATATGCTCCCGGAAGATAACAAGCGACAGAAGCTTCTCTATGGCCCGGAAAATTATGAACACTATGCGCTCATGGTGATGAACGGATTTTATTTTCAGAACATGCGCAATATGTTACACCTTAACAATGCGAATGGAACATTTAGTGAGATCGGTCAATTCGCCGGTATCTCAAAAACAGACTGGAGCTGGGCACCGCTGGTTGCTGACTACGACAATGATGGCTTCAAAGATCTGTTTATTACGAACGGATACTTCCGTGATTATACCAATCGCGACTTTCTAAAATACAAAGGCGATTATTATTTCCAGGCTGCCAAAGAAGCACAGAAAGCTGATACGTTTCATCTTGTGAGTACAATGACCTCAACTCCGGTTCATGATTATATGTACAAAAACAACGGGAATAATACGTTCACTGATGAAAGTATCGCATGGGGTTTTAAAGATCCTGATTTCTCAAACGGTGCAGCCTATGCGGATCTCGACAACGATGGTGATTTGGATCTTGTGGTAAACCACCAGAACGAAACAGCATCTGTTTACAAAAACAACACGCGTGAGCGAAACAAGGGGCAACATTATTTACAATTACAGCTGGGAGCGTCCTCCAAGAATAGCCAGGTTCTTGGCGCAAAAATTACGACACATACGAAAGGAAAGGTTCAATATTTCGAGCATCTCACAACCCGTGGCTTCCAGTCCAACGTAACGGGTCGGGTTCATATCGGCCTTGGACAAGACGAAGTTGTAGACACGCTTAACATCGTATGGCCGGATCAAACTGATACGACATTGCTAGCAGTTAAGGCTGATCAACTCATCAAAGTTATAAAGGGATCATCAACCAAAGTGAAACCCAATGCTCCAGTAACCGCGACGATGTTTAATCGCGTCGCTGAACTCATAAAATACTCGCATGTTGAGGAAGGCTACAATGATTTCAAGAGGCAACCACTTTTACTAACGATGCTTTCGACCTGTGGACCTATTATGGCAACTGGTGACATCAATCGTGATGGCCTGCCTGACGTTTTCGTCGGCGGTGCGCAATCAAACCCAGGAAAAATATTCCTTCAATCCAGCGGTGGAAGTTTTATTGAATCTCAATCAAACAATGTATTTGATAAAGTTTACACCGATGCTGACGCGCTCTTCGTTGATGTTGATGGCGACAAAGACCTTGACCTGTATGTGGTAAGTGGCGGATACAATGAATACAAAGAGAACGATCCGGCATTACAAGACAGGATCTATTTCAACGATGGAAGCGGAAAGTTTTCGTTGGCGGTAAGAATTCTTCCTGAAATGCGAAGCAGCAAGGGATGCGTTGCTGGAACTGACTTCGATCACGATGGTGATATTGATCTTTTTGTTGGCGGACGTGTGGTGCCCGGGAAATATCCTGTTGCGCCAGAAAGTTTTCTTTTGAAAAATGAAGGAGGCAAATTTGAGAATGCGACCGCTTCGATCTCATCGGATCTTGCCCATATGGGTATGGTTACTGATGCTATGTGGCTCGATCTCAACAACGATAAATGGGATGACCTGGTGCTGATGGGGGAATTTATGGCGATTGAAGTCTACCTCAACAAAAGCGGCAAAAGTCTTGAGCGTGCAACGGCTAAATTCTTTGACAAGCCATTAACCGGTCTTTGGAACACAATGACTCACTATGATTTTGATGGTGATGGAGATCAGGATATTGTCGCGGGGAATCTTGGACTTAACACTCAACTAAGGGCCAGCGATAATGAACCCATTACAATGGTGTACAAAGACTTTGACAGCAACGGTTCAATCGATCCGATGTTGACGCATTACATTCAAGGAATTGCCTATCCATTTGCGAGCCGTGACGAATTACTCGATCAGTTTTATGGCTTGCGGAGCAAATACACAAGTTATGGCGCATACGCTGACGCACAGTTGTCAAACATATTTGCAGCAAAGGATATCAAGGATGCTAGCACACTACAGATGAACACGTTGCAAAGTGTTTATCTTGAAAACCGTGACGGGAGATTTGTCGTGCATGCGCTGCCAGTTGAGTCGCAGTTCGCGCCTATTTTTGCTTTTGAACTGATGGATGTAAACAAGGATGGAAAGATGGATATCGTTGCTTGCGGGAATCAAAGCAGTATACGGATCAGGATGGGTGTGATTGACGCCAATCTTGGTCAGGTTTATGCAGGCGATGGAAAAGGAGATTTCAAATTTCTTTCTCAGGAAAAAACGGGAATGAGAGTAACAGGCGATACAAAGTCTTTGAAGGCAATCACAGTGGAAGACGAACAATATTTGCTGATCGGAATCAACAACGTCGGGGTAGAGTGTTATAAATTGAATTAGATGAATCCGAGGATATCCATAGCGTTGTTTTTGCTGATCATTTGCTTCCACGCGCAAAGTCAGACCAATCATTCGCAAGAGCTTCAGATTTTTAATGACAATGTATTTGGCCTTTCTGAAGTTATGCTTCACGACGTGGCTAGTCCGCCAGCTGCTGCGAGGTTTTATAGTTACGCGTTGCTCGGCGCTTATGAAACCATTCGTATTTTAGGAAAAACGCTGCCCGACATCGACAAAAAATTCCGTGAAGATCCCGAGTTAAAAGCTCCTGTCGTCCCGGCAAACGCCGATGTTGTGTTCTGCGCGAATTACACGATGTTGGAGGTAGGTAAGCAAATTATGCCTTCAGGCCCGATGCTTGATGAGAACCAAAAAAAGCTTGTAGAGTATTTCAGGAAGAAAAAAAAGATTGGCAAAACATCTGTTGCTGCCCAGATCGCTTTTTGTCAAGATATCGCGACGCAGATCATTCAATACGCGCGAAAAGATCAGTACAACAAACTCAGCACGTATACTCGCTACAGACCCCAAAAAGAAGAAGGACATTGGTATCCAACTCCACCGGAATACATGGGCGCCGTTGAACCGCAATGGGCAACGATTCGTCCTTTCTTTCTTGATTCAGCACAACAATTTACGCCTGATCGTCCTGTCCTTTTCAGCAAGGATACTACGAGTCAGTTTTATAATATCACGAAGGAAGTTTATACGATAGGAAAGAATCTGTCTGTGGAGCAACGCAAGATCGCTAGTTTTTGGGATTGCAATCCATTCGCTGTGACGTACTCTGGTCATATGGCGATTGGCCTTAAAAAGATTTCACCTGGTGGTCATTGGATGGGTATTACGGGAATAGCGTGCAAGAAAGCAGACATGCCACTTGATTCTGCCGTCCTGGTTCACACGATGGTAGCCCTTGCGTTGCACGATTCATTTATCAGTTGCTGGGATGAGAAATACAAAAGCGACAGGATACGTCCTGAGACAGCCATCAATAAATTTATGGATCCCTCGTGGCGTCCACTTCTTCAGACGCCGCCGTTTCCAGAATATACCAGTGGCCATAGCGTTGTTTCGGCCTCATCATCAGAGGTGCTTACTTATTTCCTTGGCGATAATTTTAAGTTCACCGACACATCTGAGTTGTATTTTGGTATTCCGGAGCGTGATTTCACTTCCTTCTACCAGGCGGCAAACGAAGCGGCGATCTCAAGACTTTATGGTGGAATTCATTTTCGCGATGCGTGTGATAATGGAGTGTCGCAAGGTAAACGCGTTGGCCAATTTGTACTGACCAAAATGTTCGGAACGAACTAAGCAACTGTTGGCGTGTAAATCCATTCCCAGACTTCTCCATCGTCAGGATCCACTACGATGCCTTTTTTCAGAAAACCATTTTTGCGTAATATCCGTGTCGAGAAATTCTCTTCTGCAAAGGTTCGCGCTGTGACGATGACTGTTGGATCTGTCGCAGTCGCCAATTCAACAAGTGCGTGACATATCGCTGATCCGATACCTTGCTTTCTGTAAGATTCATTCGTGCTGTAAGCAATTTCAACAGAGCCCTGTATCGGACGTCCCTTGAAGCCAGCACTTCCGACTAGCTGGCCGTTCATTGTGGCGAAGTAGCCGATCCACGGAGGACTGTATCCAACTCTGGCAAAGAATTGAATTGTCATTTCAAGCACTTCAACAAGTTCAGGATTTGTCGCCAACTCGGCGTTTTCAGACAGTCTTTCTTTGATTGGTAATAGGATAATCTCCATCAGCTTGATCTGGCAGTTTGGATATTTAAAGATGAAATTAATGATTTCATAAGTCTATCAAGATCTTGTGATGTTTGCCCATCCTTTGGACCAGCGTTAGCGCTCATCTTTGCGCGGGCTCCCTGTATTAAAAGTTTACTTTCTTCTGATACTTGCGCGCTAAGCGTTTTCAGGATCACACCCAGTGATTCAAAACTTCTTTCACCAAGTCCGGAAGCTACGATATATGCCGTTGGCTTGCCATCCATGATCGTCGTGGAGACCAACCATTCGATCAGATTCTTAAGAGCACCAGGTAACGCAAAAATATATTCAGGCGTACAAATCAATATACCATCCGCGTCGGAAATGCTTTGTCGCAGTTGAACCACGGATGCCGGTGGCGTGCTATCAAAATCGGGATTAAAGTGCGGCAACGACGTAAGGCCTGGATAAAATACGAATTCAAGTACCTCCGAATATTGCGATTCCAGATATCTCAGGATAGATTCGTTCGAAGAACCGGTTCGTGTGCTTCCGGAAATTGCTAAGATTGTTCTGCGTTCAGTCATCCCGGGGCGTTTTTCTAAGGCTTTGAAAATGCCCTCAAATATTGACAAAAATTTGAAGGTGCAATAGTCAAATCGTTGCAACTTCAATCGGCCAGTGACGGGAAAGTTACTCCACTCAACGAATTATTTGAATAAGCACAACCCCTGAACTAAATTGCCTCAATAATGGGAAAAGGAATATTCAAAGCATTAGCGCGCATCAATAAAGTAATCCTCCCACGGTATAGCAAAACAGATATCAATAAACTTTCGAAATTCAATAAGGTTATCGTGGCGTATAGGTATTGGGTGACGTTAAATGCGTTAGATTAAAATTCCGCCGCGATGGAAACGACGCGATGGGCGTCAAGATAAACACCAAACTTGGATGTATTGATCCGCGACGATTGTAACAATTGTTAACGATCGGCCTCATCATGGCGAAACAATCAACCATTGCTTTCTTTTCGTCATTTCGCCATTGCGGTAGAAGTGCCCTCGACTAAATCGCGAATCGCCACCAATATCGGATTCCATCCTTCACCGCCATTCGACGCGTCAACATATCGCTTGGCTCCATCAGCAACCTTGCTGAAGTCACCTTGCGTAACGACAAGCTCTGTTTTGCCGTTGGTTTCGTTTAGGTCATACGTTACAGCAAGATAATTTTCAGCATTATCGTCGACGTTTGAATTAGGATCTATGGTCGTGTAAGTGAGATGCTTCCCGGGTTTGATTTCAAGAATGTCACCTTTAACGAATATCATTTCCTTTCCTTCGTATTGGCCCCGCCAAAGAAGACTGCTTCCTTTTTTCCATTCGGAGACGGTTTCGCATCCAAACATGTATTTCTTTGTTTGCTCGGGATTCACCAACGCATCCCAGACTTTTGCTGCGGAGGCGTGTATGGTGATGGTGTTGGAGACGATGAGTTCGTTGGGCATGAATTTAAATTTTTTATGTGACTTGTGAATGTCGAATCATCCACTCATGCTAAAGTTGACAAACCCGAGTGACAACCTTATGTCAGTAGTGATTTGGTAGAAAAATATTTTTTCAAGAGTGCAAAGCAGCTTGCGATCCTGCGGTTTGGATCTATTGCTCAAAAGAGTGTACGCTACGCTATTAAGTTTACTTTCATGGCGACCATTGCGTCATTGCGGTGATTTACTCCTCAAACAAGTAATCCGGGTCGATCTGATACAGGTCGTAAGTTGTCAGGCTGTTTTGGAGGATCACTGACTTTAACTGTTTGGTGTATTGATACCTTCGCTCTGAAAAATTCGACAGGTGGGGTAATAACTTGAATGGGTCACTTTCTTCAATCCTGGCTTTTCTGAGGCGCGAGTAGGCATGAGAAGATGCCAGTATTTCAAAGTAGTTGACGATCGATTCCGACATATCGGCATAAGACCGAAGGTATATGGTCCTTTTGTTTCTCGTCTGCCCTGCAGCAATACGAGGTTCCTTGTTATCGAAAGACCAGACTCCAAACAGGTTGTTAGCTTGCAAGAAAAATCTGGATTGCCCCCACCCGCTCTCGACTGCTGCTTGTGCAAGAACGATGCTCGTGGGAAGGGAGCCAACTCTGAGCAGGAGGTCGTCAAGGTCGCGGGCCCTAAACTTCTTTTTTGACGATAAGTAAAGGGCGCTGTCCTCCACACTCCACTGATTTCGTTTTCGTATGACGCGAAGGCGGATCTTCAACATGTCAATTTCGTGTTTGGCCACCAATACCGCTGGAAGTACGGCAGCGATAAAAGTCTCCTTGGCCTTATCGACAGGAACATCCTTTAAACCCACGACATGCGTATAGAGTATAGGTTTGACATACCGTCCGCCCACAGGGACAATCTGTTGTAGAGATGTTACCTCTATAGTCCTGGTACGGATCCCAAACGTTGTTGTTTCATACCAGATGTTTGTCAAAACAAGGGAACCAAAACCAATCACCAGCAATGCATACGGGAATATGCGCTTCATACTTGCAAAGATAAGCATGAACATAAAAAATTGGTCGCCATCTTATTCATATTGGCGATGCCAGTTACAGTTTGCCGTCAGGGTTGAAATTGTTTTAGTGCTATCGGTTTATCCAATGACACCTCTTTCGTTGTAATGACCAGAATAGTTTGTCCTTCAGATTCACAAACTGCCTGGAACGGAACTCTAAGACCTTTAATATTCCGGTAATCGTTGTAGTAAATTCTCAATGGTGCGCTCTGCAACTCGGTGTTTTTGGCGATAGCTTTCTTCATCAAAAGAGCAAAGGTGTGATCGTCAAAATAATACTCTTCGACTTCGCCGGCCTCGCGTCTCAGCCGGAGCACATAACAGGTCTTTTTCGATGCCGTGTCTTTTTCAAGGAGGGCGACAGAATATTGCTTTGATTTATAATCTATAAACGGACTTAACAACTCAACATCTGCCTCATTGGCAAGCGCACGGGCTTCCTTCCCGGTAAGCAATGTTGGTTTTGTTTCATTCTTAAAGGCATCGATTTTCCAACCTTTCTGGCCATCAAACCCCTGGGCGTAGTATTTGCCATTAAATGGCACGAGCAGTTTATATAGGTTGGGTGCCTTGGAGTACGATGTAAAAGGGAAGGGCATTCCTCCGTAATTGTACTCACCGGACGCCGTAATCGTCTTCACTTTCTTCCATGCACTTTCCCCGCCGATATAGGTGATGTACTTCGAGATGATTTGGTCGGCCGTCTGCGCGCTGCAATGAAAGGCAGATCCGAGAAGTATTAAGAAAAAGAGAATATTAAAACGCATAATGATGAGGTTATTTCCAATCCAGAACGACAATGCTCCACTCCTGCCCGTCTGGTGCAATGTATTGATGTATCGATTTAAAACCAACCCTTTGATGCGCCCGGATAGACCTCGGGTTAGACGTGGCGATCTCCGTTAGCGCGAAGTCATACTTGCTGTGAAATCTTTCCCTGTAGTATCGATAGATACCATCGAACACACCCTCACCCCTGTAAAGTTTGTCCACGCACGCTTGTCCGATAACAATGTAGTTTTGCGCGGAAAGTTTGCTCCCTTTGTACAAAAGATTCTCGAGCAGTTTAAACATGGGCACGAGTACAGGAATATCGTTCCTTGAAAGTGTAGTCATAGCCAACAGATAGGCAACGACCTCATCATTCGCCCTAGCGATCACGTGCCGCTCGATGTCATTCATTTTTTTAAGATCCTTCATGCTGTGCTGCACGGTTACGAATCCCTGACTTTCAAATTCATCCTTTGAAAGATTTGCCGGAAGATTTCTTTTCTGCAAATCGAGTATTCCCTCTAAGTCGCGCTGCGTCACGGATGTTGTATAAGTTACCATTTGTGAAAATCAATTGAGAATTACTTCATCATCATAATTGCAGCCATAGTCTCCATGCCGTCCCAAAGATATTCCAATAACACGTTCTCATTTTCGGCGTGTTGATTATTATCGTAGTTCACGATAGGAACCGTGATCGGCTGTGCGCCGAGATGTTTCTCGAATAGAAATAGCGGCAGACTTCCGCCGAGCGACGGAACGGTGATCACCGGATTCGTCGAAGTCGTAGCGACAGCTTTAATAACCAATTGCGCTAAGGGCAGGTCCATCGGCGTTCGCTGGGCGTTGTATCCATGACCTCTCCTCGTGATCGTCACTAGCAACGGATTCGCTATCCGCTCTGCGTCACCTGGATAGTGATCGATTACCGTATATCCTTTCCCCTGTATATGCTTCACCACTTTTTCAATTTGTCTGTCGACATCATTACCGAGCACAAGTCTTAGATCCAGCACCGCTGTCGCTTCAGTAGGAATTACATTCGCTGCCATACATCCGATGTTTCCACCCTGGATACCATTGATGTTCAACGTCGGCAGCATCAGCAGATCCATAAATGATTTTCCGTTACCATCCGGCAGTGCCAGGGCCAGATCTTTCCTCAATATCTCTTCTACCGGAGGTATCGCTGCCAAAGCTTTTTTTTCAGTTTCAGTCAACGGAATAACATCATCGTAAAATCCTTTGATCGTGACCAATCCTTTCTCATCCTTCATCGTGGCAAGAAGCTGAACCAGCCTCATCGAAGGATTTGGTGCCCAGTTTCCGTAGTTGCCACTGTGTAGGGGTCGCGTTGCGCCATACACGGTCAGATCGATGTTCACATCTCCCCTTACGCCAAACAAAACTTGCTTCCTGCCGGAAATGTGTCGAGGTCCGTCGCAGATGATCCACAAATCACTCTTCAGCAAATCTTTGTTCAACATAAAGATATCAGCAAGATGTGTTGAGCCCGCCTCTTCCTCCCCTTCGAAGAAAAACTTGATATTGACGGAGGGTTTTCTTCCACTCTTGACAAGCGCTTCATAGGCCGATAAGATCGCGAAAACACCAGCCTTGTCATCAGCAGCGCCTCTGCCGTACATTCGCCACTTCGGGTTAATCTTTTCTTCCGGCCTCGGGAAGGGAATGATTATTCCTCCTTTATCAAGACGTTCGTTCATCAATACCGGGGTAAACGGCGACAGTCCTTCGGCCCACTGCTTTGGATTAACCGGCTGACCATCATAATGCGCGTATAGGGCAAGCGTGATTTTCGCGCCCGGCGTCGTTACCTCACCATACACCGAAGGCGCACTTTTGTACTTCCCCGAATACAGCAACTGACTTTTAATGCCCCGTCTCCGCATCATCTCAACGATAGCCATCGCATTCCTCTGAATGTTTACCGAATCGCCCAATACGTTTGGTATGGACACAAAATCACGGTATTCATTCAACCAATGATATTGATTTGAAGTGTCATCGATATAGTTACGGACAGTACGAGTTTGTGCCAAAGAAGACACGTTTGATATAATCAGGAGACAGGTGAGAATTCGTTTCACGGTATGAGGATTAGGTCGGAAAATCAATTTTATGGAAATTCAGTTTGTAAATCAATTCGAATGTTGAGGAGTGTCAATTTCACCGCAAACGCGGAGAAGCTTTTAGCCACCTGATTCTAAGTGGTATATTCGCGAACCTAAAATTTCAATGCTAAAGAATTATTTGAAAATCGTTCTTCGCTTTATGATGAGGCAAAAGGGCTTTTCGATCATCAACCTTTCAGGATTAACCATCGGAATCACTTGCAGCCTCATTATTATTCTGTACATCCAGGACGAGTTGAAGTACGACAACTTTCATCAGGACAAAGCCCGAACATACAGACTTTGTTTCCAGGGTAAACTTGAAGGGAAAGAATTTACATCGGCACAGACCGGTACGCCTGTCGCCAAAGCACTCCAGTCCGATCTCCCGGCAATTGAAAGCACGCTAAGAATGGCGAATTGGGCGACTTTTCCGGTTCGGTATCAGGATAAATCATTTACCGAGCCCAAAATGCTGCTGGCGGACTCCAACTTCTTCAAGTTTTTTAGCTACAAGCTGATCAAAGGCAATCCCGACTCGGTGCTGACCGGCAGAGGGAAACTCGTGATCACCGAGTCTGCAGCAAAGAAATATTTCGGAGACCAAGATCCCATTGGCAAAACACTGATCCTGGCACAGGGCTATCCAGTTAAAGTCGTCGGAATTGCTGCTGATCCCCCGAGAAATTCTCACGTGCGCTTCAGCATGATCCTGTCATTGACTACATGGGACGATGTGAGAACTGGCAAATGGATCACCGGAAGAGTCTATACTTATTTTAAAATTAAACCGGGACATGAAGTTGTAAAGATTGACCCTGAGTTGAATTCATTGATCGAACACCATGTCAGCAAAGAACTTGACCAGCTTGATCATTCAACCTTTGCTGATTTCAAAGCAAGAGGAAACTACCTGAGATTTTTTATTCAGCCTCTCACCGATATCCATCTCAAGTCACAACTCAACGATGAGATTGAACCGAACAGTGATGTTCAGTACATCTATATTTTTGGATCCGTCGCCATACTCATCACACTTCTTGCGTGTATTAATTTCATGAATCTGTCTACCGCCAGATCGGCAAGCAGGGCGAAAGAGATCGGCGTAAGAAAAACAGTCGGCGCAAAATATGGCAAGCTGATCATGCAGTTTCTTTTGGAATCGTATTTCTATGTGAGCATCGCAGTCATGTTTTCTCTTTTGCTGATCATGATATTTATTCCTGTATTCAATATCGCAACTCATAAAGACATTAGCCTGACTGTACTCTTGCAGCCGGAATTCCTTGCTGGTCTTATTCTGTTCGTCTTTGTTGTCGGCCTTCTTGCTGGAAGTTATCCGGCATTTTATCTCACAGCATTTAATCCAGTAGAAGTACTCAAAGGCGAACTCAGGGCAAAACTCAGGAGCTATGGCATCAGAAACGTGTTGGTTATTTTTCAATTTGTGATCTCTACAGTTCTGATCATTGCCACACTCGTGGTCTATCTTCAGTTGCAATACATTCAAAAGGCTAATATCGGGTTCGATAAAACCAATGTGCTGAACCTGCTTCACACGCGAAATCTTCAGAAGAATGGGAAAGCCTTCAAAACAGCGTTGCTTCAGAATCCGGAGATAAGTTCAGCCAGTTACTGCAACCGGCTTCCACCGAACGTAGAGCGGCAATCTGTATTCAGACAAGTGGATTCCGTGAAAGAATATTTCATGGCCGTCTATGAAATGGACGTCGATCACCTTGAAACCATGCGCTATTCGATGGTTAAAGGACGCTTCTTTTCAAGTCAGGAGCCAGGTGACTCCACTGCATTGATCTTGAACGAAACGGCAGCCGAAATACTGGGTATCTATGATATCGCCGGCAAGAAATTTGTCAGCAACTATGATGAAGATGGGCGGGAACGCGAAGTCATCGGCATCATCAAAGACTTCAATTTTCAATCTTTTCGCGAGTCCCTGCAGCCACTCGCCGCTGTGCTCGGGCCTGAGCCCAACTGGGAGATGGCAATCCGTATAACCAAAGGAGACACCGATGCAAAACTTGACATGATTAAAGGCTTCTGGAAGAAGTACGCATCGGATGCCCCGTTTGAGTACACCTACCTCGACAAGAATTTCGAGTCAAAACACAGCGCAGAAAAACGACTCGGCATCATTTCGGCGCTTTTTTCCGCACTTGTAATCTTCATCGCATGTCTCGGACTCTTCGGACTGGCAGCCTTTACTGCTGAACAAAGGACGAAAGAAATCGGAATTCGGAAAGTTATGGGGGCGAGCGTAAATGATATTATAGTGATGATTAACAAGGATTTCTTAAAACCTGTGATCATTGCCAACCTCATCGCCTGGCCGCTCGCCGGATGGATGATGTATTTGTGGATCCAGCAGTTCGCCTTTCATATATCATTTCCCTGGTGGATTTTCGCGATTGCCGCGATCATCTCACTGGTTATCGCATTCGTTTCCATCAGCATTGAAACGACTCAGGCCGCTCGTGGAAATCCGGTGCGTTCTTTAAGGAACGAATAATACGAGACGCAACCTTTCGTTCATTCAACGAGTTTAACCTGCAATAATACCCGGCGATAAATATATTGCAACAATATAGTCAGGAGACATAGGGGTTGACGCCCGTCTGGTTGTCCTAACTGAAACAACGCTTAATCAGTCTATGTACCCCCTCAAGAAATTTAACCTCTTTGCCGCGTCGGTAGTATTGATGCTAACGATCTCGACACCATTCGCTTCGGCGCAGGAAATCACACGCAACCTCAAGTCATTCAGCAGGATCATCGTTTCCCCCAGAATTAACCTGATCCTCGAAAAGGGAGAACATGAAGATATCCGGATGGTGTATTCAAATGTTTCCGAAGATAAGATCAACATCGAAGTCTCCGGCCGCACGCTCCGACTGTATCTTGACGACGCGAAAGTTGCTGAAAAACCAAATCCTCATACTGGAAAAAGTCCTTATCACGATGCATCTTTAACGGCATACGTGACTTATACAGAATTGGATCACCTTGAAATCCGAGGCAATCAGGAGCTCACCTGCAAAAGTCCGTTATTGGCTGAACGGTTTACACTGAAAGCTTACGGTGAAAATGAGATAAGTCTCTATTCATTGAGAACAGAATATTTCCGTACAAGTCTTTACGGTGAAAACGATCTTCACGTCAAAGGCGGAAAAGCCGAATTCCAGAAGTACAAGCTATTTGGTGATAATAAGATCAATACGCAGGATATGAAGAGCTACTCTGCTACAGCGACAATCTATGGTGAAAGTCGGATCCTGCTCACGACACACGACAATCTTCGAGTAAATGCCTTCGGAGAATCAAAAGTATCATATAGTGGGGATGCTAGCGTAAACAAGGGATTGATCTTTGGGC
>JBDSKX010000114.1:0-26912 GCA_039916665.1 Chryseolinea sp. | reverse complement strand
TCCGGAAGTCGCCATCTCCCCGAAAGAGATAGCGATACTTGAGTATCCGCAAGAATACATTCTGCACCAGATCCTCGCTGAGTTCTGAGTCGCAATTCATGCCGTAGAAAAAGCCATACAACGGCCTTTTATAGCGTTCAAATAGAAGACTGAGCCTGTCCAGGTCGCCGTCTTTCACCTTGAGCATCAAGGCATTGTCTGACAATGATTCCAACTCTGCAACTTTGTTTTTCAAGATGGGAAACCCAGGATTGCTGGGAAGGTTACAGATAAAGTTAAAGTTTTATTGGATGCGTCTGGAGAGCATCCGGAACCGTTAATTGTAAAACGAACGAATGCTCAAGAAACAACTCGCGAACATTTTGCGCCAAATTGCCATAATAAACCAATTACCCTCTCCCAGTTTTAGTATCTTAAGATTTGGACTTAACTTTTGATGCCCATTTCAATGAAGACAAATCGCGTTGCAAATTTACTAGCGGTTTCTATTTTACTAACGCTGATCAGTGCTGGTATCAAATACTTTGCATCACACGAAAATGCAATGCCCCTGAATGACAAAGTCAGGCTTGACAATGAAGCATTCAATAACGCCGTAATCTACAGTTCATTTGCCTTGATCTGTTTGGTGAGCGTTGTCGCCTTAAAGACACTCCTTGATAAAGACAAAAAGAATAAAGAACTACTGGCGTCACTTCATGAAGCCAATCAATCACTGGAGTTAAAAGTTCTCGAACGTACTTCTGAACTTGAAAAGAAGAGTGTGCTTGCTGAAAAACTCAATCGCGACCTACAAGACAACTTCGAAGAACTTCAAACCTTTTACGAGGGACTGCACGTAAGCAATGCAAAAGCTGAAGACACGCTGAAAGAATTAAAAGACTGGTACGATAATGCACCCAATGGCTATCACTCTCTGACATCCACAGGACTTATCATTCGTATGAATCAAACCGAACTGCAATGGCTTGGATACGATCGCGACGAAGTATTGGGTAAAATGCAATTTACAAATATCGTCGCTCCCGAAGAACACGCCGAATATAACGCGCAGTTCGCTATGTTTCTTGCCAAAGGTTTCATCAGGAATGTCCGTCATACATTCGTACGAAAAGATGGCTCAAGGTTCAATGTCCTGCTCAATGCTACTGCGATTTATGATACCCATGGAAAATATGTGATGAGCCGGGGAGCAACTTATCTTTTGAATACTGGAGAAGAAGACATAGGCAAAGCTTTGTAAAATAGAATGCTGAAAATTGTTGAGTGCAATAATCAATAACTCAATCCTCCTTCGCAAAACGCTACGACGGAGGCATGATTTATTGATTTATTGATTATTTTCACTCTCAATTCAAGCCACGAGCGTTTAAAGATTCAAACCATTGCCTATGAAACACTTCGCTTTTTTGATTGTCTTCATACTTCCAATTTTCGCTTGCAAAGAAAAAGACGGCCCACCAACGGAAGTTCAGCCATTCACAAAACTTGTGTGGTCGGATGAGTTTGACAAGGATGGTGCGCCGGATCAAACCAAATGGAATTATGATCTTGGCGATGGTTGTCCGGATAACTGCGGCTGGGGTAATAACGAACTCGAATATTACACCGATGATGCCAAGAATGTTCGCGTCAAGGAAGGCAAGCTGATTATCGAAGCACTGAAAGAAGACAAGGCTGGAAAGTCATACACATCGACCCGCATTATTTCGAAAGGCAAAGGTGACTGGTTATATGGCCGAATAGAGATCAATGCAAAACTCCCGAAAGGCAAAGGCACCTGGCCTGCAATCTGGATGTTATCGACAGACTGGTCGTACGGGGGATGGCCCGCGAGCGGAGAAATTGATATTATGGAACACGTTGGATTTGATCCAGGTGTTATTCACGGAACAATCCATACTGAACTCTATAACCACATTAAAGGCACACAAAAGGAAGGCAAAGTAACAGTCAATGATGTTCAGGATGCGTTCCACGTCTATGCCATTGAATGGACAAAGACAACGATGTCCTTTTATGTGGATAGCACCAAGTATTATAGTGTTACCAAATCTCCAAGCGATGACTTCAAAGGATGGCCATTTGACAAACGTTTTCACCTGTTGTTAAACCTCGCGGTCGGCGGAAACTGGGGCGGCATGCAAGGCGTAGACGAAAGCATCTGGCCTCAAAGAATGGAAGTTGAATATGTGAGGGTGTATCAGTGAACCTATACTGACTTACGAATTTCGGATCATCGCCTGAAGCTTGTTCCTCTCATCTTGTAATTCGCGTGAAAGCTTGGTCTGCTTGTCCATCGCGCGATGCTTGTAGTCTTCAAATTCATTGGTCAATGCGCTAACCGCGAGACTTCTTTCGCTTAACGAGTTGGACTGGAGCTTCATTCTGCCCACGACGAGAACGAGTAGCAGCAATAATCCGGCTATTGTGACCGCCATCACAGTAATGAAAGTTGCCTTTAACATGTCCATGCCGAGAACTTCAATGTGCGTGCTGGCGTGTTCAATCACGGCAACTGATTGCTCTTTGGTCTTAAGCTCAGCGATTTTTCCATCAAGTTGACCTTTGAGACCTTTGATTGTTCCGTTGGCCGTGCCCAGCGCCACTTTTTTAGCCGCAAGACTGTCAGCATAGATTTTCCAAACACCGTCGAGGGTTGTTTCTTTGATTACTTTATAAGCGCCATAACTCTGCGATTTTGTTTTCATGATCATGAAACGTTCGCCAAGCGTATGCTCGCCAGACAAAGCTTCAGAAGGATTTTGGGCAGTCACGGTTGTTGATACCACAGCCAGGATCGATACAAAGAATAACCATTTCATAGACACACTCAATTATGTTAATCCAAAGAATCAAAATATGTTAAAACATTGCAAAAGGATAAATCAAATGTTTTAATCTCTCTATTCATCGATCAAATTCATTAAGAAGCGATCAAATGCTCGGCGTGGCTACTTCGAATATTCATCAGAGTCAGCGACACGAAGTGCATCATCCATGTCAAATGTTCTCAATTCAATGTTCAGTACACGACATACATGAAACGAATGCGAACCATTTTCAAACGACCACGAACATGAGTAAAGCTCCTTAAAAAATGCAATGATCAACCGATCCTCATGCAAACAATTGGCACAATATAGAGATATTTTGTGAAATCCTACCAATCAAATCGTCCAAAGGTCAGTTGGCCGTAACATCCGGTATCTTGAACCATTTCACTGCTGTATCGTGATAAATCTTATCAACGACATCGCGCGGAAGTTTGAGTCCATCAAACTCACCGTCAACTTCGGCCACCGACATCTTTTTATCGGTAACGAAGTACGTCCAGTCCGACAACCACGTTTTATGTTGCTGGTCTTTGGCTTGCCCTGGATCTTCTGAATCATTTACGCCGATATCGGTTCCGTAAGTCAGCCTGTCCGCGTACTTAATGATAAAGTTTCTAACCTTTTCGCGATTGGCTTTTGACTGATACTGAAGATGACAAATTCTTGCGCCCATGTCGACGGCCATATTTGGGAATTTGTCAAGCCGCTTCGCCAGCTCATCAACATCCCACTCCAGACTTCCAAGGTGAGCGCCGACAAACCGTAGATCCGGATGTCTTTCCAGAAATCTATCTCGGGCTGCGATCTGTTCATCGTACGAAGGATCTTCGGGATGTAAAAACATGTGGTACTGAGGATGGTTTTTGAAATATAATCGATCATTATTGACTGTCATTTTCTCCAATGGCAACCAGCAGTTCTTAGGTTCTCCCAAATGTCCCAGAATTGTTTTGTCCTGTTTAATAACATACTCGATAACAGGATCAAACACCGGATTATCAATCATAATAAACTGATCTGCAGAATCCTTATAAACCATACCAATGTTCTTCCAGATCTTGATGCCCAGCGCTCCTTTGTCAAACGAGTTCCTCAGGTAGGCAATAGTGGTGTCTTTCCAACCAGGCGTACCCCAGTCCTTTAACGTGAATGACGTTAGATAATTTACATCATTGGGAAACGCAGCAATCTGTTCGAGCGCATATTGCTGCTGATCCTCGAGTGAAGGATTTGAGGGCGCATCGACGTTAACAGTAACCAACCGGAAGTTATCCTCCCTGGCAAGTTCCGAGACCGCTGTGTTGGATGTGTTCAGGTGCATGTGTGTGTCCACCTTTTTGACACTTGCAAAGTCTTCGTCTTTGTAATACTGATTGCAACTTGTGGCGACAAAAGTTATGAGAATAGCCGCGCTGATGACTCTTATATTCATGGTTTGTTTTTGGTAGTCGATGTCATTTAAGCTTTCTTATTGCTTCCCCGTGAAAACAAACTTTTAAAACCAATATGTTCGTTGTTCCACTTTGTCCCTATTTTTGATACACCCAAATTAAGCCTGATCCATGAAAACTCAATCCAACTATCAAAGACTTCTATCACTTGACTTCATGCGCGGTCTGATCATGGTTTTACTGGTATCCGAAAGTACGCGCCTTTACGATAATTTGTATGAAGTTACTGAAGGGACATTCCTGGAGCATTTCTTTATTCAGTTCTTTCACCACCCGTGGCACGGCTTGAGATTTTGGGATCTGATCCAGCCGGGTTTCATGTTCATGGCTGGCACCGCGATGGCATATTCCCTTCATCGCCAGCAAATGGAAGGAATGTCATGGAACGAATCATTTCTTAAAACACTAAGACGATCAGGCTGGCTTTTCTTCTGGGGCGTACTGGACTATGCTGTCCGGCCCGGGGGACTTTCATTTGAGTTGTGGGATGTACTAACTCAGCTTTCATTTACAACACTGGTAGCGTTCCTTATTTTTAGATGGAGCCTCGGCGCACAGATCGCTGTAAGTTTCGGTTTGCTATTATTGACAGAAATACTTTTCCGGTTTACGAATGTAGCAGGGTTTGATCAACCATTCACTGATCAACACAACTTCGGCAACTTCATGGACTGGATATTAATGCGGAAAATCAACAATGATGGCTGGGTTGCTATCAACTGTATCCCTACTGCTGCGCACACAATTTGGGGTGTGGTGGTCGGAAAACTTTTGTTGTCTGGCCTATCCGAACATGAAAAGGTCAAACGAATTGCGATCGCTGGCGTAATTGCTTTGGTACTCGGATTTCTTTTGGATTTCACCATCACACCAATCATTAAGAGGATTGCCACGAGTTCCTTCGTGCTTGCATCGGGCGGATATTGTTTGCTCGCACTGAGTTTCTTTTACTGGTGGATCGACGTGAAAAATCACAAAAATAATCTTCGGTTCTTTCTTGTCGTGGGCACAAATTCAATATTTATTTATCTGTTCATGGAGATCGTCGGCGGTCGATGGTTCAATGGCTACATTGGCGCGATCAGCAACGGAATGCTATCAATCGTCAACACACCTGCTATGCTTGCGGCAATTATCACCTCGCTCGTAATCTTTGCGCTGGATTGGAGTTTGTGTAATTTTCTTTATAAGAGGAAGATCTTCTTCAAGTTATGAAAATCACCGCGATGACACAAAGGCCGCTGTGAAATACAGATTCAAACGCTGCGTCCAACGCGCCGTTGCATCATCGCGGTAAATTGAATGTATTGTCTATGAATGATGATGGTTCTTCGACTGAAGTTCTTTTGAGATGATCTCCTGAAACAACAATTTCTTTTCATTGTACTTATTCAAAAGACGCAATTGATTTACGGCACGGTTAAGGTTATGTCCTTCGTAGGAAGCGCCGTAATATGAATCGTTGTTACAATGATCCGCGAGAAAACGGATTGCCTGCATATAAATCAGAAAAGGTCCGGAGTAGTAGATCAAGGCTTTCTCATCTTCACTCAACTCGTCGCGCATGTTGGCGAGATAACCGTAGACAATGGCACGGAAAAAATCTTCACGGACTTCAATTTTATCAAAGTCCTTTTCTTCTTCATTCGCAGGTGAGAGATACGTGCGCATCATGTCACCGACATCGCTGAAGAAATAACCTGGCATTACGGTATCAAGATCTATTACACAAATGCCTTTGGTTTTGTCGTTGAACAGGACGTTGCTAATCTTGGTATCATGGTGCGTTACGCGTTGTTTTACGCTTGGATTTCTCCGGATATCTTCAAACACAACGACGATATCTTTCTGCGCGTGGATCTCATTGATAAAGTTTGAGACATCGCGAATTCGATGTCCATTACCGTTGGTGATTGCATCCTCAAACTGCCGGTATCTTAACGTCAGGTTATGAAAGTCCGGAATGGTGAGGTGCAGCGAAGACGCCTCAAATCCGGACAGCAGTTTTGTGAACTTGCCGAATTGAAAGGCAGCTTCAAACGCTTGCTCCGGAGAAGACACGACGTTGATCGTATGTGAGCCTTGAACAAATGGAAATAAACGGTAGTAGCCATCGGCCTCAATATATACTAATGGCTTTCCTTCCGTCGTGTTTACAGAAGCAACAAACAAGTAGCCGGGCGCATTTTCTTTCAAGTAGTCATCTATTCTCTGAATATTATCCGCAACATCGCCGGGCTTTCTAAAGACGTTATCATTTACCCGCTGCAGGATGTAGTCTTGTGATTTGGTTGAAATTCTCCAAGTTTTATTGATCAACCCAGTGACCAACTGATCTGACTTAAATTCAAGGATTCCAAATTGCTCGAGGATCTTATCGATCATTTTATTTTAACGATTTCATTCTGGCGCTCAATGTAACGGTTTTTCTATCCGCCGTCACATCACAAAAGCACTAATTGAAGACAGTCTTATCTGCAGAAGGCTGTGGACAAAAATTCCTCGAAGTTTGGCCGGTCGTAAAATAAATTATGGAAAAATCATGTCCGAAAGAAAATCATTCACGTATATTTACTGTATTAGTAAAGTAGAACAGTAAAACAGTAAAACATGCTTAAAATCAGTGATTTGACCTTTTCGTATAGGAAAAAGCATCGCCAGTTTGATTCCTTGACATTGGCGCTTCAACCTGGAAGCATCACCGGTCTACTCGGAAAAAATGGTGCAGGGAAGACCACCCTGCTGAAAATTATTGCCGGCTCTCTTTTTCCACAAACAGGAAGTGTCGAGGTCTTGAACCATACACCAGGTAAACGGGAACCGTCATTTCTCGCCCACATCTTTTTTGTTCCCGAGGAATTCGACCTCCCATCGATTCCGATTAAAACGTTTATAAAAGCAAATGCTCCGTTCTACCCGTCCTTTGATGCGGGACTTATGACCAGACTACTTAAGGAGTTTGAGTTGTCGGAAGATACTGTCATCGACAAGCAGTCTTACGGTCAAAAGAAGAAGTTTCTGATCTCATTTGCCTTGGCGACAAAATGCCGGTTGCTAGTATTGGATGAGCCCACCAACGGACTCGATATACCATCCAAAATCATTTTCAGAAAAGTAATGGCTGGAAATCTTGATGACAATCAACTGGTCTTGATTTCGACTCATCAGGTGAAAGATGTAGAAACGTTGATCGACACCATCATCATTCTGGATCAGGGCAAAGTAATCCTTCACAAGGAAATTCAGGAAATCGCTTCAGAACTACAGTTTACCAATAGCCACACCGGTGTTGGAAGTGATGTGATGTACAGCGAAATGGTTCCTGGTGGCTACAAAGTTATCAGCCAACAGATCAATGGAAGTTCATCAATAGATCTTGAATTGCTATTCAATGCCGTAACAAAGGGAGTTAAGATTTTTCAGCAGAAACAAAAAGTCACTCTTTGAGATTCCACTATCAATCATAAACAAACAGTCTGATGACAACCAATAATACATTCAGTTTCCAACGCCTTACACTGTTGTTGAAACAGAATTTCTTCCATCACTACAAACTATTCGGAATATACATTGCTGCTTTTGCCGGCGGCGTGTTCATACTACATCTACTCATTCAAATGGCCGAGGAATTCAGAGATCAGCCTATAGGGAAATTCTTTGAGATTTTTGTCGGGCTTTTCATCGCTGTGAGTGTGCTCGCTACTGGGACGGCATTTCCGAATCTCAGGACAAAAGAAAAAGCGCTAGCCTATCTGTTGTTACCCGCCTCCACCTTAGAGAAACTGATCGTAGAATGGATTGTAAGAGTGCTTTTCTTAATCATCCTGGTTCCAATACTTTATTGGGCTGTCTATGGAATCGAGAACTTCATGATATCAGCCATTAATCCAGACTACCACGTCACAGGAGATATCAGATATGAAATTCCCAATGGGCCATCACACGAAGAGGGCATGCGAGGATGGTGGTACACATTCTCTATTTCCCTGACATCGACAATGTTCATCTTGCCTTTTACCGGATCGACTGTCTTTGTAAAGAACCCATTGATCAAGACCTTGTTCGCGCTCGCAATCTTCGTCGTCTTCCACGTCTTTCTTGCTTATTTCTTCATTGAGATTCTCAATTTCAAGGACCTTAGTCCCAACAAAAAAATACTATTTATCAGCACTGCTGAAAGTGCATTGATTACTGCGACTTTTGCAAGCGTCATATTCAACATTGGACTTTTGACAGCATCCTACTTCAAACTTAAAGAGCGGGAGGTTTGATATGGATTTCAATAACAACAAAAGCATTTTTCTTCAGATCGCGGAGACGATTACCGACAAAGTGGCCAGTGGCGCCTTTGCAGCCGGTGAAAAAATTCCCTCCGTCCGTGAATTGGCCGCAGACATGGGCGTTAATCCAAATACAATTATGAGAACCTACAATGAACTCCAGACTGCGAATATAATCGATAACAAAAGAGGCATTGGATACTTTGTTAATCCAGAGGCGAAGGGGATCATCATTGAAAAAAAGAAAGCAGAATTCTTTCGTGACGTGCTTCCGGAGTTTATACGCCAGGCCGGTCTTCTTGGAATTACTTCGACAGAACTGAAAAAACATCTTGAACAACTCAATCACTAGACCATGAAGACCAGTAATATCATTCTCACGTCATTGTTTGGCAGCATAACATTTTTTTTCCTGGCCGGTTTTACGGACCTCCGCATTAACGGCACAAGGTCGGGTGATCAACAAACCGGAGCATCTATAGAAAAAGAATTCAGTTCTACCAGGCTATCGCCGGTCAAGTATGTAGTGATCAATGAGGCCACGAACCTTATCATCAAATCAGGATCACAAACCGAATTGGTGGTGAAAATCGGGACTGAAGATAAAGATCCTATTCTACAACATCATCTTAGCGGAGATACTTTGTTTATCGACAAGATCGCGTTTGGTGACAATGGTATAACTTTAACAGCTGAGCTCAAATTGAACCCTGAGAATTTGAATTGGATCAAGGCCAGCCACTCGGCATTTTCGATTTCAAATATGCGCATCGATGGATTGATGGTAGATCTTTATAGTAGTCGACTGAGTGTCAACTCAAATCAAAACATCAAATCCGGACGCCTGAAAATCAACGCTGCAAATTCTTCGGACTTCAACACGAGTAACATCGAGTTCGATTCCGTAAACGTAACGCTTGATCATTCGGCAGCTTTTATGGATGGAGCGATCCATGACGTAAATGCCGAGTTAAGAAATGAGTCTTCGTTATCAGTTCCACAGGCAGACAACATCACTTCTCACAAGGACAAATCGAGCAGAATTAACTAACAAAAATCCTTCTTAAATATTCATTTGGGTCATGCTACTGAGAAGATCGCGAATCGCGATCTTCTTTTTTATGTTTGATCGTGGTGTTCAATTAAGTTTTCACCAGCTTGAGCGCATGCGACCATCGGTTGTGCAGAAATCCAGGAATGCACCAGAGCATACAAATAGGCTCAATAGCCCGTGCCGCTTCAACCTTTCCAAAATCTTCAACATCCCATCCAAAAAGATCCAGTACATCGATTGCTTCTTTTTTTGCTTGGTTACTGTTACCACATATGAACATCGTTGCCCGTCCACCAGGAAAATCCGGATTAACCATTAATGTATTGCCGACAATGCTAAATGCTTTTACAAAGTTAGCATTCGGAACGGCCAGCTGACCGCGTTCCATCAGTGAGTCTTCGAGCGTTGTGAAATATTTTAAGACACCGTTCACAGGAGGTGCCGCGGCTATTGGATTGGTGGTATCTATGACCGTCTTGCCTTTCAGTTCGTTCGCTACGGAAGTAACGATGTCAACGGCGGCATCACCTTTCACTGCCAGTACGATCAGTTCACCAAAGGCGGCAGCATCCTTAACCGATCCGACACTACCTTTTGGATTTTCCATCATCCAATCG
The DNA here is from genome assembly GCA_039916665.1 of Chryseolinea sp. Classification (GTDB taxonomy): domain Bacteria; phylum Bacteroidota; class Bacteroidia; order Cytophagales; family Cyclobacteriaceae; genus Chryseolinea. Next base: position 16,673 of record JBDSKX010000114.1, on the reverse strand, counting down.
TCAAGCTTTGTTGACTCTCTGGTGCCCATCATCACCTGATAGCCGTGGCTTAAAAAACCTGCGCCTAGTGTCCTGGCAACAGCGCCAGATCCGAGGATTCCAATTTTCTTCTTGCTCATATGTTCGTTAGTATTTAGTATTTAGTATTTAGTATTTAGTATTTAGTATTTGGTGCCACACGGTTGTTGATCGGCAAAAGATATTCTTTAGACTAAATTAAGGACTAAACACACAATACTAATCCTACTTTGTCATGTTAGTCAACTAACAATTATTATTATCCTCAAAGTACGGTTTACCGCTTGGGGATTGCCTCCAATATCATTTTGGCCAATGAATCCGTCGACCATTATCCGAGTATTACACCAAAAACGTTGGCTTGAAAGGTCAACAGAGCTAGCGCAGGTCCGCCGACGTCTCGTCGGACTACCTGGGGTATGATTTCATCGACTGATACTGGAAATATTTGATAAGGAAAATTGGAGGGTGGAATCAAATGTGTCTGAAATTTGGCGCGCAGCGAAAGGCCAACCCTAACAGGGTTTCAAAAAAATGCATCATCCTCACCAAGGTAGCCCCGACTTCGTCGAGGGCGACCTTGGGCTAGCATGTGTTGCCCTTTCAGGTCAACTTGACGAATACAATCCTTGATGAAAGTTCTACAGATATTCGTAAACTAAATGACATTGTGAGACGGTATCAGTAGTCACTTCTCGTAGACCTCTTTGGGCTATATCCGTCAAATTCAAGCCAACTTGACAAAGGACTAAGTACTTTTAGTTATGAAAATTGGTTTGTTATCGGATACCCATGATTTCCTCGACCCAAAAGTTTTTGACCATTTTCGCAACTGCGATGAAATATGGCATGCCGGCGACATCGGCGATCTATTACTCATGCAACAACTCGAGGCCTTCAAACCAAGCAAGGCTGTATTCGGCAATATCGACGATAAACGCGTTCAGATAAAATATCCGGAAGACTTGTTTTTCGAATGTGAAGGGCTAAAGATTCTGATTACGCACATCGGCGGCAAGCCTCCGATCTACAATCCGAGAGCGAAGACACTAATTATGATGCACAGACCGGATATATTTATCTGCGGCCATTCGCATATGCTGCTTATTAAGCGCGATGAGACACAAAGCAAAATGTTGTTTATCAATCCGGGTGCAGCGGGAAATCACGGATTTCATACAATGAAGACTCTGGTCCGCTTCGAACTCATTGACAAAGCCGTACGTAATATGGAAGTGATTGAACTTGGTAAACGCGGCGCGCTTACAAACGATCAAAACTTATAGCTGATTGAAATTCCGGCAGGCCGAATCTTAATTGCTGTCTCGCTGTAAATGTTTTTGTTATACTTTTGTGCGCCTTTAACCCACAAAATTACCCCGGGTATAGCCATGCTTGTACCGAAAAAAAACATCTCTGCGCCCAATGAATGATGTTCATCCTGATCTGTTATGGGTGATCCGTTACTATTATAATCTGTGATTCTATTGGGGTTTCCATTGTTGTAAACAGCGATAGCGCCAGCAATCAATGCAATGCCTGATACTGTAAACACAGTTCCTAAATTCCGCATTCGAAGTCCTGGAATACGGTACTGTACACGCTGAATGGAATTAATAGTTAACGGGCTGGCTGTACGCCGGACTTCCAAAGGTTTAGCAGTCGCGAAAACCTGGGCATGGGCACTAACGATAGTAGCAACGACAAAAAGTAGACACAACAAAACCTTCATTAAGAATTCAGTTTGTTAGACATATTGATTCAGCATCACCGGCATCACCAGCATGAGAATATCTTCAGCCGGATCTTTTTCAGCAGGTAGTATTACGCCAGCTTTATTAGGCGCAGACATGGTGAGTTTAATTTTATCTGAGTCCATGTTGGCTAACATCTCGATCAGGAACTTTGCGTTGAAACCGATCTCAATATCTTCACCTTCGTGCTCACATGACAAGCGCTCATTAGCCTCATTTGAGAAATCAAGATCTTCCGCAGAAATCTGTAACTCACTGCCGGTGATCTTCAAACGAACCTGGTGCGTTGTTTTGTTAGCGTAAATTGAAATACGTTTTAATGCGCCGAGCAAATCACTTCGCTCAATCGACATTTTGATATTGTTCACTGTGGGAATCACGTTGTCATAATCAGGAAAACGTTCGTCAATCAAACGACAAATCATTCTGATGTGACCGAATTTGAAGTAAGCATTCGACATGTTAAAACTAACGCTCACCTCTGTATTCTCAGTAGGAAGTGTTGCCTTCAAAAGATTCAACGCCTTGCGGGGTATAATGATCGAATTGCCATTGTCGGATTTAACGTCGTTTCTTCTGTATCTGACAAGCCTGTGACCATCGGTTGCAACAAAAGTAGTATTCTTGTCACCAAGGCTTACATAGACACCAGTCATGGCAGGCCTGAGCTCATCATTGCTTGTAGCAAAGATTGTATTGTTAATTGCGCGCGACAGAACCTCTGTCGAAATATCTGCAGTGAAGTCGTTGGAGACTGAGGGTACCTTAGGAAAGTCAGTTGCATTTTCTCCCGACAGCTTATAGCGTCCGTTATCTGAAATTATCTCGATGCTATAAGTTGATTCATCAATTGAAAAAGTTACAGGCTGCTCGGGCAGGTTTTTCAGGGTGTCGAGCAATATCCTTGCGGGCACTGCGATGCTACCTTTTTCTTTTGATTCGACCTGAAGTTCGGTGATCATCGACGTTTGCAGATCAGATGCAGTAACTGTTAATCCCCCTTTCTCCAATTCAAACAGAAAATTTTCCAAAATAGGCACGACGGGGTTGGTTGTGATAACACCGTTAATATTGGAGAGTTGCTTCAGCAAGTAAGCAGAGTTAACAATGAACTTCATGTAGTGGTTGATTTTAAAGCGGGGGTAAAGTTATAAAGAAAACGCAATAATAAAATTGCTGCCTACAGGCAAAAAAACTGGATAACAGTCCCTATTTTCCGAAAGATTTTCGAGGCCGCACGACACCAGAAAGGCGTTCCCGGGCAAACAGGGCCCACTCCTTTTCATTGACCAGTCCATAAATTTTTCCCGTCTTTTTTATCGGCGGATAGACTGAAAGTTTGTACAATTTTCCGGCAACGTCTTTAACCGCAATCGAGATGATTGGCACTTGCTTGCTCAAACTATCGAGAACAGGCACGCGCGGCACAAACTCCTCGGCGGTCAAGGACAACAGGTTGTCCATGAAATTATTGATTTGAGTCGTGTCGACCTCCGTCATTCCTGGAATGGAAATAAACTTGTCGACCAGTTCGATCTTGAAATCGTCGGCAGGCTTGTTGGGAAATTGCGCCTGTAGTGCTTCAAAATTCCTCCAGTTTAAGGTGAAAATGCGTTTATCGCGCCACCCAGACTCTGTGAGTTCAAAAATCCCAGAGACATAGACGCGATAACCCGGAATATTTACCAGGAATGGAGTTCCTGTCTCTGCCTCAACAAAATACGCCTGACTTTTTGAGTCGTTTCCTCCGGCATAGAAAGATTCCACCGTGCTGCCGGCGGAAAGTACAGAAACCTTCACGCCATTGTTTTCAAGAGCTTTACGGACTGAATCCTGAACTGCAGTGGCAACGGGTCGCTTGGGCACAGTTTGCTGAATCGTTGCAAACAAGACTTCGATCATGGCAGGATCCGCATAATGTTCCCCATTCACTTTCCATCTGGTACCATTGTATTCCAAAGTCACCTTGCCACTTCTGGATTCGAGTCTGATCTCATTCACAGTTTGCAGGTCGAAATGACGAAACAAATCTTTCGGTATGATCTCCTTCTGATCTGCGCGCTTCACCCACAAGGCGACACCAGTGATGCAAATCAATGCGATCAGAAGTATTAGGAGCCGTTTATTTCTCTTTTCCTGCATCAGAAGCGCGCAAATTTTTTCTTCCTCCAATAAACTCTTGCTATGCCATATATCACAATCATGAATAATGGCATCAACAGGTTAATGACCTGCCAGCGAACCTGACTTTCCTTGATCAGGGATTTGTCGAGCGGACGAATCATTACTTGTTTATTCCGCACCTGAATCAAACCATCTTCCTCGGTCAAGTAGGCGAGTGCATTCATTATAAACTCACGATTCGCGAACGTGTAGTTGGTGGCGGGATCAAATCCCAATGGTCTGGGTTGTCTTGTTCTGAAATTGATGTCATTTCGTATGATGTCCCCGTCGGAGATTACGATTAGCCTGGTTGGAACACTGCTGTCTTTAAAACCTTCGTTTGATAGTTCTTCCGGTGGTCTGTTCTTGTAAACAGAAGTGAATTTCCCTTCCAGCAGGTAGCCGAGCGGTATCGCGCCCGTGGTATATTCCTCCTCGGGCACCGGGTTACGCAAGTCGTTGGCACTGATTTTAACCGGAGCAGTAATCGTTCTTGAAAGGGCTGAAGTCATCATCAATGGTGTTTTCTTCACACCTTCAGCTTTAACGGTATCGATACTGCTCGCGAAGCGTATGATGACGGCGTCAAGATTTCGTGTAACCGGATGATCAGCATAGTGATTGACCAGCGGAAAGAAAGGCCAATCCAACAAGGTTACTTTTGGTTTACCCGCAGCAGTCTGTCCGGTGATCACCGGGTAAAAGCTTGCAGTCTTATCCTGTACCAAATCCATGTTGATTCTCACGCCATACTTAAACAGGGGGTCATCAAGTCCAAGGTCGTAAGGCATTGCGAAGTAGTTATCACGGGAAGCGCTGTCCATGCTCGCGTTCACTCTGTCGATCAGAAACAATACGCGACCACCGTTCATGATATACTGATCGAGATAAAATTTATCGGAGCGTGAAATTGTTGTCGTAGGCTTCGCGATCACCAGCGCCTGATACTTTTGTGAACGCACATTTTCAAGCTTTGTAAAATGAATTTCATACTCTGCAGCAAGATCATTCCTGATGCTTGAGAGATTCAAAGAGTCAAGTTCACCGTGACCCGTGACGAATCCAATTTTCTTTCTGTCAGTCCTCACAAGATTGCTTATTGTTCTTGCTAATTCAAATTCAATGCCTTCAATAGATTGGTTGATTTCCTCGGCGGGACTTCCTGTCTTGCTTCCTTTCAGTAACGTCACACCTTTTTCAGCACCTCCATAAGAAACCAATACACCTGGATAAATAATCTTCTCGGCACGATTTCCGTTTTTGTTATCGATCACATTGGTTGGCTGTATACCTTTGGCGCCAAGCTCGTTCATGAATTCAGCCTGTGCTTTTTGTCCCTGTGCCTGCGCGGGATCTGTGAATGAATATTTCACTTTGTTTCCTGAATAGATCCTGAATTCCTCGAGCGTTTCAGCAATAGACTTCTGAAATCTTTTGAACTCAGCGTTGAGATCACCTTCCAAAAAAACCTCTACGTAAACATCATCGTCAAGTTCTCTTAATACTTTTTTGGTCTGATCCTTTACGCTGTATCTCTTTTCTTGTGTCAGATCAATGCGGAAGAAAAAAGAATCGAGAAGGATGTTAATCAATAGAATGATAACAAGTCCGTTAAGGAACATCAGCCAATCGCCAACCTTCCTGCTTTTCCAGTTTACCATTGCCTGCTGCCCAGAATAAGTTTGGTCGTGGATAAAGTAATGACGACAACGCTAAGGAAGTAGATCACATCACGTGAGTCGATCAGTCCGCGGCCCATAGATTCGTAATGGAAGAACATGCCTAGCTGTTTGACAGCAATTCCGCTCGAAGACCATATATTGAGTGATGATATTGCATCAAAACCAGCGTATAGAATATAGCAAAGAAATGCTGCAGAGATGAAAGCGACAATTTGATTGGGGGCAAAACAGGATGCCAATACACCGATCGCCGAGAAAGCAGCGGCGAGCATAGCCAGTCCGATATAAGATCCAACAATGCCCGGCGTGTCGAGATTTCCCTCAGGATTGCCGAGATGATAGATCGAGTAGTAATAAACAAGGGTGGGTAACAAGGCAAAAAGAACGAGCACGAAGCTGGCCAAAAATTTCCCAAGGATGATGTCCCAGTCGCTAAGAGGTTTCGTGAACAATAGCTCTAAGGTTCCGGCCTTTTTTTCTTCGGCAAAGCTTCTCATGGTTACGGCCGGTACCAGGAATATGAAGACGTAAGGACCAAGATTAAATAAAGTACCCATGTCTGCATAACCATACTGCAGCACTGAAGTATCGGGGAACACCCACATCAACAATCCCATGGCCATAAGAAAAACGCCAATGACCACATAGGCGATCAAAGAATTGAGGAAGCTTGAAAACTCTTTTAAGAATACCTGAATCATGTTGCTATGATGTCCGCAAAAATAAATGAATTTCTTTATTGCGGCGCAGAGACATTTGTAGTGAGTTGACGGAAGATCGACTCCAGTGAGCTTTCTTCCTGTTTAAGACCTAATAACGATAACTTATGATCGGCTGCCATCCGAAACAACTCAGGACGGAGATCAACGCCGTCTTTTGCCATGACATTAAATCTTGATCGTCCGATAGCGATGACACTCTCCACACCGGTCAAATTTTTGATCAGAGACTCATCAACATCACCATCAAATTCCACAATAATCGATGCCGAACTGCCCTTTCGCATCAAATTATCCAATGAATCATCGGCTGCGATCTCACCGCGATTGATTACGACAACCCTGCTGCAAAGTGCCTGCACTTCCTGCATAATGTGCGTCGAGAAAATCACGGTCTTATTTTCACTGATGTCGCGGATCAGTTTTCTGATCTCTACCAATTGATTCGGATCCAGACCAGAAGTAGGCTCATCCAGGATCAGTACTTTCGGGTCATGAATCAGTGCCTGTGCTAGTCCTACACGTTGGCGATAGCCCTTTGAAAGTGTTTCTACTTTTTTATTCTGTTCCAACGTCAGGCCACAGCGCTCGATCATTTCTCCTACGCGCATTTTCAATTTCTGGCCGCGCAGACCATATAGCGATCCAATGAACTGCAGATATTCGTGAACATAAAGATCAAGGTAAAGCGGGTTATGTTCTGGAAGATATCCGGTAATTTGTTTGACTTTCAGAGGCTCCTCAACAACATCATAACCTTGAACCATTACTTGTCCCGATGTGGGTGGCAGGTAACAGGTAGCGATCTTCATCGTGGACGATTTCCCTGCACCATTAGGTCCAAGAAATCCCACGATCTCCCCTTCCTCGAGCGAAAAAGAAATGTTGTTCAAGGCCCTCTGCTGTCCATATAGCTTGCTAAGCTGCTTAATGTGGAGAGACATGCCGCAAGATTAGGTGTGATAGGGTCAAGTCCATAAATTTGTGAACCAAAATGCTAAGGTAGAGCCTAAAGCTGGAACTTAGAAACTTTAAACTTGTTACTAACGAATACTTATCAGGACTAATTACCGTTGACTCCGAGAGATTAAATCGCGAAATTCGTCCTGAAGCTTAAAAAATCATGCGGGTACTGACTTTAATATTTTTTGCCCTGATGTCCTTTGGAGCCATTGCCCAACCTGGATACAGCCTTAAGTTTAAAATTGACGGATGGAAGGGGACAACTGCCTACCTCGGAAACTTCTATGGCGAAACGACCTACATCAAGGATACTGCACAAGTAAGTGATAAAGGAGAATTCATTTTCGACAGCGCAAAACCTCTTACTTATCGCGGTGTGTATTTTCTCGTGCTGATGAAAGATGGGCAGGCACAAAAGCAATTTGAGTTTATCATCAGCGACAAGCAACATTTCAGTATGGAGACGCGCGCTGAAGACTACGTAAAATATATGAAAGTGACAGGAGACGAGGACAACCGGCTCTTTTTCGACAACATGATATTTAACATGGACCGCCATAAGGAAGCGGAGCCTTTTGAAAAGATTCTTCGCGACAGCACGCTTGCCGAAGACAAAAAGAAGGATGCACGAATTGAGTATGCGAAAGTAGGCGACAAGGTATCGGCCTATCAGGATGACATTATAAAAAAATATCCAAACACACTTACGGCAAAAATCCTCAAAGCCAATCAACCCATTAAAATTCCGGACGCTCCAAAAAAAGCCGATGGCTCGATCGATTCAACATTTCAATTGAGATGGTATCGTCAGCATTTCTTTGACAATTTTGATCTCGCAGAATCAGGATTGATTTGTCTGCCGCGACCGTTGTACAAAGAAAAGATCAATGAATATCTCGACAAGCTTTATGCACCACAACCCGATTCTATAACAAAAGCTTCGGCTAATTATATCGATAAGGCAAAGAAGAATCAGGAGACGTACAAGTATGCGACCTGGATGACGCTTTTGAAATATCAGCAGCCTGAAATCATGGGTCTCGATGAAGTCTACGTTAACATCTTTGATAAATATTATGGGTCCGGAGAAATGGATTTCTGGGTATCCGGCAAGCTGAAGCAGAATCTAAAAGATCATGCGGATCGTTTAAGGACAAGCCTCGTGGGCAAGCAAGGCAAGAATCTTATCATGCAAGACGGGAATTTCAAACCGCGTTCGATGTATGACATCAAGAACAAGTACACTGTACTTTACATCTTCGATCCTGATTGCGGACATTGCAAAGAAGAAACGCCGAAACTGGTTTCATTTTACAATTCCAAGAAGTGGGACATTGAAGTGTATGCCGTAAGTGCGGACAGCTCCATGCAAAAGATGCGTGATTACATTAAAGAAATGAGCATGAAGTGGATCACTGTAAATGGACCGCGTACTTACGTAGGCCATTATCAGGATTTGTATGATGCCATGACAACGCCATCGCTATACGTGTTGGATCAAAAGAAAAAGATCATCGCCAAGAAAGTGCCTGCGGATAAGTTGGATGAATTTTTAACGCAGTACGAAAAATTTGAAAAGGCCAGGGCGGCAAAATCGAAACCCGCCGCCAAGTCTTAGTTTCTTTGGGCATTCTGGATTATTCGCGCCTGTAAAAGGCAAATCCCATAGCCTAAATTGTGCGGTGTTCGTAATCGCAGATCTCTACTCCTACCCAGGTTGGACGGGTTTATTTGTAACCAGGTCGGTATTAATATTGGTTTCTGATGGCAATTAGACGTTTCCGACGGAAAAGGCCTGCTATAAGGGGTGAATAAGGCGGGAATACTGGATCAATATCGCTATAAGGTCGCTATAACATCGCTATAAGGTCGCTATAAGGGTCACCCCAATGAGAAGAATGCGAAGCTCGAGGCACAAGTTCAGTTTATAAATACGAAAATCAGGCATATGAAAACGTGAACGGCTTTTTTAACATGAGGCAGAACAAAAAATAGGTTAAATGAGGTCGGCAGCAATTAAACAATTTGACGCGACCACTTATTCGCTTCAGATGTTGTCGCAAAAAGCGTACAGAGGTAGTTCATTATCGCACACTGAGGACTTTATCGCTCACAGGAAAGTCCCCACATGCACTCAAAAACACCCTTTGTAACTTTTTTCATGTTTTATCAGTCTTATATGCAACTATTAGTGCGTTAGAGAGTATCTAATAGTGAAGAACGCTTAAACTTAAAATATTGTTTTATGGCCTTCCTGGACAAACTTCTCGGAAAAAAGAAAAAGTCAACCCTCAAGGCGAAGTGCCCCATTACAAAGGAACAGATCGAAGAAGGATTCGGCTTCATGTTGACCACTGCGCAGATCGTTGCTTCCAAAAAATACTGGGACATGATCATGACAGAACCAGAGACGATGTCGTACACGGTATCGCACTTCAAAAATCAATCAAGTGGAACACATATGCGAAGTATGATCTTCGACAAACACAGCAGCGTGGAAAAGCCGTGGATGATCTCCGATTCCTGTATCAATTTATTCGATGTTGATAAAGGATCCGCGCGGGAAAATGCAAAAAAATGGTGGGCGAATGAAGGTAACTTCAACCCCGAGAACTCAGGACCAGCAGCGGTCGCGCTGGACACCCAGACCTTTAACCACTTAAAAGACTACGCTGTATTGGAAGCAGGTCGTGCTCGAGTAGTATTGTCGTAAGACAACTCAAGATATTGTATTAGGTTAGATCAGGTTGTAAAAGGGGTTGGACAGCAATGTCAAACCCCTTTTTATTTGGCTATTTTGTTATTTGGTTATTGGGTTATTTGCTCCGCCGTAACGCTTGCCGACGACGGCTTAGTTGTTCCGCTCAATCGTAAATTGAACCAACTGCATCAACGATGTACGATAGGACGACTCTGGAAATGTCATCAGGATCCTGATCGCTTCTTCGTGGTAAAATTTCATTCTGTCAGTCGCGTATTGAATACCACCCGACGCCTTTACATAAGCGATGACTTCCTTTACTTTTTTCGGTTTATCACTTTCATTCTTGATAATGCTAATGATCTTTCTCCTTTCAAGCCACGGCGATTTTGACAGCGCATAGATCAAAGGCAGCGTCATCTTCTTCTCTTTAATGTCTATTCCTACAGGCTTCCCTATTTCTGCATCCTCGTAATCGAATAAGTCGTCTTTGATCTGAAACGCCATGCCTACCTTTTCTCCAAAGAGTTTCATGTTGTCCACAAATGTTTTGTCCGCCCCGACAGAACTCGCACCCATCCCGCAGCACGACGCAATTAGTGAAGCAGTCTTCTGACGGATAATCTCGTAATAGATCTCTTCATTGATATCAAGTTGGCGAGCTTTGGCCATCTGCAACAATTCTCCTTCAATCATCACCTTCACAGCTTCAGTACCGATGGCGAGCAATTCAAAATCCTTGTTCTCAATGGCTAGCAACAATCCCCGCGATAGAAGAAAATCGCCCACCAACACTGCGATCTTGTTTTTCCAAAGCGCATTGACCGAGAAAAAACCCCGACGATAGTTGGATTCATCTACAACATCGTCGTGAACAAGTGTAGCGGTATGAAGTAATTCGATAAGAGATGCTCCTCTGAATGTGGACTCATTGATCTTTCCGCACAGACCGGCGCTCAGAAACACAAACATCGGTCGCATTTGCTTTCCCTTACGCTTGATAATGTAGCCCATGATCTTGTCCAGGAGGAGCACGCGTGTCTTCATGGAAGCGCGGAATTTTTGCTCGAAATCCTCCATCTCCTGGGCAACGGGGGCTTTTATATCTTCCAGACTTAAAGGCATGCGCCGCAATAATACGCATTGATTCCATAGTGTTGAAGCGTTTTGATTGTTTTAGTGGCCTCCGCGACGCCTGGGCTGGTTCGCACAATTAATGTCACTTGAGTCGTAAATCACAGATCATATTTCGGAGATCAAATGTTTCAGTTTACTTTTGGTATCCAGGTGCGCCTCGAACCCACGCCGGCAAGCCACGAATGAACTGTAGTCTTATGGTCAAAAAAAAAACAGAGGAAACGAGTGCTCCCACTGCCGGTCATATCCTTGAACTCATTTCCTACAATCGGGAAAAGTATGTTAAGTATGAGAATATGGATCCCGATACTATGTTTTCCAAGATGGAACCAGACATGGTCAATTGGGTCAATCTGGATGGATTGAATAACCAGGATATTATTGAAAAGCTACAATCTCAATTCTGCTTGCACAGCCTTCTCATTGACGACGTGCTCGCAGATCAAAGACCAAAAGCCGAAGAATATGAGGGCTATTTGTTTTTTACGATGAAGATGCTTTACAGAATTGAAGGGATGAAAATTGATTACGAACAGATCAGCTTTGTGTTAAGCGACAACTTCCTGGTTTCTTTTCAGGAAAAAGAAGGAGATCTGTTTGATGGTTTTCGCGACAGGATACGACTGGATCTTGGAAGGGTGAGAAAGAAGAAAGGCGACTATTTACTTTATCGTCTAATTGATATCATTACTGACAGTTATTACACCGTTCTCGACAAAGTTGGTGATGTCATCGAAGAGATCGAAGAAAATGTTTATGAAAATCCCTCAAACAAAACCTTCCTGGAGATTCAACAATTGAAGAAAGAGCTCATTTACCTGCGAAAGGCTTTATATCCATTGCGTGAAGCTGTCGGAAAGATTGTGAAAGGCGAAACAGAATATATTCAGGAGGATAACATCAGATATTACTCCGACGTCTACGACCACGTCGCGCACATTATAGATTCCCTTGAAACCTATAAGGATCTGACTTCAAGTTTGCTTGATATCCACATCAACGCAATGAACACGAAGATGAACGAGGTTATGAAAGTGCTGACCGTCATCTCGACGATCTTTATGCCACTTACTTTTATCGTAGGTGTTTATGGAATGAATTTCGACAACATGCCCGAGCTGCGATGGCACTACGGATATTATGCAGTCTGGGGAGTGATGGCCGTTATTTTTGTCGCGATGCTCATGTTCTTCAGGAGAAAAAAATGGTTCTAGTCCGTTCCAACTTCTTCCTCTAGTGTCGCCTCTACCAGCTCGGGAAGTGTCTTGTTCAACTTGATTATTTTGAATTTGTAGTTGAAGAGTTTGAAGGTATCTCCTTCCTTGAGCGATGGCTTGTGGTACGTCAGCAAACCCGAGAGCGTCTCGTATTCTTCCGATTCCGGAAAAGGTGCATCAACAAATTTATTTATGTCGTGGATCGGTGACTGTGCCACAATCTGATAAACCTGTTTATCTAGTAACGTAACGATTTGTTGTTCGTGATCGTGTTCATCCTGAATTTCGCCAACGAGTTCTTCAAGGATATCTTCGAGCGTTACGATACCAATCGTTCCACCGAATTCACTCACCACGATTGCCATCTGGGTTTTTCTGCGTTGAAATTCTCTGAGCAGAACGTCGATCGGCTTTGATTCTGGAATAAAGTGAGCGGGCCGCATTACGTCTTTTAGTTCTTTGTCATTTTTCAAAACGTAAGCAGCAATGATATCTTTTGCATGAACAATGCCGACGATGTCGTCGAGGGAAGTCTCAAATACCGGAAATCTTGAATAGCCTTCTTTGAGCACGACGTCCATAGTATCCTGAATCGACAGCGTCGAGCGAAGACCACTAATCTTGACGCGTGGCACCATCACTTGCCTTACAATTCGGTCATCAAACTCAAAAACATTCTGAATTAGTTCGCGCTCATTGGGTTCAATCGCTCCACCTTCCTCGCTTTCAGCAATGATAAGTTTCAATTCATCTTCAGAATGGATCTCTTGTTCCGTAATCGGCTTCACACCAAAGATGGCCAGTACAAGGTTAGCGAGTGTGTTAAGTAGCCATATGAAAGGTCTGAACGCGTAATAAAAAATTCTGAGCGCGACAGAAATTGCTAGTGTGGTTGCCGTAGGATAACGGATGGCAAGCGATTTGGGAGCCAGTTCCCCAAATACAATGTGAACGACGGTAAGCATGGCAAAGGCCAGTGGCAAAGCAATGCTGTGTGCCATCGTCGTACTGATCACTATACCAAACGTATCCATAAGACCCAGAATCATTCTTGACATTACATCTTCACCCACCCAACCAAGACCAAGACTTGCAAGCGTAATACCCAACTGGGTTGCAGCAAGGTAGCCGTCAAGATTGTTGATAATGTTCTGTGCAGCCTTTTTGGAAAAGTTTCCCTTTTCAAGGGCGATCTGTGATGCCCTGACCTTTACAATAGCAAACTCCGCCGCGACAAAAAATCCATTCAGAATAACCAGGAAGAAGGTAAGAAAAACATCAAATGTCATAAAGGAGCGGCCAAGTACAAAAATAGGAAGAAAACAGCGCCCAATTTTATCCTGAAATCCATCTATATTTAATGAATAACCCCCTGGACCATGTATTTGGAGCTCTGCCTACTTCTCGTAGGTTTTGGCCTTTTGATCAAAGGTGCCTATTTCCTCGTTCAAGGCGCATCGTCGATCGCAAAGACTTTTAACATCTCAACCGTTGCCATCGGTCTCACAGTCGTTGCGTTCGGGACTTCGACCCCGGAACTGATAGTCAGTCTATATGCGTCATTCAAAGGGAGAGATGAGCTGGCTTTCGCCAATATTATAGGGAGTAATATTTTCAATATTTTATTTGTACTGGGCCTCGCTGGTCTTATTCATCCCCTAATTATACAGCGAAATACCATCAGATTTGAGATACCACTATCGCTGATGGCAGCCACCATACTTTACATTCTCGTCAACGACCAGATCCTCTGGGGACGGGCTGATCTGCTTGGAAGATGGGATGCATTGATCCTGCTGGCAACCTTTAGCCTCTTCATGATGTATTTATACCGTGCGTTAAAGTCGACCGCTGATTACGACGAATCTCACATTAAAGTACAGTCGCCGGCAGTAGCGACCGGCAACATTCTTCTTGGTCTGGCGCTGCTGACCGGCGGATCAATTATAGTGGTTGATAATGCCATTATCCTTTCAGGACACTTCGCCTTGCCCCAAAGATTTGTCGGGGTAACGTTTCTGGCTGTCGGTACTTCGTTACCCGAACTTACGACCGCGATAATGGCCGCTTATCGTAAGAACACCGATATGGCATTTGGAAATGTCATTGGTTCAAACATATTCAACATCTTCTTCACCCTCGGAGCAACAGGTTTGGTACATCCTATGAAGTACAATGAAATCCTTAACTCTGACATCGAAATTCTTGGCCTGGCAACGTTGCTGCTAGTCGTTTTTATGTTTGTAATTCAGCGACGCAAACTTCATCGCTGGGAAGCTTTCATTCTTTTCGGTGGGTACTTTGCTTATATAATTTATAATTTCAGGGAAAGCTTTAATGCGTTGGTGTGAACCATATAGCTACCAGCTGCGGCTGACTTTGCGCTAAATGAACATTGTCGAGAAGGGTCTTTAGGAGACTGCGGCTCAAACAACATTATCAAGGAACGAAAATTGGAAATTAACGCAGGTGCTCATCAGCGTCATCGTCGCAAGGGTCAGCATGAAGCTTGCATTAGTAGCCGAAGGTTACTTCGAACTCAGCCGACAAAAAGGTGTTCTTTGAAGTTCAGACTCCCAAGCCTGAAGCTTGTGGCTATTTAAAGTTTCTTTTCAAGCGCATCGATCTTTTCCTGCGCTTCATTCTTGCCAAGCGACAGCGCTTTCTTATAAAGTTCTACTGCTTCGCGGTATGTTTCTCTTTTCTTACGTGGTGCAAGTTTGGTTCTTTTAGCTGCTTCTTCTACAGCCTGGCCACGGGCGTAGTATGCGTCAGCTTCAGTCATTTTGCTTTGGATCATCAGCTCTTGAACGCGGGCTTCAATCAATGCAAGTTCCTGGGTTTTGGATTCTATTTCAGTCGACTTATCGGCAAGCTCAGCTTCCTGCATACCTACCGTTGTGATGAGGTTCTGATTTTCGCTGCGGTATTTGTCAACTTGTTCCTGTAAGCCAGCAATCTCTTTTGTTTTTGATTCAAGATCAGATTTTAGTCTTCTTATTGTATTAGAGAAGGCCGCTGAATTTGACTTGGAAGTCTTGAGGGATTTCTCAAGATCATCGATTTTCTTTTTTGTCTCCCTGACATAACTATTGATGTCTTTCATACGTGATTTATAATCTCCGTATGTTGTCCCTTCCTTCATATCTACCTTGAGAAGTTGGCGGCTTGCGTCGATTGAATCCATCATCGATCCGACTTCGGTTAACGTTTGTGCCATTGCCTGACTTGTCTCCAGTTCAACCTTCAGAGAGTCAACTTGCGATTGCAGTATTTCTCTTTCCTTCGTACCACATGCAACAACGAGTATCGAAACAGGTATTGCAAATACAAGCTTTCTGAACATAAGGAATTGATTTAGGGGTTATTGGGCAAAAATACAGTTGATTTCCGGGTTCCCTGAACGCTTTACCAAATTATTTTAATTAACGAGGTAAGCTGTTGATTATATCGATGATTGGATGCCTTTCAACAATAATGGCATTTCTCTTTGGGTTTATCTAAACGGCGTTAAATTTGCGACGTTTAGTTAAAGGTTTCCTAACCATCAAATGCCCAAACTCGATACCCCGCGAATGCGTATTGCTGACGTGGACAAAACCCGGATCGTTATTATCGGAGGAGGTTTTGCCGGACTTGAAGTAGCAAAAGGTCTTCGACATGCTGATGTACAAACCGTACTCATAGACAAATATAATCACCACTGCTTCCAGCCACTGCTTTATCAGGTAGCAACATCCGCGTTGGAAACAAGCTCAATTGTAGCTCCCTTTCGAAAACTTCTCAGCAAGCAACGCGACTTTTATTTCCGTTTGGGAGAAGTGATAAGTATCAAATCAGAAGAGAATTGTATAGAAACTTCAATTGGAAGTCTGAAATATGATTACCTGGTTATCGCCAATGGCGCCGGCACCAACTTCTATGGGATGAAGGATGTTGAGTCCAACGCTTATCCCATGAAGACTATTACGGATGCGATCAAGTTGCGAAATGTCATCATCCGTAATTTTGAAGCGGCGCTTCTTACAGATGATCCCGTTACAATGAACAGTCTCATTGATTTTGTCATTGTTGGCGGTGGCCCTACAGGTGTTGAGTTAGCGGGAGCGCTTGCTGAACTTAAAAATCATGTGTTTCCGAAAGACTATCCCGAACTCGAAGTTGATAATATGGATATACACCTTGTGGAAGCTACGCCACGGTTGCTCAACGGAATGTCGGATGTGGCGGGACGAAAGGCGCAGGAGTATCTTGAAAAAATGGGCGTGCACGTTCACTTGAATATCGCGGTCAAATCATATGATGGGAACACGGTGACT
>JBDSKX010000113.1:0-8424 GCA_039916665.1 Chryseolinea sp. | reverse complement strand
GGGACTCGCTATGTTTAGTCCATCAACGAAAATAATTGTGCGTATGTATTCGGTTTTAATTGGCAACGGTATCAATAACATTGGTAAGGACAACAGTTGGGATAACCTCATCGTGCAGATCTGCAGACATTGTAAAATCAAGTTTCCGATCGACGATGAGAAGAAAAAGCATTTCCCTCTATTGTATGAGGAGATATTTTTAACGGCAGCCCGCAAGAACAATATCAGTGAAGCCGATCTAAAAAAGTTTATTGCTAAGATCGTTTCGGAGATCAAACCAAACGGTATACATGATCAAATCAGATCGTTGCCGATTGAGAATATATTGACAACAAATTATGAATTCTCGCTGGAGGGCAGCAAACCGAAGGCAAACTCTGGTGTTATTAAAGAGAAGATTTACAGTATATTCAGACATGTGAAAATTGGCAAGAAAAAAGTATGGCATATTCATGGCGACTGCCTTCATCCAAGTTCTATTAACCTCGGGTTCGAACATTATGGAGGTCAACTTCAGCAGGTCCGGAACTATACTGCTACGGGAACGAATTATCAATCCGGGAAAATTAGTAAAATACCTTTGATTAGCAGACTGAAATATAAGAATCGTCTTTATAGTAATTCTTGGATTGACCTCTTTTTCACAACTGACATACATATCGTCGGCTTGACTCTTGGCTTTGTTGAAACAGAGCTTTGGTGGTTGCTTACATTCAGGGCAAGGATGAAGATTAACAACAAAATTTCTATTCCGAATAAGATCACTTATTATCTTCCTCAGCGGTTTGAGTACGAGTCGAAAAACAAACTCGATTTATTTCGTGCGACAGATGTTGAAGTTGTGTCAATTAATAAGCTTGGAGAAAGTTATTACAATGAAATTATAGACAGGCTACACGAAATAAAAACCTAAGGGAGTGTCTGACTGTGTTGCCAGGTGATTACTCGCTTATGGCATTCGAGAAATTTTACCGACATATATCTGCCAAGGCGTTTTCAATCTTATTAAATCGGAAATGATACCCGGCGTCCAACGGTTTCTAGGTACTACTCCTGTGCTTTCAGGATCAATTCAGTGCGGCTGATCCTCTCGTGTCTATTGCGTGATGATAGATGATTGCTGATACCGAGTTGATCCATCGCGCAAGTCGTGTCGCGTAGATGAGTGATTTGTTCTGTTCCGTATACCTGCAAACGATGAATTGGCATTAAGGTTAATTGATTCTCTTTAATACCAATCAAAGGATAAGCACGAAGACACCAGCGATGATCAGTGCCGCTCCAAAACCAGTCTGCCATGTTAAAGGTTCGCCGAGAAAAATTACTGCGAGTAAAATAGTTAGTGCGAGGCTTAGTTTATCAACCGGTGCAACCTGTGAGACCTTGCCTATTTGAAGTGCTCTGAAGTAAAAGATCCAGGATAGCCCGGTTGCAATTCCAGACAGCACAATGAACGTTATATTTCTGGTTGATAATCTTTCGATCGGCGTGATGCTGCCTTTGGCAAATGCAAATGCCCATGCGATAAGGAGGATCACCACAGTTCGAATTGCCATGGCATAATCGCTATCCATGTTTGAGATTCCCTTCTTGGCGAGTATTGCTGTCAGTGCAGCAAATAGGGCTGAGAGTAAAGCATAGATCCACCACATGGGTATAAAAGTTTTTTACGAATTGGGCATCGGATGTTGTAGGAATTCTGAAGACTTGAACTTATTTGACCAAAATCTACAGACTCTCTACAACATCCATTTGCTTCTTGTCGTCCAAAAAATATATAATCATGAAAAAGATAGTGATTTTTATGGTCGCGATGGTATTCGCGAGTTTTTTACATGCACAACATGTAAAGTCTATTGAAGTTCCAGTTGTTGTTAAAGACTCGTTTTTAAGAAAGTTTCCTGGCGCTAAGGCCGTGAAGTGGTCTAAAGAAAATGAGATGGAATTTGAAGCAGAATTTTTGGTTAACGGTGTAGCGTTGGCTTCTAACTTTGACCAGTCTGGCAAATGGTTGGTTACTGAAACTGAAATGAAAGTGACAGAGCTACCGAAACCTGTTCAGGATGTTATTTCAAAGGACTTTTCGAATGTGAAAATTTCTGAGGTTGAAAAAGGTGAGACTTCAGATGGTGTTTTTTACGAAGTTGAGTTTAAAAATAAGTCTGTTGTACAGTTTGGTAAGGATGGAAAAATTATGAAGAAAGAAAAAGGCGTCGAAGATTGAGGTGGAGAGTAGCGAATCTGGATGGCACAACGGTTAGGCACTATAGTTTAAAGCATGAGGTTAAGACATAAAAAACGCAAAGGTTCCCGAGACGCTAGACTCTGCTACGACTAACACGAACCGAAATTACAGATATGAAGAGACGTAGATAAGTTGACATAAGAATGCCTGTTACTATCCTGATGGTGAAATGAACGAGATGCCGCGTCCACACGCAAAATATTTCAACTATCTAAAGTTTCGACCACCTGGAAAAATATTGCCCTGGACCAGCTCATTGTGTTCATTCATTTTGTCTCTGGGATCTTCAACTGGGGCGGTAATTTCGTCAGCGCGTGAAAGTATTGAACCTAAGGACAAATCTGCTTCTTTAAAAGGAATGAGCCTGCGCAATAACTTAGAAAGATTATGACATCGCTTTACAATAACGTGAATCACCTCCCCTTCCTTTTGCAGTTGTCCTTCAACCATGATCAATTTTGATTGAATGATCTCTTTACGATATTCATCAAACAGTTTCTGGAAGACAACCAGATTCGCAGTACCCGTTTCATCTTCAATGGTGATAAAACAAATGCCGCTCGCCGTTCCCGGCCTTTGCCGCACAAGAATCAATCCCGCTACTTTCACGAGATCTTTATCTTTTGCTTTTTCAAGCGAAGCCGTTGTCAATACTCGAAGCGCATCAAGTTCAGTCCTTACGAAGCCTACAGGATGTCCTTTCAATGAGAGTGACGTCGAGGCATAGTCATGTACCACGTGCTCCGACAAGGGCATTTCGGGGAGCGATATTTTTTCCTCTGTTACCTGATTCTCCTGCCCTGAGAAAAGAATGGAAGGCCGATCCTTTGTTGATACTTCCCATAAAGCGTTTCGCCTGTCGTGGCCTATGGATCTGAATGCATCAGCATCAGCTAGTTTTTCAAGCGCAGATTCACTGACACCCATTTTACGAAGTTCGAAAATAGAGGCATATATGTGATCTCTCCGATCGATTAATATTCTTATATCGTCTTCCCGCAACCCTTTCACCTGGCGAAAACCTAACCGAATTGCACAATACTGATTTGACTTTTCCTCCAGTTTATTATCCCAGGCTGAATGATTGACATCCACGGGCCGCACCTCGACACCATGTTTTTGCGCATCAATGATTATTTGCGCTGGTTGATAAAATCCCATAGGCATGCTGTTTAGCAGCGCACAGGCAAACACATCCGGATAATAACACTTGATCCAGGATGAAACATAAACCAATAGGGCGAAACTTACAGCATGACTCTCAGGAAACCCATAGCTTCCAAATCCCTCCAGTTGTTTGAACACACGGCGGGCATATTCCTCAGTATAGCCGTTGTTGGTCATTCCATCTATCAATTTTTTTTCTAAATTGGACACCATACCTTTTGCCTTGAATGTTGCCATACTTCTGCGCAATTCATCAGCTTCAGCCGGACTGAACTTTGCAGCGACAATGGCGATTTTCATGGCTTGTTCCTGAAACAGCGGTACTCCTAGTGTTCGGGAAAGAATCTCTTCCAATTCTTTCGAAGGATAAATGACGTCTTCTTCTTTATTTCTTCTTCGCAGATAAGGATGCACCATATCTCCTTGAATGGGTCCAGGACGTACGATTGCTACTTCTATGACCAGATCGTAGAAGCACTTTGGTCGCAGCCGTGGCAACATAGATTGCTGTGCCCGACTCTCAATTTGAAAAACTCCGATTGTGTCGGCATGACTGACCATCTCGTATACTTTATCATCATCCTGCGGAATATTGGCAAGCGTAAGATTGATCTCATAATATTGTTTAGCAAGATCAAACGCTTTACGAATGCATGTTAGCATCCCAAGGGCGAGGACGTCAATCTTCAGAAAGCCCAAGGCGTCTATGTCATCTTTATTCCATTCTATGCACGTTCTATTTTCCATTCGTGCATTAAGAATAGGACATAGATCTGATAATTTACCTTCGGTGATGACAAATCCTCCAGTGTGCTGACCAAGTTGTCTCGGGAATCCTATGAACTGGCTTGTAAGCTCTAATACTTTTTGAATATTGGTATCATCGGGATTTAAGCCCTGGTCTGAAATGCGTTTTCTATCAAAGCCATCTTCTGAGAAGTCCCAGATTAGTCCGGACAAACGGTTTATAGTATCAACTGAAAGTCCCATGGCTTTTCCAACGTCGCGAATTGCTCCCCTATGATGCTGTTGCGTAACGGTTGCAACAATAGCAGCCCTTTCACGGCCATATTTCTGGAAAATATATTGCATGATTTCTTCACGTCGCTCGTGTTCAAAGTCAACATCGATATCGGGTGGCTCATTGCGAGCAGACGAAATAAATCTTTCAAACAGCAAGTCAAATTTTGATGGATCAACAGAAGTGATACCCAGGCAATAGCATACGGTAGAGTTAGCTGCAGAACCACGTCCCTGACAAAGTATTCCACGTGATCTTGCCTCCCTAACGATATCATACACGGTAAGGAAATACTCAGCGTAATTCATCTGCTTCATGAAAGCAAGCTCATACTTTATGGCGTCAGTGATCTTGTCCGGAATCTGACGACCAAATATTTGATGTGCCCCTTTCCATGCCAGGTATGTGAGTTCTTCTTGTGGGGTTCGTCCGTCGTTGGTAACCTCTTTGGGATAGGTATACTTTAATTCATCAAGAGAAAACTTGCACGCATCTTCAATTACTTGGGTCTGTTCAATCGCATTGGGATAATGTAAAAACAGGCGAAGCATTTCGTCGATTGGCTTCAAGTATCGTTCAGCGTTAGGATGCAATCTGAAGCCGGCATTATAGATGGAACATTTTTCACGGACGCAAGTGACCACATCCTGTAATTCTCTTCTCAATGGATGATGATAGTGAACATCATTGGTAGCTACCATTGGAATTTGATGTTTGGTTGCCAATTGAAATATGCGATGCAATACTTTTGAATCTTCGCCACAATAAGCTCGAGTTGCCGCAATAAAAAGATGCTCTCCGAAGCCTTGCCGATATTCGCTTAAGACTTTTTTAAATGATAGATCAAAATCATAAACTTCATTGAGCGAGTCTGGCGCTAATACGACAAATTTTGACCCTTTCGCATGTTTAAAAACGTCGGCTTTATAAAGTTCGCACTGTCCTTTTTCAGTACGCAGGTTTCCAAGTGTGAGCAGCGCAGATATTTGCGCATAGGCATGGATGTTTGTAGGAAATGCTAAAAGACTTGCTCCATCCAAAAGATCAAGACGGCAAGCAGGAATAATTCTTATATCATATTTTTTCGCAGCAACGTGTGCCCTTACAATTCCCGCGAAACTATTTCTGTCTGTGATGGCAATGGAGGTATAGCCATACGTTGCTGCTTGTTCTACCATCTCTTCAGGATGCGAAGCCCCTCGGAGAAAACTAAAATTCGAAGTGACTTGTAGTTCAGTGTAGCGCATGCGTTATACATTAAGCAAAAAAGCCATGAAGAAACCATTGGTACTTCTTATCATCATAATGACCTAGCCTGAAGATCCAATATCTACGACCATCTTCATCCTCAACACGGTAATAATCGCGATGCTGACCTTGTTGAAGCCACCACTCTTGTTCAATACGTTCAGGACCGTCGGCCTTGATGACTGTATGCAGATTGCCTTTGTGTCGGAACAGCATAGGTGGATAATCCGGTATGGGTGCTGAAACATCAATGGTTTCAGGAGTTGGTAAAAGCTGCATCGGGCGAGGTTTATCTTCTCTCCAGACAGCAGTTAATTTTTCATGAATTGTTTGTGCAAGTTTAATTGATCGTTCGGGCCAGTAATGCTCGTCTGGTAAATATCGATGAATCGAATTTGCGCCAATCTTTACTGAGAGATGATCGATCAATTCAGATAGTCGAATGTCTTCCAATCCCCCGCTCTCTTCCCACATCTTTTCTTGGTGCGCGAAATGATCTTCAACTTTCAGTGCATCCAGAACAAACAACTCAATACCTAAGGCGGGTTCTATCGTTGCCAGCTTCAATTCAAATAATTTGAAAAGATGGCTTACATGGTGTGACGGTCGATGAGTTCCGATTTCAATCTGCTCAATTTTTCCATCGACGCGATATCCTTTGAAGCCAACAGTACGAAGTCCCTTTTGATCTTGCCTGAGGCGAAGGCACAAATTCTCGAGTAATTGCCGAAGGGCAAACTCAATTCCATTTGCCGTAACAATAGGTTCCATGCATGGAAGTCTTTCCTGGTAGGGTTCAACTGGATGAACTGAATCTATCACTTCCACTTCCTGTCCCAGTGCCATATCCAAGCGGGTTATAAAATGTTGACCGAATCGTCTCTTCAAAGATGATCTCGGCATCTTAATAAATTGTCGAATTTGATGAAGTCCCAGCTTGTGCAACCGGAGGATAGTGTCTTCTTCGAGGCGCAGTGCATTTGGAGGTAATGGAAGTAATGCTTCGATGTGCAAACCCACGGGAATAATAAACGGTTTTTTTCCAAACCTTGCTACAGCCCATGCAACGCCCAGGGTATCCGCCATCGCTGCTCGAACATCGTACCCCTTTTTGTTTAATTTATTGACAATGTCTTCAACATACAATTCGTCACCACCCCATAAATGCGAACAACCAGTGGCATCAATGACAATCCCATCCGGTGGATTTATGGCCACAATAGGTGTAAAGCGAATACACCACTCAGCAATGCGCCTTAGGAGCTTTTCGATAAGGTCTGGTTTATCATCTTGTACTTCGAGTTCTGGAAGGATGGCTCTGGCATCGGCAAGCACCATTCCGCAGTTAATGCCGTTGGATTCTGCAATTGCATTGGCAGCAGTGATAACCATCCTACCATGAACAGAAGTCCTCAAGACAAAGGGCAGGCTTTTCAGATTCGGCTTTCTGAGCGCGAACCAATCCGTTGTTAGGTGACGGAACCATATTGATAAGAAGCGCTTTCCCATCTCATCCGGCTTTCAGTTGATGGTGTACCGCGCGACTAGCGTGACTAACTCCGGGCGTATGACTTTGTGTTATAAGAAACTTCCCATTCATCCACCGAAATTCCCATATACCAGTTTTTCCATTTCGTATTCTCATAAGTTCAACGCGCCATTTTGGAAATCCGATTCCCGGAAGATCTTCAAATGATTCGCTTGGCATTGGAGTAATTCTCCAACGGGAAACAGACGCTGTTGTGTTCATGTTTCTATAATTATTTCGAAGGATGAAACCGGTGACCTGACTTTTCTCAACTGCGAGTTGTAATCGGCGTGACGTGGTAAAATTAATTTCACGCATCTCCCCTACTACGGCCGTAAGAGCGCTACATTTTAATGCTTCATCCATTGCCCACACCACATCTTTTTCTTTTTTAAGGTCTATAAAAATGAAACGATCGGGCTGTAAGCCGAAATTCCTAAGCGCCGGAGGAAAAACTGTTCTTGAGGAACTGATCCACAAAGATGTTCCGGTAGCTCCCATTAATGATGATAACAATCCAGCGATGAAACCGTTTGTCGACGCTGCATCTTCAGTTTTCTCCGATAAAAATTCGTGAATAGCCCCCAATGGAAAGCAACGATTTGGGAAGGCATCCTTGATGGGACCAAGTCCTAATTCAACATGAACACTATTAGAAGGATTAAACCCTTGCAAACGGAGTATGTCCGATTGGAGACCTGTGATAATTTCAGTTCGGCTCAAAGGCGTCATATATTGGTTTGAACTTCTGGCAAAGTAATAAAACTAATGTAATTAGTTTTATATTACTAAATAATTTAGTTTTATAGGTTGATCTGGAGGAGGTTACATAAAATAATATCCTATTTTTTAGTTGAACCCCCAAGATGTCTTTGAATAAACGAGACCCCAATCTTGAATACCATCAACGAATTTGCATTCTTATCAGAATGGTTATTTGTGGTGATCAATCGTCTGATAGGGTGATCGACTAGTGAGTGACCTGCCAGATGGTGATTCATGATCGTAACCAATCCAGTATGATCAATCGAGGCCCCAGGCAATCAATTCCTTTGACTGAAAATTATTGTGGTGAACGTTCGTGATTCTGACTTCCTGATCTTTGCATTTGAAGGGACGTAGAAGCCAAGTGTCATATCAAAACCAGATGCGGTGCTTTTTGGATAAAATTTCGTCGGGTAATACCTTGGTCAAACTGATCATGATGGATACATC
>JBDSKX010000112.1:0-4811 GCA_039916665.1 Chryseolinea sp. | reverse complement strand
ATTCTATTTTTGAAAAGTCAAGAATGTCATTGATCACTGTAAGCAACGCTTCTCCGCTACCTCGTATAGTGTCGGTATATTCCTTCTGCTCGGTGGTGAGTGATGTCTCCGCCAGCAACGATGCCATGCCTAACACGCCATTCATTGGCGTCCGTATTTCATGACTCATCGTAGCCAGGAAAGTACTTTTTGCCTGGTTGGCTTTCTCTGCCTCTATGCGTGCTTTCTCTGCTTCTTCACGCTTGATTATAATTTCCTCCTTTTGCTGTTGGAGCTCATTGTTTAGTGTCTGCAAAAAATCCGTTTGTTCGAGCAGCCTGTCGTTCAGCATTTGCATGCTTTCTGCCTGCACTTCGAGGGTTTCTTTTTGGTCTATTACTTCGGCAGTTTGCAACCGTACCTGTTCTTCAAGTTCAAGTTTCTGCCTTTTAATTGAATCGATCCGGTTCCAGACAAAAACAATACCTAATCCTATGATTAGAAAAATACCCAGAGTCTTAAACCACCAGGTGCCCCAGTAAGGTGGCTGTATGATAATGCGTAAAGAAGCTTCTTTTTCATTCCAAAGCCCATCATTGTTGGCGGCCATCACGCGAAAGGTATACTCGCCAGGGTCGAGGTTTGTATAAGATGCTTTCCTTTCAGTACCGGCATCAATCCATTCCTCCTGGAAACCATCCATCTTGTAGCGATATTGATTCTTTTCCGACTGAAGATAATTTAAAGCCGAAAATTCTAACGTAAATATGTTTTCAAGATAATTTAAATGTATCTCCTTGGTGAGGATGATATTTTTTTTTAGGATCTCCTTTTCTCCAACACTGACGGATTTATTATAAATTCGGAAGTCCGTTATATATACAGGAGGCTTATACGTATTTTCCTTAATATTATCCGGATGAAACAATGTAAAGCCATTCGTTCCACCAAATAACAATTCGCCAGTAGATAGCCGTGCGGAAGCCCACCTTGTAAATTGATTGCCTTGCAAGCCGTCGCTTTTCACGAAGTTCTTAAAGGAAATATTTTCCGGGTCAAAACGCGAAAGGCCTTTGCCTGTGCTGATCCATAATTGATGATTGGCATCTTCCTGCATGCTCATGATCGCATCATTCGGCAACCCATCTTGCATGCGAAAGGCTTTGAACGTTTTAGTCTTAGGCTCAAAAAGATTCAATCCGCCACCATAGGTACCAACCCAGATACGCTTTTTTGAGTCTTCAAATATTGTTAAAATAAAACTGTTGGTCAAGCTTCCTGTTTTTGCGCTTGCTTTGTAATGAACAAATGTGTTGGCTTTAGGATCAAACATATCTATGCCGCTAAGTTCCGTACCGATCCATATTTTTCCATTTGAATCTTCAAAAAGATAATCAACACTAGCGCCGCCTATGGAATTCGGATCATCGGGGTTATGCGAGAAACGGGTAAAGTCGTCCGTTTCGGTATTATATCGGTTGAGTCCGCTTCCCCAAGTGGCCACCCAGATAGTTCCCTTGCTATCTTTAAGAATATAGAATACATTATTATCGCTTAAACTCTTCGTGTTTTTAGGATCATGCCTGTAATGTTTTACCTCTTTGGTTGCCGGATCAAAATGAGTCAACCCGCCATCCCACATCCCAACCCATAATCCTCCCTTCCCGTCTTTTTCAAGAGCCAGGATTTTATTATTTGTGAATGTATTGAGGTATGATGTGAACTTACTTGATTTCCGGTCGAAATAATTCAGACCTCCGCCATCCGTAGCCACCCAAAAATTGCCGTTCTTATCTTCTTTAAACGAGGAAATTGTATTATGGCCCAAGCTGTTCTTATCATAACTTTTATGTTGATAATGAACAAAACCATATTTGTTTTTGTCATAAATGTTAACGCCTCCAAATCTGGTTCCTATCCACATGCGGTCATTTACATCAAACAATATTTTAGTTGCTGAATTAGCGCGTAGACTATTTGGGTTATCCTCGTTATGCGAATAAACGGAAAAGGTTCCTTCCTTTTTTTCCACCTTATTTATCCCCATTTCGGAAGCAATCCATAAAACTCCTGCCTTATCTTGCGTTATCCCGTATATACTGTTGCTTGAGAGACTTTTTTGATCATGCGGGTCATGTGTATAGCTGGTAAACTTATTCCGCCCGGGCAGCTTCTTATAAAGGCCACTATTAAATGTGCCGACCCACAATACCTGATCCTTATCTTCGTATAGTGACGTGATCCTGTCAGCACTCAGGCTGGCAGGAACATTCAGATCGTGAGAAAAATTCGTAAACGTAGCCCGGTCATTGTTCAGTAAGCTCAGGCCTTTTACAGTTCCTATCCACATCCTGTTTTGATCATCTTCAAGTATTGTTCTTACTGAACTGTGGACAAGCGATTTCGGGTTGTCAGCTTCATGAAAGAAATGTTTAAATGATTTTTTTTCAGCATTATAAAGGTTAAGACCATTTTCGGTTGCCGCCCATAAATGTCCTTCGGAATCAAAATATAAAAACTCTACAAGATTACTGCTGATAGCACCTTTCGATTCTCCGTTGCTCATGAAACGCTCAAAGCGGCCACTGTCGCGGTGATAGAGATTTAGTCCGCCACGGGTAGCGACCCACAAATCACCATTTGAACCTTCTGCTATGCAGCGAATATTGCCATTGCTGATGCTGAAAGAATCAGCGGGATTATTTCTGAAGATGGTAAAAGAATATCCGTCATAAACATTGAGACCGTCTTCTGTAGCTATCCAGATAAAACCTAAATGGTCCTGATAAATATCCCAAACGTTTCCCTGAGAAAGCCCCTGCTCTACTGACAACTGATCGAACTCCAGATTCTGGATTTGAGAAGTACCTGTAATCGAAATGATTAGTAATAAAGCAAGACCAAAGGCAAAGTTTAAGTTCATTTTCATACAAAACAATTGTTATGACTCTATCGCTTTACCTTTTACGTGAATTGCCCATTTTTCAAGAACACTGACCAAAGCTTCTAGCTTAACGGGTTTGCTGATGTAGTCATCCATACCCGCTTTCATACATTCTTCCCGATCGCCTTGCATGGCATTGGCCGTCATAGAAATAATGACAGGCTGATGATATTGTTTTAAACGGATCATCCGGGTAGCTTCAAGGCCATCCATCTTCGGCATCTGCACGTCCATTAAGATTACATCGTAGAATTGTTCATTAAATTTTTCAACTACCTCCAATCCATTTTGAGCTACTACAATTTGTTCGTATCCTAATTTATTCAGCACCCGTAGCGTTAGTTTCTGATTTACAGGATTATCTTCAGCCACCAAAATTCTTAGGGGATGCTTGGCAGCAAAATCTTCGGACAATACCTGTTTTGATTTTTGTGCTTCTACTGTGCTTTCTCCTTCTCCACGTAACACAGCATGAAGAACAAGGCTGAATTGCTGTTGCTTCACCGGCTTGTTCAAGACGGCTGCGAACAACCCGGGATGTTTCTTTTTGCTTTCATCGCCTATTGAACTCAGCAGAATTACGGGAAGAGAAGCATGACGGGCTTTGATCAGTTTTGACAATTGAACTCCGCCCATATCGGGCATTTGCATATCGTTGATCACGCGATCACATTTTGGTGCTGAAGCTGATGCTGGCTATATTCTTCTAATTATGTTTATAGGTTGAGAACTGATATTTATTAGGCCCGTCATCGATGACAAACCACATGAAACATTTGTGCTCTTTGAATATAGCGCTTACACGGTCCTGAGAAAGTCCATCCTCACCATTCAGAATCCACAAACTTTAAAGCCTTATTCTTGCCAAAAATCAAAATGGGAAGAACCATTAGGCCGTCAGATTTAACAAGAGACACTTCCGCATTAATTTTTGAATTGACCATACCTTATACCAATACATATACGCAAAGTCAAGGTTAGCAGTCGTGGCCTTAATAATACAGTGTGTCATTCAATGGTTCAATTCGACAAGCTTGATTTTGATGCTTTCAACTTTCGCGGAAAATTGACAAAAAGGCTCTCAATTGATTTTCCATACTATTCGGGTAATAGTTCAATTCTTTTACAAAGAAGGCAATAAGGTGATTTGCATACATCAGGATATCCCTGATTTAGCAAAAATCAGGGATCGGGAAATGTACAAAGTGTATGAATTGGCTCACTGATTGTGTATCACAACAAGAACTCCCTATCAATCAAAATGCGCCGTATGACAGAATACCACTCTCTACCTGTCAATTGTGTGCGTCTCTCCAGAGGATGGAGCTGTTCCTAATCCGCGGTTCCAACTGAAATGCGGAAATTTGAGTGACAAATAACAACGAAATTTTAATACACAGTTTCAAAAAATGATTTGTAGATGAGTGTATCTGTTTAAGTGAAGGAAAGCATTGCAGCGTCCTAAACTTGTTCGCGGTTTTCAAATATAAAAGCCCCACTCTTTTTTGCATTCAATAAGTGAGCCAACCTTGCGTCAACGCATCATCCAATCTTCAAACAATGAGATATAGATTGATCTTAGTATCTTTGTGTCGAAAAATAATGCTGTTATGTCGATAACAAAAGAATCGGAACTAATAGGAATGAAAAAGGTCAGCGACGTTGTGGCTGTAACGTTGAAGGAAATGAGGGTGCATGCAAAACCAGGAATGAGTACAAAAGAACTGGATCTTTTTGGTGGGCACATTCTATCTGAAGCAAGCGCTAAATCAGCACCTTATCTGACTTACGGCTTTCCGGGATATACGTGCATCAGTTTGAATCACGAGTTTTGTCATGGTATTCCTTCCAATACAACTATTCTGAAAGAAGGAGATCTGATTAATAT
>JBDSKX010000111.1:0-25289 GCA_039916665.1 Chryseolinea sp. | reverse complement strand
GGTTGAAATAGGGTCTACCACAACGCGTGAGGAATGGAACGAAGACGGCTCTCACAATCATCCGATGTTTGGCGGAGGTCTTGTATGGTTCTACCGGAACCTTGCCGGGATGAAGTATGATGAGCGTTTGCCTGGGTACAAACACATCGTCTTTAAGCCACAACCAGTTCCTGAACTACAATTCGTTACGTATACCAGAGAAACCATTTTTGGCGAAGCGGGTATTCATTGGGAGCAAAAGGATAAGGCGTTGTCGATGGACATCACAGTTCCTGTTGGTGCCACTGCTACGGTTTATGTACCTGCAATAAGTGAGAAGGCGGTAATGGAAAGCAATAAACGCGCAAAGTTGGGTGAGGGTATCAAATTCAAAGCATTAGAAGGAGGGTATGCGGTTTATGAGATCGTGAGTGGTGTCTACCATTTTAGTGTTTTGCAGTAGACTAGCTACTTTGATTTTAAAACTAACCGCCTGAAAAGCGACTTATAATTATCAATAGTTGATTCGAAGTGCTATTTATTTTTTTAATATACTCGGAAGTCATCGGTTCGTCTGGATCATTCTCAACCAGTATACACAGGCCTTTAATTGTTGCTAAGGCTTTTTTTACATCGTCTGAAATTTTCACCATCCTAATATCTTGTTCATCAATATTTCTCTGAAGAGAATTTTGGTTTTCCTCAAGTTCTATGGTTCTTTGTTTTACCTTAAGTTCCAGTAGCCGATTGGTAAATTTCTTAATTCTAATGTTCCAGATCAATACTACTACAACTAACGCAAATAAAAAGATTACGACACCCAGTGTAACATTCAAAAAATATTGACGATTAATTAACTTATTATTTAGAACTAGAATTTTATTTTGACTTTCAATTTTGTCCTTATTTTTTTGGGCTGTGTATTTTGCCTCAATTCTCATAAGATTTTTTGTAAGTTCACGATTGAACAAGCTATCCTTAAGGGCGATGTATTTGTTTTTATATTCATTAGCTTTCAAGAAATTCCCATTTCGTTCATAAACATTAATCAACCCGGAACATAGTTCAGCTACGCCTTCGCTATATGTAAAATGATCCTGTATTAGTTCTTCAGAGATTGACGCAAACTTCCGAAGTTGACCCTGATTATTCATCAAAAGGTATATCTTGTTGAGATATGAAATATTATCGATTCGTAGCCTCTCGTAGTTTAGTTCGCTTGCGAGTTTATAGGATTGCAAAAAATATTTCTCAGCATTTAACAAATCTTGGTTGCCAAAATTGATCAGTGCCTCCGAAAACTTAGCGTTAACAAGTACTCTGGTTGGACATGTGCCGGAGCAAGCTGAATATGCTCTTTCCAACTCGATCGACGCTTTTTTAAATTGTTTCTGGTAAGCGTAGCAAAGGCTTAAATTAAAGCCAGTGTTACTAAGCTGTAGTTTGTTCTGGAGTTGGTTATAAATCACCAACGATTTTGAAAAATAGACTGTTGCGGCATCGTAGTCTTCAAGCTTAAAATAAACGACGCCTAAATTATTGAGAGATTGGGCTATTTCAGTTTGACTCCCGTAATCTTCACTTACTTGTAAATTTTCAATACAAAATTTCATAGCCTGATCATAGACCGACATATCTAAGTATGTAAGTCCGAGGCTGTTAAGCATGTACCTTAGTTGTTCATGATTTTTATTGCGCCTCGCAATTGGAATATATTTGATAAGCAACCGAAAAGCTGAGTCTATTAAACCAGTTTGCCGGTAAGCATAAGAAGTAATTCTCGCGGCTTTCAACATCCTTGTCGTGTCGCCCAACTTTAAAGCGATTTCGAGGCTCTTTCGGCCATAAGTAACGGCGGCCGTTAGATTACTGTCAACGACATGATAGGCAAGATCGTAGAGTGCGTCGCAGTGGATATTTAATAGGGTAGAGTTAGCCTCAATCTGTTCAACATTATTGTTGCTCGAGTTATCGAAAGCCGAAGATATAGACATGCTAAGTGTCATTGAAAGCAGAGTATTGGCTACTGATGGGATATTCCAAATTTTCATAACGATAGGATAACCGGATTTTTAATAGTTAAGTTTTCTATTAATTTAATGTTTAAATCAAACAACTCAATGCCGTTAATCCTCACATCCCGAAAGAAATTTGACGCCCAAGTTTCTCTGCAAGCGACTGAAGCATGTGACCAAATCATGAATGAAATGGGTGCTGAAATTCATGATGACTTGATTCAAAAGCTCTCCATATTCCGATTGTATATGGATCGGCTTGAAGGTTCTGTTCCATTTTCGAACGATATCGAGGACATATTTATAAAAATGAGAACAGATTTTGAAAACGTATCCCAGGCAGTTAGAAGAATATCAAGGCGCCTGATGCCGGTTAAAATGGAGAATGATTCTTTCAACGCCACGCTTGAACTTCTCTGCCAGAATATGGAAAATGTGAAACCTGGAAATATTCATTTCGAGAACTTCGGAGTTGAGAAAAAGCTTTCCTCCGTGAGTCAAGTTCACCTTTACCGAATCATTCAGGAGCTAATCCATAATGCGTTTAAACACTCATCCGCCTGGCACATTTGGGTACGGCTCAACTGGGAACCAAATAAAGTTACGGTCGAAGTGGAGGATGATGGCACCGGGCTTAATCAAATTCCCCGCTTTCTGGACAAGCTTAGAACCAAATATAACACGCTCAAAATGAGAAGTAGGGTACTTGGGGCATCAATTACATATGTCAATGGACGTCGAGGATTACTGGCAAAAATTGAACTCCCTATTGTCTAATTTCTTACTGTATTTATGGATTTACAATAACCCATTGCGATATGAATATGCTAATAGTCCGGCCGTGTTATGTACTCCTACTTTTCTTATAAGCCGTATTCGATAGGTCTCCGTAGTAGCCTCACTCATC
Source organism: Chryseolinea sp. (assembly GCA_039916665.1). Classification (GTDB taxonomy): domain Bacteria; phylum Bacteroidota; class Bacteroidia; order Cytophagales; family Cyclobacteriaceae; genus Chryseolinea. Next base: position 22,388 of record JBDSKX010000111.1, on the reverse strand, counting down.
TTAAGAAACGGTGCTATTTCCTTCGTTGTGAGACCGCTGGCTATCGCCTTTAGCAATTCCCTTTCACTGAAACTTAACACTACGGGAGGAACAGTATCCCATTTGTGCGCATTTGCCTTGATTACATTTAAAATCTTTTCTGAAAAATAACTTCCCACTTCCTGAATTTTATGAATTGTCTTAATTAATTCTTGGTAGCCGTCAAGCTTGTATACAATGCCATGAACACCAGCTTGGAGCAGGTTCATGATTAGTTCTGATCCCTCCAACCCAGTTAGTACAATGATTCTTGGTGGATTCTCATGCTTCTTTAGTAATTCAAGCAACTCAATTCCATTTGTATTCAACAATCTGAAATCCATTAGAACTATGCCAATATTGTTAGCAATGTGCTTTTCAAATTCCATTCTGTTAGCGGCTAAAAAAATTGTGTGAATAAATGGCTCTTTCTCTAGAAGTGCTTTTAGACCTTCTCGAATCAATGCCTCATCGTCGACAACCAGTATGTTGAGCTTTTCCATATGCATATTTAGATATGTAGTGAACAAATTTAACTGATGGCGGCGGAATCTGTTCGATGTATGGCTTCAGGATTTCCTGATAAAATCACAGAGCGTTTTAATTGGAAAATCTAAATGGCAATCTTTGATCTCGGCCTTCAAGTCAGTCCTCTTCTGCAAGAAAGGAGGAAAACTGAAAATGGAAATTATGACATCATGTTAGATGAATACAATGCAGGGCTGTAACTTTTCTTTGTGTGTTATTCGTGCAAAAGTTGCTCTGGATTCAATACTTAGCTAATGACTGATCCTGGTTCGACAACATCATTTGGTTGCAATAGCTTCAATTTCCCGCTATCTTCGGCCGTTAGGATCATACCTTGCGATTCAATTCCCATCATTTTCCTGGGTGCCAGGTTAGCAATAAACGTGACCTGCTTGCCCAACATTTCTTCCGGAGAATAATGATGCGCAATGCCGCTGACAATAGTTCGTACATCCAGTCCGGAGTCGACCGTGAGTTTCAGCAGTTTGTTTGACCTTTCCACCTTCTCAGCCTTCACAATGTTGCCAATACGAATATCCAGCTTTGCGAAATCGTCGATTGAAACCAATTCCTTCTGTGGCGCCACCACTTTCTTTGCAGGTTCAGTCTTCTGAGTCTTGTCGCGTAGTTTTATGAGTTGGCGCTCAATTACTTCGTCCTCTACTTTTTCAAATAACAACGAAGCCTTCTGTAGTGCATGACCGGTAACCATCAAATTGTCTGAACCCGCATCCTTCCATTTTTTTGTGTCTACGTTAATCATCGCATTGATCTTCTCCGCCGAGTAAGGCAAAAATGGCTCTGCCACGATGCCAAGATTGGCTACGATTTGTAATGCGATATTCAGAATCGTGCCGACCCTGGTCTGGTCAGTCTTAAATACTTTCCACGGTTCAGTTTCTGCAAGATACTTGTTGCCTGTTCTGGCAAGATCCATCAATCCTGCCGTTGCCTCACGAAATCTGAACTGTTCGAGCGATCCAGCAATTTTCTCGGGAATTGCTTTCAACGTCTCTAGCGCGGTTATATCAACCGGTTGAAGTTCGCCGCGTGCCGGAACTTTATTGTCAAAGTATTTTTCAGTTAATACCAATGCGCGGTTTATAAAATTACCGAGGATTGCGACGAGTTCATTGTTGTTTCTAGATTGAAAATCCTTCCAGGTGAACTCGCTGTCTTTTGTTTCCGGGAGATTCGCAAGAAGACAATATCTCAGCACATCCGGTTTGCCGGGAAAGTCTTCGAGGTACTCGTGCATTTCGATCGACCAGCCACGACTGGTTGACATCTTGTCTCCCTCCAGATTCATAAACTCATTGGCCGGAACGTTGTCCGGTACAACGTAGTCGCCATGCGCATGAAGCATGATGGGGAAAATGATGCAGTGAAAAACTATATTATCTTTTCCAACGAAGTGAATCAGTCTTGACTCATCATCCTGCCAGTACTTCTTCCAATCATCGGGTTCCACTTTTCCGAAATCGCGCTGCGGCTGGGCAAAGTTGATTTTACCAGAACTCACTTCGTCAAAGAAAGCCCGGGTCGCTGAGATGTATCCAATGGGTGCGTCGAACCAGACGTATAGTACTTTCCCTTCAGCGTCTGGCAATGGCACCTTGATTCCCCAATCCAGGTCGCGCGTCATAGCGCGTGGCTGAAGACCAGCATCGATCCATGATTTACACTGGCCATAAACGTTGATCTTCCAGTCGTCTTTGTGCTCCTTAAGGATCCACTCCTGTAACCACGGCTCATAGTTCTGCAGGGGCAGATACCAATGCTTTGTCTCTCTCAGCACTGGCGCATGTCCGGTAAGTGTAGAATGCGGATTGATAAGTTCTCTCGGACTTAAGGAAGAGCCGCATTTCTCGCATTGGTCTCCGTACGCATGAGGATTTGCACACACCGGGCAAGTTCCAACAATGTACCTGTCGGCCAGAAAAACTCTGGCTTCGTCGTCATAGTATTGCTCGGAAACCTCCTCGCTTAATAATCCCTTATTATAAAGATTGAGGAAGATCTCCTGAGAGGTCTTGTGATGAATAGGTTCGCTTGTTCTATGATAGATGTCGAACGAAATACCCAGAGCCTTAAAACAATCACGCATCTGTACGTGATACTTATCGATGATCTCGCGAGGGGTAGTGTGTTCTTTAAGCGCCTGATTTGGAATTGCAGTACCGTGCTCATCGCTGCCACACACGAACAGGACATCCTTCTCCATCGACCTCAGGTAACGAACATAAACATCGGAAGGAATGTAAGCGCCTGCCAGGTGGCCAATATGCTTTGGCCCATTGGCGTATGGCAGGGCCGCAGTGATAATGTGTCGTTTGAACTGTTTCATAAACAAGGCCGGATCCGGCCATCGTAAAGATGATAATACTAATGGAGGGAAAAAAATTCCATGGCCAACGGAATAATTCAAATCGCCGTCTCCAAAACAGGATCAAAGAGGCATTAGCCCACTCTCCGCTCGCGAAGTGCCTCCGTGGGATAAGGGGTTGGTGGAAAAACGACGTAGAACTCAGTAAAGCCCTCTGGTGTTGTGAGCAGTCCCACGCGCCCACCAATCTTTTCAGTGGCCGTCTTTGTGATGTAGAGTCCGATTCCCCCTGTATCCGAGCGTTCTGACGCCCGCGAGAACATCTGGAACAGCTTACCGGGACTGGCTTCACTGATACCAATGCCGTTATCGATGACCCGGGCTTTAGCGCCGCCGTTTTCCATGCTGGTAATATGAATGTTCATGAATGAATCAACCCGTTCCGAATCGTTATAAAATTTGATCGCGTTGTCGATAAGGTTCTCCAATACAATTCTGACAAGTTCTTTATCGGATTCTATTTCCGCCTTTGGATCTATGAATGTCGTGATGCGCAGGTCAGGAGGTAATCCTTTTTTCTTCTCCAGCAAAAGAACGTCGTTGACAATTCCTTTAAAGTCAATACGGTCAAGGGAGAGTTTCGAATTGTTGATCTGGTTGATGATGACCAGACGCGTCAATATTGAATTGAGTCGTTCTGCGGTAGCATCCAGCTTTCGAAGATAGTCTAATGCAATAGGATCTGTAACGTCCATGAGGGCGACGTTGCACATGCCTTTAAGACTGGCTAGTGGTCCTCTTATATCATGAGAGGTTTTATAAATGAAGTTGTCGAGCTCGTCATTCACTTGTTTTAGTGATTGATTTACGCGCGCGAGATCTATCGTCTTCTTATCAACCTCTATGTCAAGTTCGCGGTTCTTATACTCAAGCTCACCGTTTTGCCGTTGAATGATTTCTTTCGCTTCTGAAAGTTTTGCGTTGACTCTTTTGATGTTTCTATTGCCCAATTGTAGAACCAGGACAAACAAACCGGCAAGCATTGCAAGCGCGAAGATGGCAATATTGAGGTCGGTTTGTTGTCGTATCACCACTTCCTTTGAAGCGATCGTAGCAATATTTTCTTTTTGATCATAGTTTGATTCGATCTTCCCAATGCTTTTTGCAAGTTCGCGCCCAATTAAACTGTCAGACTTGGTAATATATTTTCCTTGGTAATATGACGCGCGCTCATAGTCCTTGCTTTCGCGGTAGAAGTCTGAAAATTGCTTATAGACATCGATGAGTATTTGGCTATATCCGAAGGCTGTTGCGATTTGTTCGGCCTCGTTAAATTCCTTGATAGCCGTTGAATGATCTTTAAGTGCTATGGACGTTTGGCCGAGGTATACGAGATTTTCTGCCTTCCACCTGGGATTGTTCGTTCTCCTAGCTAGTTCGAGAGATTTAGAAAGATACTTCTTTGCAGTATCAAGTTCCTGAAGCCAATAAGATGATTCACCTAGTCCAAACCAACTCATTATGATATCTTCATCGGAACAGTAACTCCCACACAATTCTAAGGCAAGGCTTGCCTGGAATTTCGCCTCTTTGAATTTGTAAAGGTGAAGGTAGCTCAGTCCTAAATTTACATGAATTGTCGGTATTCTGTTTGTATCATTTAATTCTTCAAGTAACACTAGACACTGGTGAAAGTATTTCAATGCGTCGTTATAATTATGGAGTTTAAAGTAAACCAATCCAATATTATTAAGGGTAATACTGATTTGAGTCTTATTTCCTTCTGCCTCTCTCATCACTAACGACTGGAAATTATACTCCAATGCCTTATCGTATTCTGCCCTGAAAGTATGTGCTAGTGCAAGGACGTTAAGCATTTTTTTTAGTTCATCTTTCGAGTTGTGTCTCCTTGCAACTGGCACTAGTGCGGTCAACACCTCAATTGCTTGATGTGCCTTATTTTGTCGTTGCAACGCCGACCCCAATACACGTCCGGCGCGAATCATGACAATCGAATCTCCAAGTTGCGTTGCTAACTTCAGTCCTTTCGATGCATAAAATTCTGCTAGGCTGTCCTTGTTTGCGAGATACTCCCAGCCTATTTGAACTTGGGTTTTCATAATTGCCTCTTCGTTTTTAGAAGTGTGTAAGACATTGAACAAAGAATCAAGGACTTGTATTTCTTGAGCAAACGAGCAATTCACCCATGCGATAAAGGTGAATATCATAAAAGGTAATTTGAAAACTTTAAAAAAGAATTGGTACACAGGTAACTTACTAAATTTTGTTACTGAGAAATCTTAAAAGTTATAGCGCAACTTTGAGTTATCAATTTAGTTCTAAAACAGAAGCATTTCAAAAACTCACATGTTAATCTAGATCTGACAAAACTAATTGAGATAATAATAATTATGACTTTCATGCGAGACGCTCTCGGTGAATCTTAAATCCAGATTGTAAAATTAGAAAAACAAGTACTAAATCTTAAACACTTATACCTATGAAAAAGTTAATCTACATCTCAATCATTGCCATGGTAGCATCTTTAACAATCTCATCTTGCACCGAAGAAGAGGTAAAGCCTTCTACAGTAATGAATGGCGGTGGTGGTGGAATGCAAGACGACAAATAATCGAAGTACATTCTGTCAAATCAAAACAATGTAAATCATGAAAACTAAAATAATCCTTTTCCTTGTAGGCGCGGCAGCAGTAACACTTTCATTTACGTTTGCAGCATCATCCAACTCAGGCAAAACAGCAGTAAGCAAAACAACTGCAATTGATCCATCGGCTTCAGCTCCCGCTGGCGGAATCGCGCTCGAAGAAAAGTAACGGTGTCATCACGGTTGCTTTCAGATCAGCGATGCGCCTTGTCGGAGCGTTTCCTAACGGTCGGGCTGGTTAAGCCGCGGCCCTCGAGGAACCGATTGATGCTCATACAGAAGTTTTAGAATCCGGCCACTATTATAGACAAACAAATCTCCGCAACTAGCGCCAGATTTAATGATAAATAAGGCTGACAACCTTATCCGGATGGAAAAATAATGGATTCAGGAAGACCTGACCTGGTTACACCGGTAACTTATGGATTAAAAGTTGAGATAAGGACAATAAACCGGTTGAATTCATGAGTCGAAAGAAGATTCGTCGACAGTGAAGTCGCTTCGACCGCTCATTCGGTCTGTAAGGGTGGGGTAGTAATGTGACTTTTCTCTACATTTTATTCCAAATCTGTAGAAAATATTACATCAAGTTATCACTGTTAACCGGGAGTTTTCAGACAATTTTATGAGCCGGACGTGGCTTCAGCTCGAGCGTCTGAAACAATTCCTGATCTCTCATACCCCCTGGATTCGGGGTGGTCAGAAGCTTGTCACCAGCGAAGATACTGTTGGCACCGGCGAGGAAACAAAGGGCCTGTTCTTCGATGTTCATACGCACTCTTCCCGCAGATAATCTCACCATCGCTTTAGGCATGATGATGCGTGCCGTTGCAATCATTCTCAGCATCTCCCACACGGAAACTTTTGGCTGATCTTCAAGCGGTGTTCCTTCTATAGGCACCAATGCATTCACGGGTACAGACTCAGGATGTTCAGGCAACGTAGCGAGTACATGCAACATTCCTACTCTGTCATTCTCATGTTCACCCATTCCAATAATACCGCCGGAACAAACAGAGATCTTTGCATTGCGCACACTCTCCAATGTATCGAGACGATCGCTGTAGGTGCGCGTTGTAATGATGTCGTCATAAAATTCTTCACTCGTATCGAGGTTGTGATTGTACGCGTACAATCCCGCATCCTTTAACTTCTGCGCCTGTGAAGGAGTCAACATACCGAGCGTACAACACACTTCCATGCCCATGGCGCTAACACCTTTCACCATGTCAATGACTTTGTCAAAGTCACGGTTGTCTCTCACTTCTCTCCACGCAGCACCCATACAAAATCTCGTGCTGCCTGCTTCTTTGGCTTCGATGGCGTGATCCAATACTTCACGTACTTCCATCAGGCGTTCTACTTTTACGTTCGTGTGATAACGTGCGGCCTGTGGGCAGTACGCGCAATCTTCAGGACATCCACCAGTCTTCACAGACAACAGCGTACAGACCTGTACTTCCTGCGCATCGTGGAATTCACGGTGGACAGTCGCAGCCTGATAGATTAAATCGAGAACAGGTTTATTATAGATCGCGGCGATCTCATCGCGCGTCCAGTCATTACGTAATGATGTCATGGTTAATCCTTGTTAATGGATCTTTAATTCAAAAGGGATTCTTGCCTGTGTTCCGTGATAGGATTTCACCTGTCTGAGTTGATTCAGCAGATAATAATGCTCGCCAAGCTGTGCGCGCATTACACTTTCTTCCTGGCCTTCTTCATATTGGTTTATGAACTGCTCCAATGGACTCGGTGTGTATTTCGGATAGAACTTCGTCTTATAATCTTTTACACCTGCTGCTGCGGCTGCTATGTTTACAGCATCCTGGAAGTTACCGATCACGTCAACGAGTCCGCGTTCTTTTGCTTGTATGCCACTCCATACTCTGCCTGATGCAACCTTCTTGATATTATCCTGTGTCATATTGCGTCCTGCAGCAGCCTTAGAGGTAAAGGTCTCATACACTTCATTGGTTCTGTTCTGCCAGATTTCTTTCTCAGCATCTGTCAAAGGACGTGACACGGTAATCAATTCACCGATCTCGCCCGTCTTCAATTCTTCTGATGTGATGCCCAGCTTGTCACCCAGGAATCCACTTGCGTCATACAACACGCTGAATACACCGATAGAACCTGTGATCGTATGTGGTTGCGCGACAATCGTATCACAACCCATTGCCATATAATATCCACCCGATGCGGCATAATCCGACATCGATGCGATAACCGGTTTTACTTTTGTCGTCAATGTGATCTCGCGCCACATCTCATCCGATGCCAGTGAACTTCCACCACCGGAGTTGATACGAATTACTATTGCTTTTACTTTTTCATTGTCTCTGAGCTTCTTCAATTCTTTGTTAAAAGATTCAGAAGCAATGATCGACTGATTGCCACTGTTCTTGCCCGGAACGATAGTTCCTTCAGCAACCAGCACCGCTACTTCGCTGTCCGCGTCTTTAAACGTTGAGAAGCTGTGTACGTACTTTGAATACTTAACAAACGGGATCTTCTCTTTCTTTGAAATACCCACGCGATGTTTGATGTTCGCTTCCACCTGATCGTAGTACATTAAGGAGTCTACCAGCTTGTGTTCTATGGCGCCTTCAGGATTTCTTACCAGCATCTTATCAGAGATCTCTTGTACTGTCGCCTTGGGAATCTTACGGGCTTCAGAAACTTTGGTAATCACCTGATCATTGATAGACTCAATCAATTCAGTGAGTTGTAATCTGTTGGGCTCACTCATTTTCTCCAGCAAGAATGGTTCAACAGCACTTTTGAATTCCCCTACGCGAAATACTTCGGGCTTGATCTCAAGTTTATCAAACAGACGCTTGAAGAAAGTAATGTCGATCGCCATGCCGTTGAATTCGACATCGCCTTCGGGATGAAGATAAATTTGATCAGCAGCAGAAGCGAGGTAATATGCCGATTCAGAAAATCCCTGGCTATAGGCGACCACCCATTTGCCACCCGATCTGAAATCGATCAATGCTTCTCTCACTTCTTCAATTACGGTGTAACCCGCCTGCGGGTAAGATACGTTCAGGTAGATGCCTTTGATCTTGTCATCCGTCTTCGCGTGTTCAATCGTTTGTCTTAGCTGCGCAAGTCCAAACGGCTTCTGCGCACCCGGACTAAAGAAAGGAAGGCCTGCAAAGGCGTCCTCTTTTTCAGTCTCTATGATCGGAACATCCAGATCGAGGCTTAGTACCGAACTTTCGTTGATTACGGTTTCATTTGACCCGGATGAGGCCGCGGTGATCAACAGGATCGTTCCGAATATCAACACCAAAAATGCTACAAGTGCTCCAAGACAGGAGGCGAAGAAACTCTTAAAAAAAGTCATGACACAGTTCTTTAGGTTTCAAAAGTAAGCAATACTCATTCGAATAAAAAGGTATGTTTGCAGAGCGCTATGATGAACCAATCGGTCTTTCTGCTTCTCGGAACCAATATGGGTGACAGGCGAAAAAACCTGTCGGATGGTCTGTGGGCGATAGAAGCACGGGCGGGCTCGATCCGGAAACGGTCTCATATATATGAGACGGCGCCCTGGGGAAAGACTGACCAATCGGCTTTCTACAATCAGGCAATACAGATCGCGACTTTTCTCAAACCGAAAGATCTACTCGAACAACTGCACGCTATTGAATCTACCATGGGTCGCCTCAGAAACGAAAAGTGGGGCGAACGAATTATCGACATCGACATCCTGCTATACGGTTCCGACATCATAGAGTCCGAAACACTGACAATCCCCCACCCACAGTTGCCTTACAGGAAATTTGCCTTAGCACCACTAGCTGAACTCGCAGACGACTTTATTCACCCGAAAATGTTTCAGACCATTCATGAGCTGTTGAAAAATTGTGAAGACCAGTTGGAGGTGAAGAAGATAAGGAGTTGAGATTGTGAATTTTTAATGAGAATGGTGAATGAGGCTCGAGTTGATTTTGTTTGTCTTTGCACGAGTGTGTAGTCCTGAAGTTTCCCGTTGAACCATGTGTTTACAAATGAAATAAACGCAATGGGTATATTTGCATAGGAAAAAAATGACAGACGTTTATCGGTTTGTTATCTGCTACCTAAACGCTCCGCACGCAGCAGACTGCTACTTGAAAGGGGCATTCCTGAAATGTTGTATTGTACAACTTCAAAAATGAAAATGGCAACTAAAATTCAAACCAAAAACGGAAAAGTAAAATCTGACTCACCAATTGTCTCATTCGCCATTGTAAAGGATTTGACATCATGGCTGGCAAAAAATCATGCAGTTTCGACAGGCATTTGGATAAGGCTTTTCAAAAAGGGATCTAGTGTTACAACAATCACATATTCGGAGGCACTTGATGCGTCGTTGTGCTATGGATGGATTGATGGACAGAAAAAACCATTCGATACGGAATCATGGCTTCAGAAATTCACACCCCGAAGATCAAAAAGCATTTGGTCTAAAAGAAACCGGGAGCATATAGCACGCCTTGAAAAATCGGGGAAAATGAAAGCAGCGGGCATTAAACAAGTAGAGGCAGCCAAAGCAGATGGAAGATGGGAACAAGCGTATGATTCTTCAAGCAACATGGTTGTACCTGCCGACTTTCTAAAAGAATTGGCTAACCATAAAAAGGCAGAAATTTTTTTCAAGACACTTAACAAAGCTAATATCTTCTCCATTGTTTGGCGGCTACAGACCGCCAAGAAACCCGAAACAAGAGATAAGAGGATGATGGTAATTCTCGAGATGTTAAAAAAGGGAGAGAAATTTCATTCATAAACCAGGGTCAGTATTGGATGTTGTAGTCTCGTTCATGAACAAGGACGTACCGCCGCGACAGGTATTTTTTATCCAATTATAGAAGGACGACCGAGACAATGAGCCGCGGACTTGAAATTGAATTGAAATCTAAAATGAACATAATTGGGCAGACAATATTTTTATTAGTCGTTATCGTTGTCGGTTACGCAATAACGACAGGGATTATAATTCAAGAAGACAACGGCATGAAATTCTTAATCCCACGAGTTTTAATTGGGGCTGTTCTATTTGGACTATTCATCTCAGTTCCGACATTTATTCATCTCCGGACATCTAAGATTACTAAACAATATTTGATAAAAGAACTTGGACTTGGACCTAAAAATTGAGGTATTAATTTTAATTGTGGACGAATACCCAACTGCATGCAGCAAATGTATGTGAATATTAAAGGGTGCAGTTTTTGTATTTTAGTTTTCAAAGAACGCTTAAGTTCGTGGGACAGTTTAGCCTTTCAAAGGCCCGCAACGTCGCATACACAAACGTAGTGGTCATTGTAAAGCGACACCCTAATTTGACCAAACAACATGCAAGATATAAATGAAAAACCCGACAACTTACAGAACGACAAGTTGAATATAAAGATTATCTCAAACAACAGTCCTTATCCTTCTGTTGATATTCAGCAAAAGCTTCTGCAGCCTCGAAGGCTCACTTCTTACTTTGTAGTGCTTATTGACAGCGGTTCTATTACATACAATCTGGATTTACAAGACATCACGCTCACTGACGGACACTTGCTTTTTGCAATGCCTAATCAAGTTTTTACACCTCCACCCAAAACTGCTGATCTTAAATATTTTAAAGCATTATTTGATGAAAACACATTGGCATTGCTGCCGCAACAATTTCCTTTTTTAATTAATCCTCTAAACTCACAAACTATAATTTTTGACAATGCTACAAGAGAGAGAGTAAGAAAAGTTTTTGAAGTTTTAAATCAGATACTTCATGTAGATAAAGATCCGACCGACACAGAAATCATATTGGCTTACCTGAACTTGCTATTGGCAGAATTAAATAGTGCTTATTTTAAAAACAAAGAACCAAATAATATTTTGAACGCTAACCAGTCTTTGAACGCTAACCTGTCAAAGTTTATTGAGTTCAAATTAGTGGTGGAAACGCAGCTTACTGAGCAGCCTTCTGTTAATGCAATCGCTGATAAATTGGCTTTAACCACAAACAGCTTATATCGGATTGTAAAAGAATACTCGGGAGTTTCACCCAAAGATTTTTTTACCAACCGTTTAATGATTGAAGCACAGCGAAAACTACTTTACTCTCCGCTTTCTGTAAAAGAAGTAGCTTATGAATTGGGTTTTAATGACCCTGATTACTTTTCGAGATTTTTCAAAAAATGCACGGGGAAAAGCATAAGTGAGTTCTTAGAAGCCCGGCAAGATTCGTCAAGACAATGAATTGATTTGTCCATCTTCTTTATTTTTCAGCGATCTACTTTTGCTTCATCAATTAAGCGAAAAATGAAAGAAATGAAATCAGCATTGGTAACAGGAGCGAACAAAAGTATTGGATTTGAAGTGGCACGGCAACTTGCTCAGAAAGGGGTTTACGTTTACGTCGGCAGTCGTAATTTAGAAAATGGCATAGCAGCCGTGAATGCGTTAAAGGCGGAGGGATTGAGTAATGTAGAGGCTATTCAACTTGACATTACGAATGATGAATCTGTAAAAAATGCCCGTACAGAAATAGGTAAGAAAACAAAAGCGTTGGACATACTTATCAATAATGCCGGCATTTTCGGTGGCTACCCGCAGGCGGCACTTGATTCAACCATAGACCAGTTCAAAGCAGCATACGATGCAAATGTCTACGGGGTCGTAAGGGTCACACAGGCATTTATTGATTTATTGAGAAAATCCTACGAACCTCGTATTGTAAATGTAAGCTCAAGTCAAGGTTCAATTACTTTGCACAGCGACCCTTCATACAAATATTACGACTACAAAGGCGCCGTCTATCTTTCGTCAAAATCAGCAATGAATATGTATACAGTTGTTTTGGCATACGAACTTAGGAATAGTGACTTCAAAGTAAATGCTGTTTGTCCTGGATATACAAAGACTGATTTCAATGGTCATCGTGGACCAGGGAGTGTTGAAAATGCGGGAATGCGAATTATAAAGTACGCTCTGATTGACAAAAACGGACCAACTGGGAAATTCTTTAGCGAAGAAAATAATCCTGAAACGGGAGAAGTGCCTTGGTAGTAAAGGTTGAATGGTTGCGAAGTAATATTACGAACTGCAGCTATAAGACATGCGTTGTATTGTAGGGTCCTGATGTGAGACAATATTAAATTTCGTCTGCAACGTGGGACAAAGTTGTAGGCATTTAAACGCGTAGGTTTTATAGCTCAACGTTGGCGGCGACCTTATTGAGAATCAGTCATGATAAAGGAAGAACATAAGCACCACGACCCAGAAGCGGAAAGCGCCATAGGGGATATTGTTCAGAAGCATGGTTGGTATATAACTTTGTTTCCGGTCACAGATTATCGACTATTGTTTGAATACACCATGATGCATGTGGCTCGATTTTCTTTCGTTTAATTTTTGGAAGTGATTAGAGACAAAAAGTTGTAGTCGCGCACACGACAATAAGGCTTACGCAACCACTACCGAAGAACCCAATCATAATTTATCATTCTTTTCTGCCTGTCGTGCACAAGTTATCGTCGCCCCAAGTGTTTACGACACTACTATATAACTCGGCCACTTATTGACGTCCCCGAATTCACAATTCACAATTCATTTCGAGTTCTACCATATCGTCATTTGCCGAGTGAGCCTTGGATAGATGATGTTCTTCAGATCATAGGTTATGATTATTTCATTTGTTCCGCTACCTGTCATCTGAGCGTCACCTGTTGGAATTTCATATCCATATCCGATTTTCAATTGTTTAATGCGAAATCCGGCAATGAGCGAATAGGCAAGTGATTTTCTATAACCAAAGCCCAGCCATGCAGTATTATAAAATACGCCTTTCACTTGTCCTTCGATTGTTTCCTTTAATTGGTTATCAAACCTGAGCATCCCGTTGACTACGACGCCGATTTGTTCTGAAATCGCCCTTCTATAACCTGCCTGCACGACATTATGCAGTTTACTATTATTTCTAAAATAGTCATGGTTGCTCTTCCCCTGGCTTCCGCTGATATTCTGTATCGCATAACCAACGTAAAAATCTTTACCAGTAAGTGCCAGGCCAAGATTAAAATCAATTCTTCCAGAACGATTTGTTTGATTCGCATACTTCTGCATCGCGGGATCGTTTGCCTCTTCTGTCGTCAATTTGGTGCCATCGAGTGATTGTAAATAGTAAGCTACAGCACCCCCAGCCTGGAGACTGATTTTCTCGCTAAGGTTAACACTCGACCGATAATTGAGGAAGATCTCATTTTCTACGAAAGGTCCGAATTTATCATACAGTACTGAGAAGCCTACGGAATGCTTGATACCCTTCTCTACAATGGGTTGTCCGCCTTCTTCGACTGCAGCCGCTTTTTTAAGGTCCGAAAGATTCAATTCCCCGGAAACGAAAAGTGTCTTTGGCGCACCAGCAAACCCAGCCCATTGATTGCGGTAGTATGATTTTACCATCGAGCCCTGGAATCCTGTAAAGGCTGGATTATAGTATTGCTGAAACAACGAGAAATTCGCGGAATGTTTTCTATTCTGACCTTGAGTCGCAGAACAGACAAAGAGTATAAATACCGATAGTATGATCTTTTTCATGTCTTTATTTTTTAACGTATTGAAGCGTGCTTTAGAATTTATCGGGCATCCGTTTCTGCGAATGCCCGATTAGATATCTTATTTCAAGCTGATGATTATTCCTTTTCTGGTTGTATTCACATCATTGATGTGAATAATATAAAAGAACGGTCCTTCCAGGAGTCTTCCTCCATTTGCTTTACCATCCCATCCTACTTCCGGATTGACAGTCTTGAACAACGGTACCCCTGACCGGTCAAACACTTCCACGACTACGTCGTTATAGAACCTCAGTTCACCAGGAATCCATGTATCGTTTATGCCGTCTCCATTAGGAGAGAATGAACCCGGAATGGCAATGCCAGCGCTGCTGTAAGGCAGCTTATTGATTGTAAATTCTGTTTCAATCGTGTTTCCGAATTTATCCGTACTGCGCACGCGTATAGTAAACTCTGTGTCCCCGGACAAACCACTGTTGCCCTTGAGATAAAGTTTGTCTCCTACAATTAGGAATAGGGAATTATTTTTGTCGCCTGCACCTTGAACCAATTCATAGACAAATTCGGTATCGTCTTCGTCGGTTGTTGAGAACTGACCTACTGCCGTTTGCGCATCAATTGACGGATCAAATGAATTTTTACTCAATAAGAGCGCTGTTGGTGCGACATTATTATCCGGAATATCATTAAGCATGATGGTGACCGTCTGAGCCAGGCTCGTCAGATCTCCCTGCATCACGGAGATTTGTATCTGAAACTGCTGCACAGTTTCATAGTCAAGCAAAGTGGAGTCACCAACCGTTATCGCTCCGGTTGTCGGATCGATCTCAAATGTACCGTTTGTATTTCCACTGACAATTGTCCAATGACTGAATGGCGCTGGGCTTTTTTCCGGATCGGTCGCCACCACAAACCCTACCGAAGTTCCATGTTTGCTGTTTTCGTCAACATGGAACACTTGTGACGCTGTAACTATTGGAGCTTCATCTACATCTGTAATCGAAATAATGTAATTCTGTTCATACGAGTTATCATAGCTGTCTGTAATTCTTACTCTGATCGAGTAACTGGTCTTCGTCTCAAAATCAAATAATACGTTTGTCTTAAGTGCCGAGGCGACGAATACAAAAGCATCATTATCGGAGTCTCCTGCGCCGCTGACCAGTTCATACGTATAGAACGCAGAAGATTCCGGCATAGGAACCGTGGTACCCAGTGCAATATTTTCAGGGATTACAGGTGCAGTCGTGTCAATGTGATTTTTTAATGCTCTTGAATGCTGAACGATCAGATCGGGTGCTCCTGGATATCCGGAATCTGACAATACAAAGTTTATCGTTCGGTCTGACAGATCCGTGGAGGATGTTTTAAAAGCAACCTTCCTGAACACCGCCTCCCATTCATCAGCCGCTTCTTCTCCTATAAAATTCAGGATACCGGTAGCTGGGTCATAGATAGTAGATACACCGGGCGGATGTGCACCTAATAAAACCAACATATCGCCAGGCATAAAACCGGATGAAATCGTGACGTGAGGATTTGTCACAACGCCAGGCCCTAAAACGACGACAGAGTCATCCACTATGGTATACAAGGGAAATAAAGCGTTTTTGAAAACTTTTCTACCGGTAATGCTATTGGGTGCTACAATCGTGACAGTCAACTTAGCTTTGCCCGATAAGCAATAATTGCCATCGCCGTCTTGAATCTCCTGTGCAGCCCAGTAAATGAGTGTATCAATCGACGACGTATTGGGGATTTCGGAATTCATATAACTATTCCAGCCGTCAGAACTATCACTAAAAAAATAGATATATGCCATTGGCTTACCGGTAACATTCATTTCAATATTTGCGGCTGTCTCGCCAAGGTAGTAAGCGGTGTCACGGGCTATGGGCAACGGCGCACCTTCTGTGAGGATGACTACGTTGGACGTTGTGATCAGATTACAGGATTGTACTGATGCAAGCGCCCTATATTTATAACCTTTCATTCCGGTAGAGGGATTAGAGATACTCAAAGAATCCGTCGTTGTTCCTGTGTACGTAGCATCCTCAGCAAGAGGGGAAAACCCATTTCCATCATTTACGTCGACCTGCCATTGATATATCGCTGTCGACGAATTGGAGGTGAACATAATTGGCACCGGGTGCGCTGGAAATTCACAAAATGCAAGGAGTTCAGGTTGCCCGATAAATCTCAATGCTATCTCATCATCATGGTAATCCTTGACACCGTCTCCGTCACAATCGGCTATGCCGCCTTCGTTTGCATCTGGAATGCCGTCGTTGTCTGAATCCAGATCCTTAAAGTCGGGAATACCATCCCCATCGGTATCCCGTTGAGGTTTTTCCATTTCGATTCCATTTGGAATGCCATCTCCGTCGCAATCCAAAGCCGGATCTGCTGCTGTTGGATTTAGTAACGGCCCATACAAGGTGTATAAGTCACCGTTTATAGTTTGTTTATAGTAAGCTTTGAAATTCACATTATTGGCAGGAAATGCAGAAGCATCGATTGCCTGAGATATGGTCTCGTTAACCAGGTCTTTACTGTCGCCTCCGTACAACTTCACAGTAGTGACATTGTTGCCGCCAATTGCCGGATTGGTATTGGTCAGCGAATAGACCACGCCAAACTCTTCAACACAGGTCTGCGTAAAAGCCGTATTTATTTGTAGCTGATCACCACACAAGGATTGTGCATATGAAGTTTGCGTATACCCGTTTACCGGAAAGTAATTTATCGAAAACGGATTGATGTATGGGTCTTGATAAGGTCTCTCCACTGCCGACGAGGTAGAAGTAGAAGCCTTGTAAGAGCCGGGAGAGATAGGCCTGATGGGGACTACCAAGGCTTCGACCCAGTTTGATGAAGCGTCACCAGCGTCAATCACTAAATTGATTGTATAATTCTTGCCCGAGCTTTTATTTGTATTTAACCAGGTAGTAACTTCATTCTGAATATCAATATCGCTGCCATAATCGTGAGCGGCAACGTACTTGTCGGTTAGATCAATCCAGTCAGTAAAGCGGCTGAACTCTCCGTCACTGTTTTGAAATCCAGCTACATCGGTATAGCTGTATGCCGTGCCCCCCACATCAAACACCCCGTTCTGGTTATAGTCAACGTATAGCCCGGCCGATGCTGATGGATCTGTGGGGCCACCTTGCGCACCATCGTGATAATGAAAAATAATTGCAAACCAATGGCCACATCCGTCATTGGCAATCCATACGCCTCCTGAATGACCGAAGGCCACGCTTGAAAGAAGCAGAAACAAAGAGATGAGTAGTAATTTTTCTTTCATAGAGCAGTGGTTTTTTGTGAATGCGGAAGGATCCTTTTCTCGGATATCGTGAAGTATTTTGTTAAAGGGTAACTCTGTCTGTATCTAAAATAAATTATAACAACAATGATGAACAGTCAGCGAAGTAATCTCGCACGATTGGAATGATCATGTTTTCAAACAGGGCGAACAGGTTATCGCACCATTTCAAAAACATATTAAAAAAAATTCAAGATGGTTTCCCATCACAAAAACAATTGGTTTTTGTTTTGTGATCTTCTACGGTAATTTGCTTATGACACCGAAAACTATCAAACAAAACATCACTACGTGTTACACTAATCACTGGTATGAATAAATTGATTGAATGTTTTATAAAACCTTTTCGATCTCTGTGGAAAACATTCCACATGATCACGAAATGAATGAATTATGAATTCGGCTCGTTGGTTAGTGGATGAGTAATTCGATGGCCGTTAGAATGATTGTGAATGATGAATGATGAATGACGGTCGCAGGTTTTGTAGTTGATGTAATTCGATAGGAAATAAAATAATAATGAATTATAATTGGTCGGTGCCTAGTCTTATAGGCATTAAAATTCACTCCGCAGGGAGACCGGATAAAGGAAATAGAAAAGTTGAAATAGGATAATTTTTAAATGGGTGGGCGATTATCTTTTTAACGATAGCCGGTAATCCAAGAAGCCTTTCACTTAGTAACTGATAACGTCGTAAAAGCACGCATAGCAAAATCGTTTATGAAACTTAAGCATTACGCAGTCGCCAACCGACAACACCGAATCCATAATCCATAATTCATAATCTCTCCGATTACCACCCTATTTTAATTCGCGGCGGCACCCAAGCTCATTGCCTGAACTTCCGGGGCAATCTTCTTTACCAGTCCCTGTAGAACTTTCCCAGGACCGCATTCAATAAAGGTATCGGCCTTCCCCTGGCTTACCATATTCTGAACGGACTGCGTCCACCGCACAGGTTTAGTAAGCTGGGCAATCAGGTTTGCTTTAATAACGTCCACATCAGTTGAAGCCGATGCATTTACATTTTGATAAACAGGACAATCGGGTTCACTGAATATCGTTTGATTGATGGCGTCAGCAAGTTCTTTGCGCGCCGGTTCCATCAATGGTGAATGAAACGCACCACCAACCTGAAGTGGAAGGGCACGTTTTGCGCCGGCTGCTTTCATTCTTTCACACGCGATGTCTATGCCTTTTATCGTACCCGATATCACGAGCTGTCCGGGACAATTATAGTTGGCAGCGACTACAACCTCGCCTTCAATAGACGCACAGATCTCTTCAACTTTTTCGTCTGCGAGCCCGATGATAGCCGCCATCGTGGACGGGATAATTTCACAGGCGCGTTGCATTGCCATAGCACGTTTCGCTACCAGCAGCAATCCGTCTTCAAATGACAATGCCTTTGCAGCAACAAGCGCGGAGAATTCCCCAAGTGAATGACCGGCAACCATATCGGGTTTGAAAGTATCATTGATGATCGCCAGGATTACCGAATGAACAAAGATCGCGGGTTGCGTAACCATCGTCTCTTTCTGCTCATCTGCAGTACCTGTGAACATTATTTTTTTGAGATCAAACCCGATTATATCGTTCGCGCTATCGAAAAGCGCTCTTGCTGGGAGGCTGGTGTCGTAGAGATCTTTGCCCATCCCCGTAAACTGTGCACCCTGACCTGGAAATATATATGCTTTCATGAAAAACGTTTTGACAATTTTAAAAGGAAAGTTCGAGACTAAAAAACAAAAAATAGTGATGCGTCATCGGTCTCGATTTTAAAATCGGGTGTCTCATCATCTCTTGCTGCATGTCATGCTGAAAAAACACCATAGACGATTTGTTACGGAACGTGAATGATTTTTGTTTAGACATCGTTGAGCATCGATGTTACGGTGTTGAGAGGTTCCGGCTACCTGAACGGTAAAGTCATCATGTTACCTTGATAGGTCAGCATCAGGCAAAGTACGAAATCCCCTCGGCGAGATTATGATAGTATCCATACGGCCGTAGTTAAAAATTGCTCGAGAGCAAATATTTGATATGAACGAAGCGCTCTTCCGCGGACGCAACTGCAGGGATCTGATGAAAAGCGATTTGGTTCACCATTCAGTATTACAAATAATGCCGTTTTGTTCACAATGGAAATTAATATTCCCGCTGATCGCTCAATCAAAGATACACTCCGGAAGAATAATATTGAATAGCGCACCGCCGTCTGGGTTGACTGAGGCGTAGATATGACCATGATGACTTTGTACGATCTTCCGGCAGATTGCTAATCCAATACCAGTACCTTCATACTGGGTCCTGCCATGAAGACGTTGAAAGATCTTGAAGATGCGATCAGCATGCTGCTGATCAAATCCAATTCCGTTATCGCTAAATTTTATGTGATAATATTTACGTGTCGCAGTTAGGGTCGGGTGACTACGAAGAACTTCTTTTGAAGCATTCGAAGAAGTTATTTTGATCAGCGGTTTCACACCGGATCTCGTAAACTTCAAAGCATTGGACATGAGATTACTAAAAAGTTGTATCATCTGTCCAGGTATAGCGTCAATTGTCGGAAGATTTTCGATCTCGAACGTTGCACCAGTGTCCGCGATCAGCAATTCAAAATCAGATTCTATAGACTTGAAGATTTCAGGCAAATTAACCGTTACGAAATAGTCATTTGTTTGCGTGATTTGTGAGAATGCGAGCACATCGCGAATGAGCTTGGTCATTCGATCCGTAGAATTGTATATTTTAGAGATGTAGGTTTTTGAATGATCACTGATGTTTTCAATACTGTCTTCCAGCATCTCCGTGAACATACTGATCTTTCGGATAGGCTCCTGCAGATCGTGAGAAGCGATATATGCAAACTGTTCGAGCTCTTCATTGGATCGCAATAGATTCAGGTTAGTCGCTGCCAGTTCTTTGGTACGTTCGGTTACTGCATTCTCAATCTTTCTCCGGGTCTCTACCTGGTGGGTTACTTCCACAGCAAGGATAATGACTTTGATCACCACACCTTCGATATCCACGATTGGAACATACTCGAACGTCACGAATATTTTTTCTTCAACGCCATGACGGATCAACATCATTTCATATTCCTCGCTCGAATATCTGAAGCCCGTTGAAAATACGTTTGCCAACACCGTTTGTAAAAGCGGCGCAATCTCACGCAGCACCTCCCAATAGGGTTTGGTCGAAAACTGTTCCCGGGTTTTTCCGGAAATGATTAAGAACCGATCGTTTACTTCGTCGACCCAGAGCGGGTCACCGCTTACAACGCAAATTCCGATCGGTGCCGCGACAATCAGGTCGCGCAATTCTTTTTCTTTTTCCTCTATGATATTTCTGGCCACCACCTGTGCTGTCACATCCGTGGCCGTTGCCATGACACCATAGATTTCTCCCATTGTAGAAAACAAGGCTTTATATATATAGTTGTAATAACCAACGGATCGTATACCGAAACGCAGCAACGCTATTCTTTCTTCGGGTTGGGTAAAAGTTTCGCCGGTGGAAAATACCTTCTTCAGGCGATCCATTAAAGGAGTGGGTTCAAGTTCTGGTAATGCAGTAAGAAATGGCTTCCCGATAATTGATTGATCACGCCCCAGCAATTCAAGCATGCCCTCATTTACTCTTTCGATGATCATATCACGCCCGACAAAGACAAGCTTGGCAACTGGTGAATTGTAAAAGACGTTGTTGAAGAAGAGATTGCTCTCTTCCAGTTCCTTCTTCGCCTTGAGTTGTTCAGAAACTTCGGTGGCAAGTTGTTTTCTGACGTTAGCTTCCTCAGAAAGATCCTGTAACGTGCCGCTGAAATTGTAGGGCTGCTGTTGTTCGTTGAAAGATGCCTTGCCTTTTGCTTTAACGATCGTCTCCTTGCCCGTCAACGGATTTTGAATCGTGTACTCCACATCATAGTGTCCACCTGAATCAAAATTAAGTGCGCGCACGATGGCGGCTTTCACTCTGTCCCTGTCTTTTTCGGCAATTACATCGGTCGCGAGTGATAGCGTGATTTCGTCGTCAGGATTGAGACCGAACCATTCTTTAAGTCTTGCGTTGCCTCTGAATTCATTCGTCAGCGGATTCAGATCCCAGGTTCCCAAATCCGCAGCATCAATGGCGAACTTCAGCCTGTCTCTGCTGTCTTGCAATGCTTCTATGGCGTGTACCTTTCCCGTTGTCTCTGTGCAGGTGACGAATACCCCTGCGATCTCGCCATCGTCGCCGTAGGCGGCGCTATAACTGAATGTCCAGTACACATCTTCCATTCTGCCGTTTCGGAAAATGGGTAACAACTGATCTTCATACCAGGCCGGTTCCCCCGTCGACATCACCTGCTCAATTAGGGGTCCTATAAATTCCCAGATTTCGGGCCAGGCATCATTACCCTTCCTGCCAATGAGCGGATGTTTCCCGTCTTTGCCAAGACTCGGGCGGTAGGCGTCATTGTAAAAGCAGAGGAGGTCTTTTCCCCAGAACAGGAACATGGGGAAAGCTGAGTGAAGGATCATCCCGACCGTTGTGCGAAGGCTGAGCGGCCAGTTTTCAGGATGACCCAGGCACGTCTTCTCCCAATCGAAATTGCGCATCAGCTCGCCCATTTCGCCACCACCCTGTAGAAACGTAAGCCCTTTGCGCACGGGTTAATTGCTAAGTATCTTTTTGAATAATAGGTCTTAAGATTTCCACCAATTCGTCAAACCTGTTCGGCTTGGTAATGAAATCCACTGCGCCCATTAATTTGGTAGAGGCAATGGTGGCGGGGTTGGAGGTCGTCGACAGTATGATCACTGGAATTGAACGCAGGTGATCAACACTTTTGATTTCTTGAAGAAACTCCGGCCCGCTCATGGTGGGCATATTAAGGTCCAGAAATATGACGTCCGGGTTAAACTCATTATTGATAAGCCTGGCTAGGGCGTCACGTGCATTTGTAAAAGAGA
>JBDSKX010000110.1:0-9575 GCA_039916665.1 Chryseolinea sp. | reverse complement strand
GATTGTAATGATGATCGGCAGATGATCTGGATTTGCATCCGACCACTCCTTGATTTCCATGAGACATCCAACAAACGTGAGACAATGACTTCTGAAATCAATATCCGGTACGTGCAAAACTTTCATGCCTTTCTTTGAAAGTTCGTCACGCTCATCGTATGGCAGTGGAATTATTCCTTTTGATCGAAGTAGTTTTAGTCCAACGGGGTTTTTATACTTCTTTCCCTCCGGATCGTGTAAGACATCGATCTCCAGGCCGCGAAGCCCGAGACTGAGTTGGTCTTTGATGGGTAGATGATGATAGTCGAGTCCTATATTGCTCGTATCCTTGGCAAGGATTAACTCCATCAACGGCTTCTCGATAGTCTGCTTGTAACTGTTATGGCTTCCAATCACCTGAATTTCATTCAATTTCAAGGGTCTATTCTTTGCTGGAGAGAAAGTAAAGCAAATAACAATGGTTAACAATTGTGCTGATTTCACCAGATTTGCAGTTAGTTGTTGGAGAGTCATTACAAAGTTATTATGCGCGCAAAGATTTACTTTTCGCAAGACCATTACTCGATCCCAAAGTTACGTTTGTATTAATTTTCGCTGCTTACATGGATAACTAACTCGCGTTAATAACCTTCGCCACCTTCGTCGCGAATAATTATAAACCTATGACAACGGCTGAAAATGGCTGCGTGCCAATCTCGATCTGACCTTATGAGATACAATGCCTGTCTCTTTTTTCAGAACATAAATTTATAAATCACTTCCTTAGGACTTCCACCGACAGGGGAACCTCGCGATGAAATTCAGATTGACACGCACCACGACTCCTGGATTAGAGCAGCAATTCATAATCAATAATTCATAAATTTATAATTCTCTCAGTATTTGAGCGGGACTTTCACCGAGGTTGTTTCCCAGGCAAATATCATGTTGCCGGCACCACCTTTTCCGTCAAAACCAATCGTGAAGTCTTCGACTTCAGCATCTGACTTACTCACCGGAACCTTTACCCGGGCAACGTCCTTTGCTTCCTCATATTCATAGGCGCCCCAGGTATCTAGTTTTGAATTGAAAATAAGTGTCCACTCAGACTTGTCAGGGATTGCATATAGAGAATATGTACCTGCGGGAATTTGTTTCTCCCCAAAGGTTACCGGCTTGGACAACTTGATCTCCGTAGTTTCATTCGCGCCGAGTCTCCACACTTTTCCGAAGGGTTCCTTTTCACCCAGCATCGTCCTTCCTTTTTTGTGAGGTCTGCCGTAAATGATCTTCGCAACCACAGGAGTGCCTTTTCCATTTTCGCGAAGAAGCGCAATATCTGCAGGGCTCTCGTCAAGTTTTGTCTGAGCAATTGACAATTGGCCGAATGCGACCATTGCTGCGAGGGTTATAACAAGTGATTTAAGGTTTTTCATTAGAGTTTTTTTTTATCGTTATCGTGACAAGTGCAATTCTCTTGCCATTCACACTGGGCAACTTACTGATAAATTATGAATTTTGAATTAGCGGGCTCGTCGACTTGTCGTCCTTTATTCACTGTCGTTGTCGCTATGGTTCCAGCGCATAACAATCAACGCACACAGTGCGGTATGACAATCGCTAACTCACCAACTCCTAACGCCCCACTTTACGCGTAAAACGCTGCGGCAAATTCTTTCGCAAAGCTTTCAAGCTTTATCGATCCTAGCGGTGGAAGGTGATTAAGCACATCGGTCTGCATGAGACCTTCTCTTAGCGCTTTCCCCATTTCAACATAGCCCTTTACGATTTCGGGAGCAAGTCCCGCCTGAAGCATTCCTGCTGCCTGATCTTTATCAGTAAACACGATCCATGGAAGTTCTTTGGCAACGGCTGCGCCTAACACCTTCGTTACATCTGCCGTTGTGCGGATGTCACTGACAATGTATCTGTGTGAAGTCCCTTTGAAATTCAGGCTCAGAAGTTCTTCCACCGCTGCAACGGCAATATCGTGGTAAGCCGTCAACAGCAATTTCTGATCGGATCCACCAAAATTGCCACCCATGATGCCTGCACCTTTTATCATTCCAATCTGAGCCAAAAAATTATGGAAGAAGTAGGCAGGCCGAAGATGTTTAACATTTAGTTCCGGGATAGCATTCAACATCACTTCGAAATCATGTATGCCGTTTACCGGCCCACATCCATCTTTATGCTCGGCACCAATACTGGATAAATTCACCACATATTTAACTTTATTCGCGATGATCGATTCGGTCATGCTCTTGTATTGTACGTTCTGCGACGCGCGCCAATTATCTGTCACCCAAATTGGTGGCGACATGGTGTACACAACTTCAGCGCCAGCGTAGGCTTTCTTTACAAAACTCTGATCCTCCAACGCTCCTACCAACGCCTTGGCTCCGAGTGATTCAATTTCTTTCACTCTGTCATGACTGCTTGTGATGACAGATACTTGTTTGCCATTCTTGATAAGTCCAACGACAATTTCCTTACTAATGTGTCCGATGGAACCGGTAATTACATATTTCATCATAGCGATTTAAATTAGGTACTTCAATAGATATTCTGTGACAACATTAACGTCTTAATCTTACATTTGTTAGTAGGTACTTTTATCTGATGTAGTCATCAAAATCATACCATTATTGATAATCAAATAATTGCGAAATGAATCATTACGAGTTTGAACACTGTCCTGTCACTTTTACGATCAAAACGATTGATGGGAAATGGAAATTGCTGATCCTTTATCTGATCACAAATGACATTCGACGCTTCGGAAAACTGAGCATGATGCTGAAGACAATCAGCAGGCAAATGCTAACCACCCAGCTTCGCGAACTTGAAAAAGACGGAATAATCGAACGGGTGATCTATCCGGAGATTCCTCCGAGAGTTGAATACTTTCTCACCGACAAAGGCAAAGCATTAGGTCCAGTGATCGAATCAATGAAAGACTGGGGATTGCAATACAATCAACCAGAAACACAGGTAGAAAGACCTCTGGTGGCCTGATCATTTTACCGGATCATTTATGTGCAAGGGCCTCCTTGTAACTCACAAGATCCACTCCCCTTCTCTCAATGGCTTCCCGAACTTTTTCACTCGTGAAAATGGTCGTAACGTCTTGCCGGCCTTCTGCCACGTCGGTGTATCCAATATGACTGATGGCTTTTAATTCGTCGTTGTTAAGGCCGGGATGTTCAACAAACACGTAAGTTTTACCATCTTCAAGTTTGTTTACCATATCAATGAAAGCTTGAATTCTCTCTTCAGTATTTTTGTGACTCAGATCCGCATGTGCATAGCTGAATGCATTTTTTCCGGGGTCGGCATCGACTGTCGCAAGGTTGAATTCAGCGGCAACTTTTGCCACCATCTGCTTCACCATCGGATCAAAACCCGTTGAGCCCATATGCCCTGAAATGTGACTCAATCGCGGAATATATTTCAATGCCATCTTGATCTGAGCCCTCAGCTCCTTCTCTAAGTCTTCAAGCCTCCAGGCATGATCCGTGATAGCCTGTCCGGGATAGTTTTTGTTCTTGAACAACATCGGATAGAAATAGCCATCTTCATTCTTTAAAGTCGGACAATCGGTTAGTGGTCTCCATTTGATATTGTCCCATTCACTTGTAATAGCGAAGTGAAGTCCAACATCGACTCGCGGATTCTGTTGGAGCATCTTGACGGTCTCCGGGAACCAGGGTGATGGTACAATCACTTCAATGGAAGTCTCAATTCCTTCTCGATAAGATTTTATTAAAGCCTCGTTTCCGCTATGAGAGAATCCCATATCATCTCCACGCACGATCAATCTGGGCGCATTTGCCATTGATTTCTTCAAGATGCCTTTGCTTGAGCGTACATTTTTATCAAATGAATTTGTGATCTCGACATCTACTTCGTCACCATTCAAACTACATTTTATAACTTCGTGATGTGGGCTTTCGATGTATCGGAGTGTGTATACGATCGTCTTGTCGTCTGTCCACGTATAGCTACCAGCAATTTTAAAAGGCGGCAGTCCAACTCGATTATGTATGGCACCTGCTACGAGATAAGGTCCGTACATCACAGTTTCATTCTGTATCCATTTACCGTTTCCAAAAGAAATTTTGTGCACAGCGGAGTCTGTGTTTAGTGTTAGTTCACTTGTTCCGTCTTTAAAATTCATGCTGACGCTTTCCAGTTTCCGGTCGTTCGTTACCATGGCAAATGTTTTCCCCGCGACCGATACCTCAGCCGTTGCGTTGGGCTTGACTGCCGTGATAGGAAGTGCCAATGATGCAAGTCTCGTTTTTAACATCTTTGATGCCTTGCGATCGCCTGAGCTTTTGCCGGCCGACAATGCTGGCAGTATATGTTTAAATACCAGGTTGATCTCGTCCTGCATGTTGGATGTTTCTGCAGTGATTGCGACCACCGCATCTTGTTCAGGAAACACCAGAATGTACTGTCCGTATGCGCCATCGGCGCGATATGAATTATGCCGGCTTCTCCACATTTGGTAGCAGTAGCCCTGAAGCCATTCACTGGAATCCTTTTGAACCTGTGTGGCATTGGGATTCTGATCAATCTTTTTGGTAGAGGCTTCCTCGATCCACGCTTCCGGAAGAATCTGTTTTCCGTTCCATTTTCCTTTTTGAAGAAAGAGCTGTCCGAACTTTGCCATGTCTTCCGTCTTGAGACGAAGTCCCCAGCCTCCGACATTGACACCTAAAGGGTCTGTTTCCCAATCCATACCGGTGATGCCGAGTGGTGCGAACAACCGGGGCTTCAGATAATCAAGCACTGATTCTCCAGTCACCTTTTGAACGATGGCAGACAGCATGTACGTCGCCACAGAGTTGTAGACAAATTTTGTTCCCGGCTCGTGCTCTATTGGCAGACTAAGAAATGCTCGAGGCCAGTTCGTGGAATTTCTGACAAGTCCTGTTGCATCTTTATCATGCCCGACGCTCATGCTCAGTAGATGCTTAATGCGTAATGCCTCAAGGTTTGGACTGATGGTCGCGGGAAGATCGTCGGGGAAAAATGATATGACTTTATCTTCAACCGAAAGTTTCTTATCTGATACTGCAAATCCTATTGCCGTTGCAGCAAAACTCTTGCTAACCGAATAGAGTGTATGTTTTAATGACGGCGCATACGGATTCCACCATCCTTCTGTAACAACTTTACCGTGTCTTACAACCATGATGCTGTGAAATTCATGTGAACTCTTCGCCGCAGCGTCAAGAAAGTTGATGATGCCTTGCGGAGAGACACCCTCGGCTTCAGGTGTACTGCGTGGAAGAGATGTTTGAGCAAAGGTCGCTGCGGAACACAGCAGGATGAGTAGATATTTTAGCATATTCATTAGACTCTTAATAACTCTGATACTGGTTCTTCCAATACAGAAGCAATTTCATAAAGTGTATATAGTGTGGGATTTGTCTTTCCGTTCTCAATTCTCTCAATCGTCTGCCTGTCTTTGAGACAAGCGCGTGCCAGTTCGGCTTGTGACCAACCTTTTAACTCTCGCAATTGTACGATTCTTTTGCCAACACTTTTGGCCAGATCCTCTTTTTTCAATGGATGCGGATGGCTGTTTACGGTTATAAGTTAGAAGAAATATTTGTCATCATAAATGCTGACAAGTGTTTTTCAGATAGTATATTTGAATGTCCGGAATTTGATCGATGGCATTCGTTGCGCAGCTTCGCGAAATTCCCGCTATCGATAAACCTTAATTACATGTTGTGAGCGAATAATGTTGTGTGTGGCTTAATTAACCTGTTGTCATGTCAAAGAAATCAAGTTCATTAACTCCGGAATTGGATGCAGCCTTCGTCCACTTTCTACAGTGTCATCCACCGAAGCATTTCAGTAGAAATCTTCGCAATGTCATGATTGAAGTTGTTATCCATCAAAACGGTAACTATCCTGATTATATAAATGAACTTCTGATTTCAATGGAGATGTTTTTTGATGTGCTTGATATTGCGGAAGACACAGGGTTATTCGATGACCCTGCGACGAAAGGACGAAGTTAATAGAGCCTATTCATGCAATCTCGTCTCCCTGCCCGAGCAAACTATCAAAACTATCCCACACGTAGCGGGTGGCCCAAACCATTTTACCTCCGAAGTCAGACTCTGCACGGTCCATCGGTCGACCAAACTTTGCGAGATAAAATTTCTCGGCGGCAACATTGCCCTCGAGAACCCAAAGATAAAACTTAGTTGTGCCAGCCACCTTCAAACGTCTGGCAGCAGCACGCATCATTGTAGCACCAACACCCAGACCTTTTAAGTGAGGCGTTACGTGTAGGTTGTCGACGAGGGCGTTATATCCTTTTTCTGGAACATCCATGATAGAAATGAAGCCAACCACCACGCTGTCTGCTACCGCCAGCAATACAAACTCATTGGGCTTAAGCGTCAACATTTTATTAGCCCAATACTTTTTTCTTTCACCTTCCAGATCGTTATCGAGATACGCATCAGTCAATAGTCCGCGGTATGCGATTCGCCAACTCGCCGCATGAAGCGCACCAATCACATCGGAATTGTAACGCGTGGCTTCTATGATTCTTACTTTTTCCATAACCTGATCACAATTTTATTAAAAAAATCCGGAGTTTGTTATCAAGATTTGCGCGAAGTGCATCAACCGCAACACATGTTTCATTTGTCCTATTCACTCATTCTTCTAGCTGATCTGATACTTGTCTGATATATTTATGATGTCCATTTTCCACAGACACCGCTTGTATGATAAGTTCGACCAGACCCATAGCGATCGTAGGCTACAATCGCATACCCTTCGCGAGGCACAACACCGCTTATGCGAATGCCTCGAATCAGGATATGATGACTGCAACGCTCGATGGATTGATTCTGAAGTACAACCTACAGGGACAACGTTTAGGAGAAGTTGCCGGCGGGGCAGTGATCAAACATACGCGCGAATTTAATCTGATGCGTGAATGCGTACTCGGTTCAACGCTTGATCCATCAACGCCTGCGTGCGATATCCAGCAGGCATGTGATACTGGCATCGAGGCCGCCGCGTATATCGGTAACAAAATCGCTCTCGGAGAAATAGAGGTCGGAATTGCTGGCGGCGTTGACTCAACAAGCAATGTGCCGATCGTTATTAGCGAATCCCTTCGAAAAATTTTACTTCAGGCACGCAGAGCTAAAACAACTGGTGCAAAGGTTTCTCAATTCTTAAAGATCAGACCTTCTGATCTCAAACCTATAGCGCCAGGGATCGATGAGCCACGATCGGGTTTGTCAATGGGCGGGCATACAGAATACACAGCGCGGTTTTATAATATCAAACGAGAAGATCAGGATGCCCTCGCGTTCGAAAGTCATATCAAGATGGCAAAAGCTTACGACGAAGGTTTTTTCAATGACATGATCACTCCTTATCTTGGTCTTGCAACCGACAACAATCTTCGTCGTGACACCACTACAGAGAAGCTGTCAAAACTTAAACCTGCTTTTGACAAAGTCAACGGTACGCTAACGGCTGGGAATTCCACACCATTCACAGATGGCGCTTCCTCAATACTTTTGTCCAGTGAAGCATGGGCCCGAGAGCATAACCTCCCTATACTAGCGTATATCACCAACGTTGAGGTGGCCGCGATAGAGTACCTTAAGAACAAACAAAATCTTCTTCTGGCGCCGGTCTATGCATCAACACGAATGTTAAAAAAGGCCGGACTTAAACTTCAGGATTTTGATTTCTATGAAATTCATGAGGCTTTTGCTGCGCAGGTGCTCGCAACGCTCAGGATATGGGAAGATACAAACCTGATGAGGGATTTCGGATTCGATTACGCACTCGGAAGTATTGATCGCGCGAAGCTGAATGTAAAAGGCAGCAGCCTCGCAGCGGCGCATCCATTCGCTGCAACAGGAGGGAGAATCATCGCGACGATGGCAAAACTCTTGACTGCAAAGGGAAAGGGAAAAGGTTTTATTTCGGTGTGTGCTGCTGGCGGTCAAGGCATTACGATGATAATAGAGCGGTGAACCAAGCGGGAATCAGAGTTGCTCTTGGTTGAATGCTTTGGATGTTATTAATTAGTATTCGGCCAAGTACACCAAATCGTCCCTAACTGCTTAAATCATGAAAACCCTTCAATCCAAACACATCGTATTCGTGACAGGCGCCTTTGTCACCCATCACGGTTGGGATCCATGGAAAACATATTTTGAGGCCAAAGGATACACTACTGTCGCTCCGCCCTGGCCCTACAAGGATTCGCCTCCAAACATATTGAGAGATCGTAGGCCTTACGACACCGACCTGGCATTGATGACCTTGGAGGAACTAGTTGATTATTACATCGATATCGTTGAAGCGCAGCCTGAGAAACCAATAGTGATTGGTCATTCGTTAGGCGGTTTAATTACACAAATTATCGTGAATCGAGGATTTGCCGCTGCCGGTGTGGCAATACATTCAGTACCGCCTTTGGGAATTATTCCTTATGAGTTCTCATTTATCAGAAGTGGATGGAAAGCACTAGGATTGTTAACGTCGACACGAAAAACATATCTGATGTCTTTCAGCGACTGGCAGTACGCTTTTGTAAACGGTATGCCCCTGGCAGAACAGAAAAAGACGTATGAAGAGAACGCCATTCCAGAATCAAAAACCGTGGCGAGAGGTGGCTTAACAAAAGCCGCCAAAGTGGATTTCAAAAAACCTCATGTGCCACTGTTATTGACATCAGGTGATATTGATAATATCATTCCCGCCCATTTAAATAAGCGGAATTTTGACAAGTACGCTCAGGACGGTTCTTTAACAGAATACAAAGAGTTCCCAGGACGAAATCATTTCGTGCTAGGACAAGCGAGTTGGTCTGAAGATGCCGCGTACATTGCCGAATGGCTTGAAAAAATCTAATGTGGGTTCGCTTTATCAATAGAGCAATCATCGAGGCACCCAGCCAATACCCATCAAGTCATCAATCCATAATTTGAAATCGATGTCTGAATTTGGCAATCCTCCATGAAGCAACACTTCGTCAACACCAAAAAAGGATCCCGAAAATTCTGGACCTCGTTACTGAAGGACGTAACACTTACAATTTCATTTGGCAAAATAGGAACCGCAGGGCGTGAGTTAAAAAAGACATTCAAGTCGAAAGGCGATGGCAAAGTGACGTTGTTGAAATTGATCAAAGAAAAATTACCGAGGGCATACGTCGCAGTAAAGTCAATCCCAATCGTTCAAGCCAAAATTAGCTAATTCAGCCCAATGAACCATGTTAACTCTGGGCACTGATTGAATCAATTCTTCAGCATAAGAATTTTAAAAAGCAAGGCAACTTCATCAGAAAGCAAATGACCCTGATGAGCGAGAAAGACGTTGTGGAGTATGATAACATTTTCAGTACGTTAAATAACAAAGCATATACCAAGCACTTGTGGCTGCAGCTTACACAATACACAGTGGCTGTTCGGATGACGGCTTTGCAGACTTCAGAGGTTGGCTCATTTCCCGTGGAAAATCCGTTTATGAAAACTCGCTTTCTTCGCCAGACAACCTTGCAACCTTGGGATTGAAGGCGTTAAAAAAAA
>JBDSKX010000109.1:0-31553 GCA_039916665.1 Chryseolinea sp. | reverse complement strand
TATGGCATGACTGAAACGATATCGCATATCGCATTAAAGCGATTAAATGGAAGAAAAAAAACCGGCTTCTATTCAGCCCTTCCCGGTGTCGCGCTTTCGCTTGACGAGCGCGGATGCCTCGTCATAGATTGGAAGATATTGGGTGCGCCAGTGAAAACAAATGACCTCGTCGAGTTGGTCGACAGCAAAACATTTGATTGGTTAGGCCGCTGGGACAACATTATTAACTCTGGCGGTATAAAGATCATCCCTGAAAAACTTGAGGAAGGTGTAAGGTCCATCCTGGAGTCTTCGGGCCTCACCAACCGTCTTATCATCTGTAAGGTTGATGATGTCAGGTTAGGCGAAAAGGTGATTCTGATTATAGAAGGATCTGCAACGACATCGTCGCTGGTCCAGGTACGACTGCTCATGGATAATCGATTGAAACGTTACGAGAGCCCCAGGGAAATTCTATTTTGTCATCAATTTATTGAGACTGCAACGGGCAAAATCAACCGTACGGAAACCCTAAAGCATGCATTGCTTACGCGTAATTCGTCTGGATGAAATGTTTTTTCATCGAAAACGGGTGGTTACCAAAAACGCTTTATTCGGGTTCAATTTTGCCCATACAGACGAGATAGCTGTTCGATAATGGAGTATTTTGAAACCCACGGTTACATACGTATCAATATTTTAATTAATTTTGGTTGTCTATCATCGTTGACTTTAAGGATCCCTTCCAATATTTTTTGAACGATCCTCAAGGCAGCAATTAAGAGGTATTCCCAAACTTGATACCATGAGAAGAGTATTGCTAATAGAAGATGATGCATTGCTTTGTTGGCTTTTAGAGAAGATCCTGAAGCCAAAGTACGATGTGACTGTGATGAGCGACGGTTTGCAGGCTTGGTCTTGGTTAAACAGTAGTGAAGCCATGCCTGATCTTATCGTTTCTGATCTGAAGATACCTTCAATGGGCGGCATGGAATTGCTCACTAACATCAGCAATCATGCGGTTTTAAAGCAAGTGCCAGTGATCATTCACTCTGGTTACGAAGATTCCAGTAAACGTAAACAATGCCTGGACCTTGGTGCGTTCTCCTACCTGGTAAAGCCGTTTGAACCTGAATATCTGGTGTCCGAAGTGCAGCGTGCAATCGAATCTCGGAAAGAAAATATTTTAGCTAAAGGCTAGCCTTCCAAAGTCCGTTCATCGAACACGCTACCCTACCTTGATTTACAAGACAACGCCTATCGTTCTTGTGTTTCGGTGGTAAGCTTATCAATAAACTGTACATAACCTTCAACGTCTTTGAGTTCTACTCCTATCATTGCTTCCAGCGCAATTCGTTGTTGGTTGAATAACGATCTAGCTTCTATGATCTCTTCCTCTTTCGAATAGTATGCCTGAGAAGCCTGACGATAAACTTCAAGCGTCACTTCTCCAGACTTGAATTTCTTCTCCACGCTTTGAAACATCAGAAAGTAATCCTCCTGGATACGTTCTCTCAATTTTACTATTTTGAACTTCTCCTTCAGTCTTTCAACTGCGAGCATAACTGACTCACGCGTTTCCAGTTTTTTGCTATTCACGTTGTACTCAGTTATCAAGACGTGATCATTAGCAGCCTGTGAACTCAACGGCGTTTGTACAAAAGTTCCCAATGGAAGCTTAATACCGACGTTATACCGTGGATAAAAGGCACGTGCTACCGCGTCTATGTCATTTTTGCCTGTGAATTCATTGTAGTTGCCGGCAACGTATATATTATCAAGCCATGACCATCTTGCTTTTGACCTAAGCGTCTGCGCTAGTTCTACTTTTTGCTGTTCAACTTTGTTAGATGGATGGTTTCTCCATGCCATTTGAACCAGTCTTTCCTCAAAGGAAATTTTGGTTTCCTGTTCTGTTACAATGATCTTGTTATAATCAATACTCTGTGCCGAGGCAAGACCGGACGCGCAGACGAGAATCACTAGAGAGAGTCTTTTCATAGGGGTATGTTTTAATGACTTATCGGCTTTGTCCGATTTCAGTTTTACTTCAGGGTTTTGGGCATTCCGACTAAGCATGCAAAATATCTTGCGGGCAATTCAAATCCGAACAAAAAATAGCAAATTACAATCAAATTGATGTTACGATATCAGTGAAATAAGGAATGATCGCTTCCTAGCGCCTCTAATTAGGTAACAGCGGCATAATATACAACGTTAAACTTCTTTCTTCCGAATGAGTAAAGTGCTGATCAGGAATGCCACCCTTGATGATGTTGAAGCAATTATGGCCCTAGCAGAGAAAAGCTGGTGGCCTGCGTATGGGGAATTACTACCCCACGACCAGATAACCTTCATGCTCGAAAAGATTTACAGTCGGGAAGCATTGTCGCGCGCAATTTCAACTTGCTCACAGCAATTCATTTTGCTGGAAGATGACGGCGTCGGTTGGGGGTTTGCGGCCTATTCACAAAAAGAAAGAGAATCTGATGTCTACAAGCTTCACAAACTTTATATTAATCCTGACACTCATGGCAAAGGCTACGGCCAGCAGTTGGTTCATGAAGTGGTTTCGAGGTTAAAGTCA
The DNA here is from genome assembly GCA_039916665.1 of Chryseolinea sp. GTDB lineage: Bacteria > Bacteroidota > Bacteroidia > Cytophagales > Cyclobacteriaceae > Chryseolinea. Next base: position 28,987 of record JBDSKX010000109.1, on the reverse strand, counting down.
AACGGATTGCATGTGCTGGATCTTAATGTTTATCGTCATAATAAGGCCAGGGCTTTTTATGAGAAATTGGGGTTTAAGATCATCGCTGAAGAGAAGATCCCATTAGGGCCTTATATCCTCGATGACTATATTATGAGGCTTGAGTTCTGACGAATGATTGTCAATTCTTTCAGGGGTATTGTATAAACAGATTGCTAAGTGCAAATTGCCAATTGTAAAATAACATCATGTGCTTTGGTATAGAGCGTTTGGACTAACTGAGATCATATTTGTTGCAGGATTCCTGATCCTGTACACGTTGTATGCTGTACGGCTGGTCAGAATTGCTCGCCGGCTCAAAACCTCTGTATCTAACCTGTTCATAAAGCTTACTTTCAGGATCGTTTACTTTGCTTTGTTCATTATTGCGCTACTCGGGCCATCATTCGGTGGTTCAAAAAAAGAGATTAAGTCGGTTGGAAAAGATATTATGATCTGCGTCGATTTATCTAAGTCGATGGATGCATTTGACATTCAGCCATCCCGTCTAGAAAAAGTTAAGTTCGAGTTGAAGAAAGTAATATCAGCTTTTAACTCCGACAGAATAGGGATCATCATTTTCTCCTCAGAAGCTTTTATGCAATGTCCGCTTACCTATGATCAAAATGCTCTCAATCTATTTATCGAGACGATGAATTCCGGACTTGTGCCAGCGAGTGGCACTGATTTCGGACCGCCACTGAGGATGGCTTTGTCGAAACTCGAGGACCAGGAAAAAACCGGTCCGGATTCAAGGTCAAAGTCCAAGGTCGTTATTTTGATCAGTGATGGAGAAGACTTTGGCGAAGAAACCGACGATGTTGCCAAAGAAATTGAAAACAAAAACATCAAGTTGTTTACGCTGGGCGTTGGCACTGAAAAGGGAGGAAATATTTACAATGGCAATTCGTTAAAGACTAATAAGCAAGGTTTGATTGTATTGACCAAATTGAAGCCAGATGAGCTGGTTTCACTTGCTAAAAAGACAGGTGGCCAATATTTTGAGATAAATGAAACTAAAAACGATGTTTCGCGCCTGATAAACACAGTGGACAAAATTGAAGGAGAGCTTCGCGATGCCCGTTATGTGGACGTGACGGCAAACAAGTATTTCTATTTTCTCGCTGCCGGCTCACTGCTATTCTTATTAGATTTATTGATTAATATTCCCACGATTCGAATATGAAAGTCTTCATAGTGATCGTCGTTACGTTATTTGCAGTTATTGATCCTATTAAGATTGGTAAAGTTAATAGCGCCAAATCAGAAGCAAGGAAAGCGTACAATTCCGGTGACTATAAACTTGCAGTCAACAAGTACAGATATCTTTCAGATTCCCTAAACGTTACCGAAGATGAGGTAATGTTGAACCTCGCTAACTCCTATTTTCAAACAAATGATACAACAAACGCTTCCGCCACATATCAATCACTGACGGGTAGTGTAAAGCCTGAGATCCGTTCCAAAGCGCAGCAACAACTCGGCATTCTTAACCATCGTCAGGGCAAACTTGAAGAAGCACTACAGAGCTTCAAGCAGGCCATTAAATCCGATGCGGATAACAAGGATGCCCGCTATAATTATGAAATGCTGAAGAAGAAACTCGACGAGGAAAAGAAAAAACAACAGCAGCAGGATCAGCAAAATAAAGAGAAAGAGAATAAGGACAACAAGAAAGATCAAAAGGATCAGAAGAAAGACGACCAGAAGAAAGACCAGGAAAAGAAAGATCAACAGAAAAAAGATCAGGAGAAAAAGGATCAGCAGGAGAAGGATCAGGAACAAAAAGATCAGCAGAAGGATCAGGAGAAAGACAAGCAAGACAAGGATAAGAACGAGAAGAAAGATGCTGAGCAGGAAAAGAAAGAAAATAAGGACAAGCAGAATTCTCAGCAACTCTCGGATAAACTTCAGCAGATGAAAATCAGTGAAGACAAGGCAAAGATGATTCTGGAAGCCATGAAGAATCAGGAGATACAATATCTTCAGCAGAACAAGCGAAAAGCGACAAAGCCGAAGGATAAGTCTAAACCCGATTGGTAGCGTAACGTCGTGAATGATCTGGTTACAGGTTCTAAGAAGAGCACCACTTAATAAATAACTTATGAAGCAAGCAGTAATCGTTTCGGCAGTGCGTACTCCGATTGGCAGCTTTGGAGGCAGCCTTGCTTCGGTTTCTGCGATTCAACTGGGTGGCATTGCCTTCCGCGGTGCTGTTGAACGGTCAGGTATTGACAGCAAGCTCATTCAGGAACTTTATGTTGGGAATGTGATTTCTTCCGGTCTTGGCCAGGCTCCAGCGACACAGGTAGCAGCGGCAGCAGGTTTTGGCTTTGAGATTCCTTCCACCCTTGTGAATAAAGTGTGCGCATCGGGAATGAAAGCAGTAATGCTAGGCGCACAATCCATCATGTTAGGACTTCAGGATATTGTCGTTGCTGGCGGAACCGAAAGCATGAGCAACATTCCGTATTATTTAATGAAAGCGAGGAATGGCTACAAATATGGTCATGGTGAGTTAATTGATGGACTTCAATACGACGGCCTGACAGATGCATATAATCATTGCGCGATGGGCGTTTGTGCGGATCAGACTGCGCGTGAAATGAATATCAGCAGACCAGATCAGGATGCTTACGCGATTGAATCGTATCAACGCGCGGCGAAGGCATGGTCATGCGGACGACTAAAGGATGAAGTAATACCTGTTGAAATTACCGATCGCAAAGGAACGGTTACGGTTATAATTGAAGACGAAGAATACAAGAATGTTAATTTCGAGAAATTGCCATCGTTGAAACCAGCCTTCAGTAAAGAGGGAACGGTGACTGCTGCCAATGCCTCCACATTGAATGATGGTGCAGCTGCACTACTAATAATGAGTGCTGACAAAGCGAAAGAACTTGGCATAAAACCCCTCGCCAGGATACTAGGATTTGCAGATGCCGCACAAGATCCCATGTGGTTTACGACGACGCCTTCGATTGCTATTCCAAAAGCAATCAAGCAAGCTGGACTTAAAAAGAGCGACATCGGATACTATGAAATCAATGAGGCGTTCTCTGCAGTGGCACTAGCCAACAACATCAAGCTTGAACTCGACCCTTCGAAAGTGAATGTAAATGGTGGTGCTGTCGCGCTTGGTCACCCACTGGGTGCTTCCGGTGCAAGGATTATTGGTGCGCTTGTAACTGTGCTCAAACAAAATAATGGCGCGATTGGTGTTGCCGGAATTTGTAATGGCGGCGGCGGTGCATCAGCAATTGTAATTGAGAATCTTTAAGTGCAAGTGATAACGTTGCGTTACTCTGAAAACGTTTGTTTGTTGAAAGCATCATTTCGAATAGTCCATACGCTCATTGCATTCTGGATTCTCTTTCCATTGGGAGCATTTGCACAAAAAGAAGTGCGAACATATTACGACAACGCCAAGCAACGCCCTCAGGAAACTTACTTTACTGCTGCGGATGACGCGGAAAAGTTTGTAGGTCATTATAAACGTTACTATGAGAATGGAAAGGTAATGGTCGATGGCAACTTTGATGATGGCAGGAAGTCCGGGCTTTTCACGGAATATCACGACAATGGTAAAGTTGCACGCAAAATAAGTTATGTTAATGGACTACGCCACGGCAACGTTGAAGTATTCGATGAGGATGGTGTCCCCTATCAACGTGCGTATTATCAAAACGATATCCTGAGCGACAGCATACAGATTTATTTTGACAACGGTTCGGTTAAGCGCGAGAGTTTTTTTGTCAAAGGCAAGCCCGAAGGGTTAGTGAAGGAATACTTTCCAAATGGGAAAATCAGAAAGCAAATCAGCTATGAGAAAGGAAAGCCTAATGGAATTGCCAGAAGCTTTTATGACAATGGAAGAGTTGAGACCGAAGCAAATTATGAAAATGGAATACTGGCCGGATTTTACAAGACCTATTTCTCTACAGGACAATTAGAGACTGTATCGACGATGGAAAAGGGCACAAAGAATGGACAATTCAAAACATACGATGCCGATGCCCACCTCATCCTTGAGGGACGTTTTATCGCTGGAAAGCTTGATGGAAACAATACCGCCTACTTTTCAGATGGTATTGTTCAACATCGTTATCAATACAAAGTTGGTAAAAAGACAGGCATCAACTATGACTATTACCACTCCGGTAAGACGAGCGTAAAAGTGCAGGTTGCGTCAAACGGCATTGATGAAACCATGACTGAGTATACTGAATCGGGTGTGATTATATCTGAAAAAAGAAAACGAAACGGAGTGCCTCATGGATTGTCGGAAACATTTGACGATACAGGAAAGATAACACTGTCGAAGGCCACTTATGAAAATGGCAAACTAAGCGGCGTGCGTTATACCTATTATCCCACAGGAAAGATTCAGAAGGAAGAAACCTTTAAGGTAAATCTGCTTACCGGTCCGGTCAACAGTTTTTTTGAAAACGGAAAAACCGAGACCACGATAAATTATAAATCGGGTAGAAAGCATGGCTCCTTCATTTCTCATTTTGACAATGGCAAAGTTCATGAGCAAGGGGAATATCTAGCGGATAAGAAAAACGGAGAATGGAAAGAATTCGCATCGGATGGACAGCTCGTGAAGTCGACAACTTTTAAGATGGGAGCCATTATGAAATGAAAATTTGGGAGGCCACAATATTCACGACAGAATATTATATTCAGATTACATATTTCAAACTTTATATTTTTGGTTTTCATAAAAGTCTGAGCCTCTCCGGATTTTTTATATGCCGCCATACGGTGATCCCATACCTGGCTCAGACATGCTTCGGATATTGATCGCATTCTCTTCGTCCTTGTTAGGATCCTCTTGGAGTTTCCTCAAACGTCTTCATATTTGCGTTTTCAATTGGAGCGACTCTACGCATAACAACCTCCTTACGGGTTAATGACCGTCCTTAAATCTTAAGAAATTCTTGTCGTAAGCAGATTAAGGGCCGAGCATGAACATTTTGCTTCAGGCAGTTGGCCGAACATTCAGAAACCTGTGGTTTTAGCTTTTAAAAGTTTTCGATTTTAGTCATTAGGCATATCTTACGCCCTCAATATTGATTCTAATGGAGGCCATCAAAGAGACCCATTTTACTTTCCCGGGGCAAACCGGATTTTACCGCGGAAAAGTACGGGATGTATACTATTTTGGCGACCTGATGGCCATGGTAGCGACTGACAGGATATCGGCTTTTGATGTTATTCTACCCTCAGCCATCCCAGACAAAGGTCGAGTATTGAACCAAATTGCCGCTTATAATTTGAGCGCAACCAAAGACCTGGTGCCCAATTGGGTGATCTCAACACCTGATCACAACGTGACCATCGGTTTCAAATGCGATCCATGCCGAGTAGAGATGGTCATCCGCGGCTACCTTGCAGGCCATTCATGGCGAGAATACAAGGCAGGCAAGCGTCTGGTTTGTGGCGTCCCCTTGCCCGAAGGTTTAAAGGAGAACGACAAGCTTCCATCCCCAATCATTACGCCAACCACGAAAGCAAGCGTCGGACATGATGAAGATATTTCAAAAGAAGACATATTGAAACGAGGAATAGTTTCGCCAGACGACTATTCTAAACTCGAAGAATACACACATCTTCTCTTCAATAAAGGAACTGAGTTGGCCGCACAACGGGGACTAATTCTGGTCGACACCAAATACGAGTTTGGTAAGTACGATGATAAGATCTTCCTCATTGATGAGATTCATACGCCGGACTCCTCAAGATATTTTTATGCTGAAGGATACGAGGCACGGCAGAAGGCCAATCAGCCTCAAAAGCAACTCAGCAAAGAATTCGTTCGTCAGTGGCTTATTGAAAATGGCTTTCAAGGCAAAGACGGACAACGGATTCCGGAGATGACAGAGGAAATTGTTAACAACATATCGAATCGCTACAAGGAACTTTATCAGCAGGTTCGCGGCGAAACGCTGCCTGATGTGGATTACGGACACATCACCCAAAGAATTGAACAAATAATCCTGAATTCGATAAAATCCGCTAACTTGGAAACCAAGAAAAACTGAGGATATGAAGTATACTATTGACAAACAGGAGAAATACAGTCTTTTGCGTTTGCACGAAGACAAGTTGGATTCTAGTGTGGCTCCTGGTCTCAAATCTGAACTGATAACATTGCATGCTGAAGGCGTTAGGAACATCGTACTCGACCTTGCAGAAGTAAAATATACAGACTCTTCCGGACTCAGCGCATTGCTCGTAGGTAATAGAATTGTTCAGGAAGAAGGTGGTATTTTCATACTAACTACGCTCTCTGATCACACCATGAAGCTGATCAAGATTTCGCAGCTTGATAGTGTGTTAAACATCCTTCCGAAAGTTGAAGAAGCTATCGATGCAGTCTTTATGCACGAGATCGAGAAAGATCTTAAGAATTCTAACGGCAACTAACCGAGCCACAACCCGATTCTACTTGATGCGGGTGTTTTCAAAGCGTTCCAAATTCATTTTGGCTTGAGTTTCAAAATTACCATCCTGGGTTCAAGTGGAGCATTGCCAGCCTATGGCCGACACCCGTCAGCACAATTGGTCGAAATTGAGAGCAGGTCTTTCCTTGTTGATTGTGGCGAAGCGACTCAAATGCAATTGATGCGCTTACAGGCAAATTTTCACAGAGTCAATCACATATTCATCAGCCACCTTCATGGTGATCACTACCTTGGATTGATGGGGTTGATCTTCACCATGCATCTTCATCGCCGTACAAATGATTTGCATGTGTATAGCCACCGTGGTTTGGATGAGATCATTACAACACAACTCCGTTATTCGCATTCGGCGCCTTTGTTCAAGATCATTTTTCACAGGCTCGAAAAAGGTCTCCGAGAAGTTATTTATGAAGATGATGTTGTCGAAATCGAGACCATTCCGCTATCACATAAGATCCGGTGTTCAGGCTTTTTGTTCAGAGAAAAAACGAAGCCGAGAAGAATTGACAAATCGCGACTTCCTGAAGGATTGCCTTTGATGCAGATTGCAAACCTCAAGAAAGGCGACGATATAGTGTCCGACGATGGAACCGTCTTATTCAAGAACGAAGACTTGACATTCGAACCACGAAAGTCCCGAGCTTACGCTTACTGTTCTGATACAGCCTTTGATGTGGGCTTTGTTGACCAAATCAAGAACATCGATATATTGTATCATGAAGCCACTTTTATCGATATGGACGAGGTGAAGGCCAGTGAAACAATGCATAGCACGGCCAGGCAGGCTGCGAAGATTGCGTGTATGGCGAATGTTAACACTTTGCTAATCGGTCATTTCTCTGCCCGCTACAAGGATCTTGCTCCGATTCTTGAAGAAGCCATTTCCGTTTTTAAAAACACAAAACTTGCCGTCGAAGGCGAGGTGTTTACAATTGACGACTAAGTATGGATAACAATACGCTTGAGCACAAAAGGAATCGTCTCTTCACAATCCTTGCAGGCATCTTTATCACGAATGCCCTACTGGCGGAAATGATTGGGGTAAAGATATTCTCGGCTGAGAAAACGCTTGGAGCTGATCCCGCACAGCTCAACATCCTCGGCTTTGTTATGGACTTCAACCTCACTGCCGGCGCAATTATCTGGCCCGTAGTGTTTATCACTACTGATCTGATCAATGAATACTTCGGCAAACCCGGCGTAAAGCGAATCAGTTACTTCACAGCTGCGCTCATATCCTATGCTTTTGTGATCGTATTCATATCCATCCGACTGGCACCAGCCGATTTCTGGATCGATACCAACAGCGCTGACGGACATAGTAATACCTTCGATATTGACTTTGCTTTTCGAAAGATCTTTGGTCAAGGTCAAAGAATTATTCTTGGATCGTTATCGGCTTTCATGCTGGGGCAACTGGTAGACGTATTCGTGTTTCAGCAACTTCGAAAGTATACGGGTAGCAAGTTTCTTTGGCTTCGATCGACCGGCTCGACGTTGGTTTCTCAATTTGTTGATAGCTTTGTTGTGCTGTACATCGCCTTTGCAGGCGTATTCAGTAACCAGCAGATCATTGCTATTGGAATCACCAACTACATCTACAAGTTTACTGCCGCCATCGTACTGACGCCGCTTATTTATGTCGGTCATGGGCTGATCGACCGCTATCTTGGAAAAGAAAATGCCGAAAAGATCTCTGAGCACGCTTCGCATAGCAGCAAAGGATTTTTCTGATCAACGCCGCCTCAGATTGTCGCATATCACGGCTGTCGCGATTGCTGCATTAAGAGACTCTGCTGCTCCAAAACGTGGTATTGTAATTTTGTCTGTAATGTAGCGATCAAGGGAAGGGGAAATACCACGCGATTCGTTGCCAATGAGAATTATTCCTCCCTTGCCAAAGGAGACTTCATGAATGTTTTCGCCTTCTAGATAAGCGCCAAATACCTTTTGGGTTGATTTATCGAGATAAGAGCCTAAATCAGTATAGTATACTTCAACCCTTGAGAAAGATCCCATTGTGGAAGTAATGACTTTTGAGTTGTAGAAGTCTACCGTTTCTTCAGAAGCAATGATTTTGGTGATGCCATACCAATCGGCCGTCCTGATGATGGTACCCAGATTACCGGGATCACGAATGTCATCCAATACGAGTCCAAATTCTTCTTCACCGATATTGATCGGGTAGTTTGGTTTCATCCTGGCCACTGCGACAAGTGATTCATTCGCTTGAAAATCACCTAACGTGCTTAGTTCGCTCTCATTGGCTTCAAAGACCTCTGCTGTTTTGGGAACATTGATCTTTTTGAGATAGTCGTCTGTGCCCACAATCATGACGACTTCAAACGCAGACTTAAGTAATTCCATTACACTCTTTGCGCCCTGCACGAGAAACAATTGTTCCTGTTTGCGGTATTTCTTTATTTGCAGGGATTTGACAAACTTGATTCTGGCTTTTGGCAGCATTATTTGACTCTTGACTACCTCGAAAAGTAAATATTTTCTTTTGATTCTTTGGCTTGTGACGTCCTTGTCGGCCTGTGTGGGTACAAAACATTTGAAAGAGAATCAAAAACTGCTCTACCGTCATAGTATTGACGCACCTAAGTATATCAATCAGGAAGCGGTACGGGGTCTTTACATGCAAAAACCCAACCGGAAGATCCTTGGATTACCGATTGCGCCACTTGTTAGCATATATTATTTCGGATTTAAACGATATGATCAGGAGAAATATATTCGTAGAAAGGAAGCGTACGAAAAGAAATACGACGCAAAAATAGCAGCGGAGAACAGCCAGAAGAAGATCAACAAATATCTTTTTAAGAAACAGAATAAGGTCGATAAGATGAATTCATATATCGAGAATGGAAACCTATTGATGCAATGGGGAGAGCCGATATCGATATTTGATACGGCTGCGGTAAGGATTACAAAAGAGAAGATGAGGTCTTACCTTTTCACGAATGGCTATTTTCAAGGCACAGTAACGTCCAAAATAACACCTCATCCGCAGCAGGTAAGGGTAAAGTACATCTTGAATCCAGGCAAAGCTTACTTCATCGATTCCATTTTTTACGACGTCCAAGACACCGCAATCTTCAGAATCATCAACGATCATGTCGATAGAAGCTACATTAAGAAAGGAACGCGATATGAACAGGACAATCTGACGAAGGAGCGTGAGCGAATTGACTTGTTGTTAAAAGATTTTGGCTACTATGAATTCAGCCGCCAATACATAGAGTACAAGACCGATACAACGTTTGAGCATCCTGACAGACGTTTAGCGATAATCATCTCCATCAATGAACCAGAAAAACGTGGGTTTCATAAAAAGTTTGCGATTGATACAGTCAACTTTACCACAGACGTTGGTACGACTGTTCCAAACCAAGAGCGAACCGTGAAATCATACCGTGATATCCGCTATCGATATTATCACCCCAATTACAATCTCAAGATTTTGAATCAACGGGTGTTCATACGGCCTGAGCAAATTTACAGCCGCTCAAAAACATTGAATACGCAGAAGCAATTGGGTAATGTCGATGTGTTCAAGTTTGTAAACATCAATTACGATACTTCTGACGGAAAATTTATTGCGAATATATTTGCCAGTCCATTGGCAAAAAACGAGTGGACTAACGAGGCTGGTATGAACGTCACGCAAGGATTTCCAGGCCCGTTTTACTCTATTAGTTATAAGCGAAGGAATGTCTTTCATGGAATGGAAACGTTCGACCTCACGGGGCGATATGGTTTCGAAGGGGTAGCGTCGGCAACGTCAAGTCAGAATATTTACAAGAGTACTTCTGCAGGCGTTAACGCCGCCCTGACCTTTCCCCAGTTCATTTGGTTTTTCAAAGAGCGACGTCGCATTAAGTTTGCTGAGTATAATCCCAAGACTCGATTGGCTGTAGGCTATACATATAATGAGCGGCCTGAGTATCGTCGATCGCTTACTTCGTTAAGCGGTGTCTACACCTGGCAAAATAGTCATAAGACCACCTTTTCATTCACTCCGATCAATTTTAGCTCAATTGCCGCCTCCAATTTATCTCCGGCATTTCGAGACCTTTTAGATAAGCAGAAATTGATCGGCAATAATGCGTTGATCTATTCCTTCCGTCCTTCCTTTGTAAACAGTATCATTTTCGGAGTTACTTGGAACCTCAAAGAATATGGAAGTCTGGAACATAACTCAAGCTACATCCGAGCTCAGGTTGAAAGTGGCGGCACGATCTGGAATTTAATTGACCCTAAATTCCTGACCGATCGCGGACTTCAATACTATAAATATATCAGGTTAAGTCTGGATCTGAGGCGTGTAAGTCCAATTGATAAAAACACGATACTTGCCTACCGCTTTAATTCCGGCTTTGCATATTCATACTCCGCCAATCGGAGTTTGCCATACGAGAAATTTTTCTTTGCAGGTGGTAGCAACAGCATTCGGGCATGGCGACCACGACGACTTGGTCCTGGATCCGCGCCACCTGGTTTTAGCCCCAATCCCAGGGGCGACGGTTTGTTTAACTACAGTATTGAAAAGCCTTCTGAAATTCTCATCGAAGGAAGCGTTGAGCTGCGACAAAAACTTTTTGGTTTTGTTAACGGCGCTGTCTTTGTTGATGCCGGGAATGTATGGAATTTCCGTCCCCAGAATATTGAAAAAAGTGATGGCTCGATCACGCAGGATGATCGGGGACAATTCAATATCAACAGGTTCTATAAGCAGTTCGGTGTTGGAACAGGATTCGGTCTTCGCTTCGACTTCAGTTTCATCATTTTGCGTTTCGACGTGGGTATGAAGGTGTATGATCCCGCGCGCGATAGAGGAGACAAATTTGTTCTGGACAAAGTCCGATTCTGGAAACCGTATGCAAAAGAAGCGGATGACGGAACGTTCACCAATTATAAAGAACCTGTGATCTACAACGTGGGAATAGGGTTTCCGTTTTGATCAGGCAAAGTTTTCAAATCTTCTTCCACGTTAATCAAACTATTGTTTGCGTTTGTAATCTGTACGCCTATTTTAGGATGTCCAAAACACCTAAACTTATGCGTCTATTTTACCTGGCGGTCTTGCTCGCGCTCAGCCATTCATTGTTTGCTCAACAGCAATACTTCTATCCTGAAGGAAAAAATTTCAACAAAGAAATTCTGACACCAGAACAATTTCTCGGATATCCGATCGGATCTCATCATACCCGACATGACAAAGTAATTGAATACTTCAAGACGCTCGACAAACTTTCAGATCGTGTTACAGTGGAAGAGATCGGCGAGAGTTACGAGCATCGGACGCAGATTGTCGCAAAGATCACATCACCCCAAAACCAAAGTCGTTTGGAAGATATTCGCACAAAACATCTGGCCCAGGCTACGCGTGAATCGACTGAGAATGTTCCGCTGGTAATCCAGTTAGGCTATAACGTTCATGGCAATGAGCCTTCCAGTACTGAATCCGCCATGCTCACGGCTTATTATCTTACCGCGAATGAAGATCCGGAAACAACCCAGTGGCTAAACGATATGGTAATTCTGGTCGATCCCGTTTATAATCCCGATGGCCGTGATCGCCACACCAACTGGGCAAATATGCATAAGGGAATGCCGCCAGTCGCTGACCCGTTTGATCGCGAACATAATGAAGTATGGCCCGGTGGAAGAACCAACCACTATTGGTTTGATCTTAACCGTGACTGGTTTCTTGGTATTCATCCAGAAAGTCGTAATCGACTCAGGTTTTTTCACCAATGGCGACCTTATGTGATGACCGACCATCATGAAATGGGAAGCAATTCTACCTTCTATTTTGATCCAGGCAAGTACAGCAGTAACAACCCCATAGTTCCCGCCTACCTTTATGACACAGTTTATCCAAAATTTGGCGAGTACTTTTCAAAAGCAATGAACAGTATCGGGTCGATGTATTTTACGAAGGAAGCGTTTGATAAACTCTATCCGGGATATGGCTCGAGTTATGTCAACTTCTATGGCGGTATCGGATTTTTATTTGAACAGGCTAGTTCCAGAGGTCATGTGCAGAATACATCAACCATTCCCATCACTTTTGCATTCACCATCCGGAATCAATTTACAGCCTCGCTGGCTGCAGTTCGGGCATCTCTCGCAGAGAAGTCATTGCTCCTAAATTTGCGCCGTGAGTTTTACAAAACCACGAAATCGCAGGCGAAGGCCAACCCAGTGAAGGGCTATATGTTTGGTGATTCTCAAGACATCACCCGAACTGCAGCTTTCGTTAACATGTTGAGGCTTCATAAGATTGACGTTTATAATGTGCCCAAAAATATTACTGCAAACGGAAAAACATTTGAGGCAGGTAAGGCATACGTTGTGCCTACAGAACAAGAAAACTATCTCATGGTTCGATCCGCGTTTGAAAAGGATATCAATTACACCGATAGCTTGTTTTACGACGCTTCAACCTGGTCGATGGTACAGGCATTCAACATGCCCGTTGTTGAAATAAAAGGTGCCTTGACTGAGGGAGTTCAGGTCACGGAAGATGTCGTCTATAAACCATTCCCGCTTATTAAAAGCAACTACGCTTACGTCATTTCTTTAACCGACTACAATTCCTACAAAGCCATATTTCAATTATTAACTGCTAAGGTGATTACGCAGACATCTTTTAAACGTTTTACCGCTAATACCGCATCCGGACCAAAATCTTTTACGTATGGCACTGTGGTAATCCCAATACAACAACAAAATTCGGTTGACAGCGATGAGCTTTTTAAAGTACTTCAGAGCATATCTCAGTCTTGCGCCATCGATATACATTCGGTAACGAGCGGGTTTAACCCGGCTGGCATCGACCTTGGATCAGCATCTGTGCAGACCATTAAGAAGCCTGAAGTCCTTATGTTAATCGGCGCTGGTGTCTCTGGAGGTGAAGCGGGAGAAGTATGGCATCTGTTGGACCAGAGACTCGGCATGCCCATTACAAAAGCCGATGTCACCAATTTCGGAACAATTAATCTTAATGAATACAATACCCTGGTGATTGTGTCGGGCAATTATAACCTTGACAAGAATGCCGTCGAAAAGATTAAGACCTGGATTAACGGTGGCGGCACAATCATTTCAATGAAAACGGGTACAGAGTGGGTCATTAAGCAAGGGCTGTCGAAGGAGAAAGTACAACCCATTGACACGCTTAAAAACAAACCAAGGACGAATTTTGAAGATTCATATTATATAGAAGGTGCCAAGGAAATGGGCGGCTCGATCTTTCAGGTTGATCTGGATATCTCCCACCCCATTGGGTTTGGATTCACTGACAGAAAAGTACCTGTTTATAGAAATGGTAAAACGTTTATTAAACCTGGCAACAACCCATACTCCACGGTCGCGTTATACTCAGCCAACCCCTTGATTGGCGGCTATCTGCACAAATCAAACATTAAAAAAGTTGCTAACTCAGCGGCAATACAAGTAAGTGCCGAAGGGCAGGGACGTGCAATCCTCTTTTCTGACAACCCGAATTTCAGAGGCTTCTGGTATGGAACGAATAAGCTATTTTTGAATGCGTTATTCTTTGGATCGTTAACAACAGTCCCTGAGTCGCAGGTTGGAGAATAGTTATGGCACAATGATCGATAAGGAAAGTATTAGCAATTGGTTCAAGGGGCTTCAAGCAGAAATCTGTCAAAGTTTAGAAGCATCGGATGGAACGGGCAAGTTCATTAGCGATGCATGGGAACGTGCTGGTGGCGGCGGTGGACTTACGCGCGTGATGAACGGCGGCTCTGTTATTGAAAAGGGCGGCGTTAATTTTTCGACAGTATGGGGCCATACGCCAATAGCTGTACTTCAATCCCTGCAACTTCCTACCGATCAGCAATCGGATTTCTTTGCTACGGGTGTTTCGATCGTGATGCATCCTTATAATCCACATGTTCCTATAATTCACATGAACGTGCGCTACTTCGAAATGAGTAATGGCAGATGGTGGTTCGGTGGTGGAATTGATTTGACACCACATTATGTCGTTGATGAGGACGCAGTGAAGTTCCATCAAAAATTAAAAGAAGTATGCGACAAACATCACGTTGATTATTATCCTTTATTCAAAAAATGGGCGGATGACTATTTCTATTTAAAACATCGGAATGAAACGCGTGGCGTGGGCGGCATTTTCTTCGATTATCTCAAAGCCGACGATGAATTTAACGTAGAGTCGCGGTTTGATTTTGTGAAAGATGTAGGACAAAGTTTTGTGCCGTTGTATTCAAGTCTCATGACAAAATATGCAGATGCCCCCTATTCAGATGAACACAAGAAGTGGCAACACATCCGACGCGGACGATATGTTGAATTTAATCTTGTCTGGGATAGAGGAACAAAATTTGGACTTGACACGGATGGCCGAACGGAGTCAATTTTGATGAGCATGCCGCCACAGGCACAATGGGAATACATGTATCAACCGAACATTGAGAGCCCGGAAGGGCAAACGATCAGCAAACTCAAAAAAGGTGTCGATTGGGCTAACGGAATTTGAGCTGCGTATTTTAATTTAGTCAACCCGACTTGAAATATAATTCCAGGTTGCTCTAATCCCCGCCGATA
Source organism: Chryseolinea sp. (assembly GCA_039916665.1). Lineage (GTDB taxonomy): Bacteria > Bacteroidota > Bacteroidia > Cytophagales > Cyclobacteriaceae > Chryseolinea. Next base: position 13,892 of record JBDSKX010000109.1, on the reverse strand, counting down.
GCTAAGTGCTGTTCATCCATTAGTCACGTGAATCCGAGTTCTGACCATTTCGATTCATCAAAACCCAAAGCCACCACCTTCCCATCCACTTCGACGAGAGGCCTCTTGATAACACTGGACTTTTCTTTCATAAGTGCCACTTCAGAGCGCTCAGATATTACGGCTTTTTGTTCAGACTCTGATAACTGCCGCCACGTAGTACCCCGTTTATTAACAAGGCTCTCCCACCCTACTTGCTTCGACCATGATAGTAATTGCGTTTCCGTAACGCCTTTGCTTTTATAGTCATGAAATTTATAAGACACATCGTGATTCTTCAGCCATTCCAACGCTGACTTAACTGTGTTACAATTCTTGATTCCGTAAACATTCATAGCCTATTGGGTTCGATCCCCGAACTTAATTACTATTATTCTTTAAAGATTTCACAAATGCCGTGATATCGGTCTTCAGATCCTTTGATGTCTTCAAAACATTAATAAAAGCGCTTCCCACAATCGCACCAGCACTATATTTGCTCGCCGTGCTGAAAGTATCATGATTCGATATTCCGAATCCGATGAGATATGGATTCTTCAATTTCAAACTCTTCAGTTTCTTGAAGTATTCGATTTGTTCTTTCGCAAATTCCCCTTTAGCGCCTGTAGTGCTGGAAGCAGAAACAGCATAAATAAATCCCTCTGTCTCCGAGTCAATCTTTCTTATTCTTTCGTCCGATGTAGTTGGCGAGATGAGAAACGCATTGCTGATATTCATCGATTCGAACAGCTTCTTGTATTCGCGAAGGTAAGCATCCATGGGAAGGTCAGGTAGAATAACGCCGTCAACCCCAGCGCTCGATGCATCTTTCGCAAATTTCTCAATACCATACTGTATCACCGGATTAACGTAGCCCATCAAAATGATCGGCAGCGTAACGGTCTTTCGAAGTTCCTTGACCTGTTCCAATATCATCGACAAATTAATGCCATTCTCCAGGGCAATTTTATTACTATCCTGAATCGTTGGACCATCTGCAATTGGATCGGAATAAGGTATCCCGATTTCGATGATGTTGGCACCGGCTTGTTCTAGACTTTCAGCTATAATCTTTGTGCTATGAAGTGTTGGAAAGCCAGCGGTATAATAAACCGAGAGCAATGGTTCATTTTTCTTTGCAAAGAGGTCTGTAATTCTATTTTTCATTTCCAGTTTTTATTTTGGTTAGGAATAGGTACAACTCAATACATACCCCACTTGATGTAAGTCTCCAGATCCTTGTCACCTCGCCCCGACAGATTCACCACCACGACATCGTCCTTGTCGAAATGGTATTGATCAAGAACCGCGACGGCATGTGCCGATTCAATGGCAGGGATGATGCCCTCCATTCTCGAAAGCGCGATACCGGCTTTCATTGCTTCGTCATCAGTTGCGCTCACGAACTTTACGCGTCCGGTTTCAAATAAATGTGCATGTATTGGACCAATCCCAGGATAGTCGAGCCCTGCCGAAATCGAATACGGTTCAATTACCTGGCCATCCTCCGTCTGCATAAGAAGCGTTTTGCTTCCGTGCAATACACCAGGCTTGCCAAGGACCGTAGTGGCGGCAGACTCGCCTGAATCTACGCCATGTCCTGCGGCTTCTACACCAACAAGTCCAACATGCTCGTCGTCGAGAAAATGATAAAATGCGCCGGCTGCATTACTTCCACCGCCAACACAAGCGAAAATGTAATCGGGAAATGGGTTTCCCGTCGCTTCTGTCAGCTGTTTCTTCATCTCCTCACTGATCACGGATTGAAAACGTGCTACCATGTCAGGGTAGGGATGTGGTCCTACAACAGAACCAATAATGTAGTGTGTGTCTGACGGATGATTGATCCAGTGGCGAAGGGCTTCATTCGTAGCATCTTTTAATGTCATGCTTCCGCTCAGCGCGGGTACGACCTTTGCGCCAAGAATACGCATACGCTCAACGTTGGGACGCTGACGCTCCATATCAATCTTACCCATGTAGACAGTGCATTCCAAACCCATGAGCGCGCAGACGGTTGCAGTAGCCACACCGTGTTGACCGGCGCCGGTCTCTGCTATGATCTTTTGCTTCCCTAATCTTTTTGCAAGCAGAATCTGACCGATTGTATTGTTGATCTTATGAGCTCCCGTATGACACAGATCTTCCCTTTTCAAATAAACATTGGCGCCGTATTTCTCCGAGAGGCGTTTAGCGAAATATAGTGGCGTTGGCCGGCCTACGTAATCTCGTAGCAATTGATCAAACTCTTCTCTGAATTCACGTGCACCAATAATGTCAAGATATCGGGTTCGTAACTCCTCAACATTAGGGTAAAGCATCTCAGGAATGAAGGCGCCGCCAAATTGACCATAGTATCCTTCATCATTCACCGAATATTTCATAAGTGCCATAAATAAGTTAGCTTTTTAATGGTTGATTGTATGTCTGCATTAATGCATACACGCGTTTTAATTTTTCAATATCCTTAACGCCATGAGATATCTCAACACCACTGTTCAAATCGATCGCGTGAAGATTCATGTGTTCAAGTTCATTGATACGGTCCAGATTCTCGGCCGACAATCCCCCGCTCAGGAAAAATGGCACTTCCTGGTCGTAGTGCCTTAACATGTCCCAGTTAAAAATCTTTGCATTGCCACCGTAAAGCTTACCCTTTGTATCGAACATGAAGTAATCAGCCAAGTCGACATATGCTTTTGTTACATTGAAGTCGAAGTCGTCATCAACAGAAAACACTTTGATGACTTTGATACCATTGTCCTTCAATTGTTTTACCAGGTCAACAGATTCATTGCCATGAAGCTGGAGCAGATCATACTCACCTTTTCCTTTCATTAAAAGTACTTCCGGCTCAGCATTGACAAATACGCCCACCCTCAGAATATCCGCCGGCAACAAATCAGGTATCATATGACCCTGAACAAAACGCGGAGATGACTCGTACTCGATAAAACCGAGGTAGTCAGGTTTGAACGCTGCCACGTCAAGTATGTTATCAGCATACTTCATTCCACACACTTTGATTTTTATTGGTAACGGCATCATTTAACTGATCGGTCTTTTAGTGCTGATTTTAGTTCGTCAATAAACTTCTGACAAGCCACTTCAGGGTGAGCATGTTGCATGAAACTCTGCCCCATTAGAAATCCTTCGTATCCATATTCTTTTAACTCAACGATAGTGCTCACAGATTCAATACCGCTTTCGGAAACCTTGACCATACCCTTCGGGATAAGTTCTGCAAGCGACTTCGAAATTTCGATGCTAAGTTCAAATGTTTTCAGGTTTCTATTATTTACGCCGATAAGGTCTGCATCTGCACCGATGTTGACATTTAACTCGTCCTCGTTATGAACCTCCAAAAGAACCTGCAAACCTAATGAATGCGCCAACGACGTGAATGTTTTAATCTCACTGGGCGTAAGTGCAGCCGCGATCAGCAGGATCGCGTCTGCGCCGATCGATTTTGCTTCTATGATCTGGTATTCATCAATCGTAAAATCTTTTCTTAGAATTGGACAAGCGTTCAAGCTTCTAGCTTTCATTAGATCTTCATTTGATCCTCCGAAAAATACGTTGTCGGTTAGTACAGAGATTGCTGATGCGCCAGCTTGTGCATAACCCACTGAAACTCGGTCGACTGATACGTTGCCATTGAGCACACCTTTTGAGGGTGACTTTCTTTTAATTTCCGCAATAACACCGGATTTGTCGGCACGCCTTATGAATTCCGTCAGGGCAAAAGTCCCGGCTCCAAAATATCCACTTGCTTCCAATTGACTAACTGGAGTCAACTCTTTTTGGATTGCTACTTCTTTTCGTTTATGTTCAATGATCTTATCCAGAATATTCATGCGAATGCTTTTACTTTCTAGTTGAGATCCATTAGATTTTTAAAAGCCTTCAATGCCTTTCCTGACTCGAGTGCCACGCGTGCTCTTTCAAGTGCAGGCTTTAAACCACTTTTTTGTTCTGCTGCGTACAATGCCATGCCGGCATTTGCAATGATCGCAGAATTCTGCGCGTTAGTTCCCTTCCCTTCTAAAACATTCATAAAGATCTTCGCCGATTCTTCGACTGAGTTACCTCCACGAATATCATCATAGCTTAGTTGCGGTAAGTCCATATCTGCTGGTTCGAGTATTTTTTCTCCATTGTTAAAAAAGAATTTCACTGGTCCGGTGAGCGAGACTTCATCATAGCCGTCAGTCGAATGGAGGATCACGAATTGTTTGTCCGTATTCTGATATAAATATCCGTATTGACGGGCCAGCTCAAGACTGAATACGCCAACAAGTTGTCGCGTTGGAAAAGATGGATTTACCATCGGGCCGAGCATATTGAAGAAGGTCTTCACTCCGAGTTCCTTTCTGATTGGAGCTACATTTTTCATCGCCGGATGAAACAAAGGCGCATGCATGAAACAAATATTTGCTTGATCAAGGCTCCGTTTCAGTACATCCATATTGTTTGTGAACTTGTATCCGAAATACTCCAGCAGGTTTGAAGATCCACAAGCTGACGAAACTCCATAATTTCCATGCTTGGCAACGGGTTGACCAGCGGCCGCTACAACAAAAGACGAAAGCGTCGACATATTAAAAGTGTTTTTACCATCACCACCGGTTCCACATACATCCATTACAGGTTGATCAAAACGCGCGGGAACACAAAGTTCAAGCATTGCATCTCTAAACCCTTGAAGCTCGTCAACGGTAATACTACGCATCATATACACCGTCATGAATGCTGCCATCTGACTTGTATTATACTTTCCTGAGGTTAGCTCTACCAGTACATTCTTCGCCGATTCTTTCGTCAGTGAACGGTGGTCAATGAGTTCGTTGAAAATCTCTTTCATTTCAGATCTTTATTAATGTTTCAACCAATTTTCCACCATTTTAGGTCCTTCCGGAGTCATTATCGATTCAGGATGAAACTGAAGACCTCTGACGTCGTACTTCACATGACTCAATCCCATGATCAAACCTTCCTCATTAGTTGCAGTCACCTTCAGATCTGCAGATATGCTCTCAGGTAATACTGCCCATGAATGATAGTGTGTGGCCTGAAATGTTGGCGTTACGTTTTTAAACAAATATTCAGAATGGTCCTCCACGATTCCCGTTGATGTAACGCCATGCAACACTTTTGGGATATTAAACAACTTGGCACCATAAACTTCTCCTATGCCCTGATGCCCAAGACAGATTCCAAGGATGCTTTTGGTTGCACCATACTCTTTTACGACGGCTTTCATGATGCCGGCTTCATCCGGTATACCGGGCCCCGGTGACAACAAAATCTTATCGTATACTTTAACTGCCTCTACACTGATCTTATCATTTCTGTAAATATCCAGGGAATATCCAAGCGCCCGGATGATATGCACCAGATTATAGGTAAAGGAGTCATAATTATCAATGACCAGTATCTTCATTTTCGTTCGTTCAAAGTTTTAAATGTCATTATTTAGATTGATTCGGCCATTACCACCGCCTTACGCAAAGCTGCCAGTTTATTGTTCACCTCCTGCAATTCGCTTTGTGCATCAGACTTGGACACAATCCCGGCGCCAGCCTGAAATATGAGCTTGTTCTCATGGCTTAGAAATGTTCTGATCATTATTGCATGATTAAAAGAACCATCAAATCCCATAAAGCCAATAGCCCCACCGTAAAATCCACGATTCACATTTTCGTATTTATTAATCAATGTCATGGCCATATGTTTTGGTGCTCCGGAAAGCGTGCCTGCAGGAAATGTATCAGCAGCCATTCCAACGACGGAGGTACCCTCCCGCAGCGTACCCGACACTTTTGAAACCAAGTGTATTACGTGTGAATAGAATTGAATTTCCTTGAATACTTCGACAGTAACTTTTTCTGCATTGCGACTCATATCGTTTCGAGCCAGGTCGACCAGCATAACGTGTTCTGCATTTTCTTTTTCGTCAGCGGCAAGTCTCGCTGCGATAGCCGCATCTTCTTTGTCGTTACCCGATCTTCTAAACGTACCGGCTATTGGATAGATATGCGCCTTTCCATGACTAACCTGGAGCTGTGCTTCTGGAGATGATCCAAATAGTTTAAAGCTACCATAGTCAAAATAGAATAGATAAGGAGAAGGATTAATCGAACGTAGCGAACGGTAAACATTAAATTCATCGCCTTTGAACGACGTCGTAAACCTTCTCGACAATACAATTTGAAAAACGTCTCCTCGGTAGCAATGCTCCTTACCTTTTTCGACGATGCTTACAAACTCATCATCATTGACATTGGAGGTCTCTTCAGTCGTGAGTTTAAAATTGTAAGTAGAAAATCTATTCGTCAGAATGATCTGTTCCACACGATCCAGTGATGACTTGCAGTTATCATTTCCCTCCCAGCAATGTTCATATAGTGTCAATTCATTCGAGAAATGGTCTACAATGATTACGTATCGGTAAAGTTTATAGAGAATATCGGGGATAAGTGTTTCATGACGATCAATTTTCACATCTTCAAAAAAGCGTATCGCATCGTAAGCGATGTAGCCAAACAGACCGCAACTTGTGTATTTTGTTTCTTTTTGATCCGGATCGAAGCTGTCACGGAATGCCTCAAGCAATTTTGTTAGTTCGCCCGTCTCTCCCACAGCTTGATGTTTTATGCTGTTGTCGGGATACCGGTATTCGATCTCTTTATCTTTTGCCATAAAGGATGCAATGGGATCACAACAAATAAATGAGAGACTGTTTTCGTGACTATGGTAATCAGAACTTTCCAGCAGAATGCTGCCTGCAAATACATCACGAAGCTTCAGGTAGATATTTACCGGGGTAAGTGTATCTGCAAGAAGTCGTTTCGTGAAAGTCTTTAGTTTGTATTTCATGAAATGCTAAATGCTTAATAGTTGTCAAGTGAATTAAAAAAAAGAAGGCCTGCTATGAACAGCAGGCCTTCGGCTTAACGTAAAGTCATAACAAGGCTGTTCACATATCGAGTTTCGATCTGTGCCACCACCATGCAATGCTTATAAGTCTTTTCATTTTTCTGTTAGTTTCACTACGCGTCAGATTTCTTTTTTGGCGCCGTTGTTCTTTTTGGCTTTGATGCCGAATCATCAGCAGCGGCAGCCACAACTGGTTTGGTCGAAGCAGATCTTTTCAGCCTTGCTTTGATAACTTTCTTTCTGCGAGAGTTACCATAAGAATCTTTCGAGATTTTGCCTTTTTTCGTTTTTTTATCACCTCTTCCCATTTTGCTGATGCTTTAATCTTGATTTCCCCTGCTTTTCGCAAGATATTTCCACTGTTTTCGCGGGGCAATAATAACAAAGGTTTTATGGATTACAAAAACCGCGGGTGAAAATTACGTTCACCAAGGGAGGTAATCTACCAGATTTTAACCCTTTCGCTTTCTGGATTGTACACCTTATCTCCCGCTTTTTAGTCGGATGCTTTATAGAAGGGATCAAAATTCAACAATGGGGCATTTGCTCGATATATCCCCGGTGAATGTGGGTCGGGTCTGTATCTGCGTACGCAATGAGTCATCTCTGAACTTTGTACGCCATATGGTTCCCCATGAAATACAGAATCTAAATTGACCTTGAACAAAAACACCAGGTAAAACGGTTCGAACTTGTTAAACGGATCGGCATACGCCTTTCCTTTTCCTTTACACTTCGACAGATCATCAGGAGCCCACCAGTTCTTTAAGTTTGCCTGAGCATCGAAGTGATTTCCCTTATCATCAAAGCCGTGAGAGAGTTCATGCCCGATCACTGCGCCAATACCCCATAGTTAATCGCTTCGTCAACGCGATAATCATAAACAGGTGCTTAAAGTATACCTGCTGGAAAACCAATCTCATTGAATAGTGGATTATAATAGACCTATTATTCGTCTTTCAGTACAGTCGTTGGATTTAGCATGGCTGCCCGAATTGCCAGATACCCTACACAGATCAAGGCAAGGACCAACTCGGCTATTCCAGATGCAACAAAAATCATAGGATTTATGTCTGTCTTGAATGCCCAGGTGTCGAGCCATTGCTGCATCAGCCACCAAGTTGCAGGTGTGGCAACCAGCATAGCAATAGCAAGTAACTTCACATACTGTGTGTTTATCATGACATATATCTTACCCAGTGAAGCGCCGAATACTTTCCGTATCCCAATTTCTTTTTTACGCTGCTCAGCAGAGTAAGCGACAAGACCCACCAGACCGGTGACGGAAATGATCACTGATAAGATTGTAAAGATTGAAAACAGTCCGGCAATTTTCTCTTCCTGTTGATAGCGCGCCATCAGTTGTTCATTCAAGATCGTATATGAAAACGGAATGTCTTCCATCTGCGTCCAACGGGCTTGCAAAGCGTTCACGAGTTCGTGTAGTTTGTCGGACTCGAACCGGACTAAAACAATTCGCGTATCCCCCCAACTCTTAGCGTTAATGTTAAGAAACATCGTCGGCATCAGCGACTGACGTAAAGACTGAAAGTAAAAGTCATTGGTAACACCGATGACCTCCTGTTTCCCAACTTCATCGCCCAGATATTCTATTTTCTTTCCTAGCGCTTCTTCTGCGCTCCAGCCGAGTGTTTTAGCTGTCGTTTCGCTGATCACTACAGCATTTACATCTGAAGGTCTATTAACATCAAAGGTACGCCCTGCCTTAATAGGGATCTCAACGGTTTCCATGAAATATGGATCAGCCTTGTAAGCAATGATTGATACTTTCTTACTGTCGCCTTCTTTGTTGTAGATGTCCTCGTATCCACCCCTGATATCCATTGAAACAGATGTATTGACGACGCCCGGATATTTTGATATTTCATCTCTGAATGAAGTAACATGATTACCGAGCTTTTGCGCATCGTTGATGACGAGCAAATTCTCTTTACTGAAACCCAGATTCATCGAGTGTAAACGACCCAATTGCTGAAACACAATCAATGTGGCAGCCATTAAAGCAATTGAAATCGTGAATTGAAAAACAACAAGTGAATTTCTTAATCCGGCTGAGGCAAATCCAGTGGATAATTTGCCTTTCAAAACAGTCACGGGTTTAAACGAAGTGAGGTAAAACGAGGGATAAAGTCCACCAAGAAATCCGATAATTAGCGGCATGAAGATGATCAAAGCGGTAAACTGCAACTTGCTCCAGCCAGTCAGTGGTATATCAATGCCTAGGGTTGGCTGAATGATGAGCCTCAATACCTCCATTACGCCAAGTCCCAATAACATCGATATCATTGTGATCAGGATGTGTTCAATTTGAAATTGAAGAATTAATGAACCTCGCGTCACACCAAGGGTTTTCTTAACACCGATTTCCTTTGCTCGTTTCGATCCCCTTGCTGTTGAAAGATTGACGAAATTTACTACTGCGATCAACATTATAAAAGCGGCGATGACGCCAAGAATTTTAACATAATCAATATTACCAACCGACCCCAACCGATTACCCAGCCGCGCAGAATAAAGATGAATATCTCGCATGGGTTGCAAATAAAGTTCCCAACCACCTTTTTGTTTAACGAATTCTTTGTAATCCATACCAAGTCTTTGAAACGTGGCAAGGGCGTATCGACTCGGAGCTGTTTTGATTTTTGAAGCCAGGGCATCGGCATCTGTATTCGGGCGTAGCTTGACATAGGTCACGACTTGTGTCCAGATCCAACTCCACTCCATTTCCTTGATCTCAGGATGAGAATACAAGCTGAATAGATAGTCAAAATGAAAATGAATATTGTCGGGTTGCTGCTCAGTGACGCCAGTAACTTCTGCTGCCCTCATACTATCACCAACCATAATTATTTTTCCAAGTGCAGGCTCATTTCCAAAAAGTTTGTAGGCTGCTTTGTCAGAAAGCACAACTTTATTTTTTCCGATCAATGCAGATTTAGGATCGCCCTCCTTCAGTTTGAAGCCAAAAAATGAAAAGAAGTTTGAGTCTGCGGCAATGATATTACCCTCGTTGATGGCGGTGACTGTGCCGTCAGCATTCTGCGACCTAATGGCAAGCGTGCCTGGTGCATAAACCCTGACTGCTTCTTGGATCTCAGGGAACTCACTTGATAATGCGCTTGAAACTGCTGGACCAGTCGCGCTAAACGCTTCAGAATCCGGAGTCCAGATATTAGTCTGATTGACGCGATAGGTTCGGTTCACGTCAGGATGCATTTCATCAAAACTCAGTTGATGCGTGATGTAAAGCAGGAGCACCAGACAAGTTCCGAGTCCCAAGGCTAAGCCTCCTATTTTGATCAGAGCATATTGTCTCTCACGAAGGATGTTTCTTACTGCAGTCTTGAAGAAATTGGTCAGCATAAATGTCTTTTAAATCTATATGTTGTTATTCAAACACAATGCCACTGATGTATATAATTTAATATCAGACAGTTAAGATCGAATTTTACGTCCGAACTGTAACGATCTGTATCACTTTCGTTACATAATACTGTTTGATAACGTTACATCTAATCACTATAATTCGGGCATGAATACGGCTAGGATCCTAATAATCGACGACGACCGCGATGTTCTCGAGACCGCCAAAATGTTCCTCAAACAGGAATTTACAGCGGTTCAAATCGAAGAAAATCCCAACAATATACCAACGCTGCTTAGAAGCAACGAGTACGATGTGATACTCCTCGACATGAACTTCAAGAAAGGCGTTAACGATGGACAAGAAGGATTTCATTGGCTGGAGCAGATCCTGAAGATTGATCCGCAAGCCGTTGTTATCCTCATTACCGCATACGGAGAAGTCGACTTGGCGGTAAAAGCAATCAAGAATGGCGCCGTTGATTTTGTATTAAAGCCCTGGAAGAACCAAAAGCTTTATGGCACAATCCTGTCAGCCCTACAGTTGCGATCATCAAAGAAGGAAGTTCAGAAGCTCAAGGTGGCGCGCGAAAAACTCAGTGACGACATCGATCAGCCTTATGCGGATTTCATTGGGGAATCGGCGCCCATCCAGCGTGTGCGGGAAATGATTGAACGCGTAGCAGGTACAGATGCTGATGTGCTGATCCTTGGAGAGAATGGTACTGGTAAGGAACTTGTTGCCAGGGCGATCCACAGAAAGTCAGAACGAAGAAATAATGTTTTCATCAGTGTTGATCTTGGTGCGATATCTGAGACATTGTTTGAAAGTGAATTATTCGGTCACGTGAAGGGATCGTTTACAGATGCAAAACAAGACAAACCGGGTCGATTCGAGATCGCTGCTGATGGTACTATTTTTCTTGACGAAATAGGCAACGTCTCACTCGCGCTGCAATCGAAACTTCTAACCGTACTTCAACAGCGCAAAGTTCAACGTGTCGGATCAAATAAAGAAACCGCCGTAAACTTCCGGTTGATCTGCGCAACCAACATGTCATTACACGACATGGTTGCTGAAAAAAAATTCAGACAGGATCTGTTGTATAGAATTAATACTGTCGAGATCAGAGTCCCATCATTGCGAGAGCGCGCCGACGACATTCCGCTCTTGATAAACTTCTTTCTTCAACGGTACGGACAAAAATACCGTCGACCTGATATCAGAATTGACAAAGCCATTATCAACAAGTTAAAGAAGTACACATGGCCCGGAAATATTCGCGAGCTTCAACATGCGGTCGAACGTGCGGTTATCCTGACTGAAGGAAAAGTTATCCAGAGCGCGGAATTATTGATCAGTAACGCTGCAATGCCATTGAAGAAAGAGAGTCAACCCGTGACACTGGACGAAATGGAAAAGCAATTTATCCAACAGACAATTGAGGGACACCAGGGTAACGTCAGCAATACTGCAAAAACACTGGGAATGACGAGGACTGCGTTGTACAGAAGGATGAAGAAACATGGTCTTTGATCATCAACGCTAACACACCCGACAGATGTATTTTAACCGCTTTTCCTTGTTGACAATCGCGAGAATCCTTCTCATGGCAACTACCATTGCCGTGTTGTCATGGATCTGGGGAGATAGTCGACTGTTCTTTACACAGATCATCCTGGTCATCATTATCGGGATTGAAATTTTCGAATTGATGAGATTTGTCAATCATTCAAATCGTGAAGTTTCAAGATTCCTGGATGCCATTAAACATGAAGACTTTGTAGTGAATTTCAAACAGCCAAAACTTGGAAAGTCATTCACGCAGCTCCAGCAAAGCATGCACTCGATTATAGATACCTACAAAGATGTCAAAATCGAAAAAGAGGCACAGTATCAATTGCTTCAGTTCCTTATTCAGAGAATCTCAATTGGTATCATCTTTCTTATAGAAGGTGAGATACAATTTATCAACCCAACGGCGCACGCGTTGCTGCAAACCCAGGGCACGAAAAGCTGGAAAATCATATCTGAGAAGGTGCCAGGTTTCGCGAACGAAGTTGCTCAGATGGGTGATAATGGTAAAAAGCTTATTAATATTCGCAGACAATCGGATATGGGGATTTATGCACTGGATGTGAGTTCCCAAATCATTCTCGATAAGCCGGGGAAATTAATCACGATCCAGGATATCAATTCTGAAATTGAGCAGAAGGAAATTGAAGCATGGCATAAGCTGATAAGGATTCTCACTCATGAGATCATGAATTCGATCACGCCGATATCATCGCTTACGGAAACCGTGCAAGGTATGTTAACGACAAAAGCTGGTAATCAAAAGCGCGTGGATGAAATCAATGAAGAAACAATCTCTGACATCTTGTTCTCCCTTAAAACAATCAATAGCCGAAGCGATGGACTGCTTCATTTTGTAGAGAACTATCGTAAGCTATCGCGCGTGCCGAAACCACAGCCATCGATGGTCGTGTTGAGCAATTTCATGGACGAAATAAAAACCCTTTTCCACGACAATTTAAAAAGGCAGGATATTCAACTTAAAGTCGGTTATGATTCATCGGTCACAGCCATTTTCGATAAAGCCTTATTGAATCAAGTGATCATAAATCTCATCACGAACAGCATACATGCTCTCGAAGGGAGAGATCAAAAGACAATTCATCTCAATGCTTACCTGGATTCCAGCAAACTCACGTTTGAAGTAACCGACAATGGCGTTGGCATTCCCGAGAATGAACTCAGCGAAATTTTCATACCATTCTTCTCAACAAAAAATGAAGGCTCCGGTATCGGACTAAGTCTTTCGAAACAAATTGCATCACTACATGGCGGAACCATGAAAGTAACATCCTCAGTTGGAAAGGGCACTTCCTTTTACCTGGTTATTCCGCATAGGGCATCATGATAAAAAATATTTCCACTTGTTAGCGGCGATGAGCACTTCAACTCCAATCATCCGAGCTATTCCTTCCACAGGTGGAATATTGCCAGCCATCGGATTAGGGCTAGGCAGTCATTTGATGCCAGTAGTCATTCGCCTTCGATGGTAGCACTAAAAAAAATACCGCGATCATTTGTACAAAAGTCGGGGCAATAATTGACTCTTCACCAATGTATGGAAGGTCGGAAGAAATAAGCTGAGTAAAGACTTCTTCCCCTCGCGATTGACACCGGAGTGGCTGTTCTTGTTAACGGGCCACTTAACGACGGAAGCCTTCATCGTTTTGGACTGGCAAAAATTACGAGATAGGGCCGAAGCGTTTGAGTGTACAAATTGGACACACCTCTTTTTGAAGTACAATCTCACGCATCCGGCCGTGACGTGTGTGATACCGTCAACGTCAAATCCACAACATTTGTCCAACAATATGGGTGCACTCTACGGTACCCTTCCTACCGCTGGTCGTTGTAGAGAAATGAACAAATTCATGAATAGCTGAAATATTTTTTTTACTTTAGATCGACTTGAGCGTGTTAAGATTGCATTTGGGACTAGGGATGCTGCGGGCGAGATCATTGGGCTAAGAGAGGG
>JBDSKX010000108.1:0-14066 GCA_039916665.1 Chryseolinea sp. | reverse complement strand
GGTGGACTTTTCAAATCTCGTTTGACTTTGCAACCATGACAAGAAGCCATCATCGCGGTAAATTCCGATAATTTTTGTTCGAAGAAATCGCCGGTTATTGATAAGCCGTCTAACCAGGATTTCGCCGGTATATTCGGGTCATTTTTAATATGAAATTCATTACACTTATCGCTTCATTAAGCTACCTTACCGTATCAATTTTCAGACTTATTCTTACTAACTTAAACCTATGGCCGATTTTCAGATCAAAAAGTCTCCCAAAGCCTACGATGTGTGTATTGTTGGATCAGGTGCTGGTGGCGGGATGGCAGCGTACGTACTGGCTAACGCTGGTATCAAAGTAGTATTACTGGAGGCGGGACCCCTGTATGATCCTGCCAAGAATGTCACACAATTAAAGTGGCCATGGGAATCTCCACGGCGTGGTGCAGGCACCAAGTATAGAAACTTTGGCGATCTGGATGCGGCTTATGGTGGATGGGATCTCGATGGCGAGCCCTACACACACAAGGACGGCACGAAGTTCGATTGGTTCAGGTCACGGATGGTGGGCGGTCGCACGAATCACTGGGGTCGAATTTCACTTCGTTTTGGTCCGAATGATTTTAAACATAAAAGTATTGATGGGCACGGCGACGATTGGCCAATTGGTTACGATGATGTCTCGCCATACTATGATAAGATTGACAAACTGATAGGTGTCTTCGGCTCTAAGGAAGGAATGTTTAACGAGCCCGATGGCCTTTTCCTACCGGCACCAAAACCACGCCTGCATGAGATGTTCATCCAACGCGGAGCTTCCAAACTGAACGTCCCTGTCATTCCTTCGCGGTTATCTATCCTCACTAAGAAAATCAATGACGCCCGTGGACAATGTTTCTATTGTTCACAGTGTAATCGTGGATGTACCGTCCATGCCGATTTCTCGTCCTCTTCTGTCCTGGTAAAACCAGCGATAGAGACGGGCAACGTTGACATCATTCCAAATGCGATGGTGAGGGAAGTCCTTACCAATGCGGAAGGTAAGGCTACCGGCGTTTCTTTTATCAACAAAGATGATAAACAAGACTACACTGTCGATGCAAAGGTTGTCATCCTTGCAGCGAGTGCCTGCGAATCGGCGCGACTTCTTTTGAATTCTAAATCATCGCGCTATCCCAACGGATTGGCTAATGGCAGTAATGTCGTTGGAAAATATCTTCATGATTCTACGGGCGCAGATATGGGTGGTATCCTTCCTGATCTTATCGGAAGACAACGTTACAATGAAGATGGTGTTGGTGGTATGCACGTGTATACTCCCTGGTGGCTTGATAACAAGAAACTCGATTTCCCAAGAGGATATCATATCGAATATTACGGTGGTATGGGTATGCCAGGGTATGGATTCGGTTTTGGGATTCAGGGTACTAACGGCACCTATGCCGGCCGTGATGGCAAGAAGAAAGAGGCCGGCGGATACGGCGCAGCATTGAAAGATGACTACCGTTATTTCTACGGCGCAGGCTTTGGAATGTCGGGACGCGGAGAAGCTATTGCTCTTGAAAGCAACTACTGTGAAATTGATCCTGATACGGTCGACAAATTTGGAATACCCGTACTAAGATTTCATTACAAATGGAGCGATAATGAGATCAAACAGGCGCGTCACATGAAACAGACTTTTGAGGAAATTATCACAAAGTCCGGCGGTGTGGTCACTTGGGGTAAAAGTTCGGCTGATCAAGATTGGGGACTCGAAGCACCAGGACGTATCATCCATGAAGTTGGAACTACACGAATGGGTAATGATCCAAAGAAATCAGCAGTGAATAAGATGAATCAGGCTCATGAATGCAAAAACCTTTTTGTTGTTGATGGAGGACCATTTGTATCGCAAGCTGATAAAAATCCAACCTGGACAATCCTGGCGCTTTCAATGAGAGCGTCTGAGTATATCATTGACGAATTGAAGAAACAAAACATTTAATTTCCGTAACTTTAAGTATATGGACAGAAGAAAATATCTTAAAACATTTGCCGTAGGCACTGTTGGTGCTGGCCTGTTGGTTCAATGCGATCCGAAGCCTGCCGGTAAAGTTGCCGTCGATACACCGGCAGCAGCAGCTGGAGTAACTATTGATCGTACACCAGACGAACTCGCAAGAGATCAGAAGTTGCAATCTGAAAAGTTTTTTGACGACCATGAGATGAAGACCATATCGGTGCTCGCCGATATTATCATTCCAAAGGATGAAACGTCGGGTAGCGCTACCGATGCGGGAGTTCCTGCGTTCATTGAATTCATGGCGAAGGATATGCCGGATTATCAGACGCCTATACGCGGTGGTATAAAGTGGCTTGACCTGCATTGCATGAGAAGATTTACGGCTGACTTCGCTTCATGTACTCCAGCCCAACAGATTGAAATGGTGGATGATATTGCATATCCTGCGAAATCAAAACCTGAGATGCAGCAAGGTGTGGCATTCTTTAACACGATGCGCGATCTTACTGCCTGCGGATTCTTTACCAGCAAAATTGGAATTGCCGATCTCGGTTACGTCGGCAATAAACCCAGTCAATGGGATGGTGTACCTCAAGATGTCCTTGATAAATATGGCTTGAAGTACGACGCCAAAACATTGGAAAACGCGCCCAAATTCGCGTAGCAGAGAGTTGTTAATTATGAATTGCCGTTTATGCCTGCCTTTGAATATCAGACGTCGTCGGTATGAGAAAAATTGTTAAGAAAAATGCGACCATCAAGAACCTCGAGCATTATTCATAATTAGCAATTACTGTCATACGATAAACGTATTTTAGTAAAAGAAAAGGCGGCAGTATTACTTGCCGCCTTTTTTACGATGTTTGAGTTACCAAGCAAAAACATCATGAGTAAAAGTATTAATTTATCAGGGCAACCTGTGCTCTGTCAACTTTTTCTTTCATTCCGACAGAACTCATGTCGAAGCCAGTAAAAATTCACAGCGCTGACACTGCGTCAGTATAAGGCTTTCTATTGGGCGACGGCAGTACTCAATTCTCTGGCATCCCTACCGGAATGTTTTTTTCCCGCTTAATAAAAAGCGTCCGATATGTAAGGAAGTCTATCAGGAAACCGCTCTCCTTTCCATTCAGATGTCAGCAAGACTATCTTGCTTCGACAGCGTCTGGGTTCTAACGGTTAGGCTAAGCGAAAGTATCACAACAAAGGATAAATGCAGATCATGAAAACCAGCTTAATTGAACTTATTACGATAAAATGAATAAGCCTACTTCGCGTTCCAGGCCGTTGCAGAAATACCGTTTAAATCGTATACGATCTTGCCATCGCGAAGCGTCAGTTCACACTCCATTTTCTGATCACCATCCATTCTAAATCCGCCAGAATCTACGTACCCGAATTTTCCTTTATGAACACTAAATACAGCTACATCGGCGCCAGCGCCTACAGAAAGATTGCCAAGCTCCTCGCGGTGGATAACTTTAGCGGGCAGCCAGGTTGAAGCTGCAACCACTTGAGATAACGTCATGCCCATACACAAAAACTTGGACATCACATTCAATTGATCTTTCATACCGGCGTTCATACTGCCAGTATGTAGATCAGTACTGATTGTATTGGGAATAAATCCGCTCTTTAAAGCAGGTATCGCCTGTGAAAAGCGAAAGCTTCCGCCACCATGACCAACGTCAAAGATGATTCCTCTTTTTTGTGCCGCATCGATAAAAGGTAAAAGTTTTCCTGAGTCATCGACTATGGGTACCCTGGATGCTAACTGTGCAAAGGTGTGCGTAAAGATGTCTCCGGGTCGAAGGTGCTTCATGAACAGTTCTTCTATAGAAAGTGGTGGTGTGCTACCACCGAAGTCAACAATGACTGGTACGTTTGCAATATTTCCCGCTTCCACTGCCCGATCCACAGGTTCCCATTGGCTTCCCATGTAGTGGGCAACCTTAATGCCCACAATTTCCTTGTGTTGCCTCACCACTGCTGCGGTCAATTTTGCATTCATGTCATTCAGATCCTGTTCGTATGGACCGCCGCGCATACCTTCTCCAACGATGTTGAGGAAAGAAAGCACGCGTGTATCTGAATGAGCAATGACCTGCGATTTGAAGGTATTGAATGTCTTCCATCCTGCACCGCCAGCGTCCACCACAGTGGTCACGCCAACGCGGAAAGTAAAACCATCGGGTGGCAGCGCGACGAAGCCATCACCCAGATAGTGATCTTCTTTAGTGCCAAAAAAATTATGGGAGTGGATGTCAATCACACCAGGAGTTACGTACAATCCTTTTGCGTCAACTACCTTTGCCCCTCTCGCGTCAATATTTTTGGCAACTTTTACGATCTTATCGTCTTTGATCGCGACGTCCATCACTTCATTGATGTTGTTTTTTGCATCGATAACAGTGCCTCCTTTAATAACTATTGTATAATCCTGTGCATAAGTATGCTGAAACAAGACGAGCGCTATAAAGAGACCAAGAAGCCTTAGATATTGCATGATTAGAGTTTTAGGTGGTTGAATAATTCATTTACAGATCAGATGTAAGCGATGCAGTCGATTTCAACAAGCGAATCACCGGGAACACCACCGTATACTGCTACAGTTGTGCGAACAGGTGGCTTGCTGCCAAATCTACCTTTGTAAGCTTCATTCATCGCCTTGTAATCGTTCAGATCATGAAGAAAAACGCTGCACTTTAGTACTTTTTCCATTGAAGATCCTGCGTCTTTAAGTTCTTTTTCCAATTCATCCAGTACGTGCTTTGTGTGAGCCGTAATATCGCCTTCAAAGTGAGCGCCTTTGCCCGCTATGAACACCAGGTTGTTGAATTTCGTTGATCCCGAAAACAGGGGAGCGCCCTGATCATCCTTAACAACATTGAATACTTCTTTTTCAGGCGCTGCATCTGCCTTTGCTGAAATGGCGCCCAGACCAATCACGCCGGCCGCTGAAGCAAAGAGTTTTTTCAAGATGGATCTTCTTTGAGTTTTCATGAGAATAGGGTTTAAACGTTTTGAGTTTTATTAATATTAAATGGGTTCATTTTCTTTCTGGTGTACGCAATTTGGCAACTTCATCTGGAAGTATCGAACTGGCGTTATTACCAAAATTCGATCTGACATAAGTAAGCACGGTGGCGAGTTCATCATCTTTCAGGAAACTATGTTGTGGCATAGCGTTGATAAACGTTTCACCATTCACAATAATCGTTCCTTCGATTCCATTCAAAAGAATTCCTATGAGTCTTTTTTTATCGCCCGTAACCCAGTCCGTATTGGCGAGGGGGGGAAACCTGCCCGAGGCTCCCTTGCCATCCTTCTGATGACAGGCAACGCAATAGATATTAAAAATCTTTTCGCCACCAGACACTACGCCCTTATCAAGGTTGTCCTTGATTTCGTCCGGAGTACGAATGTGGGAAAGTTCTTTGCGTTTCTCCATTGTGGCAAGTTCGGATGTTCCGAATTTCTTCCTATCGCCTTTGTACATGATTCGCCAGATTTTTCCTTTTTCAGTCTCGGAGATGTATAGTGATCCGTCGGGTCCCATCGCGATGCCCATCGGACGGTAGGCAGCGTCACTGACACTCACGATAGGATCTACTCCGCCAAACCCATCGGCAAAAACCTCCCACCCACCAGGCTTTCCGTTGGCAAATGGTACGAAACAAATAAAATAACCTGACTGCGGATACGGTGCTCTGTTAGTCGAACCATGGAATGCTATAAACGCACCGTTCTTATACCTTTCTGGAAACTGATCTCCGGTATAGAAGAATAAATCATTTGGCGCCCAGTGACCAGGAAAACCCATTACAGGTTTCTCAAATTTGTCACACCGGCCGATACTGTCTCCATCTCCACCATATTCAGGTGAAAGCACTTTCTTCTGTTTTATCTGATCATAGTAGCAATAAGGCCAGCCAAAATCTGAACCATCATTTACTTTAAGAAACTCTTCTGAAGGAAGTAGCGCACTTTTCCACGGACTGTAAATATGGGCCCAGAGTCTGAGCAAGTCATCGCGTCCGTGCATCATGACGTATAAGTGATCATCGAGTGGACTCCACTCCATTCCAACAACACTTCGTATCCCGGTTGCATACCGATAGCCATCGCGTTGTGTTTGTCCCGGCTTGTCTGCATCAAACCTCCAGACTCCTCCGTGATCCGCCAACTGGGGGCACGGATCCATACCCGGATTGGAAGGTGTCCGATTAATCTCCTGACAAGCATTTGAACCTGCTCCAAAGGCAACGTACAAATTTCCTTTCGTATCAAAGCAGATAGGTTTTGCGATGTGTTCATGCCAGCCGTGTGGGTGATCGTCGATCACGATGGCTTCGGGCTCACTCTCTGGAATAAGTTTACCCGGTGACAGCTTTTGTCGATATACCGTAAGCTCCGAGCTAAAATACAAATAGCCATTGTGTATGCGCATAGCGGTACCGTAACTCCGCTCTTTATCATATTTGCCAAAAGTTTCGATAACGTCGGCTTTCCCGTCGCCATTGGTATCTCGTAGGGCAACGTTTCTTCCTTCACGTTTTGAAAACCTCGATTTCACGTAGATGTCACCATTATCACGGACCGCGAGATGCCGTGCCCGCCCTTTGAGGCTATCCACCACTACCACTGCCTCGAAATGCGCTGGTAAAAACAACCCACCATTCGTAGGGTCTCCTACGGGAAGCTCAGGAGAGGTCTTACACTCAATAGAGATACACGCAATCAACAATATGAATAGTCTGGCAATGGGCCAATCACGATTTTTAAACATGCGTGGGTTATGTCATTAATGCCGTTCAATTGTGAGTCACGTTTAAAAAAATCCAATCATCAGACAACGTGCGCCATTGCAAAAGCTTCACGCAACCCCTGATACCTACCTCACCTACACTGCAGACTTCGACAATTCTTCCTTCAGTCTTGCAGCTACAATCTTCTCCTGGCCTTCCTTCAACATGAAGACCGTCACGTTTATACTATTGGGCGTACCTCCTCCTACTTCTACAGATGGATTGCCCGCGCGCAAAGCTTCCTTCAGGTCTTTGTCCGTCAGCTTCACCTTTGCACTATCCCAGGTAATTCTGAGTGTGGGCACATGGTTGCCAAGTGGTGGAACATGCACTTCGGTCGTAACACCCGCTACAGATTTAGCAGCGTTGTTGATGACCGCAAGCTTGGTCTCCCACTCCTTCCACTCTTTATCGTGGTCAAGGTTTATATATTTTTCCAGCGCGACGTACATGCCAAGAACTTCTTCTTTGTTTACTTTCATACCACGTCCGATAGTGGCGCCTCGAGGTGGCATAGAAAGACGTGCCGCTGCAATGATGTTCTTCTTTCCCATTAGCAAACCAGCGCTCTGTGGTCCACGAATAGCCTTACCTCCCGAAATGACTACGAAATCAAATCCCATGTCATTGAAACGCCATAGGTTTGACACTGGAGGGACGTCGGCAGCAATGTCGATCGATGTTGGTACTCCGAATTTTTTTCCGATTGCTATCCATTCTTCGTGTTGTATTTTGCCTTTGTCGGATTCGATATGCAGAAAGTGCATAAGTGCTGTTCGATCGGTAACTGCCTTGGCGACGTCGTCTGCTGTTTCAACACGTACAATTTTGCAACCTGTATTGGTCAACGCCTGATTATAGGCAATGTCGTGGCTCACCTGACAGATCACCTCAGACTTCATTCCCGTGTATTCGATGTGTGGAAGTGATTTTACTTTCTTCTCGTCCATGCCCGTGAGGATACCTGCCAGCCCCAAGGTCATCGCAGAGAAGGCCCCCGACGTGACCACAGCGGCTTCTGAATGTACAAGCCTGGCGATTTTCTCCCCGACCTTATCTTGCAACTCGTCGAGCATGCAAAATTCTTTTGATCCGTTGTTGATCGCTTCAAGTACTTCGTCTCTCATTAACGAGCCGGTCATAAACGTAAGGGTACCAGCCGCGTTGATGAAAGTCCTTACACCGAGTTCCTTAAATAGATCTCGTTTCGGCGCTTCCTTCTTTGGCGCTGCTGTCGCAGAGGATATTGGTAGGGTGCTCAATAAACCTCCAACAATTGGCAACCCTGCCAATCGTTGAATCACTTCTCTTCTTTTTGGCATTCGTATTGGGTTAAAACAAATATAATTTCAAACTCCAGATAAACTCATGGTCAGGTCTCCGCTCATGGAAAAAATCATCAAAATTTATGTGCTTTGTGCGCACACACCGATGCATTTGGTGATTTTGTTATTTGGTTACGGACCTTAAAGTGTTCTATATTAAAAAAGATCCCCACGAGTTGGACGGGGACCTTTCTTACACACTTAATAATTGCAAACTTCTGGTGGAACCAGAAGTACCGACGCGCAAGAAAAACACCCGTCAGCGAGAAAATGTCACTGCACGGGGACTCTCACCA
This sequence comes from Chryseolinea sp., assembly GCA_039916665.1. Taxonomy (GTDB): domain Bacteria; phylum Bacteroidota; class Bacteroidia; order Cytophagales; family Cyclobacteriaceae; genus Chryseolinea. The sequence continues at coordinate 5,650 of JBDSKX010000108.1, read as the reverse complement.
GCCCAGTCCTTCTTTTTTTTGCGCACAACGTACATTTCCTAATGTTCGGATATATAAATGCAATCGGCATGTCTCTATCGACCGCGCTATTAGTCAACATCCCACCATACTGTACTTGAAAAACTATTGTTCCCGGTTTGTCTATCTCTTGCCGTCACGAAATTTTCTTGATTGTATAACAGTTCTGAATCAGGTATGACAAATCGTGTTGGGATTTTACCTCCCGTAAGATTGCCGGGGTAATTTGTGGGTGTCAACGTCGGATAACCCGTACGTCTCCAGCTAGCATAGATCTCATACTCATCTTCAAACATCATGCTCACCCATTTTTGTGTTTGGATCTGCTCGATTTGTTGTTCATCGGATCCGCTGACATAAGGATTCGCTACCAGATATTTATTGACCTTTGCGTCAGAAATAACGCCAGCGCTACCGAACAAGGACCATTGCTTCATGGCAGATCGTACTGCTGCGCTGTATGAATCAGCAGCACTTGCATCGCTATACCATCCGCGCACGGCGGCTTCTGCCAGAAGCAGGTTCATTTCAGCGGGACCAATCACCACAAGCGGAGTGTCGTACCTCAACACAGTAGCGGGGTTAGGTTCAGAGAATGTATTAAATTCTGCTGGTAGAGAATTGTACTTAGCATTCTGCATGCCGAGCTGCAGCGCGGTGGTTGTATCTGCAACATACGAGTTCGAACCCGTTGGCATCCACACAATGGAAACGACGTTCAAACGTGGGTCGCCTGTGGTTTTTAAGTAGTCGATCAATGTTTTGGCAAACTTGCCACCTTCAACATTATCGCCTCCTGGTGAACCGTAGTCCGTAGACATCATTCCGCTTGCGATAAAATTTCTGGTCGCCGTTTGTGTACCATTGATGTACACGATTGAAGCAAGATCAGTATCGTTCACAATCACGCCACCAGCGATTGCTTTCTTTACCATTTGTTCTGCCAGTGAGGCGTTCACTTTTGTCAAGCGCATACCCAGGCGTAACATCAATGAATATGCAAACTTTTTCCATTTGGTAATGTCGCCGGCAAACAGGAGGTCAGAATTTCCAAAGGTCGCCTTTGCAGGGTCGAACGATGCTATTGCTTCATCAAGCTCTTTGAACAAATCATTGTAGATGTCGGCCTGCGAATCATAAACAGGCGTGAAATTATTGGAAGCCAATGCGTTTGCAGCATTAAAGTATGGGATATCACCGTACAGGTCAGTCAGCCGATGGAATAAATACACTTTCCAGATGCGCGCCGCCGCAAGTTTATTAATTGCGTTCGGATCATCTGCCACTTTACCGATTACTTGTCCGATCTGAATTACCGGAGCAGTAAACGCGCCCCAGTTGCCTGTCGAATAAGAATAGTTAAAATACTTATCTCCAGCAGCAGGTACTTCCTTGTAAGTCGCAAAGTGCTGCATCGACTGACCAATGGTGAGATACGCACCGCCTGTATAGTTGGTATTGACAGTCGTCAGCTGAGCGTCGGTAAACAGATACTCGGGGATAACATCTTTTGATGCGTTCGGATTAATGTTCATTTCTTCAAAGCCCTGATCGCAGGATGCGAAAACAAGACCTAAGCAAAGAATATATATTGAGGGTTTCATATTGCGAATTTCTTATTGTTTAGAATTTTAACATCAAGTTGACACCCATGCTTCTCGTTCTCGGTACGCCGAACGCTTCGAGGCCCTGAGCATTCCCATTCGTATAGTTCGATTCAGGATCGAAGTAGTTGTTCTTTTTGTCCTTGTAAAGGAGCAGCAGATTTCTTCCGGTAAGTGAAACGGAAAGTGTTTGTGCCCATTTCAGTCCATTGATTTTGCTCACCGGAATGTTGTAAGTAAGAATCACCTGACGCAATTTGATGAAGTCATTCTTGAACACGAACAGTGCAGTGTAATTCTTGTCGTTGTCATAATATGTATCTACATCCTTCTTTGCCCAGGTTTTAGAAAAGGCGTCACCCGTTGCAGTAACCCCGGCTACTGTAACTCCGGTTTCACGTCCAGGCAGCGTTTCTTTTGGTAGTCCAAAGCGATAAGCATACTGGTAAAGGTTGGAGTAGATAACACTTCCGAACTTACCGTCGACAAGAATGTTCAAAGAGAAATTCTTGTACTTGAAGTTGTTCGTAAGACCCATGGTTAGCGGCGGATTTCCATTTCCAATGCGTTGAAGATCGCTGCGTACAGCATATCCGCTGGCGGGGTTGAATATCACGTTACCGTTATCATCCGTTTTCTTCTTATAACCCCAAACTTCACCATAGCTTCCGCCCACGACATTGCGGATCGTTCCACCGCCTACGCCATCACCAACGGTAAGGCTATTCACCCCTGGGGCAAGTTGAAGAATTTCGCTTTTGTTGTAAGCAGTGTTATAGCTTACATCCCATGAGAAGTTTGTTTGTTTGATCGGAGTTCCTGAAACCAGGACCTCGACACCTTTGTTACTGATCTCCCCTAGATTAAGCACCGCCTGATTGTATCCAGAGCTCGCCGCGATATTTCCGACAACGATATCTTTCTTTGTTTGTCTGCTATACAGTGTAACATCGAGACTTAATCTATTCTCGAAGAAACCAGCTTCGACTCCCGCCTCGTATGTGGTTAATGTCGAGGGGATCAAATTAAGATTGGGAAGGATCTGATTTGTCAATTGCTGGACCGGGTGGCCATTGTGACCGCCTTGCACCATGCTGTAAGTCTGATAAGTTGAATATGGTGAAACGTTCGCGTTTCCAACCTGAGCTGTTGATGCTCTTAACTTGGCAAAACTGACAACCTTTGGAAAGTTGAATGCATCCGACATCACAAAGGTGCCGCCGATCGCTGGATAAAAAATATGGTTGTTGCTCCTATTCAGAACTGAGAACCAGTCTTCTCTCCCAGACATTGTGAGGTATAGAATTCCTTTATAATTAAGATCCAGGGAAGCGAACAGCGAGTTTATACCAGACTTCCTGTAATCAGGCGTTGTCGTCAAAGTTGCCACGTTGGTGTAACTGTAGAAATACGGTACGGTGAATTCAGTTCCGCGTAGGATGGTTTCGTCGTATAACTGACGCTGCATGTTACCTCCAGCCAGTGCTGTGATACCGAAATTCTCAAACAGACTGGTATTGTAATTAAGGGTAACCATACCGTTGGTTTCAGAATAACTTGCATTGTGATTCTCGTACGTTCCTAGAGGAAAAAATGCATTATTTGATGGCTGAATAAATGTCGACTTGAAATTGTTGTAGTCACGACTTACACTTCCCTTCAGGAATAAGTTGTCCGTGAAATTGTATTTCAAAGCAGCTTGCCCGATAAAGCGGTTCTTGGTATCGTTGTTAGAGAATTTGTTGATGACGAAATAAGGATTAGGCGCAGCAGGTACCGGATTCCATTCTACTTCTTTACCGGTTACAGGATCATATCCAGGTGACAGACTGCGAATGTCAACAGTATTTGCTACCAGATGAGTTGCCCAATGTGGATTCATGTCGGCATATCCAACCTTCGGTCTATTTGTCCCGGCTTCAAGATTGTATTGTAATACTGTCTCAACACTTAGCTTTTTACCGAGCTTCGCATTAAGATTAAAGTTTCCGATTTTTCTATCAAATGAAGAATGGGGTACAATGCTGTTAGACTTCGTGTTGTTAAGACTAAATCGGAAATTTATATTCTCTGATCCACCGCTTAAAGCTATTGAGTTGATATAGTTTGTTCCAGTCTTGTAGAAATTTTTAAGATTATTCTTTTGTGGTGAATAAGGCCTTAGCTGACCGTCGAACTGGATCGTTGGCTCTCCGTCCATTTTTGCTCCATACGATAAACGACCTGAGCTTTTCGCTTCATTCTGAGTTGTGGGTTTCACACCATCAACACCCTGGCCATATTCGTACTGCCAGTCGGGAACGGTGGAGAGTTCTTCGAATGTAAAATTGCTATTGATATCCACTCCGATTCCTTTTTGTGCCCTACCTTTTTTAGTAGTAATCAGGATCACACCGTTACCCGCGCGAGCACCATACAAAGCAGCAGCAGGGCCGCCTTTTAACACTGAGATCGACTCGATATCATCCGGGTTAATGCCTCCAATGCCATCTCCGCGATCGACGTTGCTTCCATTCCCAGTAGGATCAGATGCACCGCCGGGTACACTATTGTCCATAGGCATACCGTTGATGACATAAAGGGGTTGATTATTTCCTCCCAATGATCCATTACCACGGATTGTAATACGGCTTGATCCGCCGGGACCAGTCGCCATTCCTGTCGCATTAACACCAGCGATTTTCCCGGTCAATGCGTTCGCGACGTTATTTTCACGGGCTTGTGTGAATTCACTACCTTTTACTTCGGATACCGAGTAAACGAGTCCTTTCTTTTCCTTTGCGATACCAAATGCAGTTACAACAACTTCACCAAGTGATCTGATCTCTGCAGTCATCGCTACGTCGACAGTCGTCTGACTATTTAAGACGTTCACTTCCTGGGAAGCAAATCCGATGAAAGAGAAAACTAAAGTGCCACCACCATCGGGAATACTCAAGGTGTATTTTCCATTGCCGTCAGTGGTCGTTCCGTTGTTAGTTCCTTTCAGCAATACGTTTACACCTGGCAGCCCTTCTCCATCGTCGGCGCCAGTGACAGTTCCGTTAATATCAAACACGATGGCCGTTGCACCCTTTTCACCAACTTCCGCGGAGTTTTGTTCAGCGCCCAAAGCATCTGAAGTTCTGCCCGGATAATGGCCACGGCCCTCCCTGGGTTTGTTCAGAAAAATGGAGAACTGCTTTTTATTAATTCTCTTGTAGTCAAGCCTCGACACATTCAGAATTTTTTCCAGCAGTGTTTCGAAAGAAGACTGATCGTTCAACAAGGATTCAGGAACACGCTTGCCGTCCAGTAGGCCTTCCTTGTAGGCGAACTTAACATGGAATTGGTCCTTGATTTTGTCGAGGGCATCTTTCAAAGATACGGTACCATCGTCGGCGGAAAGAACGCTTCGCGTCTGAAGTGGAGTAAGTTCAACTGCTGCAGCCTTGTCAACCGATGCACTTGCATACTGTTGCCCGAAGCACTGGGGGGAAAGGTTGAGCACAATCACCATGAGGAACAAACCCCATAGAGAAAATGAATAGTCAAATCTTTTCATAGGTATTCGATTAGGTGTTGTTAGGTTGCAATTCTTAGTCCTGAGCCCTTGGTCTTGAGTCGTCAGTCTAAATACTAAGACTCATTACTAAAGACTACTTCCTTGCGATGACGATCTCTTTCCCCCTTTCCTCTATTCGGATTCCAAGAGTTGAAGAAACTACGGCGATCAGTTCCTGAACACTTGTTACACTTATCTCCCCTTCTATTTTCAATTCCATCAAGTCTTTGTCTTCAACATTTACGGCATATCCATAATTATCCTGAAGCGTTTCCATGATATCTCCCACCGATGGATCAGTAAATGTGATCTCCCGGACAGTCCAGGTCGCCGCTTTGTGAGGTCGGAGTAATTTCTTTTTTGTCAATAGCTTCTGCCCCGCGTATTCGACATAGTCGCCTGGCAGCATGACAAGTCCGCCGGATGGCGTCGGTGCATGAGCGTAGTTCACCTCGATCTTTCCACTGAGCAATGCGATATTTGT
>JBDSKX010000107.1:0-3695 GCA_039916665.1 Chryseolinea sp. | reverse complement strand
AACTGTTGGTCTTAATGAGATACGCTGATGACAAACCACACAGGATGCCGTGCCTCGACCACCCAAGATAACAAAACTGCTAAAATGGCATTTCATAGGCTAAAAAAATGTTTTTTTCTGCCCGCTGTAAACCTTATCAGGATAATCCTTAGGCCTCCTGATTTTTTCCAATACGGTTTTTCACTGATTTATCCCAGCCAGAAAGAGCTCACCTTTAATATCACAAAACACCAGCAAAACGATGAACAGTAGGATTTTTGGAAGTTCGTCCATGCGACCCCTCTTCATTGACTTTGATGCCTACACGGATGGTGACGATGATTTTAAGAAAGAATTGATTGTACTGATTATCGACAACCTCCGCGAATTGCAACAAGTTTTAAGTCCGAAGTCACATGATATTCAGGCCTTCCATAAGATTTGCCATAAAATCAAGCCAACACTCGTGATGTTGGATGACTCTGAAATGCTGGAAATCATTGAGCAATTAAAAATTATAACAAATCATACGCAGTTGGACCTCCTGGACAAGATATGCAAAGGAATTATTGAGAGTCTGAGTAAAGCATAAAATTGAATCCGGAAGTACGGCACATCGACATGCAAGAGTCAGAATTCGATAAAATCAATATTTTCCTCACCGTTGATAGACAAACGATTCATAACTATTTCAACAGTAATGATCCGGCTCCAATATATAAACGCCAGCTCAGTCATCAGTTAGAAGATTATATCCAGGCATCGGTGGCTTCTTCAAAACGATATTCCGCCATCTTCTACAAATTCAAGTGTATTAGTGAAATGGATAAGCAATACACACAACCCTTGATCTATGCTATCAAGCGCCACTACCTGCAGAAGAAGCAAATGCGCGAAAAAGAATTTATAAGATTCAAAAAGCGCAGCTGGCTACTCCTTATTGTGAGTTTGATTACAGTATTGATCTGCCAGGGATTTGTCCCGCTCTTATTGGATGAAGGCAACCGCTTTCATACCGCCTTTGGTAACAGCCTTGATATTTTCAGTTGGGTGCTTTTATGGCGGCCCATTGATGTTTTGCTTTTTTACTGGAATCCTCATCTAAAAGATATCTGTTTATTAAATAAACTGGCAACTGCCGAGTTGATCATTATTGAAAATGAAAAATAGCTTTTTAGTTATGGTCATTATGATTATTGTAAGCACCGTTGGCATTGCACAATCTGGTTTTGAAGTGTACTCATATATTAGCCAAACATCCGGATTCAGCTTTGTTCCAATAGCACACTTTCAGACACGGAATAATTGGTATGCAGAAGCACGCTATAACTACGATGAAGTGAGAACGTTTTCTCTCTATTTGGGCAAAACTTTTTCAGGAACAAGAAAGGATATTTCATATTCTGTTACGCCCATGATTGGAGGGATGCTGGGACAATTCAAAGGCGGATCAGTAGCACTCAATGCAAGTCTGGAATACAAGAGGTTTTTTCTATCCTCTCAGCCACAATTTACTGCCTTTTCAGGTGAGCGGGACAGAAGTTATATCTTCCATTGGTCTGAACTGGGATATGAATTGAGGTCATGGCTATTTGCCGGAGTAAGTATTCAACAAACATATTATACGCAGTCAAAAATGAATAACATTGAACCCGGAATTTTATTGGGTGTTACGCTAGGAAAATGGATACTCCCTTTGTATCTTTTTAATCCCTTGAGTACATCTGCGTACTATGTTTTAGGTATTACTTACGGATTAGGTTCCGTTAAATCGATCCGATAGATGATGAATACCATAGCGATCTGCCCTTTGTCTCTATTTCTGTTCACTTTAGGCCTGCCTCCATGGGCCGAATGGGTGATCGTGATTTTTTTCACAGGCCTTTTTACGATTTCCTTTTGGTTATGGATCAGCAGAATGTTACATGAGAAGAGAGAGCTTCAACGTTTACTGATAGAAAAATCTGAGATGCTCACCTATGCTGCAGACCGAGAACAAAGAGCGATAGAAAGGGCGGCAGAGACAGATAAAACCAAAAAACATTTATTAAGTATCATCAACCACGAGATACGCACCCCGATGAGTGGCGTCATGGGAATGGTTTCATTGCTTGCAGACACGCCTCTAACCAATGAACAAAAAGAATATAATCAAACAATAAAAAATTGTGGAGAGAGCCTGCTTAACGTCATCAACGATATTTTATTAAGCGATGTGCTGGCACATTCGAAAATAGAATCCGGCGCGGCTGAACTGGAACAGCAGGATTTTGATTTAAGAAGTTCCATTGAAGAAGTTTATGATGTGTTTGCAAGCCATGCGGCTCTTAAAGACATTGAGTTGATCTATCAGATCGATCATCGCATTCCCGAGCAGGTGATTGGAGACAATGCGCGTTTAAGGCAGATTTTAATGAACCTTGTTGAGAATTCCATCAAGTTTATCAAACGCGGGGAGATATTCATTAAGATTGAGATCAGGAACGAGGAGGCTCGCAGCTTGGATTTGAGCTTTGAAGTCAGGGATTCAGGTGACGGTATTTCTGCGGATGATTTAAAATTTTTATCCACCACCATCGCACAACCTGACGCTCATCGAACCGGGATCGGTTTATTTCTTTCCAATCGGTTAGCAGGAATCATGGGTGGAACACTCACGATTGACAGTCGGATTAATGAAGGAACTACCGTTGTCTTTAATATAAAAGTCGCTACTAGTTCAATCATTCAACGCCCACATCTACCGATGACAAGTGTGAGCGGTAAGAAAGTATTAATCGTTGAAGATAATCCGACACTTCGAAATGTGCTCATGGAAGAGTTGCAACATTACAAGTTGTTGCCAGTGGTAGCAGATTCAGGAACACAAGCCCTTGAAATTTTGACGGAAACCCGAAACATCGATCTTGTGCTTGCGGAAATGCAAATGCCTGAAATGAATGGAATGAAGTTTTCGCGCGTAGTTCGTGAGCTGTATCCTTCATTACCGATCATTCTGATGAGCACTATCCACGATGAAGAAAGCAAGCAGCATGATGGAATCTTAACTTCATTGATACATAAACCCATTCGATATCATGAGCTTATTCAGCACGTCTTTAGCGGACTGATTCCCAAGGGCGAGGTGGTGGAACAAGTCACTGCCAAAGCAAAACTGGGTCTTGATTTTTCATTGAGATATCCGCTTCGCATTTTAATAGCGGAAGATGATCTGGTGAATCAGCGATTGGCGATAAAAATGCTCACCAAGCTGGGTTATCAACCAGATAAAGTGAATAATGGTAAAGAAGTATTAGAAGAGGTGAGTAAAATGGATTATGATCTGATTCTGATGGACGTACAAATGCCGGAAATGGATGGGCTCGAAGCAACACGAATGATTCGTCTGTGCTTAAGTTCGCAGCCTGTCATTATCGCCATGACAGCAAACACCATGCAGGGAGATCGGGAAGAATGCTTCCGGGCTGGAATGGATGATTATATAAGCAAGCCTGTAAATCTGGAGAGCCTCGTGATCATGCTTGAAAAATGGGCGTTGCAGGTTAAGTCGAAGAACAAGACTATTTGAATGGACTGGAACAATAATACGGACCAGACAGAACCGATTTAAATATCAAATTACCAAGGGCGATCCGAAGAGTTTACTTAACCGTTACTTATATTAGTTTATGGTCAATGGCATATCTTACCAGTTGTGCCGTGTTCTTCAATCCCAG
>JBDSKX010000106.1:0-12654 GCA_039916665.1 Chryseolinea sp. | reverse complement strand
ACGTCAGATCCATGATCTGCACCATTTTTTTTCGATCTGTGTGTGGATATTCGCGGCATGCTTTGGGACGATCTTTGTAAATCATGCATAAATTTCCTGCATCCAGAAAAACACAGGGCGAACTTCGCAAAACGTAATCGCTTTCCTCATCCACACGAAGGTATTTTTCCACAAACGCCCCTGGTTTCATCTTTAGAGATTTGGAGATACGATCAATGTCATTCTCGTAGAAAATGGGACTCGTTGTTTTGCAGCAGTTAGCACATATGAGGCAATCAGTCTTTTCAAATACTTCTTCATGCGAAGTGTGAAATGCGTCGTCAACTTTTCTTTGATCTTTATTTTTTAGCCGAAGCAAGAATCGTTTGTTATCCGCAGCCTGCTTTTTTGAAGATTGATTAAATTTTTCGAGATCCATGTTTGCCAGATCAGGATGTAATGGGTTGACGGACGTAATGGGTACTCAACTCATCGATAAGATCAATCAATACCCCCCTTGCTGATTCCGGTGATTCAATTTCTGCCATATTACCGAAAGTCATCACCCACCGACTCAGAGCGTGAACACTCCATGTGAGAAAATTCATTCGCGTCTTGGAACCGACCGTCTCTTCGGACACATAGCCATACATATATTTCGATGGCCTTGTGAACCGAATGGCGCTGGGATCGAAAATTACCCTAACATTAACCATCTCACGATTGCCTTGCACAACGGTAGCCATATACTCCTGAAGGCTCAGCAAGTTGCGTGCGTCAAATTTTAATCCTGTTTCAGAAAGTGTTGCAATGCGATCTGTTCTGAAATCGCGATAACCATTACGCAGCCTGCACCATGCAATGAGATGCCAGGCGCCTGCATAATAAAACAACCCGATCGGTTCGACATCACGCTGTGAATTTTCGTCGTTGTTGTTGAGATAGCCAATTTTTACAACCAGTTTACCAATAACAGCACGTTGTATGTCTGTGAGGAAATTCCCCCTGGTAACATCATGTTCAATCGGAAATCTGCTCACAACAATAGTTTCGTGCAGATTTTCAAGATTGTCTTTTCCGGCATCGCTTAAAACCGCTTTTACTTTGTGCAGTGCAGACTCGAACGCACTTTTAACAGACTTGTCTGTCATTCGTTCTACCAGTTTACCCGCCAACAACATGGAGTTTGCTTCATCCTGTGTGAACATCACCGGTGGAAGGTGATAACCATCCACGATGAAATAACCTTTACCCGCTTCCGAACCAATCGGAACACCAGCTTCCATCAGTGCTTTAACATCGCGATACACCGTGCGAAGACTCATTTCGAATCGTTCGGCGATCTCCTCAGCCTTGACCACTCGCTTCGTCTGCAGGTGGATCAATATTGCGGTAAGCCGGTCTATTCTGTTCATGGCCTTAATTTAAACCTTCGCCATGAATTGTTAAAATGCAAAACGCCCACCGTTACCGAATGGGCGCTTAAAAACGAAATGAACAGTTTGTTTACTCAGGACCCACCACCGGTAATGCCAGGCCTGCAGCGTCACGTAGTTCATGATGAAAAGTGGAACCCGTCCTGAGTGTCTCACTTGGTAAGCCTCAAGCGACATGCTGCAAGCTGATACAGTGTGAACTTTCTATTGGCCTGATTTGAAACTTATATTGGTAGCAATGGCTACTAACCACACATCCGGCAACACGCAAAGCTTTGGAGTAAGATGCCCGAGCTTAAAGTTTATCGCTTGTAGCCTGCCGTTTTTACCAGAAGATCGTGTACAGCGCTGTGATTGCTCCAATCACAATGAGCGATCCAACGGCAAAACCAGGATGAACTTTGAACATTGATCTATCAATCTCCAGACCATTCGAAACGACTCCTCTGCGTTTCTCAATTGTAGTGATAATCACCATGCCGATAATACAGAAAATAAAGTCGAAGCCCATACGATCCAGGAACGGGATTTCATATACACCAGTACCATTGTCCTTGGAGAATCCGAGTCCAGATAAGAAGGAAAGGTCCATTATTCCAGGAAGGAATTTGAGGACTACTGAAAAAAGGAAGCCAGCAATGGTCGCGAAGAGTGCGGCGTTAGAAGTAGTTTTCTTCCAAAAGAATCCGAGGATAAACATTGCGAAAATACCGGGCGAAACGAAGCCCGTATATTCCTGAATATATTGGAAACCTTGCTTTCCTTCACCCATCAGTTTTTCACCTATCAGCAGTGACAAAATCACAGCAAGAAACATCGATACGACAACGACAATTTTTCCCACGTTGACAAGATTGCTTTCACTGGCGTCTTTATTAAGTGCCTTCTTATAAATATCAAGCGTGAATATCGTTCCAATGCTATTGGCCTTACCAGCCAGCGAAGCAACGATCGCGGCTGTCAACGCGGCAAATGAAAGTCCTTTTAATCCAACAGGCAATAAATTCAATAATGATGGATAGGCTTTATTAACATCAACAATACCATGGGAGTCGAGCATTTCCGCATGGAACATGCCTTGCTCGTGAAGAACATATGCAGCAATACCCGGAATGACGACGATGACTGGCATCAACAACTTCAGAAACGCTGCAAACAAAATCCCATTTCTTGCTGTGGGTAAGTCTGCGCCGAGTGCCCGTTGCGTGATATACTGATTACATCCCCAGTAATTAAGATTTGTAATCCACATTCCACCGACGAGGACACTTAATCCAGGTAAGTCCATATAGTTCCCGTTATCTTTTTGGAAGATCATGTGGAAGTGATCATTTGCCTGTGTGGTAAGAAGCGAAAACCCATTTAGGATGCCATGTTGACCACCCTTTTCAGCAACAAGATCTAAGGCCAGATAAGTTGCGACAAGGCCACCGAGCACGAGGAAAAACACCTGAATAACATCAGTGTAACCAATTACCTTCATGCCGCCCAACGTGATGACGATGGCGAAGACAGCAAGTAATCCTATGCACAGATAAATATTAAGTCCTGAGATACCGCTAACCGCAAGTGCGCCAAGATACAGTATAGACATGAGGTTGACGACGATGTATAAGAATAACCAGAAGATGGCCATGATCATGGCAACCGTTCCGTTGTATCGTTGATTGAGGAACTGTGGCATCGTGTAGATCTTATTCTTAAGATATACTGGGATGAAGAATGTGGCTACAATGACCAGTGTTGCTGCGGCCATCCATTCATAGGTTGAAATTGCCAGGCCCATTTTAAATCCGGAGCCCGACATCCCAATGAATTGCTCAGCAGAGATGTTTGACGCAATCAGCGATGCGCCGATAGCCCACCAGGTAAGAGAGCCCTCCGCGAGAAAGAAGTCCTTGGAGTCAGCATTGACTTTCTTTTTTCTATTATAAATCCAGTAACCGTAAAAGGCTACGACGAAAAAATAAATGAAAAAGACAATGTAGTCGCTGGATTGTAACTGCTGTTGCATTACGGTATAAGATTAAGGAATAGGCTTGTGGTCTTTGGGTGTTTGCAGGTCCGTAGAATCATGTATCAACACCTCTTCGTCGCTGCATACGTTATAGCACGCTAAAAATGATGTTCTTTTTCCAAACAAGCAAAGAATACGAAGTTCTTTTTTGGCTTGTCGTGGTATCCTGCGTGAGGCGGATACATTTGGAAGATAGGTTGACTCTCCGATAAAATGACCACGCGTCTAACTATTTGACTTCCAAAAGAGTTGTTGGGCAATGTACCTCAAAGGTATTGAAATAACGCCATCAATATTGCCCCGGAATTCAGTCCTGTATCACGTGATTATTTTGAAAGTTTGATCTGCACGAGAGACTTGGCTGGTAATTTCACAGTTAATCCAGTCTTTGATTTTTTTACATCGTTAAATGGTTTCGGAGTGACAACACCGGGTTTATCAAACGTGTTGTGGTCCGTGAATTTGCCGGATGTAATCACCTTGCCTGACGCAGTCATGGATTGGGCCTCTGGAATATCGAGAGAAAAATCAAGGCTATTCACCGGGTCGATGTTAACTATTGATAACGTGATCGAACCATCTTTTGCACGTGAAGCCGATGCGTTAATGGCCGATAGTTTATCGCCACCGAAGGCATAGTTCTTTGAACTGATCTTTAACGGTATCATAGTCGCATCCTGATGAACCTTGTAAAGATCAAAAACATGATAGGTAGGCGTTAACAACATTTTCTCATTGTCAGTGAGGATGAGTGCCTGCAGTACGTTAACTGTTTGGGCAAGATTTGCCATTCTGACGCGATCACAATGATTGTTGAAAATGTTTAGCGTTGAGGCTGCGATCAATGCATCGCGCAAACTATTCTGCTGAAACAGAAATCCGGGATTCGTTCCGGACTCGACGTCAGTCCATATTCCCCACTCATCCACCGCGAGGGCTACACGTTTTTCGGGATCGTACTGATCCATAATAGTAGAATGCTTAGTCACCAGCTCCTCCATTTTCAGACAACTTTTCATTGCCGCGAAGTATTCGTCCTCACCAAAGCTTGTGGCGGATCCTTTACTGGCCCATGTTTTAGGTATCGTATAATAATGCAGCGAGATACCCCACATCATAGAAATGGGCACCTTCTTCATCAGCGTTTCTGTCCAGTTGTAGTCGAACGAATTTGCACCACCGGCAATCTTCATCAATTTGGCATCGCCATAGTTACGGGCATACGTGGCGTAGCGTCGGTACTGGTCTGCGTAGAAGTCTGCTGTCATGCCTCCGCCGCATCCCCAGTTCTCATTGCCAACACCCCAGAATTTTACTTTCCATGGTTTCTCATGGCCATTCTTTGTTCTCAGGGCCGCCATCGGACTAACGCCATCGAAGTTGAGATACTCCACCCACTTCGACATCTCCTCAACGGTACCGCTACCCAAATTACCACAGATGTAAGGCTCAGTGCCAAGCATTTCACATAAATCAAGAAACTCATGCGTACCAAAACTATTATCCTCAGTGACACCGCCCCAATTTGTATTCACCATCTTCGGTCTTTGTGAACGCTCTCCGATACCATCTGACCAGTGATACTCATCTGCGAAACATCCGCCAGGCCAACGGAGATTGGGTATGTTGATTTTCTTTAGTGCATCCACGATATCCGTTCTGATACGGCGCGTATTTGGTATCGACGAATTCTCATCGACAAAATAGCCACCATAGATACAGTGACCAAGGTGTTCCGAAAAATGGCCGTAAATGTGTTTGCTAATGGTTTGGGAAGCGAGGGCAGGTGAAAAGACAATCCTATTGTCATCAATGGTTTGAGCAACAACATTTAATTGACCTGCGGTTAATGAAGTGACTATAAAAAAAATCTTTAAAATTCTCATACTGCTGGAGGTATTTACGCACCCAAAGTCTCAAACGATTCTAAGTTAAACTAAGAATTTTTTTCGCGCCTTACTGGGTTCAGATTATTGGTTTCAATATTTATCAGGCGACATCACATATGTTCACGCCCTGACGCAATGATGCAATCTTGTCGTCACGTTTTGGAATGAATTCCTGGGCAACATATCCTTTATATCCTGTTTCAAGAATTGCCTTCATAATGGCCGGATAGTTTAATTCCTGAGTTTCATCAATTTCGTTTCTCCCTGGGACGCCTCCAGTATGAAAATGGGAGATGTACTTTTGATATTTCCTGATCGTCGCAATTACGTCACCTTCCATGATTTGCATGTGATATATGTCGTAAAGCAGTTTGAATTTATCTGATCCTACTTTATCGCATAATGCAACACCCCAGGGTGTATGATCGCACATGTAATCCTTGTGATCAACCTTACTGTTCAGAAGTTCCATTACCATGGTCACTTTATGTTTTTCTGCAATCGGCATGAGTCTTTTCAAACCTATTGCACAGTTTTCCATTCCTTTTTCATCATCCATTCCTTTTCTGTTTCCTGAAAAGCAGATGATCTGATTTAATCCTGCGGCAGCAGCTTTCGGTATAACTTCTGAATAGCTCTTCACCAGTTCGTCGTGAAGCTTTAGATCATTAAATCCTTCAACGATACCCTTACCCGCGCCCCAGGGAAGTGCAGATGTAAGTCCATACTTCTGAAGAATCGGCCATTCATCCGGACCCGTTAGTTCGATCGATGCAATGCCGATGTCTTTAGCTGCTTTGCAAAGGTCTTCAAAAGGAATTGCATTGTAACACCACCGGCATACCGAGTGATTGATCTTTCCTTTTAGCTCCTTACCTAGAATTGCTTCTGCGGCGGAAAGGCGATAAGACATTGAAGTACCAACAATAGTCATAGCAGCGGTTCCTGCCATTTTCTTGATTGCGTCTCTTCTCGAGGTTTCAGATCTTGCGTCCATGTTGCTATTTTTTATTCTAAATTTTAAAGTCTTTTCTGAGGTTTCTAAGCTCGTTTTATTCCAGTAAATATTCCACGATACCTGAACAATACTACACCAATCAGCGGCAACACTATTGATAGTAGAATAATTACCCGGTTGTTGTTGCGGATGCTACGCGATTCAGTCACGGTAATCATCATGTTGGGGTTTTGATTGGTAATATACTGCGTTTTACCTCCGATCCATCTCACTATTACAGAATCAATCTTTGTTGCCGTATGTATTCCAAAATGAGCGATCGGAGAATTTTGTGAAAGGTGACTCGATCCACCGTCAATCTCCCGGGTCAATCGCAATTTGCCAACCACAACATCAACTCGTGCGCCCAGGCCTTGCAGGTCACTTGCAGTCCCGACCAGTCGTACTTTCAACCAGTTATTTCCAACTGGTGAGTCGTTGCGGTACAATCGGGTTGTAGACTTGGCAGGATATTGCTGCGTAGACCTCTGATTTACTACTAATAAATCAAGGTCTCCATCGTTGTCCATATCAAAGGTGATCGAACCACGTCCGATTCCGTAATCATTAAGACCCCGGGCCATTGCGCGTTCATTGAACTTACCAGAATCATACTCGAAGTAGAAATCAACCAAAGGCGTGTTGTTTGGATTGAGGTCACCATTTGCCACAAACAAATCGAGGTCTCCATCATTGTCGAAATCGGCAAAATTTGTTCCCCAGCTAATGGAAATCATTCCGATTCCCAACGGTCTCGACATTTCCATAAACGGCTTGCCTTGGCCCTGATTAACCATGAATTGATTAAACCTGATGTTGGTCACGTAATAATCCATCAAGCCATCGTTATTGTAATCGCCGATTGCGGTCCCCATCGCATTCATCTTAAGATCCATCCCATACACCTTTGAGACATCTTTAAATTCTTTTGATGGATAGTCGTTTTCAAGAAGAACGTTGGAGGGCGCTTTATATCCAAAATCATGGTTTACAAAAAGATCCACATCCTGATCATTATCAAAGTCTGTGAACACGGCACCAAAACCGAATCCTCTATGATGAAGTCCATAATCAGCATATACATCGTCAAAAGAATGGCCATTAATATTTTTTAACAGATAGCCTTGCGTTGTCTGATTCGCGTTTACAATAGTCGCATCATTAATCTGACTTAATTCTCCTTCATAGCTCAGGAAATAGTTACCCACATACGCATCTGGGTAACCATCTGCATTGAAATCGCCAAAGCTTACACCCTGACTGAATGAGATCATATCAATCAGACCGTATTCTTTTGTAACGTCTTTAAAGGTTCCATCTCCCCTATTGAGAAATAATAGATTCGGCGCACGTGGAATGGGTCTGATGCTATCCCGATAGTTGATGGTCGTTATGAACAGATCGGGCCATCCGTCTCGATTAACATCGGCGGATGCAACGCCTTGTGTAATGAACTGTTTGCTAACCAACAATCCGGATTTTTCATAGACATTTGTAAACGTACCATTACGGTTATTGTGATAAAGTACATCATCCGCAGTACCGCCTGTTATAAAAACATCTTCCCACCCATCGCGGTCAAAATCAATTACACTGGCACCTCCACCAAACATACCTTCGTAGACAACAAATTCGTGAACAATGCCCGCGGAGTCTGATACATCCTTGAACATACTTTGACCAGACGTGTCAACAAGACTCATCGTCATTGTAATCGAAGCAATAACAAGAAGCAGCTTACTCTTCATGTCTCCAAAGAAGTTGATTGATATTCTTACCCATCTTTGAGCCTTCCCGCAGTCCAACTTCATTATCCTGTGGTGTATGTATACCTCCGTAAAATCTGGAGTCGGCAATTTCATTTGCGATCTGTGTCAGGGAATTAAATCGACGTGCTTTGAAATCCACATTGCGAAGTTCGTCTCTTGGTCGGCCAACGTGGGCGCTATCTGTGATGGCGATTGCGTCTCCATAAAGGTCGATCATTACAATTGCTAACGCGCCTGCCTGTGTAGCGTGGCCGGAAGGGAATGCCGGAAATGGCGGGTCGGGCCAGAATGATTCCCATCGCTCGTCGATGTGTTTCGGAATATAACTCGACGGTCGTTCTGAATAGTGATGATACTTCCATTTCCAGCAATTGATAAAAGAATCGGCAACGCCCATCCCCACACGCGCATACGTCATGGCGCATTGTATCAATGTCGGCTTCTTTTGTTTCAACACGAGCGTAGCGATATAAAATGAATGCCCCGGTGGCGTAAAAGTATCACTGGGGTCATCGCTCCACCATATCGCCGCCTCTTTATCAGCTTGTGTCAGCGACTTACTCTTTTGATAAACTTTTTCAAACTGTGCATAATACGACGACGATCTCCCTTCATCGAAAGAAATAATTGCTGGCTGTGGAAGTTCGCCATTGAGTTTCACAAAGGTTCTGTTATCTCCCCAATGAGGGTGCAGCGGAAAATGACTGAATGATTGCCCATAGAGCGGTGGCTCCCAACATCCAGACTTCTTTGCAATTTGAATTTCCTTGTCGAAGTTATGAAGATAACCGCGGTGTCCGCCGTCGGTCAGCGACCATTTGAAAATGGCTTCGGCAAGTGCCCTACCATACTGAGTGGATTTCGCTATTACTTCCATGCTTACATTCATTGAAAGATCCTGTTCCAGCCGTAGCTCCAAAGAATCAATGCGACGCTTATTGGCATCGGAGGTTTGATTGTATAGATTTTTCAGTATTGATGATTGCGAGGCGTTGAAAACGAGTTCCCAGTTATAGGACGCATCGGGCTCCGGCAGTGGTAGTGTATCAAGACCGTTAAGTTGATGTCGCAATGACTTGTAAGTTGAATCAGCGTAAACAACGGACTCGTACATCGTGACACCAATATATCCGAATGCCCTGGATGCATACGTAGGCGAGTTTGAAGGTGTGTTCTTTGTGACGTATAGCACCATCGTTGCCCAGGTAGTGGCAAGAATATGTGGAGTAATATGTGTACGTGGTTTATCCTGACAGCCGACCCAGCAAATCAATAACACAACCAGCATCGTGCTTTTGACAGGTTGACGTTTTGGGGAGCTCCTCTTTTCACGTCCTGATATCACCTGATCTTTTTATATGCCTGAATGGGCCCCTCACCTACGCCAAAAAGAAAAGTATTATTTACCTCAACGACGCTTCTCACTTCGCCCCGAAGTTTTAATCCCGATTCCAGCTGATTAACATATCTGAACTTTCCCAGCCCATCGCCAAGCATCAGCTGACCATAGTTTCCGTCGGAATTACCGATTCTGATTTTCGTATGCATATCATTGCCGCAGAGAATCATGTCGACATGGCTATCTCCATTGACGTCAGACAATGCAATTGAATACACCGGTGAGAATTGTGCCTGCGCAGGCAACTCTGACCTTTTAAATTTCCCTTTACGGGTTCCAAGAAACAAAGCCGTCCTCATATCCGTCGCGACAAGATGTTTCGCTTTCTTCAATTCCTCCGGAGGAAATAATTCTTTCAACGTAATGTCGCCGTAGCTGTTGTATGAAGTGAATCGTTTTCTCATTCCCGACAGTTGATCAAGCAACTCGTCACGTGTCACGAAAGGATAACTTTTGTCTTGGATATAGTAGCTTAAAAATCCATCCACAGATCCATTCCCATCAAAGTCGTGATAATACATTTCAACTGGTTGTTCAACAGATGCTTTTAATTGGTTGTTCGTACCCATGTTGCCCGCCACGAGATCAGGAATGCTATCATGATTGACATCACCGATTTCAATCTTATTCCACCATCCGACATATTCCCGATCAAAGTATTGATCCGTAATATTAGCCAGCTTGTTATTAACCATTCCGAAGACTGTGATCGGAGTCCATTCGCCTGCTACAATAAGTTCTTTTGAGTTGTCACCATTAAGATCGGCAAACGCTGATGTGGTGATCATTCCAAAGTCTGTCAGAATTGGCGCAAGCATGCCGGTGACATCCGAAAAATTTCCCTTGCCGTCATTGATCAACACGTAACTTGAGGGGGCTTCCGGATATCGGCCCGGTGTGATTCTTCCTCCGACAAAAAGGTCTATAAATCCATCGCCGTTGATGTCGCCAGCAGATACACAACCCTTACTCCCACTTACCCGCGGGAGTGACTTACTTTTCTTTAAGCTTCCACGCCCATCGTTGATATAAAGTCTATCCCACAATAAAGAATCACCTGCCTGATGCCCGTGATAACCACCGCTGGCAATGTAAAGATCAGTATATCCGTCGTTGTTTGCATCAAAAAATACTGCGTCAGCATCATTGAAAACTGATTCAGATTCGAGTGCAAGGTTCGCAGGAGCAGCGAAGGTTCGATCCTTTCTTTGAACAAATATTTTCGGACTCACATTGCCATGCCCTCCGACAAACACATCGTCAAGACCATCGTTGTTTATATCGCCTTTAACAAGGCAAGGTCCGAAAAACGAAGGCTGGTCGATCAGCAATGCCTGCCTTTTAAAGTCGTTGATCACTGTCGCAGCGTATGATTGCTGTATCGGAGATACAGTTGCCGATAGCCAGGTCTTCCGTGCGGGCTGCTTTTGTTTTGAAATTTCCTTAGCCTTGCTTTGATCTAGTACGACTAACTGGTCGGCTTTCAGATGATACATTGTCTGCACTTCGCGCGTCGGCCAATGTATTGTTAGCGTATCAACCATAGTATTGCCGCCCAAACCAATATTGATCACCGGACTCACTGATGACAGATAGCCTCGTGTACACCACTGTTCAAAGAATTGTCGCTTGCCTCCGATTGATGCCGTGATCTTTGCTCCCAGCCCAATTGTGTTTTTTCCATTTCCTTTTAGTGAAATTCCAAGGTGATGCTTCGTACTGTCCTGTTCACTATGATTTTCCAGCACAAAAGCCGCCTGATTGATGTTATTGGTTACGATATCAAGATCTCCGTCGTTATCAAGATCGGCGTAAGCTGCTCCATTGCTATTTGAAGGCATGTTCAATCCCCAGGCTTTCGTTTTATTGTTAAACTTCAACGAATCTGTTCCAGAAAAAATGTAGTTAAACACATTCGATGAAGGCATATGCCCGATGAGTTCGAGAACTTCTTCGCGTTTCAGCCGTCCACGGGTTTTCACAAAATCATCCATGTATTTGATGAAGTCGAGATTTGTATAATCTCTGAAGTATCCATTGGTGACAAACAGATCTTTTCTTCCATCATTGTTATAATCTGCGAGCAAAGCAGACCAGCTCCAATCAGTATTCGAGATTCCTGCGTATTGACCAATCTCCGAGAATGAATTGTTCCCGTTGTTCAATTGAAGCATGTTGCGCATGTATTGATGATGGAATCCTGTTCTTAGATTGAGTTCGAACTTTTCATAGTTGTCGGCAGCCATCAATTGCTTTTGTCTGCGATTATCTTCTGGTAGCATATCGAGTGTGATCACATCCTGCCACCCGTCATTGTTGATGTCCGCTACGTCGTTACCCATTGAAAACTGACTTGTATGCCCCATAGACTCTCCCAACTTATCTGTAAACGAGCCGTTTCCATTGTTGATATACAGGTAATCGGGCACAGCGTAGTCGTTAGACACATAGAAATCCGGCCAACCGTCATTGTTATAATCCGAGATTGCGACACCGAGGCCATACGTTAGTTCAGATCCGTTAACACCGGATTTTAGTGTAACATCCGAGAACACGCTGTTATTATTTTTTAGAATTCGGATGCCACGAAGAGGATCGTCTTTCTTTAAGAGCGCTGCAGTATTTATTTCATTTAATATCGGCAGTGATTTCGGATTATGGTTCAGGAGAATGGCATCGAGATCACCATCCAAATCCAGATCAAGAAAATAAATTTGGTTACTATAGCCAATGCTCGCCAGTCCAAAGTCCTTTGCGCGCTCTGAAAAATTCGGTAGTCCCTTTTCATCATTTCCTTCGTTTATAAAAAGTTGATTAACGCGATTTTCGTCTCTGACAGCGCCCGAATAACAAAGGTAGATGTCAAGTTTCCCATCGCCATTAACATCAGCCATAGTCACCCCTGTTTTCCATGGGCCTGTTCTTCCTGCTGCTCCCGAAAGCTGTGTGATATCTTCAAAGACCATGGCTCCTTTATTCAAGTAGAGACTGTTGTTATCCATGTTTGAAGAAAAGTACAGATCGATCAAGCCATCGCCATTGATGTCGCCAGCTGCGACGCCGCCGCCGTTGTAGAAATATTCATACATCAGAATGTTTGTATTGGGGCCTTCGGTAAGTTTGTTGCTGAAGGTGATATGCGTCTTTTCTGAAGGGAGCGCCTTGAAC
>JBDSKX010000105.1:0-10691 GCA_039916665.1 Chryseolinea sp. | reverse complement strand
CGCCCGTTATCCCGAACTACTAGGAACAGTTCACGATTAAAATTGTAGCTACGGGGCTACCATAAATTGTTAACTTAGTGACAGAGAAACTATATAAATGATGAAGGTTTTGGGAATTGATCACCCTGCAGTCGCAGCTGACGACGTCGATAAATTGTCTGACTGGTATTGCGATGTCTTCGATTACAAAAAAGTGTTTCGTGATGATAAGCCGGTTTGGATCTTACAGGCGCCCGACGGTACATTATTGGAAGTAATGCCGAAAGATGAAACAGTCCGGCAAAAAAGAACAACGTGGACGCCAGGTTGGAGCCATCTCGCCTTGCGTGTCGAAAATGTCGATGACGCTGTCATGTACCTGGACAAATTAAACGTCACCTGGGGTGCTGCGGCAACGGATGCCATAGGCGGTGGACGTGTCCGTACGCTATATGATCCTGAAGGGAATATGTTGCAAATCGTTGAAAGGAGACTGGCACTGTAGGGTGATGACTAAAATAGAAGCACTTTAAATGCAAAACAAGAAGGTTCCTAGGAACTTCACACGGAGATCGGCCGGAGAATAGTTGCGTTAAATGAATAGAAGGTCAGCGAGTAAGACAATTTACGACATGAGATGTAGAGGCGGTGTAGAACATCCAAGGACTCCTAGAAGTTGCCGAAGATCATGACGACGAACCGATTTCATAATTCTCGTTGCCGCTTCTCAGCTCGAGATACACTATTCATCCCTCAACACATCCACAGGATTTGTAAGCGCCGCTTTTACTGAATGATATCCTGTAATCGCGATTGCGAGCAGCAAGGTGCTACCCCCTGCGAAGGTAAATATCCATAGGGATGGTGTAATCGGATAGGCAAAATCAATCAGCCAGTATTGCATCATATAATAAGCAATGGGTGCGCCTATGATGAAAGCAATCAAAATCAATCTCGTATAACCTGTGGAGAGGAGGATCAGTATATTATAGACAGAGGCTCCAGATACTTTGCGAATGCCGATTTCTTTCGTACGTTGTTCAAGAGAATAGATGATCATTCCCAATAAGCCAAGGCTTGCAATGAGAATCGCCAGTGCAGCCATGACAGTCAGTATTTTTCCAAATTGTTGTTGTGTTGCAAATGTCTTTGCGAAGTTTTCGTCCATGAAAGTGTACTCGAACGGTGTATCGCCGGCGAACTGTTTCCATGTTGATTTCATTCCCGCGAAAGTTTTTTGCCATGCTTCCGCAGTTTGTGGTTTTATCTTTACAACGAGATACGTTTTGTTTCCATCACTAACATATTTGTTTTTCGAACTGAATATTGCCATCGGCTCAATGGAATTTAAGATCGACCAATAATTAAAATCAGCGATCACGCCAATCACCTCGAAAGTTGTGAGGTCACTTCCGCTATTGGGGTACGCTATTTTTTTGCCGATAACCGATTCATCCAACGTCCAGCCTATACGGATCACAGCACTTTCATTAAGGACTACTCGTGAAGAGTCGCCGGGATTCCCCGCTTCAAAATTCCGTCCGTAACGAAGTTTTATTCCAAGTGTCGGAATATAGTTCTCGTCCGCTAAAGTAAAGTTCAAAGGAAACTTGATGTCTGTCGTTCCTTCCTTTGTAAATGTATCTCCACCAAACACGGTGGGAGGAGCGGAAGTACACCATGATGCGCTGGCGGTACCAGGGACGTTGAGGATCGCATTAACAAGCGATTCACCATTCTTGACGGATTCAGCATGATGAAGTACTACCAGATTATTTTTATCAAAGCCGAGATCTTTTTCCGAGACGTATTTCAGCTGCTGGAAGACAATGGCCGTACATATCATCAACACAATTGAAACACTGAACTGGAAAACAACCAGTCCGTTGCGAAATGACTTTCCTGCACGTCCAGCTTTTGATTTTCCTTTGATGGCATTGATGGGATTAAATGCAGTTAAAAACAGGGCGGGATAGCTACTCGACATCAAAGCCATGAAGATTGGCAGCGCAATGACTCCGACTGTCAGGATTGGATCACTGAAGAGCGAGAATGTAAGGTGCTTTCCGGTAAGTAGGTTGAAACCCGGCAACAATAATTGTGTAGATGCCAGCGCGACAATCAAAGCGACAAAGCAAAAGATCAATGCCTCAATGAAATAACTTAAACTCAATTCCCTCTTACCCAAGCCAAGAATTTTACGAATGCTTGCTTCTTTGATGCGTCTCGTAAATTGCGCAGTCGATAGGTTCATGAAGTTGATACATGACAGTAATACAATAAATACGGCGGCAGCGATGAATGAGAAAATTGTCTTCCGGTTTCCAACGTCAGGGAATGAGCCCGACACTTGTTCTACGGGCAGGTGCAACGTTGATATGGGCTGAAGGAACAGTTCCCACTTCTTTCCGGATTTTTTGATATACTCGTCGTATGTAACGCCCATGGCTGCCTTTATACTTTCTTCAGCACGTTTGCGTGGAATAGACCTGAGTTTCTCATTTACGTTGTTGATATTGGCATCTGCTCTCAGCAGTACAAAAGTTTCAAGTTGAGTCCATACCCAGCTCCAGTATCTTTTCTCAACCTGAGGAAAGCTTTTCATGGAGAGTAATAAATCAAAGTCCACTGTCGAATTGCCGGGCACATTATTCATGACACCCGTTACTTCGTAGGTTTGTCCTTCGTTGCCGTTTAGGCCTCCGAGTCTGACTAGTTTGCCTACTGGGTTCTCATTACCAAAATATTTCTCTGCCGTTGATTTGGTCATTACCAAAGAATTGGCTTGGCGAAATGCCGATCCTTCATCACCTGCTATCAATGGAAAATTAAATACTTTAAAAAAATTTGAATCGGCGGCAAGGACTTTATTCTCTTCAAAAGCAACAACGTCACCTGAAGGTTTGACATATGAAATAATAAAGTCGCCTGGCGTGTGAAAGCTGGTCACCAATTCTACTTCTGGTAGTTCTTGTTTCATCGCGTGCGCAACACCTGGACCAGTGCGAGAAAATTGGTCCCCATCTTCCGACCAGATAAATGTTTGATTTACACGATAGAGTCTTTCAGAATTTGAATGAAAACTATCGTAGTTGAATTCGTTCGAAACGTAAAGATAAATGATAATCGCACTCGCCATGCTTACGGTGAGTCCCAGTAAGTTGATGGAAGAAAATAATTTCTGGCGCCGGAGGTTGCGCAGGAAAAGCACGACGTAATTCTTGATCATTCTGATGATTTGTTGTGTATATTCAAATGCTATGCCATGCGAAACCGGGGCCGTTTAAGCGGTTTCTGGTTCTGCATCGTACGCTTCAGTCAGTATTCTGTTCGTTATCGAAACTAATTGCTGATGGTGAATCTGTATTTTCCTGGCCTGAGTTACTCTATTACTTTCTTGTCTTTGACTCAAAATCGGTTCAAATTTACGAACCGCACTTGCCATGTCTTCATTCCATCTATCACAAATATTATAGCGCCTTAATTTTTTGTTCAGTAAATTGTTTAATAGTCCTACTTTGGTCGTTAAACCAGTTAGCCATGAAAAACATTTTTCTTTTTATCACGATTATCGCGTTTCTTTTCTCGTGCGACAAATCAGATCCATCACCTGCCATTAGTTCCGACGATCAAGCTGTCGCCGATGACTTGAATATGTTGGCCAAACAAATCGAAGGGATTGAAGCTGATCTTTCAAGCAACGACCTTGCTTTTCTCGATGATATCGCCGATGCTAGAATGATAGGTATGGGCGAAGCCACTCACGGATCGAAGGAATTTCTGCAAATGAAGTACAGGATGTTTAGATATCTCGCGGAGAAGCATCAGTTCCGGGGCGTCGTATTTGAGATCGACGTCGCAGAGGCGATGATTTTCGAAGATTATGTTCAGGGCAGGCGAGACGATGATATAGCAAACCTAATGAAAGAGAACATGTATTTCTGGGTTTGGAAGACGAAGGAAGTAAGAGATATGTTGTTCTGGATGCGGGCCTATAACGCCAGTCGTTCAGAGGCAGATCGGGTTCATATTTTTGGTATGGATTGTCAGACTACGTTTTACAATGCTGACAGACTGATTTCAATCGTAAAGAAGGCAGATGCAGCATTTGCAGAGGACATCAAAGACCACTTGCAACTGTATCGCAGGCTTATGGCAGGAGGAGATACTTCCAACAGTGAGATAATTAGTAAGCAAATCGACTACGTAGTTCAAAGTGTTAATGACCATCGCGCTGAGCTGATTTCTGGTGGATTGACTCTAGAAGACTTCGATAACGTGGCACACCTTGCTCGGGTTTTGGATCAAACGCATGAATTGCTCTACGCTACGAAAAGTTATGACTATACGGTGCGTGATCGATTCATGGCCGAAAATGCGCTGTGGGTTCTTGACCATTTGAATGGTGGTCAGAACTCAAAGATTACCCTATGGGCACATAATTTTCACGTAGGAACAGACTCCGGTGACCAAACCGAAGGTTCTATACTACGAACGAAGCTTCAAAATAATTACAAAAGTGTTGGATTTGCTTTTGGCAAAGGGGCGTTCAATGCCGTTGATCCTGCCCTCGGATATGTGAAGTTTCAAACCATAACTTCTGATCCAGTCGAAAATTCTATAAGTCATTTCTTTTCACTTTCCAACCGTAAGATGTTCAGTCTTAATTTGGCAGAAGTAGATGCAAGTCATCCTGGATTGTTGAATCTGATTTCAACGGACCACTTGTTCATTACCATTGGGTCTACTTACAACGGCAAGCCAGATGATTATTATGGGAATTTGACATTAAGGAACAATTTTGATATCGTGTTGTACTTCGATAAAGTCTTTGCGACGGAGTTGTTGTATTAGGTTGTTTGAACTGGCATTCAACGGATTTAACGATAAACTGAATAACGATCAATGCCACGCGTCCGCTTGGAGGTTTAGAAATCGTCTCAACGGCACATTCATCGTTCCTGATTCCATGTCGTTGCCTCAAGGTTGCTGGGGCAATGCATAACCGGAAATCGAAGTTCAAAGCGCCCTAATTATGAATTCATAATTATAATTCTCGCTACCCGCGACTACTCTTTCACAAATCTCAACACTTCCCCCTTCTGATTCTTAATAATATAAACTCCTGGGTTCAGCTTTGAGGCATCCAGTTTGTCAACTTCCTGAGCAGTCATGATCAACTGGTCAAGGCTGTTGACAACAACGATGTTCGCTTTTTGATTAAAGTGTATCCACTCATCGCTCGCCGGGTTTGGATATACCTGAAAAGTTAAGCTAGCGCCTTTTCTGTGTACCGAAATCACGGGGGAATAAGTTTCTTTTCCATCGAAGTCAACCTGCACGAGACGATAGTAGGAGAGCCCGGACAGCGGCGCTTCGTCTATGTATTTGTAAGTCAGTTTTGTGGATGAATTGCCTGCCCCTGGAATTTCTCCAATTTGTGTGAAATCAAATCCATCGGCGGAGCGTTGTAATGTGAATTTCTTGTTATTTAATTCGGTGTAGGTTATCCAGTTCAAGGATAGCAATCCGTCATCATCTGTTGCCCAGAAAGCGCCAAGTTCAACTGGTAGTGGATTGGCTGGTGTAATGGATGCAAGCGTGAATGGGCTGAATGTAGTAACTGCAGCGGAGGATACTATTGTTCCAATAGAATTTGTTCCAGTAGTGCCACCGTTGCCTTCGTTGACCCATTTTGATGTAGCGATATTAAACCTGGCAACCCGAAGATCGGGTGGGTTGGTGATGTACCCTGTGCCAGTACAAGCTGCATCATTCCAGCTCAAGGTTACCGAGACGTTGGATGTACCCGTTGTTCTATCCAATATCCAATAATCGCATCCACTAACGACGTCGAAACTCGGATCCCATGTACTGGGACCACCATACGCCTGAGCGGAATGGAAATACTGCGCGGTAAATTGATGCGCAACGTTACCGGGTGCGGTCATGCTGATCGGCCTGTAGTAATTGGCATTGCCAACAGGAAAAGTGAACGCGTTGTTACCCGTCTTGCGCACAGGTCCGTCTACATAGCTTGCATTATTTGCGGCAGTGGCGGAAGTACTTACAGCGAAATTCAGAAAGTTTGTCGAAGTTGAAGTAATAATCCCGTTTGTGAATGTTCCCGTACCACTAATGTTTAAGTCCGTGTTTAATATCAGGCCGTTGGCTGACTTGGCCATTGACAGTAGGGGTATCGTTGGCGAGGTGGATCCACCAGCTTTGCTGATAGATTGTGATGCGCCTCCGCTAAATTGAACCGTACCGCCGCCACCACCAAATGTGATACCACTGGCGCTGTTTACAGTAATGTCAGCAAGGAAATTGTTGGTCTGGGCGTAAGCCACGTCGAAAACTCCAGCACCCGTCCTTACGAAAGTAACATTTCCATTGTAAGCATCGGCCGACGTACCAGCGAGACGGAGTCGGTTTACACCAGTGTTTGTTAATGTCGTTGTGCCGTTAAAAATGTTGCCACCGATGCCATCGTTGTTACCCGCACCATTTTTCTGAATGGTTGTGGTTCCATTAAATGTTCCGCCATCGAGATATACTTGCGGGGCAGTGTAGATGACGGCGGCATTAAAAGTTGTACTCGGACCTATTCGAATAGCACCCGAACCTGTGAATGTGAGGTTCTGTGCGGTGGTCCCCGTTTGAGTAAACCTCTTTAGTCTGAGTTCACCAACAGCGAATCCGGAGACGCCTACAGAAACTACCGCGCCTGAGGCTAGCGTCGAAGTTCCAGGTGTATTGTTTGAAAAATATACCCCCTGACTGGCACCCGTCGAATTGACGATCACATTGGCGTTAAAAGCGGTGCCGGCAACGTTGTGGGCCATATAAATCACGTCACTTCCGGTATTTGTGAGTGTGAGTTGGGCGTTAAAAGTATCGGGATTTGCATTTCCTGACAGGAGGTAATTGCTTCCGCTATTGATGAGTGTTGTTACCCCATTGAAAACATTGCCACCGTTGCCTGAATTACTTGAAGCACCGTTCTTCTCAATGTACGCGGTACCGTTATAGGTTGCACCATGAAGATAAATTTGCGGTGCGATAAAATTTACGTTACCATCAAACTGTGAAGAAGGTCCGAGTCGTAAGCTACCCGTGCCTGTCAATGTCAGATTTTGATTGGTGCTTCCAGTTTGAGTGAATCGCTGTAAACGGAGTTCGCCCGTTGTGAATCCTAAACCACCAATCGCTATTGTCTTTCCTGATGCGAGCGTGCACGAACCGGTAGTGTTGTTACAGAAAAATATACCACTGCCAGCAGTACAATTCACAATAACGTTTCCATTGAAAACTGTTCCCGGCACATTGTGTGCCATGTAAATCGCATTGCTTCCTGTATTCGTTATTGTAAGCTGGCCGTTAAAAGTGTCGAGCGAACCGTTGGCATTGACGAAGAAGCCAGTGCCGGAATTGAGTAACGTTGCCGTTCCATTAAATACGTTGCCACCACTGCTATAGTCACTTGATACCCCGTTTTTTTCAATGTAAGAGGTCCCGTTATATGTACAGCCTTCTAAAGCCAGACTCGGAGCAATAAAATTGACGTTGGCATCAAACTGAGAGCTTGGTCCTACCGTAAGTAATGCCGATCCTGTTAGCGTGATGTTTTGAACAGTGTTACCAACTTGCGTAAATGCTTTGAGTGTCAACGTCCCGGTGTTAAAAGAACCCGCGCCATTTTCTTTGAGGGTAAAGCCATTGGCGAGTGTTACGGCTCCGGCGCCTGCCCCGAACAACACACCTCGTCCGTTGCTACTGGCCGCAAGCACGTTTCCGTTAATGACTGCGTTGCCGTCATTTCCAATAATTATTCCTGAAGTTGAATTTGTATTCGAGCAAGTCATCGTGAGTTTGCCATTGAACGTGGCGGTACTTCCTGAACTCCTTGCAATGATCGTGTTCACATTGTTTGAGTTTCCACCATGGTTGATCGTGACATCACCGTTGAAAAGATTTCCAACGGAATTTACTCCAATCTGAATCCGGTATGTACCTGTGTTATTGACCAACAATGTACTATTGAATGTATCCGGATTTGTAGTGGCAAGGTCGAATGTGCCAGAACCACTATTGACGACAGTAGCCGCCAGGTTGTAAATATTACCGCCGGTGGAAGTGTTGTCTGTGGCTCCATTTTTTTCTAAATATGCTGTGCCATTAAATGAGCCACCGTTCAGCAGCAACTGAGGCGCTATAAAAGTTACAGCGCCGTCGAACTGTGATGATGGTCCTGTTAATAGAAGGGCAGTCCCAGTCAATGTAAGGTTTTGAGGTGTTGCGCCGGACTGCGTAAAACGTGAGAGCCTGAGTTGTCCGGCAGAAAAGCCCGAAGCACCCACAGTAATTGTCTTGCCACTCGCCAATGTTGCGCTTGCTCCGGCATTGTTGCCAAAGTAGACTCCGCCACCGGCAGTGCTATTTACAATAATGTTACCGCCAAATGTATTACCTGACGATGCGTTGGCCATGGCAATAAGCGCCGAGGCAGTATTCGTGAGGGTAAGATTATTGTTGAAAACGTCGTTAGAAGTACTACCACTTACAAAGTTACCGCTGCCAGAATTCACCAGCGTGGTCACACCATTAAAGATGTTGCTACCTGTACCGGTGTTTGAACTGGCGCCATTTTTTTCGATATAAGTTGTCCCGTTGAAGGTACATCCATTTAAAAATATCTGAGGTGTGATAAAATTTACAGCACCATTAAGCGTGCTGGCCGGCCCCAAGTAAAGTGACGCTGTCCCCGTAAATGCCATCGACTGCGCCGTTGATCCAGTTTGGGTGAAGTTGCCAAGGCGAAGTTGCCCCTGATTAAAACCGCCTGCACCAATTGTCATCACGCCATTTCCGAATGTTACCGTACCTGCGCCCTGAGACACGTAGATTACGTCAGTACAAGTACTGTTAAACTCGATGTTATTTGTAAAAGCTACGTTGCCGTCTGTGCCAACAAAAAAATCGCCACCACCGATGGCGTTGGAAGTGAAGTACACGGGTCCGTTAAAAGTTGTAGAAGATCCTGCGTCGTAACTAATATGTATGTCACTGGCGGTTCCGTTGCTGACGAAGGTAGCTGAACCGTTAAAAGTCGTGGAGCCGCCACTAAAGCGACTAATTTGAATTCTATTGGCTACGTCGGTTGATCCCAGACAATTGAATGTAGCGTTGCCGTTGAATACTGTGCCACCGGATTGTTGCGCGATACGAATTCTGTTTCCGCCGGTATTATTGAAGGTAGAGGTTCCATTGAATGTATCACCGGCGTCTGAGGAATTGGTGCCAAAGGCGAAATCGCCACCCTGGTTATTAACGGTCAGGGTACCCGCAAACAAATTGCCGCCGCGTAAATTATCCGTGTTAGTTCCGGTCTTGGTTAGCTGCGTGGTGCCGTTAAAGGTAGCGGTCTGAAGAATGATAGACGGAGAATTGGCGGTTAAATCAGCATTGAAGGTAGTGTTGGGTCCCAAGCTAAGGATCGCGTTATTGTTTCCAGACAATGTAAACGACTGTGCGGTAGTTCCTGTTTGAGTAATCCCAGCTAACTGCAGATCACCACTTCCTGAGACACCGACAGTGCCAACCGTGATGCTACGCGTGTTTGCAAGAACTGACAGGCCTCCGTTTTGACCAAATCGTGCGCCACCAGTACTAACATAATTTATTACGACGTTGTTGTTGAATTGACTACCTGACGCTACCCGCGCGAGTGAAATGTCACCTGTATTATTGAGGTTGACTGTTAACAAGCCTTGGAAGATATCAGGATTTGTAGCGGCAAGCTGGAGACTACTTGTACTTGTATTCGTCAGCGTTACTGTGGAATTAAATGTGTTGCCACCTATTCCGCTGTCCGTACTACTTGCCGTTTTGGAAACATTTATTGTTCCATTAAAAACGGATCCATTGAAGAATATTCTGCCAGAGCTTCCTGTTAAGGGCACATTAAAAATAGTACCACTAAACGTTGAGGTACCTGATGTGCTCATGGCAACAGCTGCCGCTGCTCCTGTATTTGAAATGGTGCCACCCGTGAATGTTTGAGTACCTGTCGTTGTTAGCGTGAAGCCTAACAGATCAATTGTTCCCGTATATCCAGAAGATATAGTAATCCCAGCAACTGTTGGAGTTAGGTCTAGATTGCAGGCTCCGGTTTTGCCGCCAGCGCCGTCAAAGATGGCCAGGTTGCTTGCCGCAGGAACGGACGCCCCACTTGCTCCATTAGAGGATGTCGACCAGCTTGCAGTATTACTCCAATTTGACGCTGCCGATGCTACCCAATAGCGACTTTGAGACCATACCTGTGTGCCGCAAAAAAGAAGTAACGCGGTGAACAGCACCTTGTGCAAAGCCCTCATGTAATCCAAAGATAAATTGTACCGTTAAATTACGTAAACGGGCGTTGATGTAAACGGCGTTGTATGTTTTGTTGAATAATAGCATTAAATCTTAACTCGTGATTTTTGGACAAAAAAAGGGATGACTCCTCCCAAAAAGTCATCCCAACTTCAAATGAAACACTAAAACATTTCCCTGAGTCAAAGATAGTGTTCGGCACAGGCGTCACGGGAATTTTCCGATGACCACGCCCATTGCGACGACTAACTTTAGATAACATCCGATGAAACATCAACCGAGTGGATACGCGATGCTTGTAAACGTTGCTTAATGTTTTGAACTAAGCTGGCGAGGCA
>JBDSKX010000104.1:0-18884 GCA_039916665.1 Chryseolinea sp. | reverse complement strand
TTCATGTTGTCTGATTTTACGCTCAAGGGAACTCCACCGAAGAACTCAACGGTATTGTTCAATGCCTTCACCACCTGAACGAGTTTCGCGTTGGGCAAGGCTTCTACATAACTCAGTCCGCTGAAGGGCAGGACACCAACAAATACGGGACACGCAATAATCTCACCGCTCGAAGGGTCAACATAATACAATGGGTCTCCGGCAAAATCCACTTCCATCAATTTTCCCGGGTGATGTTCAAAGTGCATAACGGCATTGGCTATTTTAAGCTGCTCTTGTAAGAGCTCACAGAATCTGGAATACTGAAAGCCCGATGGATAGTCATGAATGTATTCCTGCCATAGAAGAAGACGTGTAACACCTGTCCTGGATAGTTCTTTGTTAAAATATTCAATGAGGTTATGAAAATGAATTGTCCGAGGATCAACTTCCTGCGATTCAGATGACCTTGTCAATCCCAGTATTTGCTCTAACTGTTCATCGGGTAACCTGAGCAAGGCGGTGATCTCAAGACCCGTGTCGCGGAATCTTTGATGATAAACACCGATGGTCTTCCTTGAAATATGTAATTCCTTTTCTATCGAACGCTGTGATAAACCGCGTTCCAGGAACAAAAGCAATTGTCTGATCTTATGCATACCAAGTGGTTTATTAGCCATACTATAAGTTGAGTTGGGTTCAAACCAAACTTATAGTAATGAGCAGTTAAACTCTCCTTAGTGGCGGCCTTTGCAGCGGAATAAGTGGAGTACTATATGCCGGAATGTCAGTAGCACCAATTACAAAATCTGTAAATCGACTGGCGTACTTTGCAGCGGAATAAGTGGCCACCTTTGCAGCGGAATCGTGGCGTACTTTGCTCCGGAATCACTGGCGTACTTTGTGGCGGAATCGTGGCGTACTATGCAGCGGAATATCCAATGGCCTTTTATCCTATCACAATGAATCAAGTAAAACAGATTTATAAGCTGCACTCCGAGGGAGTCGGCATTAAACGAATAGCAGTCATCCTTGGCATTTCCAAGAATACAGTGAAGTCTTATTTGCGGAAGACTCATGAGCTTGAACTAACGGATGGCGAACTAATGTCAACTGAAAATCCTGTATTGGCTGATCAGCTTAAGCCAGTATCAGTGCTGGAGAAAGAAAATTATCATGCATTTTTGCAACGCGCTGAATATTATGTCGAGGAGCTTTCCAACCGGAAGAGAACTCATGTGACTCGAATGATCCTTTGGCAGGAAGACTTTAACGCAGGACTTATCCAATTAAAGTATTCACGCTTCTGTTTCCATCTGAAGCGCTATCTCAAGAGTAAACATCCTTCTATGGTGATGGTTCATCGGCCAGGCGAAAAGATGTTTGTGGACTTTGCTGGAGACAAACTTCATTATGTCGATCGTGAGACAGGGGAAACAATAGCTGCCCCCTCCTTCATAGCAAGGTACTTGCGAATAGTACTACGGTGGAGACCTAATAAGTCATTGATTTTTGAGATGGAATACCCCTCGCGGTGCATTCGGTGTACTTCATGATACATGATCCATTTGGCTAAGTGTGCATTCATTTGACTCGCTGGTTTTTAAACCCGCAAATTTCTTCAAACTGGACACTCTTGTTGCCAAAAACTGGACAATACTAATTGCCAAAAACTGGACAATGTTATTTACCAGTTACAATGAGTGATCCTCAAATCAGAAGGTTAGACTCAAACGGACATTTACTTCCAGTGGGATCAAATGGCTACAAATATGTCGCTGTCATCAAATTCGTGGATCTGCGGAAGGACAAAAATGCACCATCACACTAAAAGAGCAAAACACTATAAAGAATGTCTCATTGTCAAGTGGGTGACTATGACGGGGGGTGACGAAGCACAGCATCGGATATCGAAGAGCTGTTTGACAGTTGCCACCTGGATCTCGCGTTGGAGACAAAGAAGATCCGTGACTATATAAATAGAAATGAGGTTATGATGTATTGAACCTACAGTTACGGTGGAATGTAACTGAACGTATTACGCTCCGACATCAAACTCTATCGTAGCGCGACAAACGATGTTGACACTTGTTCTGAAACAAAAAAAGGCACGGATCTCTCCGCGCCTTTCTCTTAATTTCGCCAGGGAACCCAAGCATCCCAATTCTGCAGTGCATATCTTAACCCCCATAAGGAAAACGAAGTTAAAGGCAAACCGACATATAAAGAATTGACGGTTTACTACTTCATCAACGACATTCCAATAGCTATAGCGAAAGCGTTATTCGTAAGCTCACCTATAGTCGGTTTATTTATGGTGGTTAAACCACGGATATATCTTCCTTCTATCACGATGGTCATTTTATTGTTGATCTTCCACGGATAACCAAGACATGCAGTAATGCCGTAATCGTAGTCAATGTAGCTACCCTTTCTTTGAGCAAAAGCTTGCCTGTAAATTCGTTTGCCTGAGACATAGCGCTCTACTATACCCTCATTTCTTAGGAGCACGCTGCCGTAAGGACCGACGCCGACGTAAATGGGAAATCGGTTTATTGGTGTAAACTTTGGTATCAATGCTAAAGTGCCGTATTGAAGTTTAGATGTTAATACAGTCTTTTCTTCTCTGTTTGGAATTACTGCTTCGTTAATGTCATGATAAATTGCCTTGTACCCCTTCTGTTCATAATATAGAGCTCCAACAACAGAAAACCATTCTTTAAATCTATGGCTTAGGGCAACAGTTGCGGTCATTCCTAAATCTGCCGCTGTGTATTTTTTCGAGAATTTACCCGCGATAGGATAACTGAACATAGGGCCGACCGCTGCTGAGATTTCTGATATGATGGGCTTAGGATATCTAAGATGCACCTTGTCAATATTGTTCGCCTGTGAATAAGCGTATAAGTGGCAACAACAAAGCAATAAGAAACTTAAGGCTAACTTTTTCATGCATTTAACGGGTGGATAGCGCTGAGGGCAACGTTATATGTGAAAGTAATCGGGTTTTTTGGAATTGACACTACGGTGTTTAAACTTTCTTTTTTAAAAAACCTGAAGGCAAGGTGTCATCTATCATTTGACTAGATGTCTTGGTTTGAGAATTTTTTAAGAAGAGGTAATCCCATGATTCTGCACATCTGCGTGTCGACTATGAAGTGCGAAACTAGTACCGTTGTAATAAATCCATGCAAACGTCTAATGGCGTGTTCGGCGTATTGGTCGGGTTGGTGTTCACATGGAACTCAGCGCAACGGGTCTAATACTTAAAAGGGTTAGAGATCAAATTCCCCTCAAACACCAACGGGATCCGGCAGCAAAAATCGTGAAAATTCCCTATGTTAGATTCATCAATAACCACACATGATAGCAGAACATTTTCAAAAGGCGATATCCGATAAGGGTCATACAACAAACATTGAAGGCAATCAATTGACGATTCCCTCAGTCGGTATGGTATTAAAGTTCGAGGAGTTGAAGACAGTCCATGGCATTGGTTTTATAGGTGTCGATGTTCATCATCCATCGTTGCTGCCAAACGGCTTCAAGGAAGTTGCAATTGGCACAGGTTCGGATGACGTTATCCGAACAAAAGCAGCAGTTCATTCGTGGATGTTTACAGACTACCCGGTACTTTATGCTTATATGTCACCTGCAAAGGTTGACATGGGAGTTCATCGT
The DNA here is from genome assembly GCA_039916665.1 of Chryseolinea sp. Taxonomy (GTDB): domain Bacteria; phylum Bacteroidota; class Bacteroidia; order Cytophagales; family Cyclobacteriaceae; genus Chryseolinea. Next base: position 15,224 of record JBDSKX010000104.1, on the reverse strand, counting down.
ATGTCAGTTGTTAGTCAGCACGACAATGAAGTTCTGGGGTTGGAGGTTTTTTATAGGTCCGCTGTATACCCATGGATATGCGTCAAATCTCGGGAAAGATTCGGAACTCGAAATGTATCGTGTACTCTTCGACGATATACTGGTACACCTTACATCTCCGGAAGTGATCGCTATGAAATTCTCAATCTCGGTAGATCCGGCGGGCGAGGTCAAAGCTAGCTGCAGGGTAAACGGCGGCATGTGGGATGAAGGCGCTGAGGCGCTACTTCGATTTGGCAAAACCATTTTCAATGGGCCAGGCGAACACTATCGCGAACAGTTTTTGCTCATTACTCCAACGCCATTAAGTGAAATAGACCCAGCCAGGATCGAAGCCCTCAAACAAGATTATGCGAAAGCGACTGCAGAAGCTGTGGCGAAGGCAGCGAATGGGCGTAGATGGTATGAGTTTTGGAAACGGGGGTGAGCGGTGTATAGCGCCAGTCAATGCATCTGTAAATCTCAACAGCAACAGATTGATGGTGGCGAACTGACGCTCAAAAGATCAACCGAGCAATACAGACTACTAGAAAATTACCTCGCTACCAGCAGGGTGCATTTCATTCGGATCTAAAATATTTCTGAGGAGGAAAGTTTTACTCTCAGTTCTAAAAATGTTTTTAGGACCTGCCGATTGACGACCGATCGAATAGCAAATTCATTTTTTCAAAAGCATGGCGTTGTAGACAAAGAAGGTCAGTGATCTTATAAATAGATATGAGGTATAATGTATTGAACTTCCTCATTACGGTACTTTCCAAATGAACCATTGTAAGCTGACACTTATTCTATAGACTCAAAAAAAAAGGCGCGGATCTCTCCGCGCCATTCTCTTAATTCCGCCAGGGAACCCAAGCATCCCAATTTTGCAGGGCATATCTAACACCTATAAAAAAAACGAAGCTGAAGGAAAACCGCCATATCTTTTCAATCCACCACTGCTTGTCCATGCGATAAAGCTTATGCGTGTTAACAATGTCGAACATTCGCTGTCCGTAGTTCGGATCAGGAGAAATACCCAACGCTTGTAACCGTCTCGCTTGCTGTTTTACAGTGTCATTGTGCCAGAACGCGGTTGGCCAAATAGCAACTTTTTTCGTCAGCATTTTCACGCGATCCGCTATAGATAATTCAGGATTTAAATAAATCCTGAACCATGCTAGTCGTGCGCGTTTTTTGTCGCCTTTAATCTGACGAGTTGGAAGTTTGACTCTCGGGCCTTTCCACGATCTTCCAGCGCGCATACGAACATCATTGTTATACGTCAACGCGTGAACACTTCCGCCAGCAACACCATTGTCGTCGGCAGCTTCATACAACGCTTGCGCCATTACAAGTGATGGCAACAGCGTTGAGCCTTTCATAAGATCCTTTATAAACTCCCTGAATTTTTTAATGTACTCTTTTGGTGTCATGTCAGATTTAGTTTTGAATTTCTACTGAATAATTTTATGTAGACAGCATCTTTAATTTGAAACGGCATTAGTCAGCAATAGAGTCAATGTAATACTCCCCTGTGTGTTTGGGCAACTTTTCATTCATACCGTGCCACATATCCATTTTCCAGTTATTAGCCATCTGCTCCATTATCGGCGAGTCGATTTTGTGCCTTTGCAAGGCCTCAACAACAAGCATCGTCATTTGAAAAAAATCGTCCCCGTAATCCTTACTGCATAGATCCTGAACAAAGTCGTCAACTTGCGGTATCACATACTGATACTTTTCGGTTGTACGCGTCAGCTTTTCAATCATGTTGGCAACATAATCGGTGGACAAAGGTCGTGTCATATAATCTTGTAAGTTCATTTTGTTTTTGGTTAATGTGATTTTCTAATTACAACGCAGTTAGGAATGACTTCCTATGCTGCTCAGACTTAATTCAATACGCAGTCAATGATAGGCTTGATTGTCAAGTGCGGATAGCCCTAATCTGTTGATCAGGGCTACCAGCTTTGACGCATAAGCCGGATCCGTTGCGTACCCACATCGTTGCAGTCTCTCGGCCTGTTCGGCTGGAGAGATTGCATTAAAAACACCGCCTTTTGCGTAACGTGTATTCTTCAAAAGAAATTTGATTCTATCATCAAACGAATGTTGAGCAGTCTTGTAAACCCTGAACAATAGTTTGATCGTGAGTCTTTCGCCTTTGATATACTCGTTCGTGTTGAGCGCAACTTTTGCACCTTTCCACGATGTATCTGCTTTAATGCCAAAGTGATTGTTATACTTCGACGCGAGCAGACTGCCACCAGGTACTCCATCTTTGCTGGCACTCTCTAACAGAGCTTGTGCCATCATGACGGATGGAAATAGTTGTTTGCCTTTCAATGCTTCAACGATATAAGGACCATACAGATCGACATATTCCTTGCGTGTCATGCTTGCCGGATGTTTGTGATTCATTAATCGGTAAATCGTCTTAATCCACTTTGCTTTCGAGCCATCGCGTAAGGCGTTGACCTATTCGTTGGACTAAAGGCGTAAACAAATCGCCGAGTATCTTAAACATCAAACAAATTAAACCTCCAGCGATGGCGTGAACCATGTAGCTGGTAGGACCGGGATCAATAACATGTGCAGCAATGTTGAATACTGCACCAAACAGGAAGGCAATCCAATTGCCTCCGCCGTGATTGGGATGATAGTTGATTTGCATACCCCAAAGATGAATAGAGTTGTGAATTCACTTTTCCATGTTTTTCCAAGTCTTTCCATCCTTTTCCAAAATTTTCCACTTTTTTCCAATTGTTTCCAATTGTTTCCACGATAGCAAGCGTGGGCACAATAAAATGGAAGTAGGTCGTTGGGGTTTATTTCTGATTTTCTTTTAGTGTGAAGAACGTGGCCTCGTTCCGATCGACGAGAAGATCGCTTTTACCATCTTCAATGTGAACAGTCGACCCTTTACATAGCCGAGCGACTCAAGAATTGGGAGAATTGGTTGAAGCAGACGTCTCATGGTCGGTCGACTGACATTGTAGAGAATGGCAAGCTGCGTGAGATTGTAGATGCGAACTACAAAAGGTGTTTTCATATAGATAATTGATTTGGTTACACAACTAAACGATGTCTCTTGAAGAACTAACATCGATTGACTGTTATCCCCAGTCATATTCACACGCTCGCAAAAAACCGCCCCTAGCAAGAGATCACTTTAATTTCCGAAAAAAATATTTCAAAGTGAACTGACGTTTCCACAAATATTTTTCAAAGAATCATCTCATCCAAATTTCACCGAAACGAAACTTCAATTTTAGGGTTACAGTGTCGATCGTTTTTTCGACGAACCGTAAGTTCCAACATTAAAAAAGGCAAGAACACACGATCAAGACTTACGACCGTATGGAAGCTAAGCAGCTTAATCTGTGATTTTAATGAAGACTTTAATTAGGGAACAAGTCGAGTACAAGTCGAGCATAAGTCGGGCAAAGGCCGACATCATTGATACCAGAGCTTGCGGGGAAGCTGCACTAAGACAGTAATAATATCTTAAAAAGTTCTGTGCCGAATTATAACCAAAGATAATTCACGGTACAACAAAAAAGCGTGCATGAGTAAAATTTGAATCATGACTTAGCAGATAATAATCAGTCGAGTGGAAAAAAATGGAAAATCTTGGAAAGGAATGGAAAACTTTGGCAAAGGATGGAAAAGGGTGGAAAAATCTGGAAAGGTCCTTCTGGCACTCTGCGTAAGTTTGAATCAAGCAACAGCCAAATCCGATAAACGCGTGTGTCGACTTCGGCGTCGTTGTGAAACTTAAACTATTTATTTTATGGGTAAAGCAGATAATCAATCATTGATGGAAGGTATCAGGGGCAAGGTAGGTCGCAAGGCGGTCTTTCGCCGGTCTTATGGAGAAACCATCGTAAGTGTACTTCCATCCAAGTTCATCGTAACAGACGAGGCGCAACTTGCAAGGCGGGAGAAATTCCGGGAAGCGATCCAATATGGAAAGCTGCAAATGGCAAAACCGGAAACAAAGGACTTGTATAAAACTGGAATCACCGACAGGAAACGCTCGGCGTATCTGGTAGCGACTTCCGACTTTATGAAGATTCCAAAAATTACGCAGTTTAACACAACCGCGTATACCGGAGCCGTTGGAGATCAGATCCTGATCAAGGCAACCGACGACTTCAAAGTCACTCAGGTGTCAGTTATTATTGTTAGTCCCACCGGTCAGGAGATCGAACGAGGGCAGGCAACGTTATCGGATACCGGTGTTTGGGTTTACGTGTCTACGGCCGTGAATGCGACCCCGATTGGCAGTAAAGTCACAGCAACGGCAATAGATCTTCCAGGAAATCTTGGAACACAGACTTTCACGATTCCCAATGTAGCTTAATTGAAATGCAGCCCCGACGATCGCGGGGCTGCTATTCAAACAATCTGAATATGACAAACATTATTGGGGATCTCATCTCGGGCAAAGTGTTCGAGAAGATCAAAGAACTGGTTGACGAAGTGGTGACGACGAAGGAAGAAAAAGAAACGCTACACCTGAACCTGCGCGACCTTGAGCTGCGTCATGAGGAGACGTTAACTTCCGCGGCGTTAAGCGACACCATGTCGGCGCGACTACGTGAGACAGAGATGTTGAAATCAGGCGCGGTAAATTTTACACAGAACATTCTGGCGTACCTCGCGATTGTTGCTTTTTTTATTATGACGGGATATCTCATTAGTCATGGCATGGGTAATCTTGACACCGATGAAAGTTTTATCATTGGCAATCTAACGGGTATGGCCGCGGCTATAGCAAAAGATATCTATGGCTACTATTTCGGTAGCAGCAAAGGTGAACACGACGCCTTCCGACGACCTGATCTCAAAGCTTAAGTACACTACATCAACAACATCGATCCAAATGAATATCAAGGAAATAATAGAATCATTTTTCAAATGCGTGTTCTCGTCAGGAGACGGAAACAAGGAAGAAGTCGACACTCCAATGGAGAATCGGCCGAAAAAAACAAAGTCATTAGCGCAGCAGCGTAGACATGAATTGTTTCGAGAGGCGGTCGCATTTGCTAAGGTCCAGGTTAAAGATCCGACCAAAAAGAAATTCTTTTCTGATCGGGCAAAGCCAGGTCAACATGCCTATCTCGTAGCGATGTCAATGTTTCTTCGTTTGCTTGGTCCAAACCGAAAATTCACAATTGGTCTCTGATAAAACAAAACATTTATGACAACTACAAAACAATCAAGTAAGACAAAAAACAAAGCGCGAACGGGAGAACGTTGCCCTGCAAGCGGAGTATGGAAAGTCGAAGGTTCACGATCGACCACAGCTCCAATCGCGAAGGGAAACGTAATGCCGCCAAAATCAAAAAATCATTAAATCACTAAATCAAAAAATAATAATATGGCTATTGTAAAAAATAACCCACTCCTTCATGGCGTAAGCGGAAAGATTGGCGAAATGATAATCCGTCAGTACAATGGAAAAACTGTTGTCTCAAAAAGACCAGAAAAAAGTAACGTATCAACACAAAGTCAACGTGAAAAAAGGAATCGCTTCTCTGAGGCTTCCCGTTATGCACGGACTCATATGAATAACCCGGAACTCAAAGCAATGTATGAAACCGGAATGACTGAGAAGAAACGCTCCCCGTACCTGGTTGCTACAACTGATTTCTTGACACCACCAACGGTCCATCATGTAGTGATGCCCAAATCCCCGGGTCGTGTTGGCGCTAAACTTCAAATAAAAGCTACTGATGATTTCAAAGTAGTGTCGGTAAAAGTGTCGATACTCGATTACGATGGAAAATTGGTAGAAAGCGGGAATGCAAAACCTGCTCCTTCTTCTAAAACACATTGGAATTACAAGCTTAAAATAACTTCTGCACTTTCATCGGAAAACGTCGTCATCGTAGAAGCGAGCGATTTTGCTGGTAACATTGCCAGAGCATCGTGGATATTGGTCGATCATGCCAAACAAAAGAAGATTCTGCAGTCGTAGTTTAATATTAAGTTTCCCTTATCGCCTTTTTGAAAGGCCAAATCCATCCGGTTGCGTTCTTAATAAAGCGGCCGGATGGGTTGTTATTTTGGTTTCTCAATTGCGTTTGACGTATATACTAACTACATCCTGCTTCGACTCAATAACTCCGCTCCACTTTTTTGCACCGCGTCTAATCACAAATATCCTGTTGGAAAACTACTTGACGTACACCCGGAGAAACCTTTCCGAAAATTTAAGGATCAACAAAATCACCTGGCATCTAGCTAACGATTAGATATTACAGACCCAATAACCCTCCTCCACTCCTGCACCACCATCACCATCGCCAGCGTATCCAACTCGCAATACTGCAATAGTGCTTTTCTAATGAACTGCCTCTCAGTATCTGTCATCAGCGTAAATTGCATTTGCGCATAAGCAATCATCGCAGTACCGCCGTCTTGTACATCAGATTCTTCGGGCATAAAGAACGAATCAAGCAACGTCGGACTAATACCTTGAAAAACCGGATCGAGTAACTCATAGGGATTTATAACATGTCCCTCATCGTCCCATTGAATCCAGGCGCGATCTCTAAAATTCAAACTCTTCATCGTTGTTCCGTAGATTGGTTTGCGATATATCTCCTGCAAGTATGTGCTCGTACTGAGAATTGCCGGCAACACGGCCTTGATAGAGTTGGATCCCCTCGTCGCCGGATGATAGTAATATTTTTTAACCAGGTCCAGTAGATCAACCATGTTACGACTTCCCTCCCATTGCTCGTTACTTTTGTTCGACGACTTCGTTATTGTTTTGATCCAGTCGCACAACACGTCTTTATCGGTTTCACTGGATGCTTTCAGTTGCCAATAGATTGCATTAAGAATTGAGTTCTCATGTGCTGCGTATCGAAAGATCGTTCCGTCTTCATTCAGTTCCGCTTTCAGCGCACGAACAAAATCAAAGTTTGGAAATGCTCCAACCCGATCGTTAAGCCATTCACCGCGATGATCGACAGTACCATCCTTTTGCATAACGTGTTGAGAGAACTGAAATGCTACCTGTTCATACGGGCGAAGACCTTTATTGAAAGGAATTGCAACGGCAGTAGTCTCGAAGTCGATGAAGTGGAGAGGATACTTCCATTCAGACATCGCTGCTCTTAAGCCACCGATGTCAACATACGGACTGGCATCTTTATCCTTCGACTTTTGTATCTGAACTTCCTGGCGATCGATAATCGATAATCCATCTGAGCTATTTGGTTTTAGTACCTTTGGTTCCAGGTCGACACGAGATACGTCCTTCTGAAAATATTTCCGCGCTTGTATAAACTCCGTCTTCTTTTTGAAATTGTACAACGTCAGAATGGACGGCTCAAGAAAATCATCCTCATTAAATGCCGCGTGATGTTCCCAGCACTCATGAAATCCGCTTCGCTGCGATGGATCATCTTTAACATCAGTATTGAATTCGCATTTACCACATTCACTTTTGAGTTGGTCCCAAATGCGAATGTCGTTCAGATAGGCATCTGAATATATCTGAATCCATTCTGTAAACGAATACGCAGGATTATCCTTGAATTTGCTGTCGGTCAGTATTGAATTCACTATGTCATCGACATCAAACTCATTTACGATCTGGGATCCTAGCGCAGCAATGGAAACATCACCTACAGTTGTCGTGATGTTTCTTCCTTTTCCATTTTCACGAACAAGAAACTTCTGGTTAAGTCCGTCTACCGAGACATTCTTACTCTTGTCAACCAACATCAGTACCGCAGTGACACGGCATTCAGGATATGCCTTTTGTATCACATGCTTTTGAAAGGCTACGTCATAGAGATATGATTTCCACCCAGCCATTATTTCTGTGCCTTTGATATTCATGAATGTCTCAGTGTCAGGATTGAATGACTTGGCTTTCACTTCGATCAATCGAATCGTATTGCCAGCCTTCACGACGATGTCTGCGCGAATAAACAGGTTCTCGAATCGAAAGGCTGCTTCGAATATAACACGGTCCCCGCGCAGCAATTCCTCCGTCTGCTGAAGTGCAATGTCATGGTCGCGTTCTTCAATCATCACACCGTGTGGATAATAACATTTAGCCAACTCGCCAACCTGGAATCCGCCTCTTGCGAGCGCCTTTAAAAATTCATTATCGAGTTTACTGTCCACATACTCCTTATGACTCTGATAATACAGCTTGGTAGAACATTCGAGCGCAAGCTTAAACCTGGATTTTGTAAGATAACGTGTCATAATTTAATGTTTGTCTGCTAGCGGGTTCTGGCGATTGATTCGATCTTCATCACTGCAGGTGACCAATCAATGATTGTCAAACTTACCGACGTAAAAACACTTTGACAATTTCTGTCAATTTCAGAATCATTGTGCCTTTAAGACACTTTCACGCTCTGGAATATTATGGTATCTTCGATACACGCTCAGGCTGGGGAGCATTCAAAGCGTCTATGCAATTGCTGTCCTAGGCCAAGCAAGCCATGAGGTGGCTTTAGTAGCCATGTCACATTAGGTTCTTACAAGTCACAATATTTCACTGACCAAACCATGTTATGCACACTTTGATTTATTTAAGCGCTTCTTCGACCTTGTATTCAAAGGAAGACATTATTGACATCTTGAAGAAGAGTCGTTCAAATAATCTTGCACTTAAAGTCACAGGATTGCTGCTATATCATGAAGGATCTATCATCCAAATACTCGAAGGGGAAGAAGAAGTGGTTCGCGCACTTTATGATAAAATACGTTTGGATAGCAGGCACAAGAGTATGATAAAAATGCTCGATAAAAGTATTAGCGACAGAAGTTTCGCGGATTGGTCAATGGGATTTAAACAGATATCGGATGATGACTGGTCCGAACTCAATGCATTCCTGGATGTCGAAAATAAAATAAATCCTCCGCCAATCACTGATTCCCGAAGCGCTGATGTAGTCAGTTTGATAACATCATTTTATAATACAAATCGGTTCAAAATGTAATTTTCAAGTTGGCAATTCCACGGTCCAAATCAGACGCGATTCCGCGAACGTTGCTTCAGGTTCCAATCAGATTGACACGGGCATACCGGCACTGCCCTCTGAAAAACTCTACCTGCTATTCACACCATTCTCAAGCCTCCACAACCGAATTCCTACTACCCGGCTTCAAATCTGGAAAATAATATTATTTTGACAGCGGCGAGTCTTGCAATTTTACTAACGAGTATCCATTCTATTTTGTCAACGCAAACTTTATAGTTAGAGCTGAAAATGTAAACCGCGGCCTGGAATAAATCAATTGTTTGATGTTATATATAACATGTGGCTTGGGATTGGCCATAGATGAAGTTGCGGTGCGGGGGACTTTGGTGGACTTTGATTAAGTAGCGCGGCGATAAATTACGGCGCAGTTATCACGGCGAATTGACGAAATCAATTTAATGTTTGACAACTGAGGTTGAAAGCATAACGCTCTCAAACGCATCCCTCACTTCGTTTTTCGCCTCCTTCAACCCATCACTCACTTCCCTCCCCTTCAAATCATCTCCCCTCTTCCACATCAACGCCGCAACCTGCACTGCAACCGATGCGTCATACTTATCCAGCTTCTTTATCACCTTCGACAACTTACCCTTCGAATCTTTCAACACCTTCTCAGCATACTCCCTCGCTGTATTTTTAATTCCGTTATGGTCGCCATCAACCCACACCGCGCCACTAACGCCCATCACTGTTGGAGTCCATTCTTCTGACACTGGTTGATACGGTTTTGATAAAGACCAAAAAGGAATATGCGTAGCCGGGCCGGTGGCAATAGCGGCGAAGAATACGTCATGAGCGGAAGTGTTTATAGAATAGGTCTCACGCCACTTTAAAGGCGTCTTGATCCTTGAGTCGATCTCTGACTGTTTGATCTCAGTACCATTCATGTAGAGCGCAACGTGATCTGCGCCAATCCAAGTCGGACCCCATACTTCGACAGTAACGCGAATCTGTTTACCATAGGGCGCCAAATCACCCGGACCATACTGATCATTGACGACAATCTTTGTTAAAAGTCCGCAGCTTACCATTACCCTACCCGCTACAAACTGATCGATAGCCTGATCAACATTAATTTTCGACGGACGTTTATCATCCACCTTAATATACGTTCGGCCTTGTCCGACGAGGAACCTGGTGACATCGTGGGAATCGCTTGATCCGACCGGAGTAATGATATGTCCGCCATTCAGCATACCCATCCAGTCGTGAAATAACTGCAACGGGTGCGACTGCTGTGATCCGGAATTGATGACCTCCATGGCGTTCGCGGGGAACGTCCAGTTATTGGTGTTCATTCCTGCAATGGAAATGTGGTGTGAGGAATCGAATGGAATGAAGTCGCTATGGTCGTCGCGTGCGTGATTCAGAATTATTGCTTTTGGATTAACGGCCTTTATGTTTTTATCGACATCGTCCCAAGATGTAACCTTGTGATCGATAACCTTATCTCCGGGGTTCGTCTTAAAGACATTAAAATGCCCCAAACTTGTAGTCAGTTCATCTCCCGTTACAGCTGTGAACGAACGAGAGAGTATCTGTGACTGCAACTTCGATTGAAGTGACTGCAGCGTGTCTTTGACATCGACGTTGATATTGTGGTCCGTCATGATTGGAAGTTCAATTCCTTCACCCGCAATTGAAAGCAATCTTTCGGATAGTGTAGCGTCACCGTGGTGCGAATAGGTATTGGTATGAACATGTGTGTCGCAGCTAATCCATCCATCTGTGTTAACTTCTCTAGACAGCTGAAATTGTCCAGAGATGTTTTGTCCTGGTGGTAAATTGACTTTCATTGAATCGACGCTGTATTCAAATCCCCGTGTAGCGTATAGGGTATAGTTTCCGGGAGGTAGTCTGAAAGAGGTTGGGGAAGCAGCATAAATATTCCCAGTTCTCGTGGCGGCAATGTAGCCCGGGCTTAATTGAATGGGCTGCAAGCTTCGGTTGCTATTCAGGATTGTCAGCTTACAGGGAAGTATCGAATCATTTTCATCGACTACATGAACATTAATTGTAGCGGTCATCAGGTCGTTTAAGGTTCCTTCATGCAGTCTAATCTGACCTACGCGAATATCATCCGCGACTGCTTCAGTGGAACTGATCAACAGTTCATTCTTACCTTTACGCAAAGATGATGGCGGCAACGCGATATATGATGTTTGATCATGTTCATCCTGAATAAGAGTCGATATCTTTTTGCCATTGAGATATACTGACCATTGCAATTTCACATCGTACTGCCGGAGCTCAATGACCGTTGGTGTTGTTATCCTCTTTCTTTGAAACGTAACTTTTAATTCTTTATCTGCTTCTTGTGAGAATTCCGACCATTCACGTGGGTTGGCATTTCGGAGGTGTAGGAAGGGCTCGTAAAGAGTTTGCTGGGCAACGGCTGGGCTGATCATGGAGACTACCGCGACAAGGAGTGTAATAATCCGTTTGGCTAAGGCGTTGATCATGACAGGAAGTTAGTCAAAGTGTGCTGCATAAACAGCGCCGGCACGCGTCACTCCATTTTGGGACCGCATATCCAGTGAAAAATTTAATCACTGCCACTTGAATCTTGATTGCAGCGCGGTGCCATTGAGTTTATTAACTCACTACTATTGTTGTTTGAACGACGCGCTTTAAATTGCATTAAAAGCAACCGTTATGCCGTATCATGTTCCAATTTCATTCTCAATTCAATCCTGCTTATTCGAACCTGCCTTCATGCGAGAATTTAAGGTTAAATCTTCAGTGATAAAATTGCCACCAATGGTGACATTGGTCCAGTACCAATTTATACGACAATACTTGCGGTGCCTTGGGTTTTGGAGAAACTTAGCGAATGGAACAATCAACGCAACACGTCATCATTGGTTGACCTTAAAAAAGGTTAAGCTCCAGGTTCACAGTTTTGTTGTTAATCTAAAATTTTCATGAGACTATTCTCTTATTGCGTTAAGATCGACGACGGCGCAGCTCCGAATCCATTCTGGGGTATTTGCACGCTCACGATTTGTAAGCCTATTATCAGAAGAACTGCAAAAGTAGGGGATTGGATCTTTGGTATTGGTTCAAAGAACGTTTTTGGAACGGATTATTCCGGGAAACTTGTTTATGCTATGCAAGTCACCGAGATACTTACTTATCGCGAATACGATATGTTCTGTCGGAAAAGCCTGCAAAAGAAAATTCCCGATATAAAAAATAAGGATTATCGACGCAAGGTGGGCGATTGTCTATATGACTATTGTTCAGGTAGTCGCGTGCTGCAAAGACCTGGCGTACATCTTAAGCTAGCAAAAAGCAGAGACTGCAGTGGCAAGAATGCATTGCTATCAGATCATTTTTACTACTTTGGAGATGCTGCTGTCGAAGTCCCGAAAGCGTTCTCGACGATTATCCGGCAAGGTCAAGGTCATCAGTTGCAAAAGAATGAAGCCATCAAGTTGGATTTAGTGGAGTGGATAACAAGCAATTTTCAGCCAAATAAGATCTTTGGTTCTCCTCAGGTGCATATCCAATTCATTGACGGCGAAATAAGAAAATCCTGTGGTAATGCGATAAAATGCTGATGACGATATGTAAATCTATTATTGATCGCCACTGCTTGTCAATTTCTTTTTCTGAAGAAGTGGATGAGTTTTATAACGCTCCCGGAAGGACATAATAGGAACAATCAGTGAGTGTTCCCAATGTTCCGAGTCTCGCAATTTTACTAAAGAGTATCCATTGCATTTTGCCGACGCAAACTTTATAGATAGAGCTGAAAATGTAAGCCGCGGTCTGGGAATAAAATCATTTGTCTGACAGTGTGCATAACGAATTGGCCTTTTAGCCATACTTAGTTGAGTTGGATTCAAACCAAACTGATGGTAATAGTTAAACGCTTCTTAGTGGCGACCTTTGCAGCGGAATAAGTGGTATACTATATGCCGGAATGTCAGTATTGCCAATTACAAAATATGTACAATGCCTGGCGTACTTTGGAGCGGAATAAGTGGCCACCTTTGCAGCGGAATCGTGGCGTACTTTGCTCCGGAATCACTGGCGTACTTTGTAGCGGAGCCGTGGCGGAATATCAATCATCGGCATGAATTACTTTAAATACGTCCTTCTTCATTTATATGTTTTGTATCATTCCGGCCAGGTTAAACCTGGCTATAATGATATGGAACGTAAATATATAGGAGTCGAATCCCAAAAATTGCTATTGTATTTTAATCAGCGAAATCAATTGTGGTTCATTCACAATGCCTCCAAAGTCATGGCGCATAAAATTACCACAACCCGAACTTAAACCCCCATAAAAAAATCTCCGTGATTCTCCGTGTTTTCTGCATTTACTGTCCTTAACAACTCACCCACTACCCATCCTTCGCCACGTCTACACCGAAACATCCAGTTGAACCACAACCCTTGACATCCACAGTGACTGCGCAGCAGCCACCTCCCTCCGCGCCTCTCCATTCACCTCAGTCATAAACCTCACGACATTATAAAACTTACACGACCCGAACTTAAACCCCATAAAAAAACCTCCGCGATTCTCCGCGTTGAATGCATTTACCGCCTTAACAACTCCCCCACTACCCGTCATTCACCACGTCCACACACAAATATCCCGTTGAATACCCACCCTACACATCCACAGTGACTGCGGAGCAGCCACCTCCCTCCGCTCCCTCCATTCACGTCAGTCATAAACCTCACGACATCATAAAATTGCCACGACCCGAACTTATCCGATGATCATCGTTTGAAATCATGTAGACCGCAAAAGGGGCTGTCGTTAAGCTGAGTCGAAACTAATTTATCACGAAGCTTCATCATACACAAACATCACATCAAAATCAAAATGGTCTGTTTCGCTGTGTATTTCAATACTTGCTTTTATTGGATATTCGTTACTCTTCAACGTCCTTTCCCAGATGCTTTCTCCTGAGATATTGATTGGATTACTTAATGTAACAACTGGTTTGAAATGATAGAGGCTTATCATTGCCGCAATTGAACGGGAAGGTGTTTCAATTTTACCACCAGTATTGTTTTCACAGTTCACTTTAAAAGTCAGATTTTGATGGATTAGTTTTTGTCCCCAGTCATTGGGCACGTTCCAGTTGAAGAGAGGGGTTAGCATTAGTTTTTTTATTTCAATAGCCGAAGTTGAATTCATCAGCAAAAATTCTTTTTTACGCTCTCCATCCTTAAAGATAAACATAAGGTCATTTTTAACAGAGCTTTTGCTTTCTGCGGTGTAGTTGGTTCCTTTCCCTACACCATGCCTGGTGATAAGTTTTTTGTCTGCCATCTCCATGAGAATCCGTTTTACCGTTGGCAGCGGTATATCCAATTTTTCAGCCATCTCTCCTGACTTACTTCCGGGATGGCTTTCAATAAATGAATAGATTTTTTTCTCTCGTGGTGATATTTTGGACTGGCTATTTTTTGTTTGAAGCTTGTTCATCAACTGGTCTTGGATGTTGTAGAGACAACTCAAAAAAAATGTTACCCAGGGATAGACATCTTCGCCGGGCCGTTGCTTTTGACATTGCATCAGTACCGCGTAATACTCGGCTTTTCTGCTTTCGATCTCATGCTCAAAACTTACATATTGTATCCATGAATAGGTCTGTCGTAATAATAGTAGCGTTGTCAGCAATCGGCTCATACGGCCATTGCCATCCTGAAAAGGGTGGATGCTGAGAAAATCATAAACAAAAATCGCTACACGAATAGTGGGCGGAGTGGTAGTGTCTGAGTTGTACCATTGCACCAACTGACGTATAGCATCTTCGGTGGCAAATCCAGGATCAGTAGGTCTAAAGATCACATACGTTGACGCATTTGCGTTCGTGGCTTCCACCACATTGCTGTGTTGCTTGTAGTCGCCACGATGCCACGCATCCTTCTCATTATGCTTCATCAAGATGTTGTGAAGCATTTTTAAATTGTGCTCACTCACATCAATATCTCTGAATGATTCTGAGATAATATTCAAGGTTTCGTAGTACCCTGCTACTTCCTGTGTATCCCTTTCTTCTAACTTCGATACTTCCAGGTTTTCGATTAGTACCTCGACCTCGTCATCGGTCATTTTTGACCCCTCTATTCGGGTAGAGGCACCTACACTTCTAACCGTGGCAATTGACTTAAGTTCTTTCAGCGTTTGCCCTTCTCTTTTTTCTATGG
>JBDSKX010000103.1:0-19934 GCA_039916665.1 Chryseolinea sp. | reverse complement strand
GACTTTCATGCATGAGCACGCAATAAGCAAAGGGTTGAAACAAGTATGTGACGTCATGACTGTTCCTCCATTGAGTGATCTTTTCAATAGGGACGGGTCTGAATCTGTGACATTATCTAAACGGCGATGCCGACATACACGATCATATTGCAAAGCACATTGAGTCATCTAAATGAACAATGTTCGTATAATTTATAAGAATGGTGGCTCCGCGCGTGTGCCTGCTTTTCCTCAGTTGTCTCCGCGTTGTTTGGATTTTATAGAGCAGACTCGATGAACTTCATTCGGAACATAAATCCATGAAACGCGGAGCCTCGCGAAGAATAGGAAACGCACGGAGTAAATTGCATTTATTCTTTCTCGTCAATTAAGATTGACCTGTAGGCGCGCCAGCCTGGTGTTGTAAATGTGTTGGAAGATTACAGACTTCATCTTACCAAAGTTAGAATAGACATTAGCAGAGACTTCCGTCGAGTGTCCATCTTTAAAGTCTATGACAATAACTTGATATGTTTTTGAACTGAACTGTCGTCTTGAAGTTTCAGTATAGGTTCGGATGTCTTTTATTTCCGAATAAGAATAACTGAATCGTTTGCCCCAGATATTGGTGAAGGTTATGCTTGTATCAGACACTACGAGCTGGGCACCTTCTTTGTATCCGAAACGAAGCACGCCGCCAAAAATCCATGCAACACTAACGAAACTATAGAGATACCGGTTGGCATTTGTCCAGGTAGTCGATGGTTCATCTTTAAAAACTAAAATCAATATTGCTACCAGTATCACCGTGGTCACGATGAAACGTATCCAGTAGTCAGATTTGACTTTTGCTTTCACTTCCACGAACGCTCACTTTGAAGGTTTTCGACTATTCCAGATTTCTCAGACTCAATGAATAGCGTTGCGGTCGCGTAAGTAACCTTTAGAAAATGGGCGTTTGTGGGTGTAGCGCTACAATCAAAATTATACTATTCTGTATCAGGCATTTGCAAAAAAATTCCTAACTTCGATACATGTTTAACATCCTACTGGAAATTGTATTTGCATTTCTTTTCTATCGGGGTAAGCCCAAGATGAGGCTCTCCGTCGTCGTTGCAATAGGCGCGTTTTTCCTGGGTGTGGTGGTTTTTTCAGTCGTGAGACATACCACAATTGGTTAGCATCTGCTACGAATCACTTTCTAAGCTTGGCAGGCTGACCCACATTCAATGAATGCGCTCTTTAGTTCTGTCCGCTGACCTTGCAATCTCAAGCATTGTCATATTAAGCTTCCCCGCATTACCCTTCGACCCCAAAGCATTCATCCCAAACGGCAATGGCGACCTGCAAATCACAACAGGATGACCGTGGGCAGATTGATAAATAGGACGTTTTACATAATCATCAATACATTGTCCGATCAAGAAAATAAATGGCAACAGCATCAGAACCTTCATGCTCAGGATCCTCAGATGGGGTATTGACTGCAGCTTTTTTTTCATATGAGTCCCAAATTATTTTACATTATTCAGCTTCGATAAATCCAACGCAGGCCTCCTATAAAAATTTAACACCTCATTTTAATTCTTCCCGTTAGTGTTGATGCAAAGATATTTTCGTTTGTGATGACAGGATAGAACATTTGTTGCGATTGATGGTAATTTAGTTGCTGCCACAATTTTTTAACGCAACAATGCTTTTGATATGCACGATAAGACTTACCTGAACAAACTCAGAAGGTACGCGCGAAAAGAAATGGGGTCGTTATTCGTCCGTCTTTACTTTTCTTCCGGCTTAGTTCCGTGTTAGTTCCGGCCTCTCATCATGATTCCGGCTGAGTTCTGGCTTAAGGTTGGCTGGGTCCGGCTTAAGTGTGGCTTGATTCGTAATAATCCCGTAATAAATCATGCAATGTTAGGCTTACATCATTATTAGAGGTGGCCCAGTCTTTGCCCAAACTATGCTTGTACCTGGCATGAAGTCGATTCGTGTGTGTTGTTTTAATTCCTGCAATATGTTTGGTCCACTCACAATGAATTGTAATTAGGATGTCGTTGCCGTTGTGATCCTTATGCTGTAAAATCATTAAAGTAGAAAACCTTGCCAGGTGATTTTTGATAAGATGCCATCGGACGTGAAAGATCTTTTCGATGGAAAGTAGTGATCAGGCTTTCGCGCCTGGCAGCCTAAACGTTTGATTTTCAAAGAAAATGTGGGGTGTGTCCACGTCGCTAGACTTATGTGCGGCACTTGAACGTGGATCGAGACACCGATAAAAGAAGACATCGCAGTGGAAGAACTATTTCCCCATAAAATATAATCTGTGGTATTACTCTGAGTTGGCTTATTGGAAACGGAAGTGTGGCGTGGGTGCGGTTGAAGCTGACTGGCGTACCTACCGTTCAGACTTACGGTAGTGTGTAAATCATCCGATGCCGCAGAACTTTGGAAAAGGCTTGCCTTACGAAAGGGCATTTGCATTGTTTGAGGATGACGAAGAGAATCAGAAGGACTCACTCCGAATACTTGCAGACCTTGGTGCCGCTGCGACACTGACAATGTTAAAACCAAAGCTCAAGTTCGGGCTGTCAAAAATATCCCCGAGAGGCCCCATGAAAGTACGCGTAAGAATCCGGCCACCTTTCCAACCGACAAATTGACGTATTGGTTTGCTGAACTGGACTCCAAAACTCAGAGCTCGCGGAGCGACTTTTATTTCAATTGGGACGGTTGATCACCACGTTATATCAATCTTTTAAAACTCCATGTCAACGCCCGTCAAAAAAGACTGTCTAATGACGGAGAGCGTCTCGGTATCCTTACCTGAAAACAGGGAGTATGACGCCATCTTCTTTCCTTTTTTCTAAACCGCTGAGACCCAGTAGGTAGTTATGAGGCTTTTTGTGGTAACAATAGACCATCCATGCTAAAATAGGTAGCGTCGCCCGTATAATTAGGTATTGGTTCCCGATGTCGCTATCGACATTACTCAACAATTTTGTTGGACTAAACGAATTAATTGTCCGAGATGATAAATTTCATAAACAGCAAACAGACAAAGCGACAGCAAGCGCGGCCCGATAACACCGCGGCTAGCGTCCATTTCCGTGCTTCAACCACGTCACCAGTCAACTCCTTCAGACAGTGAAACGGGATGTCTCCATATTTTGTAGTCAGCGCGTGGCCACAATTGCTGTTGGTCAAAAAGTGCTTTCTCAACAATTCGCCCCACTTGGATCACTTCATGCAGACATTCAGAAAAAAGTTGGTCAGGGCGCTTTTAAACTCGATATGGATGACATTCTGTATACCAATTATTGGAGGATCAGATCGTCTTCACCTGAGAATGTGATCAACACATTCTTCAAGAGTGATTATCACAATCAATTCATAAGACTCACATACGGATATACTTTCGGCAGGAACAAACTGAAATCAGTCAACTTGAAATCAGGCGCCGATAAGGAACGGAACAGGGTGAATTGATTAATGTAGACACTATAAAAACACCAAAGAGAAAACCAGAGCCAAAAATGGTTTAAATAATAAAAAGTAAAATTTAAAACAATGATTGAATTGACACACAAACTTGAAATCAACTATGAAGGTGGTTTCGAACCTACTGCTGAGCCGTCTAAAGATGAGCAGTTTATTAACCGGGTTACACAAATTACGGAGCTGAAGCTAGCTGAGTCCGGATTTGGCGTGGAACAGTTGGCACGTGAGATAAATCTGAGCAGGGCACATCTGTTTCGGAAGCTGAAGGCTATTATCAAAAAATCACCGATAGATTTTATAAACGACATGCGCCTTCAAAGAGCGGCTGAGATGATCAAAGGAAGAGTTGATACGCTGGGTCAAATCAGTTATCTGGTAGGATTCAGTGATCAGTCTTATTTCGCGAAGCGTTTCCGTCGCAAGTTCGGAATTTCTCCCAGGAAGTTTAGGCTGAATGGTTTTACTCAGGTGGCTGAGCAGGCATAGGCATACAAACTTTCATGAGATCCGATCACTCAGCAAATCATCGAATTAATATACACAGAGAACAGCCAGAAGGGTGTCTGTACTAGCACACTTCTCGAGCCTTTCTCCGTGTGTATTAACGTTATGATTTTTCTGTGTTTTGGATTTAATTAGATTTGTCGGATGAGGATTTGAATTCACCTCTGCCTTCCGACATTATGGAACGTTTAACTGCCATTGGCATACGCCTTATTGTTCTCACGCTGGGCGCATGGTTCATGTCATGCTCTGACAAGGATGAATTCAAACCAGCCCTCGATGTTCCAACCGAATGGCAACCTTTTTTGGAACGATTCAAAACAGAAGCTGCAGCAAGAGGCCGCGTCATCAACATCACAAACCTGATCATCAGGAATGATAATAAACTTGATGAATCGCATTGTGGTGAATGCAATACCGTATCACTCGATCCAAATGTTCAGAAGATCATCGGTGTCAATCCAAACACCGTTTGTTGGTTTACAGACGAAGCCAAAGAAGTATTTATTTTTCATGAACTCGGTCATTGTATTTTGGGCAGAGATCATGAGGGTTCTTCATTGCCAAACGGCTCACCAAAGAGCATCATGATTCCAAATGATCTTATTTTGTATGAAGGATGTCAGTATCCGATCGGTGGTGATGGTTCTTGTGATCATCGCGAGAGAAGGGCGTACTATATTGACGAATTGTTTGATCCTTCTACACCAGTTCCCGGTTGGGCTGATTAATAATGGCGAGTACATGTGCGTCAGGAGCAAAGGCATGGAAGTACCATTGATCGTTAATGCCCCTAATGTTGCAAATCATTGGCTGTCGTACCACTGGACTATTTCCGTCTATGGCTTGTGATTACTTCCGTAATTTTCCCGATTTACTTTTAGGGCATAACAACGGTTGATGGAAATGATCGGGGTGGTTGTCTTCGGACATGAAATACAAAACTCTGTTTTATATCTTATGCTCGCCCGCCGCAGGTACTCCGTTCATTGCGTCGCCGCATTGTTGCGGCCTTAGTATCTCAAATGCTTCACAGTAATACCGTTATTAATCAACTGCTTTAGGGAAGCAATTCCAATCTTAAGGTGGGTTTCAACAAAGTTCTGGGTTACAACGGTATCGCTAACTTCAGTTTTCACACCGTCGGGTACCATAGGAGAATCGGAAATGAGCAATAGCGCACCCGTTGGAATTTTGTTGGCAAAGGCCGTAGAAAAGATTGTGGCTGTTTCCATATCGATCGCCAGCGCTCTGATCTTTCTAAGATATTCTTTGAAAGTTTCATCCCATTCCCAGACGCGACGGTTGGTGGTGTAAACAGTTCCGGTCCAGTAGTCCTGACTATAATCGCGGATTGTAGTAGAAATTGCTTTTTGTAGTGCGAAAGCTGGTAATGCTGGTACTTCGGGTGGAAAGTAGTCATTCGACGTTCCTTCACCTCTGATGGCGGCGATAGGCAATACCAGGTTTCCGATCTCATTTTTTCTTAATCCTCCGCACTTACCAAGAAACACAGCAGCCTTTGGTTTGATTGCGCTAAGGCAGTCCATTATCGTGGCTGCGTTTGGGCTCCCCATTCCAAAGTTGATAATGGTAATGCCTTCTGCGGTGGCGCTGCGCATGGCGCGGTCAATACCGTTAACGGGTACGTTGTGCCAGGAGGCAAACAATGAAACGTAGTTGTCGAAGTTTGTCAGGAGGATGTATTCACCAAACTCATTTAACGGTTTGCCTGTATATCTTGGCAACCAGTTTTCGACTATGTCTGATTTTGTCTTCATATGCTAAAATAATAGAAATAGCACAGAGTTAAACAGGTTGTAAATTGTAGTGTTTAAAAACAGTTTATTTGCGGAGATGATTGCGCTCAACCTTCCCACCTTTGAGTACATCCTGAAGAAGGAATCCGGAAAGATGTTTATTCTCGACATCCTTAGGAAGAAATATCTTGTGCTTACTCCGGAGGAATGGGTGCGCCAGCATTTTATTCATTTCCTTATTAAAGTCCATCACTATCCCAGGTCGTTGATCAAAGTGGAGGGTGGATTGACATTTAACCGACTGCAAAAAAGATCTGACATTGTAATATTCAACCGCGAAGGTCAACCGTGGATGGTTGTCGAGTGCAAAGCCCCCGACGTAAAATTACGCCAAGACACAATTGAGCAAGCTGCTGTTTACAATCATACGCTGAAGGCACGTTACATCGTAATCACCAATGGTATGACGCATTACTACTGCGAAGTAAATTGGGAAGAAGGAACAACATTGTTACTTACAGAGCTTCCAGTGTTCGGGTGAAAATCAAGTTGAGTGTAGGCACAGGTCTCGCGTGAAGCGTGTGCCGCTACAAGGGCATGTGCTAAGACGTGCGGCAGTTCCCTACAAGAACTTCGCTACATCGGCATAAGGAAGCGAGAACGCTTCGGCAACAGCTTTGTAAACCACCTCGCCACTAATAACATTAAGTCCGCTGCGAAGTTCAGCATTCTCCTGACACGCTTTTCTCCAGCCAGTTTTAGCCAGTTTGATAGCGTATGGAAGCGTTGCGTTTGTCAATGCAAGTGTTGAAGTGTATGGCACAGCCCCAGGCATGTTGGCGACGCAATAATGAACCACGTCATCAATAATATAAGTAGGATCTTCGTGCGTCGTTGGTCGACAAGTTTCTATACATCCACCCTGATCGACTGCCACATCGACTAACACTGTACCCGGTCTCATGGACTTTAGCATATCACGTGTGATCAGCTTCGGTGCTTTCGCGCCTGGAACAAGCACTCCGCCAATGATAAGGTCTGAATCGCGGATCAGATCACGGATCACATATTCGCTCGAAACCATGGTGTGAACATTCTTTGGCATCACATCATCAAGATATCTGAGGCGATTGATATTAAGATCCAGGATCGTGACATCGGCACCCATACCCGCCGCAATCTTGGCGGCATTGGTTCCAACAACACCCGCACCTAGTATCATCACTTTGCCGGGCTTTACACCTGGAACACCGCCCAGTAAAATTCCCCGACCTTTCAATGGTTTTTCAAGATACTTTGCGCCTTCCTGTATAGCCATTCTTCCAGCGACTTCAGACATCGGAATTAACAGCGGCAAGCTGGCATCAGCACTCTGCACAGTTTCATACGCAAGACAAACTGCCCCGCTCGCGATCATGGCCTTTGTCAACGGTTCATAAGAAGCGAAATGGAAGTAAGTAAACACCAGCTGATCTTTTTTGATAAGCTTATATTCGGCCTCAACAGGTTCCTTGACCTTGATGATCATTTCAGCCCGCTCAAAAATGCTTGTGGCTTCCGGGAGAATTTTACCACCAGCCTTTACATATTCTTCATCCGAAAATCCGCTACCGGCACCAGCATTTTGCTGGATATAGACCGTGTGATTTCTTTTGACGAGCTCTTGCGTTCCGGCAGGGGTCAGGGCAACGCGGTTTTCGTTATTTTTGATTTCCTTAGGAACACCTATGATCATAAGCTGGGATTTAGCGAACAAATATAACAAGTCGCGCACGAATGGTTGGAAGGCTATTCTCTTTTTTTGGAACCAATGAGTCACTTGAAATATTATGCGTACTATGGATCACTCAGAAGAGGTATGGATAATTATAGCCAGTATGCCGACCATCTCACATACATCGACACAGTGCAATTGAACGGATTCAGCATGTTCTCGCTCGGCGAGTATCCGTACGCTATAATGGACGATGGGGACCATTCAATAGTAGCGGAGCTATTCGAAGTCACGAATGCGGTAACGGAACAAATGATCTGTACGATGGAGATGGATGCACATTATATTCTCTCAACCGTGCAGGTTGAAAATACAATATTTGGTATATTCCTGTTTGAGAAAGTTGCGCAAACTGATCGGCCGGTTGTTCACGGGGACTGGTGCAAGTACTGGAAGGAGCGAGCCTTTTGAAAGTACCCGGTATTGTCTATTTTTGGATTGGTACGAACTTCAAACTAGATCATCTTGAGCGTGATAAAAGAAGCAAGGTTAAAGTTCTCGCAAGCCAAGGTTAAAGAGATCCTCTCTGACTATCGGCTGGCAATAGAAAGTCGTGAAGCAAGTCTGATCGGCCGGAAGGAAGTCTTTATGGGCAAGGCTAAGTTTGGAATATTCGGTGATGGCAAGGAGATCGCGCAGATCGCGATGGCAAAGGTATTTCGCAAAGGCGACTGGCGTGCCGGTTATTATCGCGACCAGACGTTCATGCTGGCGATCGGTGAGCTCACAGTCCAACAATATTTCGCGCAGCTATATGCGCACACAAGCGTTGAAGATGATCCGGCTTCAGCGGGAAGACTTATGAACGGGCATTACGCAACCCGCTTTCTTGATGACCAGGGTAACCTTAAAAATCTTACAGAACTTAAAAACAGCAGTGCAGACATCTCTCCAACTGCGGGGCAGATGCCGCGTCTGTTAGGACTGGCATATGCGTCTAAACTGTTTAAAGGGAATCCAGGACTTCAACAGTTCACCGAATTATCCAGGAACGGAAACGAAGTAGCATTCGGAACGATCGGGAACGCATCAACGTCAGAAGGCATGTTTCTCGAGGCGATGAATGCCGCTGGTGTGTTGCAGGTTCCCATGTTAACATCCGTTTGGGATGATGAGTACGGCATTTCAGTGCCACAGGAATTTCATACCACGAAGGGTAGTATATCCAAGGCATTGGCCGGTCTTCAAAGAACTGAAACTGAAAAAGGAATCGAGATATTCACAGCAAAGGGCTGGGATTATCAGGGACTGATTGATACCTATCATCGTGCTGAAAAACTCTGCAGGGAAGAACACGTTCCTGTTTTGTTTCACGTAACAGAAATGACACAGCCTCTGGGCCACTCTACTTCAGGGTCTCATGAGCGATACAAATCCAAAGAACGTCTTGTATGGGAAGCAAAACACGACTGCATCAAGAAAATGCGTGAATGGATTATCAATGAAGTATTGATATTACCCGAAGAAGTAGACGCCATTGAAAAGGAAGCAAAGCAAGCCGTGAAGCAGGCAAAGGAACATGCGTGGAAAGCTTTCATGACGGATGTCAGGAAAGATCAGACGATTGTAACAGGCATTCTTGCGCGAGCGATGAGTCAGTCGTCTAACGGAGAGGCTATTGGTGACATTCGAATCGAGCTTATAAAATCGATTAACCCGACGAGGCTCGATACGATGAAGGCTGCCAGGAAGGCTGCCAGATTATTGATAGGTGAGACTTCCGATGGGAGACAGGAATTGTTAGTCTGGTTAAAGAATTCTGTAGCCGATAATTTTGATCGTTACAGCTCTCACATGACGAGCATTTCTGACGAATCGGCATTAAAAGTTGAACGGATAGACGCGGTGTATCATGATGAGTCGCCTCTAGTTGATGGGAGAGAAGTATTGCAGGCATGTTTCGACGCCGCATTGACGCGTGATCCACGAATTCTTGCCTTTGGTGAAGATGTTGGGCAAATTGGAGACGTCAACCAGGGATTTGCAGGTCTTCAGGCAAAGCATGGCGAACTACGTGTAACAGACACGGGTATTCGTGAATGCACTATAATAGGACAAGGCATAGGTGCTGCGCTTCGCGGGTTGAAGCCTATTGCCGAAATTCAATACCTCGATTATTTCATCTATGCATTGGTAACATTATCTGATGATCTTGCTTGTCTTTATTACAGGACCAAAGGAGGTCAGAAAGCGCCTTTGATCGTTCGTACACGGGGGCATAGACTTGAAGGTGTCTGGCATGCGGGATCACAGATCGCAATGTTGCTGCATTCACTTCGTGGAATGTTTATTATCGCGCCGCGCAACATGACCCAGGCAGCTGGTTTCTACAACACGATGCTTAAGTCGGATGATCCTTGTGTTATCATTGAGTGTTTGAACGGCTATCGGATTAAGGAAAGACTACCTGATAATATCGGCGAATTCACAATACCGTTGGGCGTTCCGGAAGTTATCAAAGAAGGAAAAGATGTGACAGTCGTAACTTACGGATCAATGTGCCGTGTTGTTATGGAAGCTGCTGAAGCTTTGGAAGAGATGGGCATTTCATGCGAAGTGATCGATGTCCAGACTTTACTTCCATTTGATATCAATCACAGTATTCTTACGTCAATCAAGAAAACAAGTCGCGTGGTGTTTGCTGATGAGGATGTTCCAGGTGGAGCGACTTCATTCATGCTTCAGGAGGTGCTTGAAAAACAAGATGCGTATCCATTCCTGGATTCGAAACCAGTTACCATCACAGGCAAAGAACATCGACCGGCCTATGCGTCGGATGGCGATTATTTCTCGAAACCAAATCCTGAAGAAGTCTTTGACACTATTTACGGGATGATGTCGGAGGCCGACCCGGAGAAGTTTAGGGAGTTATATTAGCGTATTCACAACTGCGAAGCATTGGACGCAATACCTTCGTACGCACACTCTGCCAGTGAAATATAATTCAGCGACAGCTTTTTTGTTTGATTTTATCTAAAGTGAAATCACCCGTTTCAACATCATTACTAACATTAAACGCTCTGTCGCGGATACGTATGCGGAGTTTGAGCGTCTTAATGCTGAAGATCTCGTCGAAACCTGAACTCGTCATCGCGTAAGTGAGATTTCCCTGAAGAGGACCTTCCTGTTCTGTTAAAATTGGAAAGCGTTCGTCAAAAGCGGCTTCGCAGAATTCTTTTTCCCAATCGTAGAGCACGTATTCGCCATTGGATTGTCTGATATAATATTCAACTTCAATATTGCGGTGTTTTGGATTGTTCTGTTTGTAAAACAAGTCGTTTACTTTGTAGTATTTAGGCAGGTTTCCGGTAACAACGGTATCGATATTGGGAAAGGAACTATCGAGAATTTTTGGAGCATCTGCTTCGGAAACGTATATCGTCTGACGGGGATAGTCTTTGCAGGACTCATTTTCATTTACAAAGGCAGGAAGTTGTGCAGCGTAGAGCGGGTTCTGTAAAGATCGTGTCGTGATTAGTTTTCCTTTAGAACCCGGCGGGATTTTGACGAATTGTGGCAGTCCCGGAATCTTGGTTTCCTTGGATACCTCAACTAGATTTCCATTGTCACCTAAAGCGTAAAAGACATCCTGATAGGGATCATCAATAAAACTGCCAAGCCCCAGATCTCCGTCCCCATCCTTGAATGAGATTGTGACGACAAGCGAATCAGTAGGTTCATCTGCGTTTCCTGGTCGGAAATAGATACAACTGAAGTCAATTTCGGGCGTTGTGGAGAACTCAGGAGGATTGAAGCAGGCTGTGAGCATTACAAAAATCGCGAACAATAAGGAGCCTTTTCTTGCCTTCATGGAGTCTCTTTGAATATTTAGTGATACAACGATTTGAAAAGGTTTTGAAGGAGTGAAGTTCCAAATATACGACGGAATCGAGTAGGCTGTAGCTTTCAGGAAGCCTTTGTAATCCTAAACAGAAATCGTGGTGTTGGGTGTTCTTAATCGTAGCGTAGACGCCGTCTGTTCACCCAAACGATATGAGTTCAAATGTCACATGTTGCGATACTTTTGAGGATATCAGTTAACTAATAAACACTCGCGTGAATGTGAATTTCCTTTTGGATCTCCAAATGAAACCAGACGGATTTATCGAGATAACCCTTGAGCCTTTTGTCGCCGTACTTACCTTTGGATTTTATCCAAAGTAAAGTCGCCCGTCTCAACATCATTGCTGACGTTGAAGGCCCTGTCACGAATACGGATGCGAAGTTTTAATGTCTTGATACTAAAGTTTGCTTTTATACCCAATGATGTCATCGCGTAAGTCAGGTTTCCCTGAAGTGGTCCCGATTTCTCTGACAATACTGGAAAACGTTGGTCGAATGCTGTTTCACAATACTCTTTTTCCCAATCAAAAAGTGTGTAGTCACCACCAGCCTGCTTGACGTAGTATTCAACTTCGATGTTAAGATGTTTAGGGTTATTCCGTTTATAAAACAGGTCATTGACTTTATAGTATTTCGGAAGTCCTGGTGTTGCAACCGTGTCAATGCCCAGGAAAGTTTTATCGAGAATCTTAGGACCATCAGCCTCTGTCACATACACAGTCTGTCGCGGATAATCCTTACAAGACTCCTGTTCGCTAACGAAAGGTGGAAGTTTGTCAGCGTAGAGCGGATCCTGCTTTGCTCTTACCGTGATTAGTTTTCCTTTTGCACCAGATGGAACCTTCACAAATTGAGGCAGTCCCGCGTAAACCGTTTCCTTGGACACCTCCGTCACTGTACCATTATCACCAAGGGCGTAGAACACATCCTGGAATGGATCATCGATTTGATTGGGACTCAGACCCAGATCGCCGTCTCCATCTTTAAAAGATATCGTCACTATCAATGAATCGGTCGGTTCATCGGTCGTCCCTTCTTTAAAATAAATACCAACGTAGTCGATCTGGGGCACAACAGAGAATTCCGGAGGATTGAAACAAGCCGTCAGCAACACCGAAAAACCGAACAATAAGAGACCCTTTCTACCTTGCATCCTGTACCTTTGACACGTTAAGTTAAACAACGGTTGGAGACTTTTAAAAGTTTTACATCACAAATATATACGGTAAACGAGCAGTCTTTCACGGATATTGCATTGAAGGTATTTCGTTTACAGGCGGAACACAATCCGGTTTACCGGGCTTTTATTGAGCACCTCAATACTGATGTTCAGAAGGTCGACGCGATCGAAAAGATACCGTTTTTGCCTATCAGTTTTTTCAAGCAATTTGAGATTAAGACAGGTGACTGGATTCCTGCTATCACGTTCACAAGCAGCGCGACGACCGGGTCTACTGTAAGTAAGCACCTGTTGCCGGATCTTAACTTCTACCTGCAGCACACAGTCAGGTGTTTCGAATTCTTTTTTGGCTCAGTAAAAGATTTTCATTTCCTGGCGTTATTACCATCGTATCTCGAACGTACAGGATCTTCATTGATCGCGATGATGGATCACTTCATCAGAGAAAGTCAGTCAATATATTCTGATTTTTACCTGTATGATGTAGATAAATTACTCCGCGATATTCGGTCGATAGAAGTTCAGGATCGTAAGATTATATTATGGGGTGTAAGCTTTGCCTTGCTTGATATGGCGGAACAAAATCCACAAGCGCTTAACCTCAATATTTTTGAAACCGGTGGAATGAAAGGAAGGAGGAGGGAAGTAACAAGAAATGAATTACATGACACATTGAAGCATGCATTCAGCGTCAATGAGATTTACTCTGAATATGGAATGACGGAGTTACTCTCGCAAGCTTATGCGCTGGGCGGAACACGGTTCCAATGTCCGCCATGGATGAAAATTATCGGCCGAGAACTAACTGACCCGATGAATAAAGGGTTACTTAACGAGACGTCGGGTATCAACGTAATTGATTTGGCGAATCTTCATTCTGTGGCATTTATTGAGACACAGGATTTGGGCAGAGCATACGCTGACGGAACATTTGAAATACTCGGAAGAGCAGATAACACCGACGTGCGTGGATGCAACTTGCTAGTGGAATAAGGCGTTTCGTCCGTCAAAACAGAAGCTGGAGCCTCTGGAGTTTGTTTTAGTTGGAAACTAGTTTATTTTTGTTATTACCAAAATACAGAACCGATGAAAAAGTTAGTGATTTTCGTTGTATTGGTGGCCTTTATTTCTGCTTGTAGCCAGTATACTTGCCCGACTTATACAAAGAAGGAAGCACCAAAGAAGAATACAGAGCAGAAGATCTAGTAGCTCGGAAGCTATTCCGATTCTGCCCCCTCAATTCCAATTCGTCTTCTTGATTTTTTAAGTTTAGAAACTCGACAATGATATGCCGACTGTCGCTGTGCTGAAGTCGTTGCTCACGTTGTTTGTCTGGAGTCCTTTTCCAGCCTGAAAGAGCGGCGACAGATTGTAATATCCGAAGAACGAGAAATTACCAAAGCTAATGTGCGCTGAAAGACCGTAGCGAATCTTGTTCAGATTGAAATCCTGTTTGTCTTTGATCTTCTTCACCTCAGAGTTTTCTGTGTACTTCACTTTCCCGTATGAATCAAGCAGGTAGCCAATGCGCCCCCCAACACCAATTTTAACACTTCTGGTTGGATCTTCAGGCTTCAAAGTGTAACGGATCTCGACCGGTACATCGACATAATTTGTGACAAGGAATGATTTACGGACATTGGGATAAGGAGCAGTGTTTCCCGGCGGAAGCAGCGCGACCTGATTGACGGAACCTAAATTGTAACCAATGACGTCATTGTTCTTAAAACGGAAGCGCTCAAACGCGAATCCGATACCAGGAACAATGCTAAATTGAGACTTAAGCACTCTGAATTCGTACTGGTAGTATAGGTTTGTCGTATGCGATCCGAGGAAGGCAAGTTTGAATTCTGTTGGCGCACTAAGAGCCCGATTAAATCCGAATTCAAAAGTTAAAATACCAGGAATATCTGGCCTGATAGTTTTTGGATTTGCCGCGGTGATTTTAGCAGGTTCCGGTTGAGCAGCCGCAGCCGCAGGCTCGCTGGTTTCCTGGCAGATCGCCACGAAAGTGATTGCTGAGAATAAGATAACACCTGCGATTTTCTTGATCATGCCTTTCCTTTAGTTCTAATAAAAGCCCAAAAATAGGCTTTTTGACGTCAGGGCAAAACCTATTTGATTTTGCCGAGTGAATTTATTCTTTACATTTGCAGTCCAAAATTCGCCCCTCTGGGCAGTTTTAACGCGCTCGTAGCTCAACTGAATAGAGCACCTGACTACGGATCAGGAGGTTTGGGGTTTGAATCCCTACGGGCGCACTCTGATCCTGACAGCATTGCTGTCGGGATTTTTTGTTTTTGGTCCATGATGCACTGCTATAAGAGCGATAGAAGTCACGAAAAGTTTTAAGTCATCGATTAAATGATTTGCCCTTTGATGAGTTATTTGCTGCGCTATTACGAATGAAATTGGACTCATGGCCTATGCTCAACATCGCTCGCTGCCAATGACAGTTTCGAAATATGGCTTCAACGACATGAATACCCGAGATTAAATAACTGATCCAATGTCATTTAGTTAAAGGCTGGAAGTTCCGATTTATAATTTCGATAGACTCTTGGTAATTGTCTTGTAAAACTAAGTCACTTGGCCTACTTAATAACGTTTTGTCCTGAATGGACAACACTTGTCAGCCCAGGGTCGCATCGACGAAGTCGGGGCTACCCTGTGTCACATGTGAAGTAATTTTTCAGACCTGTAAGGGTCGGCGTTTTCAACACTCGTTCCAGGCCCGACGAGGTTAAGTCTTGCCAAATATATTTTCATATTAGTATGACTATAACATAGGAGTTCAATTCTCACGTTCGGCTCGAAGCAGTCTCATATCGCGGCTGTGGTGAAAAGACGTGGTTATTTCAATGGTTTCAGAAGCGATATTAAACTTCCGATAACTGAGCAATATTGATTTCCATAATATCAATATGAGTCCCAGACGGACCATTCTTTAGAGGCGACATGATTAACAGTCAATAATATTTCAAATTCCTCATGGAACGGCTGCTTGCCGTGATGCCAATGCTGGTTGATTAATTTAATTAACAACGATTGAATATCATTTGCCTATTGACAATGCAGCATAACTAGCCTGCCAGTAAGAATTATTTTTGAATATTCTGACTTCAACTATTTGGAAGACGAATCCGTTGATCTCCTTTTCTGAATGTGTCACGTGTTGGAGCAGGTGCTGAAAGGCCGACTCCTGCAGGTCAGGAAAATAACTGCACCCATACCCAGGGTAGCCCACGACTTTGTAGAGGGCGACCCTGGGCTAAAAAGTGTTGTCCTTCCAGGACAACGCGCGATCGCCCAATAGAAAACCTTAGACTGACGCAGAATGTGATTCGAAACGTCGACATCAAATTGCTTCTCTTAACTAAACGACATCGATAGCTGGTCACTTAACTCAGAAGGACGATGGCATCAAGCAAAGGTTGAATATCTTATCAGCTTTTGATAAACAATTACTGTCCCTTCCCTATAAATAGTCTGTGCACACCCCTTCAGCATTGCGTGCGTTCTCTTTTTTTGCCCGTCATCGTGAACGCGCAACTATCGAGTAAGCCAACATAGGCTTTTGCAAACAAACTACGCATCTGATTAAGTTGTCGCGCCTGATATCGCAAAAACCTTTTCCTTCTCTCCTCACTCACCTGCAGTATGCTTAGACAAGAGGGTCAGGGGAAAAGTTTTAAGACTGCTACAATGAGTAGATAAGACTTGCTACAATGGTAGCAGGCCGATAATTTTGTGTAATAGCCTACAACCCGATGCTTTCAGACATGGTTTCTAAACCAACCTGGTAGTGACATTCTCTTTCAAACGGATGCGACTCAGCGTTATAAACTAAATGTTGCGTCCGTCAGCATAAAATGTTTACATCAATTCACCCATGGACTCTTTTTCCTGAATAGTGGCTTCTTATTTTTATTAGCAGGCTGATCTTTTTTCTTTTTCGACTTGTGCCGCTTCTTATTCGACTTGCGTCGTTTTTGATGCTTTTTAGTTGAGAATGTCTCAGAAGGCAGGCCATAAGCGGCTCGCTCAGACGATGATGTTCGCTTAAACTGCGCGCTTACGCTGGTTGCAGAAAGGGCAATAAGGAATATTATAGTGGCCGTGATGACGCTCAGCTTTCTCATATGATAACGCGCTTCAGATACTCTACCCATTACGTGATGTATAACCCAATTTAACGCAGGAATTAGCCCGAAAATATGGCAACCTGGATCAATTTAGAAATCTAATATAATTATTGTGGCGACAAATCAGCGATAAGCTTAATTGCGGCCCAGGCAAAAGGGTAAGGTCATCTGACTTTTTAGCCGGATGATCAGCAGCTACTTACGCAGTGCCGAGACGGTAATAGGAAACTAAGATTGGTAAATAGACATTGGTGTAGACGAATGACGTCGTGCAGAACTCGTCTATTCACACAAGCCAAAGTGCATGATCGCCTTTTTATTGGTGCGTCATGCTGAGCAGGGTCTCCCGTGTTGCCTGTTGTGCAGAGGAAAAGAACAGAGGATTTGTTAGCTATTGTAGATGACTTCTCTATGATTATCGACAATCCACGAGCAAAGCACAAAGTCCCCTTGGAACGTCATGTTGGTACCCAGACGAACGTGGTTATAACCGGGAGCAAGAGCACAATATCCCCAATAGAAGCAGCTCTTGTTCCTGCGCGCAACCGGACGATCTAAATTAACAGCGATTCGACCATCTCGCTGTGAGCATGTGTCAATGGATTCATCTGTTAACGGCAACCGCTGAAGACCAGACATTAACAGGGATTTGTGCATGTAGCGCGTGATAGGGTGTGCTGCTAATTTAAATTACTATCGCGCTAACTGTTTATGTGGGTTATTCGTTGCTATTATTATAGCGGTGCTTTGGGTCGCTTTCAGTCTGGCACAAAAGAGTTGTCGATCATTTAGTGCGATATTGAATTTTTTGAAGATTGTTATTGACAGCGTGTAGGCTATTCGCCGGAGCCACAACCACATGGCCACACGCAGGGTTTGAATGAATATGGTGAGCTAAATAGCGAAGGACCTTTTTATATTCACCGTAATACACCTAATGAGAAAACGCACTCTGATGCGAGACGGTCCAGCGGATGCTATCCTTCGCGACCAAACGGTTCTTCATTAAGATGTGAATAGTACTTGGCAAAGCGCGATAAGTGTTAGTCAAACTGAAGCCACTCAGGATGACCGAGCGACGGGGTGACCACACGTACTATGTGAGTGAAGTGATGAGGTTAATCGCCTGTTCGTCCTCGCCAGTTCCGGACGTGCTGACTAGCCCAGGCTTATTCCAATCCTATTTCCCGGCTTTTTTCACCTTTAAAATTATACACTTCGAGTTGCTTCACCTCAAAAGCATTAATGCCTCTCGACGACTGAGATAAATATGTCGATCCGTAATAAAATTCACACTTGCGTTTTGTTCCATCGTAGGATGTTATGATCGCATAAGCATCATCTTTCTTTGCCTGATAGTTCCTCGATGTTTTGTTTAATTTGTATGCCTCCACCGCTCTGCTATTATTTCCGATCACTACAATCCTGTCTCCATTTTTAGCAGTTAACTCAGCAATTCCCTTTGCATCTCCATCAGCAATAAATCCACTTTCCATAGCACTCACCGCGGAGAAGTTACCCTTACCGTTCCCACGCAGGTATAAACCCATCGAAGCATCATATCTGCCGGTATTAACTTCCGACGCATACAGGTTCCCAACCATTAATACATCCAAAAACCCATCGCGGTCGAAGTCGTCTACGAGCATGCCATTCGCAGGAGCGAACTGTGCCTCCCGCGGTAGCGCCTTAATCGAAAACTTTCCATTTCCAAGATTCTCAATGTAGCTGGTCTCGAAGTGTTCGCTGCAAACTACGTAAGCTGATTCCAGTTCGGAGGGAAGGAACGATTCATCAAAGGTCTTTTCAGAATATTCTTTATACTTTCTGAACCTTAGACGCATGACACTGATTTGACTGATCAATTCATCACGCGCGTGAACAATGTGTTTTTGTCCCTGCAAATAGTAGGTCATCACAGGATCTATTGATCCATTTTTGTCATAATCTTTAGCATAAATACAAACGGGTTCTTTAGTGTTACCATGATAACGTGTATTGAGTCCTAGATTTCCAGCGATATAATCGATATCTCCGTCATTGTCAAAGTCGCCACCAGTAATGCTGTTCCACCAGCCCGAGGTGTGTGACAACGACTCTGTACCCATGGGTGTAAATGATTGTCCCTGATTATTTTTAAAGAATGATATTGGCATGAATTCTCCGACAATTGCCAGGTCTACCCAACCATCGTTGTCTATATCAGTCCAAAGTGCCGACGTTACCATGCCGAGTTTTAGAAAGTTCGGTGCAATTTCTTTTGTGACGTCAGTGAACTTGCAAACTCCGCGGTCCGAGTCATTTCTCAGGATGTAACTATCAGCAGGCAGGGGATATTGACCAGGAATCAATCTGCCACCGATGAAAAGATCGAGATCACCGTCCCGATCATAGTCGGCCGCATTGACGCAAGAGCCACTTTGAT
The DNA here is from genome assembly GCA_039916665.1 of Chryseolinea sp. Lineage (GTDB taxonomy): Bacteria > Bacteroidota > Bacteroidia > Cytophagales > Cyclobacteriaceae > Chryseolinea. The sequence continues at coordinate 826 of JBDSKX010000103.1, read as the reverse complement.
ACAATTCGGGAAGCGCCATTTCTGCATCAGTAAAATTGCCGTTACCATCATTCAGATAGAGATGATCTTTGTATGATGGAGATTGACTGCCAAGCTCAGATCCACCGCTGGCGATGTAAAGATCTGTATCATTGTCATCGTCGGCATCAAAGAGCAGAATTCCCATATCATCAGCGAGACTATTAACATTTAGGCGCGCATTTTTTTTAAAGGTTCCATTGTTTTGTTGAATAAACATAGCACCGGGATGGCTCATGCTGCCTCCTAAATACACATCGTCTAATCCATCGCTATTGACATCGGAAACAGCAATACCCGGACCGTTGGCACTGTGCATGTGGGGAACAAGTGGCTGAACTTTGAAATCGACAAAATCATTCTCCTTGTGAAGGTATGACAATCCGAGATCCTCGGTAACGGCGGTAAACATTGTCGGTATTTTAACACTATTGGTAGCGCCCGGAAATTTCGATGAAATATATTTCAGGACTACCAACTGATTGGCCTTAACGTCGCGCAAGCGTTCTGCCTTTCCGTCAGGCCAGATCACTTCTAATGAATCCACTACGCGTGCCGTGTCGAGACCGATGTGAAGTAGGTTGTCAACCGTGGATTCATAACCGCGATTGAGAAAGTGTTCCGTAAATTGTTTCTGATTATTGCTATACGAAATAATTTTCGCGCCAATGCCGTCTTTATTTAATAGGGGGCCTTCAAATTTGATTCGCAGGTAGTTTCTCTGGTGGAGTTCGTTACTCCTGTTTTCATAGACAAGGGCCTCACTATTCATGTTGTTAATTACAAGGTCGAGGTCTCCATCATTATC
>JBDSKX010000102.1:0-11372 GCA_039916665.1 Chryseolinea sp. | reverse complement strand
ACTCCATCGCCTGAACCTTCCATTTAGACTCTTCAATTTCGCGGATAAACTTTACCTGAACGAAGCCATCATCTTTTCTTGAGTTTTTCTGCCTGACATCACGGTATGCTTCAATTGAAATTTGATGATTTGTTTCGCGGCTAATGATCTGCGAAGCATTTTCAAATACCAGGTTATTGAACGAGACAACGGTTTCAGCGCTTCTGAAATTTGTAGCAAGCTCGGTGACAGCAACGCGTGATTCTCCAATATTCTTTTCAATTTCTTCCTGTAACAATTTTAGGTCGCCGCCTCGCCAGCGATAGATAGCTTGCTTAACGTCACCTACAACCATACTTGAATATCCCTGATCAAGGCTATTATTCAGCAAGGGAAGGAAGTTTTTCCATTGCATCGCCGACGTATCCTGAAATTCGTCAATTAGAAAGTTTCGGTAAAACGAACCCACCTTTTCATAGATGAATGGTGTGTCGCTGTCTTGAATAACACCGTTTAGAAATTTCGGAGCGTCTGCAAGCAACATCAGATTATGCTCGTCTTTATACTCTGCAAGTTTTCTTGATATGTCGGATACAAGTCCGAAGACATAAAGGTTTTGTAGAATGACTTCGGCTGTCAGACTGTGTTTGTATTTTGTTTCGTAAGCTTCGATGAGGTTTTTCACGATCGGGACCAATTTTTTCTCAGCAACATCTATCATGTGCTTGCGATTGTTGTTCGTTTTGCTTGGCCAGTTGCCGGCAATCGTGAAGTCGTTTCTAATTCTTGGCTTAGGGGCCTCAACGGACTTCAGATTTTTCTTTCCTGTAAATCCTTCAAAGAACGTAGATAACCCCGAGTTTTTCCCATGGTAAAAATCCGAAGGCGCCCATCCTTCATTCTTAATGATCTGAATCGCTTCGAGCGCTATCGGTCCCGCCTCATCGAAGAATAAACTTCGCTCTCGTATCAACGTCGAACGTAAATCTGTGAAGTACTTACGGTCAGCCGTCACCTTCATCACAACACTTTCGATGTCTTTGAATTCTTCACGGAAGATCTCCGTGGCAAATTCCAGCAGACTAGATCTCACATCCCATGCGCGTTCGTTCTCGAGGTTCTCCTTGGCAAATTCTACGACCCATTGCGTCAACTCTTCGTTGGAACCGAGTTCATCAATAAGATTGTCGATAACTTCCTCAAGCACGACATCCTGTTCGACTTCCAGTCTGTAATCACCAACCAATCCTGATTCGCGGGTGAATGATCGTATTACCTTTTGAAAAAAGGCGTCGATTGTACTGATCGAGAAACGATCATATTGGTGCAGGATGGCTGCCTGAGCTTCCTGTGCGTATTGTCTGAACGTTGAATCGTCAAGTTTTAACGTTTCTCTCAACTCATCTGTCAGCTCGTTTGGTCTTCCTGTCGCGAAATCGTTTAGGTAAGAAAGAATTCGATCCTTCATTTCCTGCGTTGCTTTGTTGGCAAACGTAACAGCAAGAATATGCTTGAAATAGTCAGCGCGGAAACGCAATGCCAGCAGAAGATATTCTCTGGCTAACGTCCGGGTCTTTCCCGAGCCGGCCGAAGATCTGTAAATGAAGAATGATTTATCCAGCAGCGTACATTTTTGATCGGAGTAAACTTAATCATTCCAATAATACAGATGAACATTTAAACTGGCGTCGAGTCAGAATTCGGCATTGGTAGATTAACGAATGCTTCATTGATTCATCCACGGGTAAGATGTTCGATAGCTACCCGCAGCAGCATTGACGGCAAATAACAGCCGGTTAAAGAGCTTTGAGGAACTTAGCGCCGATTGGGCCTCCATGATAAGCTGAATTTCATTAACTTGAACTGATTCTCTTTATGCGGAAACTTTATTTTCTTGTTCCCAAAATAGCCTTTTCGTTTCCTGTTCAACTATTCCTTAACAATATCCAACGCAACCATATATTGATCCTTTGCTGGATTGTCCTGTTTGCGATGACCACGGGTAGTTTTGGTAAGTATTTAGGTATCCCGTATCTGTTTCTGGACCCTGAATATCTCAACCAGGTGAACTTTCGAAGCTTTTTCATCATGGGCATATTGGTGGCCGGATTCACAATGTCGTTTCACATTACATGTTATATCGTAGACGGTCATCGCTTTACTTTTATCGGCGCGCTAAGCCGGCCGTTCTCAAAGTTTGCCATCAACAATAGTGTCATTCCGATGCTCTTTCTTGGAACTTACATTTATCAAATCGTAAAGTTTCAAATCAATAATGAATTCGGTTCTGTTTCCGATCTGTTTTGGGATCTGTCAGGACTTATTGCGGGTTTTATCGTAATGACGTTGATCTTTTTCGTCTACTTCTGGCTGACCAACAAAGACATTTTCAAATATGTGGTTTGTCAGATCGACGAGAAGCTGAAGCAAAATGTAAAAGTCACGCGTGTCAGCGCGATGAAGAAATTGGATATCGCAAGAAAGAAACAGATTCGTGTTGAGAATTATCTCGATTATGATTTAAAATTCAAGAAAGTTGAGGATTCCAGTTTCTATGATAAGGCCACTATCATCCAGGTATTTGACCAAAACCATTTCAATCTCGTCATCATTGAGCTATTGATTTTTGGTTTGATATTGATTCTGGGTGTGTTTAAAGACTCGCCTCCATTCCAGCTGCCAGCAGCGGCGAGTTTCATGATCTTCCTCACGACATTTGTAATGATGGCTGGCGCGTTTACATATTGGTTCGGTGGATGGTCGGCAACAACGGCATTGATTCTATTTCTGGTTTTTAATTATTTGGTAGGAGAAGATTACCTCACAAAGCGATACGAAGCATTCGGACTTGATTATGAAACACCGAATGCAGATTACTCGATTGCGTCACTGCGGCGGTTGAATGATTCGACGCACATGAATCGTGATAAACTGGCCAACCAGGTGATGCTTGATAACTGGCGGAAAAAGTTTCCGGCAGATAAAAAGCCGAAGATGGTTTTCTTGTGCGCCAGCGGTGGTGGAAAGCGGGCTGCACTCTGGACGTTGACGGCATTGCAGACCGGCGACAGCCTGACGAACGGCGCATTGATGGAGAACAGCATTCTGATCACTGGAGCTTCTGGCGGTCTAATTGGTGCGAGTTATTTTCGCGAGCTTAAGCTTAGACAAAAACTTGGGCATGACACCAAGCCTTACGCTATTGCGCACCAGCAAAAAATTGCAGCAGACAATCTAAATCCACTCATCTTTAGCCTGCTGGCCAACGACTTCTTTGTAACGTTCACCAAATTTAAATACAACGGTAGTTATTATTATCGTGATCGTGGCTACACTTTCGAAGAACAATTGAACCAGAATACGGGGCGCATGATGGATAAACCGATCGGCGCGTACGACAGTGTCGAGTTACATGGTTTAATTCCAATGATGATCCTCACGCCGACCATCGTTAATGACGGACGAAAACTTTACATCGCCTCAAGACCGGTGTCGTTCATGAATTACGATATCATGAATTCGCCGCGTTATGCGCTTTCGAAATATTCCGGCGTTGACTTTCTTTCTTTGTTCGAGGAACACGGAGGCAAAAATCTCCGCTTTCTTTCTGCGCTTCGGATGAGTGCCACGTTTCCATACATTACTCCAAATACTACACTGCCGACGAATCCCGCAGTGAAGATCATGGATGCCGGTATATCTGATAATTTCGGACTGTCTGACGCTATTCGCTTTATGTTTGCCTACAAGGAATGGATTGCAGAAAATACTTCTGGAGTTGTATTTGTCTCAATCCGCGACTCACCAAAGCTCAATCCAATATCTGAAAAGAGGGGACAAACCTTAATTGATGATTTAACGCAACCGATTAGCAGTGTTTATAACAACTTTGAAAACTTTCAGGATATCAACAGCGACATGTCTATCAATCATGCAAAGAACTGGTTTAAAGGAAGCATAGATAGAATTGATATTCAGTATGAGTCTGAGATCTATGTCCCGATACTTCAAAAAATGGACAGTATAAGGCAGAACAATGCGCGCGCCAGTCTGAGCTGGCGTTTGACATCGCGCGAAAAGATCGCAATTGTTTCTTCGATCAATGCATACGTCAATCAAAAGGAATTAAAACGACTTCGGGAGCTTTTAAAATAATATTTATTTACCCGTATATCCTGGTCCATACAAAACGGTACCGCTACGGGTTCCTGTCAGCAGCCCGTCTTCTATTACGGTTTTACCATTTACAATCACGTGTCTGAAACCTGTTGAATAGGCATGGGGTTGTGTAAAAGTACTTTTGTCGCCAACGGTCTTCTCATCAAAGATTACAAGGTCTGCAGCCATACCTTCCCTGATCAGTCCGCGGTCCCGAAGTCGGAATTTCTGAGCAGGCAATGATGTCATTCGCCGGATGGCCTCTTCCATCCGTATTACTTTTGCCTCACGAACGTATTGGCCTAAGACGCGCGCATTGGTGCCATAACCTCTTGGGTGAGGTACCCCCGAACCATATTTGATAATGCCTGCATCAGAGGCGAACATATTGTAGGGGTACTGCATGATGTTTCGAAGGTCTTTTTCGTCGATGCTGAAGAATATCATCTGAGCACTTCCGTGACTCACCATCTCCATGATCGTCTCTGCTTCTTCTGATCCGTTGGGTTTTCTACCTTTGATGGTGTTGATTTCGGAAATGTTCTTGCCGTTCATCAAAGTGTCAGCACCATAGCGGGCAACCACCGCATAGGCATATCGCTTGAGTTGCTTTTGCTTCAGTGTGCTCAGCATTTCTTCTTTTATTTTCTTTCTGATGGATGGCTCTTTCAGACGATATTGAAGTGAATCAGTTCCGCCAGAGAATGCCCACGTTGGGAGAACGGTGTTCAGGGTGGTACTGCTGGCGACGTATGGATATTGATCAACCGTAACGTCGATGCCTTCGAGTCTCGCTTTTTCAACCTGATCGATGATACTTTGAGAACGACCCCAATTGGGTTTGTAGGTAACTTTAAAATGTGAAATCTCAACAGGCATCTTTGCTGTTCTGCCAATGTTAACTGCTTCTTCAATGGCTTCGGACACGTCATCTGCCTCATTTCTGATATGAGACGCATACACACCGCTATATTGTGACGATGCTTTGGCGAGACCAATCACTTCAGAGGTCTTGCTATACGTACCCGGAACATAGATAAGGCCGGTGGAAAATCCGACAGCGCCTTCCTGCATTGCTTTGCCAACGAGTGCTTCCATCTTGGTTTGTTCATCGGCGGTTGGATCACGCTGGCTTTCACCCATAATAGCGCGCCTTACGCTGTTGTGTCCGACTAACGTTGCTACGTTGATGCCAGTCTTTATACTGTCGAGTTGAAAAAAATAATGCGCGATGTCGGTATTGGATCCACCACAGTTTCCAGTAATAACAGATGTAACACCATCGTAAAGGAAATTGGTGGCAGCTGGTACTTTTAAATCATTGCCTTCGATGTGCGTATGTACGTCAATGAATCCCGGCGCAACGATAAGGCCAGACACATTTAAAGTTTTAGCGGCTTGCCCTTTTACTTTACCAACGGCAACAACTTTTCCGTCTTTAATTCCAACGTCGCCATAGAACCATGAATTCCCTGAACCATCAATGATCTTGCCGCCGGAGATGATCAGGTCGTAGTCCTGTCCGAAGACTGATAATGTGATTATGAAAAGGGCAAAGAACAAGAAGCTTTTGGAAGACAGCATAGCGCTTAGGTTAGAATTTGAATGTAATGGAAAAAGCTTCAAGCCACAAGTCACAAGCTGATAGCTTGGGTATTGGAACTCCAATGTTTTGGTTCTTTTCGTTTAGCTCCTTGCAGTCGTCGGATGCGAATACCAGCATCAAGACTCTGCTATTGGAAGGTCAGACCTCAGCTTGCCGCTTGCAGCTTGAGGCTTGAATCTTATCTTTACCCCATGCCTTCTGCCCGTGCCCACCTTGAAAATAATTTACAGCTCATCACTCTGGAACGCCAGGCCGATCTTGAATATTACCGGCAGAAAGTTTTGCTTCGGTCTCTTCAGCAGAGGACAAAAGAGGGAATGACCTGGTACCCGGTAAGGTTAAAGCGTGATTATATCGGGACGGGCGAACGTCTGATGATTGAAATAGAACGAACAAACTTGCTTGAACAACCTCATTCGTTCCAAAGTGGAAAATCCGTTAGCATTTTTTCAAATGCGCAGGGCAAGCCGGATCGCGATCATTTGAATGGCGTAATCAATTATGTCAAGGAGAATACAATGCTCATTACGTTGCATGCCGATGATCTACCAGAATGGATGGACGGCAGCCATCTTGGTTTGGATGTAATGTTCGACGAAATGTCTTATCGCGAAATGGAATTTGCGTTGAAAGAAGTGATGAGGGCGGAAGGAAACCGTCTTGCTGAACTTCGTGAAATATTCCTTGGGGATGAGCGTGCCAAAGTCAGACACGTGACCATTGCAGGTGAGGGAGCTGGGTTAAACACAAGTCAGCAGTCCGCGCTGATGAAAGTTCTTGAAGCGGAAGATATCGGATTGATTCATGGTCCACCGGGTACAGGCAAGACAACGACATTGGTGCAGGCCATAAAAAGAACCATTGCGGACGAGCGTCAGGTATTGGTTTGTGCGCCCAGTAACGCTGCCGTTGACCTGTTGGTTGATAAACTGAGTGAACAAGGTCTTAATGTACTTCGTATAGGACATCCGGCGCGCGTTACTGAGCAGACTTTAAGCAAGACGCTTGATGCAAAAATTGCCGAGCATGCAAGCTTCCAGGAATTGAAAGCATTGAGAAAGAAGATGGAACAGGCAAAGAGCAAGGCATATAAATTCAAACGCGAGTTTGGTTACCAGGAGCGACAGGAGCGGAAGATGCTGCTTCAGGAATCGAAAGCATTGAAAGCTGATGCAGATATGTTGGAATTTTATATCATTAATGATTTGTTGCAACAGACGGAAGCAGTATGCGCTACGTTGGTGGGCTCTTCTCATCCGGTACTAAGGGGCAGAAAGTTCAGCACGGTGTTTATTGATGAGGCGGCACAATCACTCGAGGCGGCATGCTGGATTCCGATGCTGAAAAGTAAACGAGTAATTTTTGCAGGTGATCATCAGCAACTTCCTCCAACGATAAAATCAAAGGAAGCTGCGAAAATGGGTCTGTCTAAAACGTTGTTTGAATTAATGATTCAGCGGCAACCCAAAGCAGCAGCATTGCTGAAAGTGCAGTACAGAATGCACGAGGACATTATGAAGTTTTCATCGTCCTATTTTTATCATGATGAATTGGTTGCAGATGCTTCGGTAAAATCCGAACTGTTGATGCCGAACCAGCCACCGATTGAATTCATCGATACTGCCGGCTGTGGTTTTATTGAAAAACAGGATGCCGAAACACTAAGCCGATTTAACGAAGATGAAGCCTATCTCCTGGTGAAAAGAATTGAATTACTGATAGGCGACATAGGCTGCGACCTCTGGATTGAAAAGAAATTGACTATAGGAATTATAACGCCGTATAGAGCACAGGTTGATTTTATCCAAAAGATTGCGAAGTCTTCTGAAATGATCTCATCATTAAAAAAACTTGTATCGATTAACACAGTTGATGCTTTTCAAGGTCAGGAACGCGATGTTATTGCCATCAGCTTTGTAAGGAGCAACGAAAAAAGCGAAGTGGGTTTTCTCGGTGATATCAGAAGGACGAATGTTGCTATGACGCGGGCGCGAAAGAAGCTGATCATGATCGGCGATTCTGCGACACTCGGAGCACATGAGTTCTATAATGAATTGCTCAACTATGTTATGGCAAAAGGATATTATAAAAGTGCATTTGAGTTTGATCATTGAGGAAATGACTCACGCGAGACACATTCTTAATTTTTTGAAAGCGCTTCATATCGAGCCGAAATTACCGGCAGGTGTTGAAGTGTTAAATCCATATCAGAACAAAGAGACGTTCGCTCTGTGTACTCTTTTTTATAACAAGTATTATTCTGATGATCGCGAAAGGGTTTTGATCCTCGGTATTAACCCTGGCAGGTTGGGCGCGGGACTCACCGGAATTCCATTTACAGATCCTATCAAACTCGACAAGTTTTGTCATATAGCAAATGATCTGCCCAAGAAGCCTGAACTGTCAGCGGATTTTATTTACAAAGTCATTGAAGCATACGGGGGTTTGAATTCATTCTACGGCAAATTTCACTTTAGCTCCGTAAGTCCGTTGGGTTTTACCAAAGACAATAAGAATCTGAATTACTACGACATCAAAGAATTGCAGAATGCTTTATATCAATTTATAGTTGGTTCAATGCATCAGATCCTCACAGCGAACATCAGCCGATCAAAATGCTATTGTCTTGGGGAAGGGCAGAACTTCAAGTATCTTCAAGCGTTCAATCAGCAACATCATTTGTTTGAAGAGATTGTTCCCTTGCCGCATCCGAGGTTTATTATGCAGTACAAAAGGAAGACGATGGATAGGTATGTGGATGATTATTTGCAAAAACTTTCTGCAGTAGAATAAAAGCCCGGGCACCGCAAAAAAATTGGCTTCGTCCATCATGAACATTGACTTATTGATATATCGATTATTTCATTCGGGTCTTTAACAATCAACCACCTTCGCGAAACGCCCCGGACTCGGTAGTCAGCACTCAACGCCGAAGATTTTACGACATTCTCCTTCGTGCCCCACGAACCGCCTCTGCAGTCCACGGATCTTCAGGCCAGTGATGTCTCGGATAGCGCATCCTCATTTCCTTTCGTACTTCATGATACGCGACTTGCCAGAAACTCTTCAAGTCTTGCGTCACCTGCACTGGTTTGTAGCCGGGTGAAAGTAGATGCAATAAAACTTTAGTACGACCTTCATTAATAGTCGGCGTTTCGAGCAAACCAAAGACCTCCTGTAATCTGACTTCAATCACGGGTGGACTACCATCCTCTTTGTAGTTAAGCTTTATCAGGCTTCCACTCGGAACGGAAATCCGGACAGGAGCCAACACATCCAGTTTTGAACTGAGATTCCAGGGTATAATGGATGACAAAATTCCATCAAGTTCTAATCGAGCAAAATCCTGTCGACGTGTAACCTGACTGAGAAATGGACTAAGCCAATCTTTTACCGTGGCCATAAGTGCCGGTGTACTTACATCCGGCCATCCTTCATCGGGTCGCCAGGTTCGAAGACTCATAATCCGGGCTTGCCAGTTCTCCTGGACATCCGACCAGTTCAGTAGCCTAAGTCCTTCCTGGCGCACTGCGTCACAAAGTACATCACTCCTCGTACCCTCAGCGATTGATGGAAGTGGTTTGCTGGATAACGTTACGTTTCCAATTTTTTTTTCAAGCATGCCCGTGATCATACCTTTTTCCGAATCCCAGATCACGACTTCACGATCTGCGGCGCGCGCGACCAGACTGGCTTCATCAATAGCCGCAGCCATAAAAATTTTCCCTTCTCCAACGCCACTATCAAGCAATGCAATGGCAAGCCACTGTTCCCTGATCAACGGATCATGGTCCGGCAACCTGACGACTCTGGCATTGGCAAGTTTGTAACGCGGACTATGCCGCTCTAACTGTCGGGCTATTCGTTCGGGATATGCTTCAGCAATAAGAGCACCGACAGCGGAGTCGATTGGCGGACTATTATCCGACGTTACTTTAAATAGCCTTCGCCAATTTGTGGCGAGTCGTTCAATGCGTTCAAGAATCTTTCGGTCGGCAGACACATGAACATTCTTACGCCACTTTCTTAAAGCCTCCAATCGTAATATTAGATCCGCGCCGCTTTCCTTGTCGATCGGGTCACGTTCTTCGAGTAGTGACGCTACATCAATGGAGAGCGGCAGTAGGTCCGGGTCAGCTAACAACATGTGGGCTATACGCGGATGTGTAGGCAGCCGAAGCATCTTTCTGCCTTTATCGGTGATGATATTCTCGTTTAGACCGCCGAGTTGTGTCAACAGATCTCTGGCCTGATTTACATTACCAGCGGGAGGTTGTGTGATCCAGGCGAGTTCTTTGACGTCACGTACTCCCCATGCGGCGAGTTCGAGCATGAGCGAAGAGAGATCGGCGTCTAATATTTCGGGTTGCCGCGACTTCTGTAACATATTGTGGGTTGCATCGGACCACATCCGATAAGAGACTCCAGGACCAAGTCTGCCTGCGCGACCAGCGCGCTGATCGGCAGCATCCCTTGTCACCTTCACCGTTTCAAGACGTGTCAATCCACTGCGGGGATCAAACCTTGGAACTCGCGAAAAACCAGTGTCGATTACGGTGGTGATGCCCTCAATCGTCAAAGATGTTTCTGATATCGAAGTTGACAAAACAATTTTGCGTATGCCTGATTTATTGGGCGTGATGGCTTCCTGTTGTTTGAGGAAAGGCAGTTCTCCATACAGCGGGAAAACATTTGCTGTCAGGCCATCAGCAACGAGTAAACTCTGAACTCGAAATATGTCGGCGGTACCGGGTAAGAATACTAACAGGTCACCCTTTTGCTCTCTGAGCGCCCGCTGAATTATCCTGGTAGTCGAAGCCGCGAGTGGGGCAGTTTTTTCAGGTACTACATGAATAACACTCACAGGATATTGCCTTCCCTCGCTCACCACGGTTGGGGCACCCGTTATCACTGCAGAAATACTTTCTGTATCTAACGTCGCAGACATGATCAGAATTTTCAGATCTGGGCGAAGGATCTGCTGCATCTGCAGACACAAGGCCAACGCCAGGTCTGCATGCAAACTACGTTCGTGAAATTCATCGAAGATGATTAGTCCGGTATCTTCGAGCATGTTGTCCTGCTGAAGCATCCTGGTCAGTATACCCTCAGTAACAACCTCGACCCTCGTTTTCTGACTCACCACGTTTTCAAACCTCACCCGATATCCTATGGTTTCTCCAACCTGCTGCTGAAGCAGGTCAGACATCCTGATGGCCACCGATCTGGCCGCAAGCTTTCGCGGTTCAAGCATGATGATCTTTTTTTCACCAAGCCATGATTCATGGACTAGATTCCACGGCAGGATCGTACTCTTTCCTGCGCCTGGAGGAGCTTGTAAAATTACAACAGGGTGCTGTGCTAATTTTGCCTTGACTAACGGGAGAACCTCTGCAATCGGATAATCCATTGACATGGATGCAAATTAGACATAAAAAAAGCCACATACGTGGCTCAAAATTTTTCACCGCGGAGGCGCAGAAACGCAAAGAAGGCACGTCTGATTTATGTTTTACTCTGCGTCTTTGCCGTGAAAAAAAACTCCTTAATTGACTTTATGAATCTCAGTATGCCCAAAGATCAATCCCTTGTTTACACTTGCGTCCCCACTATATGATACTTTTGATTC
>JBDSKX010000101.1:0-71880 GCA_039916665.1 Chryseolinea sp. | reverse complement strand
GATCAGAAGAAGATGGTATCAGTGATGGCTTGCTTCGCGATGCCGACGAACTGGCACGTATTCCGATGCAGGGCAAGATTGAGTCACTGAATGTTTCTGTGGCTGCAGGCGTGGTGATGTTTGAGGTGGTGAGGTTGAGGGGTAAGTGAAGATCGTTGCGACCGGCGCAAAGGTCGCAATGAGATTATCTGGAATTTTAAGCACGTCATTCCCTGCCATGCATCACGTTCGAGCATTAACAGACAATAATTTTAATATCTTTTAATGTCGGTCAGCGCTGGATATAAATACGCCAAATGATCACTCGCAATCTCTACGAATCAATTTATTAAACTTCGTGTCTATTGCGCCATCGCGGTGGTTTCGATCTAAAATTACAACGCTCCATTCTTTATCTCTTCGACAATACCTGGGTCTGTTAGCGTCGTAGTGTCACCAAGATTTGAAGTCTCTCCTTCAGCAACTTTCCTCAAGATACGTCGCATGATCTTGCCAGATCTCGTTTTTGGAAGACCACTGACAAATTGGATCTTGTCTGGTTTGGCGATTGGCCCTATGATCTTAGCAACTGTTTCTTTGATTTCTGCGCGAAGCTTCTCTTCATCTTTTGGCTTCTCATAGCAGATCACAAACGCGTATATGCCCTGACCTTTGATGTCGTGAGGAAAACCTACTACAGCGGTTTCACATACTGCAGGATGTTCATCAATCGCGCTTTCAACCTCAGCAGTGCCCATGTTATGCCCCGAGACGATGATGATGTCGTCTACCCGTCCCGTGATTCTGTAGTAACCTTCGTCATCTCTTCTGCAACCATCGCCTGTGAAGTACTTCCCGGGAAAGGTTGAAAAGTAAGTATCTCTGAATCTTTGATGATCTCCGTAGATCGTTCTCGCCATAGACGGCCATGGGAATTTGATCGTAAGACGACCTTCAACGCCGTCGGCTGTAAGTTCTTTTCCGTTTTCATCCATGACAGCGGGCTGTACGCCGGGTAAAGGTAGCGTTGCGTGCGCCGGCTTTAGTTTCGTAACGTTAGCGATAGGCGAAATCATAAATCCCCCTGTTTCGGTTTGCCACCATGTGTCAATGATGGGGCATTTTCGCTTACCAATATTCACATCATACCAATGCCATGCTTCCTCGTTGATTGGTTCTCCAACAGTACCCAAAACTTTAAGCGAACTCAGGTTACTCCGTTCGACGAACGTGAGTGGGGCTTGCTGCAATGAACGGATTGCTGTTGGCGCCGTGTAAAATATATTAACCTGATGCTTCTCAATCACCTGCCAGAATCTTCCCATATCAGGCCATGAAGGAATTCCTTCGAACATCAATGTTGTGGCGCCAGCGCTTAGAGGACCGTAAAGAATGTAAGAGTGACCGGTGATCCATCCCACATCTGCAGTACACCAATAAACTTGCTTGTCTTCATATTGAAATGCCGTTCGAAAAGTGTAATTGATATGAACCATGTAACCTCCGCAGGTATGTACCATACCTTTAGGTTTGCCAGTAGATCCGGAGGTGTAGAGGATAAACAACATATCCTCCGCGTCCATTTCTTCAGCAGGGCAATCGACCGATGCTTTCTGAATTTCTTCATGCCACCACAAATCGCGGCCAGATTTCATTGAAGGATTTGATTTGACAAGGTCTAGTATGATAGCGTTCTTGATCGAAGGAGTTTTGTCCAGCGCCTCGTCCACTATTTTCTTAAGTTCAACTTTCCTTCCACCGCGAAAACTTCCATCGGCCGTAAGAATAACATTGCATCCGGAATCATTGATTCTGTCTGCAAGCGATCCTGCAGAGAAACCCGCAAACACAACAGAATGAACTGCGCCGATGCGGGCGCATCCAAGCACCGCATACGCGAGTTCCGGGACCATTGGCATATAAATGCAAACCCTGTCTCCCTTCTTTACACCCAGGGACTTGAGCATGTTACCAACTTTACATACATGCTCGTGAAGTTCCTTATACGTTACAGTCAATGACTTATCCTTAGGATCACCGGGTTCCCAGATAATGGCAGGTTGATCTCCTTTCGTTGCCAGGTGCCGATCAATGCAGTTTTCAGTAATATTGAGCTTACCACCGACAAACCATTTTACTTCCGGTTTATTGAAGTCCCATTCCAGGGTTTTATCCCACTTCTTCTTCCATGTAAATTCAGAAGCAATGTTATTCCAGAATTTTTCCGGATCTGAAATGCTCAACTTATACTGTTCCTGATAATCCTTTTCAGAATGAATGATGCTCATTGGAATTTAGTCCTGGTTTTAGTTACAATAGCCGCCACCAAATTCTATCCTTTTTCCGGAAATTCAAACATGTTTCAAGCGTGTGATGAACACATGAGCATAAATTACTTAAATTTCATCCCGACATCCGACAGCCAAGTACGTTGGCCTCCCACATGAAAGATTTGAGTGCGTCGATAGTTCTTTATAAGAATTCAGCCCGCGTTCTGGCGCACGCGATTCATAGTTTTTTAAGTGCAACTGTGGAATCACGACTATTTATTATCGATAACTCTCCTACCGACGAGCTTAAGTATTTTTCCTCCCATCCCAGAATCACTTATATTTTAAATGGCAATAATGTTGGGTTCGGCGCAGGTCACAATATTGCAATCAAACAAATCATTGCAACGACGAAGTACCATCTTGTATTGAATCCGGATGTTTATTTTGATAAGGATGTTATTGCAAAGTGTTATCAATTTATGCAGGATGAGCCTGAAATCGGACTCGTAATGCCTAAAGTGCTTTATCCCGATGGACGTTTACAACCCCTTTGCAAACTTTTGCCTTCACCGCGAACACTGATTATGCGAAGATTCCTTTGGCTCAGCGCCGCTACACTCAAAAAGTTAAATTATACTTATGAACTGCATTGTACCGGTTATAAAGATATCGTAGACGTTCCGTTTCTATCAGGATGTTTCATGTTTCTGAGGACATCTACGCTTCAACAAGTTGGACTATTCGATGAGAGATTTTTTCTATACACCGAAGATGTTGATCTGTCTAGACGAATTCACAAAGTCGCCCGCACTGTCTTCTATCCACTAGCTACTATTTATCATCACCACGAACGCGGCTCGTACAAAAAGGTTAGCCTGCTCATTCACAATATAAATAGTGCCATACGTTATTTTAATAAATGGGGATGGACTACAGACAAAGAGCGTATTGATATTAACGCAAGAACGCTAAATCGTTTGGTGGCAAACCAGCAACGCATGTCGTGTATTGGTGCTTAGTGAAAATTACACTTTGAGACCAGATCTCCAGATGTGAGCCTTCTAGACGACAATTGTTGCAAAAGGGATGCCTCCCCATAGAAATAAAAGTGACAATTTCATTGCTACACTTTTGACCCAATTTAAAACTCTAATCCTCATTGAATTTAGAGTATGGTCTTGTAATTTATTGGCCTGATTCACCCTCGGGAGCAACAATTTTGCCTACCCATTAAAGCTGAACTCCACAGTTATGAATGTCGAAAGAATTTCCGGAGCGGAAAAGAGATTTTATTCTCGAATACTACGCGAGACTGTTGTTAATACGATAGTCTACTTTGACATATTCAAATATCCGCTGAAGATTGATGAAGTCATTGCCTTCATGGGAATCAGTGGATTTATGCGTGATGAGGTTCAGGGAGCACTAGATGAACTTACCGCCCACAGCATTGTTTCTAAAATAGAAGATTTTTATAGTCTTCATGACGACAATGAAAAGGTTTCGAGACGATTGAAAGGAAACATCGAAGCAGCGAAGCATATGCCTATGGCAATGAGATGGGCGCGCTTCATTTCAAACTTTCCATTCGTTCGTGGCGTTTTAATTTCGGGATCGTTGTCAAAAGGATACATGGACGAGAAATCAGATCTCGACTTCTTCATCATCACAGCGTCGGGTCGACTATGGATTACCAGGATGCTCCTTGTGGTGTTCAAAAGAATCTTCCTTTTTGGTAGTCACAAAAATTTCTGTGTCAACTATTTTGTTGACAGTGATAATCCTAAGATCGCCGAGGAAAATATCTTTACCGCTACAGAACTGGCGACTCTGATCCCTTTTTATGGCGCCGAAGAGTACGACAAACTTGTGCGCAGTAATCTTTGGTTGCGAGAGTATCTTCCTAACTGGCAAAAAAAATCATTGAACGGCGTACCAAAATCACGCGCTAAAGGTGTTAAGAAATTGTTAGAATGTGTGATTGATCACTGCTCTCCGAAAAAACTCAATGATCAATTCAGGGAGCTTACTGCCATGAGATGGAAACGTCTTTATGAAAAGGAATATAATAAGGGCGACTTTGATGTAGTTTTCAAATCAAACGAACACGTATCCAAAAATCATCCTAGGAATTTTCAGAAGAAGGTGCTGACAGTCTATCAACAAAAAATTGATGGCGTACAGCTGAGATTAACTGAATTCTATTCGTACCAGGTTACAAAATCAGCTGTATGAAAGTTCTCGTAACGCATTCATACTTTTACAAACTGGATTACAAACAATGGCGTTTTAAACAGCCTTATCCTCCGCTTGGAACAATTCTGGCAGCTGCAGTACTCAGACAGGCGGGACATCAGATTATATTCTTTGACACAAATCTTGAAGATGGTCCATCGGCGATTGACACCATTGTAAAACGTGAACAGCCTGATGTCGTGGTGATCTACGATGACGGATTTAATTATCTCACAAAGATGTGCCTGACAGTAATGCGCGAAGCCGCATTTCATATAATTGAAGTTAGCAAGATGCAGGGTTGTGCTGTAATCGTATCGAGTTCCGATGCCGCAGATCATCACGCGAAGTATTTTGACAAGGGGGTTGATTTCGTCGTGAAAGGAGAAGGAGAAATTACATTACTTCAGCTGGTGCAAAATATCGATAATAGAAGCAGTGACATCATCGAAGGCGTTGTCTATCCGGGTGAGGTTAACTTCAAGCCACGAACTGTTCTTAAAGATCTGGATACACTACCGCTGCCAGCTTGGGATCTTGTCGACGTAGAGGCTTACCGGAAAATCTGGAATGAAACCCATGGGTATTTTTCTCTAAATATCGCAACAACACGTGGGTGTCCCTTCAAATGTAATTGGTGTGCTAAGCCTATTTATGGAAATCGATATACTTCAAGGTCGCCAAAACACGTTCTAACTGAAATGGAATTCCTGATAAAGCAATACTCACCTGATCATTTCTGGATGTCCGATGATATCTTTGGATTGAAGCCGGGTTGGGTCGCGCAATTCAATCAGATCGTGAAAGAAAAACATCTGCAGTTCAGGTATAAGATTCAATCTCGGGTTGATTTACTACTAGACAATGAGACATTGGATGCCTTATCCGAGTCGGGAGCAGAAACGGTATGGGTTGGTGCTGAATCTGGTTCACAAAAAATACTTGATGCCATGGATAAGGGAACGACCATCTCTCAAATTCATGAAGCAACAAGAAAACTAAAGATCCGCGGAATCGCTGTTGGGTTTTTTCTTCAGTTCGGATATCTGGGTGAAGAGCGGGAGGATATTGATGCTACATTGAAAATGGTGCTGGAATTGATGCCTGATGAAATAGGAATTTCCGTCTCCTACCCTTTGCCAGGGACCGTGTTTTACGAAAAAGTAAAAAATCAGCTTGAGTTGAAGCAAAACTGGGCCGACTCAGACGATCTGGCTGCGATGTTTAAGACTACGTACAGCAATAGTTTTTATAAAGAACTTCACCGATACGTTCATACGGAATACAGAAAACGCAAAGGTTATCGGGCAATTAAGAAACTCTTTTCTGATCCTTTTCGTCTAACCAAAAGAGACGTAAGGTCAGGAATTGCAACGTTTTACTACTTGCTCGACTCATTGGTCAAGCGTTTGAGGCTGGCAAACCTTGAGCACGCTTCAAAAAACTGAACGGATGTCGCGATGATAATCCGACAAATATATATATTGGCTTTACTTCACAAGGTGTATTGAAAGACTCAGTCCATGACTGGGCATTTTATACAAAGGCCCAAACCTTGCACCTCGGTTTAAATTAGTCGGGAACAATTTTAAGATATTGCATAATGGCAGTGCCTTTTGATCACATTGCGACATACGATTCCTTGTACGCGAGGAGTGTAATTGGGCAACTACAGCGCAAACAGGTTTGGCGATACCTTCAGAAAATTACTCCTACGCTTAATAGCCTTGAGATATTGGAATTAAATTCCGGATCGGTAGAAGATACGCTTCTGTTTAGTGAAAAAGGGGTAAATCTCGTGGCTACCGATATTTCTGAAGAGATGAATAAGGTGACAAACCAAAATTCAAATCAATATTCCCTCCAGAATCGGATCAGCTCACAATTCCTGGATCCTGAAAGTTTTGACGAGACAGTTTTCAATAAGAAGTTCGACCTCATATTCTCAAATTTCGGAGGGTTAAACTGCATTAGCCCAGAGTCGCTGGTTCGACTGTTGCACAAGATACCTTCGATCCTGGCACCAGGAGGAAGATTCATTGGTGTACTGATGCCAAAATTCTGCCTCTGGGAAAGTTCTTATCTACTTGGCAAATTCAGGTTCAGTCAAGCATTTAGAAGAGCTACCAGCAAAGAGGTGATGGTGAATTTTCAGGGCGCCAGCTTTAAATCATGGTATTACAACCCTTCACAGATCAGAAAGTGGTCTGGCCATAGATTCAAAGTCGTTCGAACCTTGCCGATCGGATTCTCAACTCCGCCAGTTAACCTGGAAAAACATTTCGTAAAGCGCAAAGGCTTGCTATTCCGACTTTCTCGTTTTGGCAGACGCTTCGAAAAAATTCCCTTTCTGTCGATGATGTCAGACCATTATCTAATCGACCTGCAGCTGAAGTGAACCCGTGCATGTCAACGAAAATATTACGCGAAGTCAAACCGATCATCTCGGAACGGTAAACCGCGCCTTTAGTAAACAATCCTCACATTTTGACGCAGAAGATGACGCGAACATTATCCTCAGAGACATGCGTCTTCAGATCTATCATCATGTCGACGAATTTCTGCCGGTACCGAGTTACATCCTCGAATTGAATGCCGGAACCGGAATAGACGCCTTCAGGTTCGCCAATGCCGGTCATCGGGTGCATGCTACCGATCTCTCCACAGGAATGATCGATGCAATCGTAAGAAAAACCGAAGCAGCACCGGGTCGGGAACGTGTTACATGCCAGCAAGTGTCGTACGACAATCTTGATCGGATAACCGACGCGAGATTTGATTATGTCTTTTCTAACTTCGGTGGACTTAACTGCATCAAAGATCTTTCACGAGTAACCAAACACCTTCCAGCGCTTCTCAATCAAAACGCGTATGTCACGTTCGTGATCATGCCACCTGTCTGTATCTGGGAATTTCTGTGGATATTCAAAGGTCAGTTCAAGCAGGCATTTCGACGGCTGAAAAAGGATGGCGTGTTAGCGCATCTCGAAGGTGAATATTTCAAGACCTATTATCACAGTTTGTCTGCAATAAAAAAGTCATTTCCCTACGGGTTCAAGTTTATTCGAAGTGAAGGTCTGGGCGCGTTGTCGCCAACACCTGGCTCAACAAAATTCGTAACACAACATCCGTCAGCTTATGCTGCACTAAGAAAGGCCGATACCCTTTTTAGGAATTCATTTCCGTTCAACCAATGGGCTGATCACATTATCGTTACTTTCCAATATATCAATCAAAATCGATGACATTGCGAGATCAACTGATCAAAAATGAGCACCTTACCTTCCGCGACAATCTCTTCGAGCAAAGAAATATTCAAAGTGGATACTCTGAATTTCAAAAAAGGTATGAAACCCTGCGAAGCGTAGAGAGTAGGAATTATCCCGATGAATTTGTTAGAAATCTTCCCGAAGAACCCAATGAACATCCTCAAAAAAAAGACTGGACTGTGCGATCAAATACGCTTACACTTAACACAATGTATCAACAAGGAATGCAAAAAACACATTCCGTACTTGAAGTTGTCCGCGGAAACGCATGGCTATCTCACAACCTCGCGAAGACTGAAGTGTGTTGTATTGATAACAATAGAACATAACTGATCCAGGGTGCAAAGATATTTGAAAGTGACACGAATTTGAGTTTTGTATATGGTGAAGTCTTTACACTGAATCTTGAATCTGATAGATTCAACTTCATAATTCTGCCGGCAGCAATCAATACTTTCCAGATGTTTCGGCAATACGGAACAGCCCGCTGCAGTTATTTACATGCGGCGGCAAAATCCATATAGTCGATAGTCCAATATATTCCAACCAAAGAAGTGCTCACCACTTCAAAGAAAGTGGTGTCGGTGTGATGAATCAATATTACTTTCATCACCAATTCAAACACTTTAAAGAATTTGACTGGCAGATTCAATACCATCCGCATTCATGGATAGCCAAAGTGGAACGATTGTTCAGGCCTGGCGCAATGCGTATCTTTCCGTGGATCGTCATTCAACATTAAAACGAATCATCTCGCTTTATTAAAATTGATTTTTTTTAAAACAATATTGATTTCATTGATTGGGTTTCTCACCCTACAGCAACGCCGCGATGGAATTCGTGTAGCTTTTCTGATGTGTATTAATGCAATATTGGATTTTTTCAGTCTCGCGCTGTTTCTACCCCTTATCATTCTCGTTATTAGTCCTGAGTATATCCGAACCAACGTAGCACTCAATAATCTTTATACATTTCTGCGATGCTCATCCGCCGCAACATTTATTGTATACATGACGCTGGCCGTGCTAGTGATCATCCTATTAAAAAATATTCTGGCGCAATGGATCACTCAATACAAAGCCCGATACATATTCAATATTGGAAGCGAGTTATCACAAAGAATGGTGTCGCGTTACGCCCAGCTTGACTACGTCACCTTTACAACGGGTGATTTTAGCAAAGAGCTCAACCGAATCACCAATTTACCCTTGGCGTTTGCTAATAATATCGTGATGCCAATGACGATTCTTGTTTCTGAAGGATTGGTGACAATGTTCCTAGTAACATCTGCCACAGTTTATGATGTTAAGATTTTTATATTCCTTCTGATTATACTATTGCCTATAATGATCGTATACAGATTCAGGAGAAAGCACCTTGAAGCACTGGGTAGGTCTCTGAAAGATCAATACCCCAAAACGATGAAATATGCTTTGCAGATTGTAGAGGGCCTGCCTGACATCAAGGCGTTTGGAAAGCAGGATTTCTTTGAACAGAAATTTAAAGATGCCAGCATGGCCCTTTCGGAAACCATGCGAAATGAACACATAGTCCAAACACGGTCCTCGCGAACAACGGAAACCATAGCCGCCGTGGTGATTTGCTCCATCGTGATCTATTCAGTATTGACGTCGCAGGCATACAGTCATACGATAACGTTGCTCAGTATCTATGCGGGTGTTAGTTTCAGAATTTTCCCGTCGATCAACAGATTACTCAATGCATCATTTCAACTTCGTACACATGCTTACTTGTTTGAAGAGCTTAAACCGTTAAACAAAGACACGGAAAAATTGCTACCTCCGCCAGCTCCCTCAAGAACATTTGAAGATCAAATCGAGCTGCGAAATATTGCGTTTGAATACAGAACTGGTGTAAGCGTCCTCAATGATATTTCATTCAATATTCATAAAGGAGAAAAGCTCGGGCTGGTTGGGAAGTCGGGCTCGGGAAAAACAACGCTGCTGATGTTAATCCTTCAGCTGCTGGAGTTAAGGCAAGGCGAATTATTACTCGATAGCGAATTGATCAACAACAACGATCCTTCCTGGAAGACACTGTTTGCATATGTAGCACAAAACCCATACATCATCGACGGAACAATTTCAGAAAATATTGCCTTTGGTCATGCTCCCGAAAATTATAGCATCGACAAAATCTGGATCGCGTTAACCCTCGTCGACATGCGTCATATCGTGAAACAATATCCCAACGGTATACATACAAACATCGGGGAAAAAGGAATTCAGCTGTCAGGTGGACAGCGACAAAGAATCGCGTTGGCCCGCGCACTTTACACCGATGCGCCGGTATTGCTTTTTGATGAAATTACCAATCACCTCGATGCGATCACCGAAACAGAAATCATTAAAACTATCCATGGTCTCTCGAAAGCGAAGAAAACCATTGTGATGATAACACATCGCCAGGATTTGTTAAAACATTTCGATCGTGTTCTTACGCTTGAAAATGGAAATCTTCATGAGAAACCTTCTGTTGCCGAATCTTCCTTATGAGCAAAGATAATCTTGTGAGCGTCATTATCCCGACTTATAACCGGGTCCACTTTCTCACTGAAGCAGTACAAAGCGTATTGAGTCAAACCTGGAATGCATTGGAGGTTATTATTGTCGACGATGGCTCAACCGACGATACCCGAAAAGTGGTTGGCGCCTTCAAAGATTCCCGAGTCAAGTACTTTTACCGGAAACACACGGGGTCCATTGGTAACGTCAGGGAGTTTGGAATAGACCAGGCTAAAGGTGATTTTCTATCATTTCTTGATTCTGATGATTATTGGTTGCCGACTAAACTTGAAATACAGATGAAGTTGCTAGCCCTGTACCCACAAGCATCCTTTTGTCTGACCCATGGAGAACAATTCGGGGAGGGTGCAATATCTCCACCGTCAATGGAACATCTGTTTGTTGGAAACATGATGAAGGCCCAGTTGATCGAAGAACGATTTGTCGTGTATCTGACTACACTTCTTTTCAAAAAGGCAGCCATTGAGAAAAAAAGCGCAATGGATTCTGTTATTCCGAGTGGTGACGCATTCTTCTTCTTCAAGTTAGCTTCGATGACCGATGGAATTTTTACGGGAGAAATTCTTACCAGGATCAGAAAGCATGAGAAAAATACTTCGAGCGCCCGCGAATTTGCGCTCTGCCTGGAACATATAGACATGCTTGGGAAGCTGAAGCAATTGAAGTTATTGAATGACTATGAGTTCAACTTGGTTGCTTCAAAGCAATACTATAAACTTGGGCTACTGTATCGAAAACGACTGAGACGTAAAGAGGCGATAAACACTTTTGGCACTTATATCAAAATGAATCCCTTCAAGTACAAAGGTTATGTCAGATTGTGTCAGTCTTTGTTCTGAACGTAAGTTCTCACCGCCAATCACTGACAACGCAAAGGACCGCAAATGAGTTTAAAATTAAATTATTGCCTTATCGCCGTCGTTGCCAAACCGCAGGATCGCTACGGTTGATACAGCGCGGCATACATCTTTGTTGTCCAATCGATATCATGCTCCATGGCCCAAATATGTGCTTCCTTTTTCAACTGGTTCATGCGCTGGGTATCTTTGAGGAGCTGTAGTACTTTCATCGCAAGACTTTCATAGTCGCCAACCTTTACTCCAACACAAATTTCGGGCTTATCATATATGAGCCCAACCGCTGTGCCACACACAACGACACCGCTACTCATTGCCTCTGTAACTACTTCACTTTGCCCTTCAGAGAGAGAAGTGTGCAGGAGAATGTCTGCTGTTGCATAGTGTTCCGGAAGTTTCTCATACGGCATCGGGTCGATAAAAGAAACCTTGTTATCCAGGTTAAGTTCGGTAGTCAGTTTTCTAACCTCAGCAGATAACAGTCCCTCGCCAATGATTTTCAAGGTTGCGTAAGAACTCTCACTTATTAACTTAAACGCTCTGAGCAGCGTAAACTGATCCTTTACGGGATGCAAATTTGCAACGTGCAAAAATCTGACAGGACTACCAATATTCTTAGTTGAATAACTGAACTGCGAAACATCAATCCCCCATGGAATGACATTGACCTTACGTTTACCTAAACCGACGTTCAACAGATTATCCCATAAATACTTTGTGAGCGTTGTCACTTCACTTGCATTAGCAAGCGTCCATACAATAAGTTTCCGGGGGAGCCATCGTTGAAGCTGACCATAGTTGATCTCCGGAAGTGATATGGCATCTCCTCCCAGAACACTCACTATACTTTTTATTCCATAGCGTTTGCCAATCAGCACTGCGAAGAAGCCGGATGGCATTGCCCAAAATCCATGCACGACTTGATATGGCTTTTTGTGATGTCGGTTACGAAAGGCATCAGAACATTTTTTGAATTTTGATAGCGAACCGTTGCCTGACACACCGACCAGTTCAAAAGTGTTAGCAACGAAGTCATCATTCGTTCTAAATAATGAAAAAACAGTGACTTCAAATTGAATGGACAGAAGTCTCACAAGTCGTTCAAGCACCGGAACACCGATGTTGTCCTTCCCGGTGGCTATACCGCCCGGCACAATCAAAGCCACTCTGATCTTTTCGTTTGTCACTTCTCCGGGCTTATGTTGATTACCCGATCACATACCGACAATATTCCTGTTGATATTGCCTTTGCCGAGAGCGTACTTTGATAATAAGATAAAACCTTTTTCCGTTCTGACACGACATCAAGAGACGTCGTCTTCTCCAGTGCTTCTGAGAGTTGGTCAACATTACCCGGATCAAAGAATTTACCAAAACTCATATTATTTGTCATTTTGCAAAAAGAGTGTATGTTCGTCAGAATTGGAATACAGCCACAAGACATTCCTTCCGTTACAGCAACGCCACTCCCTTCATAGTGCGAAGTGGAAATAATGAAGTCAACACTGTTATACCAATACAACAAATCCTCATGCGATACTTCTCCGACTATTCTGATTTTTTGATTAAGGTCGCTTTGTGCCAGAAATTGCTGCACATCATTCAATAAATTCCCTCCGCGAAAGACAACGTAAAGGATAACATCCGGGTTAGATATGGCAAACGAAATGAAACCTTTGATCAATGTAAATGGATCCTTATTGTCATCAAAACGTCCAACCCAGAGATAAACCAACCTTTCTGTTACGCCGGTTCGCAACCTTGCCTTCTGGCGATCAATGGGAAGAAATACAGAGGGGACTTCCATAATCTCAAAAACTTTATCCTGACTTGCAATTAGGCCTTGTTCCACCCATGGCCGCGCCTGATCCTTCGAAGTAAATAAATATGCTGATATACACGGATCTACAAAGCGCTGGAGTAACGCCTTATAATGTCTCAACGGCTGTTCGGCATGATGCTGAATGATTATACTCATTGTGCGTTGCCGTTTTTGCATGAGTGATAAAACTTGCAATGGGAAATGAAATCCATGAACAATAATGATGTCTGGTCTTAATCCAATCGCATAATTATTTACTTCCGACGCCAACGAAAATGCACCCCCGCTTCTCTTTAAGAAATGATATGCGACGTTTCCTTTTCGAAGCGTGCCAGAATAGTTAATACAATGCATGCTGATGATCTCATGATCAATTGACATTTTTTCCAACAGAAGTACGAAGAAGTTAATTCGACGAAGCCATATTTCGGGATCGCTATATTCTTTGACCATCACATACGAAAGATGAACAACTCGCATGTTGCTATCTGAGGTACAAATCAGTTTTCAATCCCATTTTCTCACGCCAGCCCGCGTATAGTCTATGAATATGTGCAAGTTCAGATGTACTACCAGGTGAATTCACTTGGTTGATCACATCATAAAAATGAATTCGATGCATACCATGTTCCCATGATTCTAATAATCTCATCTCGCGGTACCTGGTAAATGATTCAGGCAAAATAAAGCCGAACTTTTCTGATCTTGACGTAGCCAGGTCAAATGAGGTTGCCTCCCGTAAGTCCCTCATATGATTTTTACCCATGTCGTACACTTTTCTGAAGGAAGAAATATCGACATCAGAGAAAACAACATTCTTTATTTCTTCGACCTGCTGAGTTGCTCTTCCGCCGACGCGCAAAGAGCTGACATATTTTGTACAATTGATCTCGCCGAAAAGGTCCGTGGGGAACATGTTAAATATCGAATTATTGCCCACCGTGATCACCGAAATTTTTCTGGGAACAGCATAAGCAATTTGAACCTGATCAAGAAGGTTTGCAGGTAATCCAACATTTCCCGGCTCCCGCTTTTCAATTTTTTCCCGCTGATGGTTAACAAATTTATGCCATGGCGATAAGAATGAATGATCTCCGCAAATTCCTTCGTAAATCAGTAATGCATGTGAATCAAAAGATCTGGTCTCCAATTTATAAAGCTCTAGTGTGGCAACCGATTTACTCATTTTATCGTCAGGGTCATTAGAAACGCCACGATTCAATTCAAAATGCAGTGTAACCTTGTCAGAGCTATTTAAAAAACCGTTTGCTTCACTGGTCTTCAATACCGGTAACGCTATGATCAGCGGCTTATATCCCAGGAAGATGTGTGAGGTTGTGACGTCAGCTATAGATTGATGCACCTTGGCAAATACAGATAAACCATCATGAAAGGATTTAAGATCAATGCAACAATATTCCCTAGAAATAGAGATTCCGGTCAACGATTTTTTTATAAACTGTTTGATCGACAAAGTTGTTTTTTTCTAAAATTAAACACGAATCGCTAAAGTTCAACGTAACTTTCTGGTTACACGGGTAGAACGGTTGCGCGTTGATATTTTATTACATTTAAAACAGTGAACAAGGTCATTTTATTCAATCCAAAAAGCGCGAGGGCGAAGCATCGTATTCCTAACTCGATACTACAAGTTAGCGCATCGATCCATGGCAAATTTGATTATGTTTTAGTGGATGGCAATCTCGAATCCGATCCGTGGATAAAGATTAAAAAATATCTTGACACTGGCGAGTATAAATACGTGGGGTTTACTGTCATGCCTGGCCCACAGCTTCGTCAAGCAATCCCATATTCGAAACGTATAAAGGCAGACTATCCTGGGAAAGTCGTGGTGTGGGGTGGATATTTTGCTGCCAACCAGTATAAATCAGTTCTCAATTCTGTTGCGGTCGACTATATCATTAACGGACCGGGTGACGAAGCGTTTCCAGCGTTGCTGTTAGCCCTTGAAAGGGGCACCCCAATCGACGATATCAAGAATCTTATTTTCAGAAGTCCTGATGGAATAAAGAAAACTCCGATGGCTATACTTCAGGATCAGGATGCATTACCACCGTTGCCCTACACCTTTCTTGATCAGCAATATCCTTTGAGCCGATATCTCGGTAAAACATTTCTTGGTACGAAAACAGCTTCGTATCATTCAAGCATGGGCTGCCCGTTTACATGCTCATTTTGTGCAGTCGTACCGTTGTACAATGCCCGATGGAAAGCTAAATCTGCAGGCTTTGTCTACAAGGATGTTAAGTATCTGATCGATACACACGGGGCAAACGCAGTTGAGTTTCATGATAACAACTTCTTTGTGTCTGAAAAACGGACTGTTGAGTTCTCAAAGTTGATAGCGCCTGAAAAAATCAGATGGTGGGGAGAAGGTCGCATTGACACCATTGATAAGTACAGTGACAAATCACTTGAAATCATGCGTGACGCCGGATGCTCCATGATCTTCTTTGGTGCTGAGACCAGCAACGATGATTTGCTAAAACAAATGGATAAGGGTGGAACGCAGACCGTTGCTCAAATGAAACTGTTTGCTGGAAGGATGAAAAAATTTGGCATCATCCCCGAGTATTCTTTTGTTCTTGGCTTTCCGGGAGAGACGCCTGAGAAAGTGATGCAGCAAATCGATGCAGATATCGCCTATATCAAGCAGATTAAAGAAATCAATCCCGAAACAGAGATTATTATATACGTTTACAGTCCAGTTGCTACTGAAGGATCTGAACTTTACAAAAAGGTAACGGACGCAGGTTTTCGATTTCCTGAAAGGCTGGAAGAATGGCTCGATCCGATGTGGCAAAATTTTGATCTGCGCAAAAATCCATTAACGCCATGGCTAACCGCTGAGATGGTGGATAAGATCCATGGTTTTGAGACGGTATTAAATGCGCAATATCCAACGGTTTCAGATTTTCGGATGTCACCCTTCAAGCGTCAGGTAATGAAATTGATTTCAACCTTTCGTTATCAGAAGAACATTTTCCGGGCACCTTACGAAATAAAAGTACTGCAACGGCTTTGGAGATACCGCCAACCAGATATTGAAGGGTTCGTGATGGAGTGATCATGCGGAAATTATTCAAAAGGATTGCTTCCGTCTTTCTCGTCCCGTTAACGCAGTGGTACCTTCGAAAAGAGCGATCGTTTCGCTATAGGGGTACTTCGGTAACGGTGACGCCTGGCGTATTCCATCCAGGCATTTTCTATAGCACCAAATTCCTTCTCGAACTTCTGGACGAACAAGACCTGAGAGGCAAAAGGCTACTTGAACTGGGCTGCGGTTCGGGGCTGATCTCGATCGTATCGGCAAAGCACGGAGCCAACGTAATGGCTACCGACATTAGCACTGCGGCAATTGAGAATACCACACGAAACGCAGCCGCCAATAAAGTCTCGATATCCATTCTGCATTCTGATCTCTTTGAGTCAATTCCGTTTCAGAAGTTTGATATTGTTGTTATCAATCCACCATACTATGCTGGTGACCCTGTCAACGATGCGCAATATGCGTGGTACTGTGGAATGAATTTTGAATACTTTAAGAAGCTATTCGCAACTATAACCCCATACGTTCACCAAAACTCCCTTGTGATCATGGTGCTTACAAAGGGAAGTGATATTAATACCATCAAACAGATTGCTGATACGCAAAATATTTCATTTGAAATGCTTCGGGAAAAGGATGTACTGTTCGACGAAAAAGATTACATCTTTCAATTGAAAATATAATCCTTCGCAGTTAGTACTAAATACTCAAGCCTAAACACCAAGGACTATTCCTTAGTGTACCCCAAGGGTTATCGTACCGCTGGTCGAAACATCTACCATTGCACCGCCGCCGTTGATCTTTCCGTTCACTTTGTGTTCTTCTTTATCACCAGAGAAATTCTCAATATTTTCAAGACGGATGTTATCGGCTCTGAGTCTGAGGTCGGCACCTTTATTTTTCGGCAACTTCAATTCAATATTTCCGCCTGAATTTGAAGCAGTAATATACTTTCCGAGTTCATCAATTTCCATATCGATGTTACCACCGCTGGTAGATACATCAACATTACCTGCCATCTCACGGAGTTTGATTGAACCGCCGGAAGTGTGCGCCTTAATTTCGCCGCTAATTTCCGAAGCACGTACTGTGCCCCCACTCGTCGCTGCGTCAATAGTACCCTTCAGTTTGGTAAGATTGATCGTTCCACCGGAAGTCGACAATCTAATCATACCGCTACAGTTTTCGGCATCAATACTACCACCGCTGGTCGACACATTGATATCGTCGTTGCAATTGCTAATTGAGATTCCGCCACCAGATGTTTTTCCATTTATTTTGCCACTCAGCTGATCAAGATCTAAACCACCGCCACTGGTGCTGAAATTCTGTTGTCCTGATAAACCCGTCAGGTGTATACTACCCCCGCTGGTGCTCAAATCTGTCGAAGTGTTCTTGGGCACATAAATTTTAAACGCAATGTTGAGTGTTTTTCTGGAACTCAGATTGAATGTTTTTGGCTTCGCGATGGCGGTAATTTTTCCGCCAGAGGCAGTGACTTCCAGATCATAGACGTCTTCGATCCTTGTCTTCATTTCAGCTTTTGTTAGCGATTCACGGTTATTATTGGGCCTCACATATACTTCAATTCTGGCCTCACTTTCCTGGCCGCCCGTTACTGCGATTTCACCGCCAGATGTTCTGGCATACACGCTCTTAATAGATTCTTTTGATAATGACTTTGTGATATACAAGGCACCTTCATCCCACTGTGCCTGAGCACCAATGCTGACGAACAGTATCAGGAAGATGAATAGAGATTTTTTGATGGTCATAATGGCTTTAGATCTTAATGTGGAAAATTTAACTCAATTCATATGCCACGGGGCAAAACATCGTTAACGCTGCGTTAATCGAAGGATTCTAATACTTGCTGTGTCCACCTTTATGAGGTGGTGAGCGAATCCGGACATAATCTTCTATAAGACTGGGCAGGCCTTCCAAAGGTTGCTTGCGCATCGTGTTTTTTACACGAAGATCATCGGAGGTTAAATGAAAACTTGATAAAAGACGGAAGAATGTGCAACCTCGACGTGAGGTTAGAAGTCTATTTACTACAAAAAAACTTGATTGGTACTTGAAACCAATTGGGATTAGTCAAGTACCCATCCTATAACGCACGGACTATGTTCAGGAACTACTTTATTATTACGTTTAGAAATCTTTATAAAAACGGATTCTACTCGTTTATCAATATCGCAGGGCTTTCCATTGGTATTACCTGTAGCATCATGATACTCCTATGGGTCACTGATGAAGTAACGTTCGACAAGTTTCTGCCTAAGGTAAACAAGCTGTATCAGGTATGGGTCAGCGCAAACTTTGACGGTAAAATAAACTCCTGGACTTCAGTACCACTGCCCACTTATGAGGCCATGAAGACCGCCGACAATCATGTTAAGCGTTCAGCGGTGATGGATTGGGGTGGCGATCACCTGCTGACCATGAATAACGAAACCCGACTTATGAAACGCGGATATTTCGCAAGCCAGGAGTTTCTCGAAATGTTTGAGTTCCCCCTCGTATCAGGAAACGCTATACAGGTTTTGAATGATCCATCTTATATCGTAATCACAGAATCGACTGCCAAAGCACTCTTTGGAGATGCAGACCCGATCAACAAAGTCATCAGGCTTGATAATGAGAATGACGTTAAAGTGAGCGGGGTTTTGAAAGATATCCCAAAGAACTCAAGTTTTCAGTTCGACATTCTTATCCCATGGAAATATCGTGAAGTGCATAACCCATGGGTTAAGGAGAATATGACAAACTGGGGCAACTATTCATTTCAGGTTTTTGTAGAACTGGATGATCCCTCACGCGAGGGTGACGTCGAAAAATCGATCAAAGGAATGCTTTTTGAACACGGCGAGAAGGACACAAAGAACGAATTCTTCCTTTACCCAATGTCGAGGTGGAGATTATTTTCAAATTTCGAAAATGGCGTCGAGACGGGGGGAATGAATGACTACGTACAGATGTTCACCATCATCGGTGTATTCATCGTTATCATTGCCTGTATCAATTTCATGAACCTAGCAACGGCCCGCTCAGAACGCCGTGCACGTGAGGTGGGGATTCGCAAAAGTGTCGGTTCGAGAAAATACGAATTGATACTTCAATTTATTGGCGAGTCGACATTCATTTCATTCATCGCCTTTGTTGTCGCCATTCTTTTTGCGCAACTACTTTTGCCCTACTACAACCAGCTTGTTGAAAAACAATTGATCATCGGCTATGCTTCATCTTCATTCTGGATACTCGCAGTAAGTCTTATTACGATTACCGGTGTGGTGTCGGGTAGCTATCCCGCTTTTTACTTGTCATCATTTGAACCCGTAAAAGTGTTGAAGGGTAAAGTTGTCGTTGGCAAAGGTGCCAGTACACCGCGGAAAGTTTTAGTCACTTTGCAGTTTGGGTTTTCGATTCTGCTGATCATTTCAACGATCGTTATCTATAGGCAAATACAATTGGTGAAGGGGCGCAATCTTGGATATGATCAGGAGAATCTGATCTCAGTTGCTTATACGAATGAGGTCCGCAAGGACTTTCATCCACTTAAGGTGGAGCTATTGGCTTCAGGAGTCGTTGAGTCGGTTACTAAATCAAACAGTTCAATCACCGAAGTAACCTCGAATAATTTTCTAGGGTGGCCCGGAAAACCGGAAGACCTCCGCGTGATTTTCTCAACTGTTACGGCTGAATACGATTATATAAAAACAATGGGAATCAAACTCATTGAAGGTCGCGACTTCTCTGAGGATTTTAAGAGCGACTCATCCGCTATTATCATCAATAAGGCCGGCTTAGCTTTAATGAATCTCAAAGATCCCATTGGAACGGAGCTTGATCTCTGGGGAAAGAAAAGGAATCTTATTGGTATATTTGACGACGTAATAATGGATAATCCATTCACGCCCGTTAAACCAATGTTCATCATTTACCATGAAACATGGATTGACGCGATGTCCATCAGATTGAAAAAGACTGACGATTTGCAAGCTTCGTTAAACACTATTCAAAAAATATTTGAGAAGCATGCCCCAGCATATCCGTTCGATTACAAATTTGCCGATGTCGAATTCCAAAAGAAATTCACAACGATAAATCTTACGAGCACCCTGGCTAGCTTGTTTGCAGGGCTAACAATTTTGATCACCGGATTAGGTTTATTCGGACTTGCAGCTTTCACAGCAGAGCAACGCACGAAAGAAATTGGTATACGCAAAGTGCTTGGCGCTACAGTTCCTGGTTTGGTGGGATTGATGTCGAAGGACTTTTCTAAACTTGTGGTGTTGTCTTTTTTCATATTTGCTCCGTTGGCATGGTGGCTGATGAACATGTACCTCGAGCGTTACACGATCAGGACTACGGTAGAGTGGTGGGTTTTCCCAATGACCGGATTGATTGCATTAGTGTTTGCATTGTTGATTGTGAGTACGCAGGCATTGAAGGCAGCGCATGCTAATCCGGCGAGGTCGCTAAGAAGCGAGTAATAAAATCCAGAATGGCGGAGTAAAAGGAGTTAATATCGGGAGTCCGCCGAGTTACAAACCCTACATCTGACGTTTGAAAAATTTCCACGCTTCAAGATGAACATCAATATCATTGGGATAATCGTGTTTGCCCCCAATAACTTTTAATAAAGTCACCTCCGGTTTGGCCTTTGCTTTGAAAGTATACGTCTCAATCGTCTTCCCATCAGCCGGATCAGTATCCGGCAATAGTGACTTTACAGGCTCACCCGTATACCCCGCCAGTGACGACCAATAAGCAAATGTCTTATCAGTCGAACGAACATTTCCCATAATAAAATCTCCGGACTTCATCATTCCACCTTCATATTTGTTGAGCGGATCAGCTGTACCATTGACGATCATGACTGGCAAGGCTTTTTTCGCTTCGGCGCAATCCATATTGTCGTCCGCCGGAAGATTGGCAATGATGGCTGTAATTGCTCTAATCTTGTCAGGCAACGTCATGGCTAGCTTATAACACATGTGTCCTCCACCTGAAGTTCCGACAGCATACACGTGATTCCCATTTGCATTGTATTTCGATTTAAAATACTGAATCATACCTTCAAAGAATGCACCTTCATTGATATCCATTTTGTTGGCAAGTGAACTCGCGGCTTTGCGGCATTCATTCCAATATCGCTTGTAACCGTCGGGATATACGAACAACACGTCTTCTGAAGCTGTCTCACTTTGAAGTCTTGATGTGGCTTTCATCTGATCGGCTCCACTTCCTCCTGAGCCATGAAGTACAAACACTAAACCCGGGTTCTTTGTATTGACAGGTTTGACAAACTGGAACGTCCGATAGTTACCCTCAACATTGATTGAATCCCGGACAATTTCTGCCGCGCAGCCGAGCGAACAGAAAATACAAATAATCGTTGTAAGCAGCGAATTCATATTACAAATATAAAATTGTAGATCAATACCCGTTAATTGAATAACCTAAACGGACGCTAATGGTCACGAACGGAGACGCTGCCTAAAACTGAAACCCGACGGAATACCCCGGCCATATCTTGGTTCTGTACTGGCCTAAATTGGGAGTATAATGCGTGTAACTTCTGATGTGATATGGATCCTCTACTTCAGCCGATTCAAAAATGAAGTAGTTAAGCGAAACTCCTGCGAAAACATAGAGGAACTTAAACCTGCGTCCGTATTCTACATTGACACGATTTAGCAAGTTGAATGACTTGTCCAGGCTAAGCGATCTGTTTAAGTGCATGAACTTTACACCGTAAGTTATGACGCGCTTCCTGTTCAGTGGCGATGGTACGATTGAGAACTTATTGTATAACACTTTTTGAAATCCCCATCCGAAGCCCCAAGTGCGTTGTCGCTCATCGTAGCCAACGACGAGTGCATTTTGATTAAATATTTGATTATTATCCTCAAAAGGCATTTCAGATCCCATGACATAGCTACAATTGAGGCAATTACCAGTGGTGCGCTCAAAATTGTATGTGTAAATTTCATTGAAGAACAATCTGTTATAAGTGCCTCTAGATCCAAAGTTTAAGAGACCAATGGGTGTTCCCATGCGCACCCTTTCCTTCGATCCCATCTTTTCAAAGAAGTTGATTAATCCGATTTGCTTTCCACGCACAGCGCCGCCAATGTTGACAAGCCCTATCTGCCAGCAATCCATACCCTTGCTGATATTAAAAATTCCGAGTTGAATTCCCCTGGCTCTTGTCGGCGGTGTCGACTTAGCACCTTTGATCCAACGTGCTTTGTTGATTAATCCCAATTGTACGCCTGATAGTTGCGCGTCGGTATAATTGAATAGCGAGCTGATCTGAAATCCGCTCACTGATTCTTTGGAGAGATTATATAGTCCTGCCAACTGTATCCCCACCATCGTTTCGCCCGCGCTGTTACCAATGCCAGCGAGTTGAAGACCTTTGAAATTATTGCCCACAACGTTGAGCCCGCCACTTATTTGTATTCCTGTAACATGGTTGAAAACGTAGTTGAGAAGTCCACTAATTTGGATTCCCTTTCTATTGACTTCAAAATCCTCTTTGTTGATTAATGCACGTTCTTCGGATTGGCTTAGGTTAACAAAAGCGTTTGAGCCGACAATGTTTGCCAATCCGGCAAATTGAATTCCGGTGGTGGTCTTGAGATTGTTACTCGTTAACAGTCCTATTTCCAGAACACGGTTTCCGGCAGACAATCCCCCGAAAAGATTTAACGAAAATGAATTATAGTAGGAGCCACTACTCACCCCGTTGGTGCTGATACCGGGGAAAATTGAAAGTTGAAACACCTTGTTATACTCTCTACTCTTTTTTTTTACCTGAGCAATCGCGACGTGAGAAGCGAGAAGAAGAATTAAGGAGAAAAAAGCGATCCGAAACATAATGAGAGGTTAGTAATAATATCATCCCCCCGAATCATCCCACACAATAGCGAAATATAGATCTGTATATTGTAAAGCTAGACGAAAACTTCAGATGCGATTAGATTCTGAGTTTTGCTTTAGTAGTTGTATCCGCAGAACAGAATAAACATGAGCATTCATGAAGTGCCGTTGAAAAGTGGCTTTTTTTTGTCTCATGCCCCCGTAATTTTGAGTTGAGGCACCATTTTCCAAAGCTCAAGCCTGGCTTCTTTCATTTGTTTCAGCAATGCCATCCCTGCAGCCGTGATGGTATAGATCCTTTTACGTCTGCCTCCACGCTCGTTGGTTCCGCCTCCCAGTTTCGATTTGATATATCCTTTATCTTCTAATCTGTATAATGTTACATGCACTGCGCTAAGGTTAACGTCGCGGTTGAGTTTCGTTTCTATCTCATCCGTGATCGCGGCGCCATAGGCATCTTCCTGCATGGCAGCAACAAGTGTAAGAATTACTTCTTCGAATTCGCCGAGATAGTCCTTTCCCATATCCTCATATTTTGTTAAGCAAATATGCAAAAATTTGGATAACTCCAACAAGTACAAGTGCGTTTCTTAATTGAAATCGTCCTCATTTAAAACCGACGGAAGTTTTAAAGAGACGCCGACCATCCCACCGACTTGCGTGGTCAGGCAATTGATTACTTTAGTAAGGCATGGTATTTCAGGCCTGTTCGCCGATACGGCTGACGTTAGCTCAAATGGTAAATGCGAACGCATTGGTGTAAAGTCTTTCTGCGAAGTGCAGGAATTTTCGTATCAACTGGCAAAAGAGTATTCAACGCTGGCGAACGTAAAGTGAAATTATTGACGCCGATAATCATCAAATCGCCCATCCACTAAATCACCAAATAAATCTATCCCCAGAAGCACCCATGTGAATCTTTATCCACTTCAATCGTAAATTCTTTCAATGTCTTGACCAACGGCATAGGCTCATAATAAACCCATTTCAGGTTTGCTCGCATCCAATGTACTTTCCAGTTACCGGTTGACTTGACGTAGGTGGCTTTCGCGACAGGCGATTCATGCATTTTTTTTGGATCGCTGAATTTCGGACGCACTTCAAAAATAACGACGCTCTGACCTTCTATTCTATAAGAGATATCGAGCTTTTTTCTCATCTCTTCCGGAGGGCGCACTTTGTCCAGGAAATTTTCCATTACCTCAATGATATCAACAACCTGTAAACTATTAACTGCCATAATCCCTCCGAAATATTAGAAAATCAGCTTTGTGTATTAACAGTAATTTATGCAGATCAGTGTCTGATCGCAAACCGATGTATGAAATTAGAAGAGATTAAATCCGAGGGAGTTTCAGCGAGCAAACGCATTTCTGGCAAACCGGATCACGGCTTACGTTCAGCTTTTTCCGAAATAGGATCGCCTTTGAGGAATTGAGAACATCATTAAAGGTGTTTTCATAGATACTCCCGTACGGCTCATGGAAAAAGCAAGGCATCAGTCTTCCATCTGATTCGAGCACTGCCGAAACCCAGGGTGCATTGCATACAACACGTGGAAATGATGTTGTACCATTTATCGCTCTATAATATTGAACCAGCCTTCTCATTTTATCAGGTTGCTCCGCTATGAATAGTGACGCATATTCGGATTTCAACTCAATAAACGATGACTCCAATATCGTTTCAAATGAATCGCATTCAGCACTGCTCAATGCAATCTGACTAACGCTTTCATCCGGTATGATTGACTCATGATTAAATGCACCCGTGGACACATCGGCAGCAAGAAACGAAATCTGATCTATACCAATATTTTTTACTTCTTTTACGACATTGGGAAAGTCAAAGTAATTTAACTTCTGCAGTACACAACGCGCTGTAATTCTGAAAGACAATGAATGTAGTTTTAAAGCCCTCACTCCAGCGGATAACTTTTCAAAACCATTCGGAATGTTTCTGATCTTATCATGAACGGGTTGACTACCATCGATGGAAATGATGACTTCATTAAAGTATTCCAGAATCTTTAAAACATTTCTTTCGAGCAATAATCCTGTTGAAAGCAAT
Source organism: Chryseolinea sp. (assembly GCA_039916665.1). Classification (GTDB taxonomy): domain Bacteria; phylum Bacteroidota; class Bacteroidia; order Cytophagales; family Cyclobacteriaceae; genus Chryseolinea. The sequence continues at coordinate 46,868 of JBDSKX010000101.1, read as the reverse complement.
GTAAGCTTGATTTTACGATCACGCAACATCTGACATAATCGCCAGAGATTGGAATGCATCAGGGCTTCGCCACCGGAGAAAACAATTTCCTTTACGCCCAATGATTCAAATGCAGCGATGTGTTTTTGAAGTTCTTCAACCGTAATTTCCTTTTTGTTGTGATTCGCTTTCCAGATGTCACACATTACACAGCGACAGTTGCACCGACTGTGTGGCATCAGCACCAATACCGGAAGCTCGTGAATTCTGTCTGTCGCAAAGTTCAATAGTCGGGCAAGCATCCTTCGATATTATCAAAGTAATAAAGTGCTGAAGCTACATAATAAATTCTACTGCAACAGCGGCAAGTGTACCAATAAGTGTCATTGACATTCGCTGCGCGTTGAATCTGTGATCCGGGCTGCCTTCAAAGACGATCGTTGTGGAGATGTGCAGGAAATTACCACTTGCCAAAGCATAGACGTACAATAATCCATCGGCAGAAAGAATTTCCTGGTTCACAAGGTATGTGCTAAACAATAGTCCTAACGGAGCTGCAAGTGAAAACACCAGAAGATGGGGCAAAGCTTTGATTCTTGACCGAAGCTGATGCGACAATACTGTCATCAATGCGAAAGCTGCAGGTGCGCGATGCAACGCAATTCCCAACAGGATAGCGTTGATGTTATAGAAAGATCCAATAATAGCGGGTTTCGCCAGCATAGCACCTTCAAGAAAAGCATGTACACAAAGTGCAAAAAGCAATACCATTGCACTCAGAGATTTTCCCTGTGATGAATGACTATGCGATACATGATCTTGTTTACTCCTGTGTTGATGGGTATGCATGTGACCATGCTCAACGCCTGAAGTAAAATATTCGAGAAGTTGCTGGAGAAAAAATCCTGCCAATACGGCAAGACCAGTAAACTTCAAATCCAATCGGCTTCTGAACAGATCGGGTAATATGTGAATTACGGTGATTGCAAAAAGATAAGCGCCTGCAAATGCGAGTAACAATTTAAAACTCGATTCCTTTCCTTTTGGTATAAGGTAAATGAGCAAGCCCGAAAGTAACGGTGTCAATAATAAAACGCTGAGTTTAAATACCATGATTATGGTTCAATTTTAATGTTGTGTTTCATGCCGCGTGTTACGTATGACTTTATCTTTCCATCGGCTCCTGTATACAGAATAAGCGCGTCAAGCTCGGGGTGATGCTTTAAGACTTCGATCGCACGTTCATGACCCATCACCATGAATGCTGTATCCCACGCGTCAGCAGTCATGCAATCTTTAGAGAATACTGAAGCGCTCAAAATATTTCGATCTGCAGGATAGCCAGTGGATGGATCAATGGTGTGTGAATATCGCTTGCCATCCGTCATCCGATAATTGAAATAGTTGCCTGCCGTGGTGAACGATCGATCGGTTAGGGAAACGTAAGCTTTTAAAAATTGATTTTCCAAAGTTGACTGCGGATCCGTTATCCCAACCTGCCACGGTTTCCTGGTTTTAATATTTGTACCTGACGCAACTCCCTCGCCACCCAACTCCACGAGAAAGTTGTGAATGCCTTTAGAACGGAGATAATCACTCACGACGTCAGCACCGTAACCCTGACCGATGCCCCCGAAGTCCAGTTGAACTCTGGGATCAGACTTTGAAACACTATCTTGACTGATCGAGATCTTGTCGAAACCAACGAAGTTTCGGATAGAGTCAACGTGATGATAATCCGGGTCAGTCGCGGTTTCGGGACCAAAACCCCACGCGTTCACCAACGGCATTACGGTAGGGTCAAAGGCGCCATCAGAGGCTTGATAAACTTCCTGCGCTTTCGCCAATGGCGGATACAAATATGGAAGTTTAAAACTGACTCCTCTTTCGGAGCGATTAAAAACCGACACCTCTGAAGTCTGGTCATAGGTATTGATGGATTTGTTCACCATCAGAAAAAGCGAATCAATTGATATCGTAAAGTCTCTTTGATGATCGTCAAAGTAAGTGATGTGATAGGTTGTACCCATCGTCTTGCCAATCACACGAATCGGCTCCGGGCCAATTGCAGCAATACCTTTAAGTGGTAACGACGTGATCAAAATAAGAACATGCAGGCTTTTGGTAAAGGGTATCATTGAAGGGTCGAATTTATAATAAATTATTCAAATGCAACATTGTTGTATCTGGAGATGTTCTTCCAGTAAATAAATTCTAACTTTCCGTCATGCGTGAAGATTATCTCAAAGGCGAGAGCGAAGGGGGGCAGGGCGCTGCCGAGAAAGACCTTGAGAAGGCATTGCGTCCTTTATCTTTTCAGGATTTTACGGGTCAGCAAAAGATAGTTGACAACGTAAAAATATTTGTTCAGGCTGCAAAGCAGAGAGGTGAGTCACTTGACCACGTATTGCTGCATGGTCCGCCGGGACTTGGAAAGACGACGCTATCACATATTATTGCCAACGAGCTTGAGTCCAGCATTAAGATCACGTCAGGTCCTGTTCTCGACAAACCAAGTGACCTGGCGGGATTACTCACCAACCTTGAACCACACGACATTCTCTTCATTGATGAAATACATCGTCTGAACCCCATTGTTGAGGAATATCTTTATTCCGCGATGGAGGATTTCAGAATTGATATCATGCTTGATTCTGGTCCCAACGCGAGATCAGTTCAGATCGGATTAAATCCTTTTACGCTGATTGGTGCTACGACTAGAGCGGGGCTATTAACGGCACCCCTACGCGCAAGATTCGGGATCAACGCCAGGCTTGAATATTATGACTCAACATTATTAACCAAGATTGTACGCCGCTCGGCCGGTATCATCAATACACCGATTGAGGATGATGCTTCTTTCGAAATTGCAAGAAGAAGTCGCGGCACACCACGTATTGCCAACAACCTGCTAAGACGAACACGTGATTTTGCGCAGATCAAAGGAAACGGCGTCATCACAATGGCGATTGCTCAATACGCATTGAAGGCGCTTGACGTCGATCAGGATGGCCTTGATGATATGGATAATCGTATCTTATTGACGATCATCGAAAAATTCAAAGGTGGTCCCGTTGGACTTACAACCATAGCAACTGCCGTTGGCGAAGAAGCAGAGACCATAGAAGAGGTTTATGAGCCGTTTCTTATTCAGGAAGGCTATCTGAAGAGAACATCGCGTGGCCGTGAAGCTGCCGAGCGGGCTTATAAGCATTTGAAGATCGCACCGCCTGCGTCTAAGTCGTCGGGGCTCTTCGATTAGAAAGAATTTTTTCACCGCTAACGCGCAGAGGCGCAAAGAAAATACAGGACTTGTGTTTATAATAGTTTAGCAACTTCGCGAAAGCAATTTCTCTGCGCCTCGTGGTGAAAATGGATTCCTCATCGACCTCCTCCACTTCGAAACTCCGACGGCGTCTTCCCTGTGTATTTCTTAAAAGACGTATTGAACGCCGATTTTGAATTGTATCCAACCTGCTCAGCGATCTCTTCAATCTTGAAGTGTGGACTTGTCTTGAGGATCAACTGCGCTTCCTTGACACGATACTCGGCAGTCATTTCAAAGAAACTCCTCCCGGTACGTTCATTGATCACCTGCGACAACGCATGTACTGAGGTATTCAATTGCTTCGCCAGCGACGGCAATGAAAAGTCGGGCTGAAGAAATGGTTTCTTTGAATTCATCAGTTCAACAAGGTTATTAAGAATGATATCTTGTGTTTCTGTTGTCACTCCAGACGTTTTATACTTTTGAACTTCAGCCAGTGACGGACGCCTGAAAAAACCGGAGTCTTTAATAATTCTAAAATTGGTAAGATAAATCGTCACTGCGATGTAGGTTGCAAAAAGATGATCACCCGTATCGTGTTCGTGAAATATCTTTACAAATACTATCCCGACCGTTGCAAAAAGCATTTGTAATATCTCCCAGCGTAGAAATTGCAGTGCTCCGTTTGATGTTTTAAAGAACGATTCGCCTTTACGACGAAATGAAAGAAATATCTCACGTCCTGCCAGTAAGAAGTATATGGAAAGACTTGTTATCGAAACTTCAGTACAATGATCCGTCACCCAAAAGAGACGGGGATCGTAAGTGTTGTGATATGTTCTGTATGGCCAGTCGGGATGGTAGGAGTAAATCCAGGCATTGTACTTCGCGTCCTCTGGAAGGATAAGAAAAGGCATCTGAAGAAAGAAATACACCACAGGAAACGCGAGATGCAGATAATGTTTCCAGGTAATTTTTTTTCCTGTTTGACTAACGACCAATAGATAGAAACATGGTCCAATTGCCAATCCAAATGCCTCAGAAAAATCCACGAGGTACAGGCAGTGAATTATATACCCACTGTATTGAAGAAATATTTCGACAAGGCAGGCCACGATGCTGAATAACATCAGTCCATGAAACACATTGGACTTTATTTTAAGATTGTCACCTGTAAGGAAAAAGCCAAGCAAGAATATCCCCTGGATAATGCCCAGAAATATGAAAATCGAAAAGAGGTCCAGTTTTGGAGTCAGGTCCATGACGGCGAATTATGCAAAGTTTCGCAAGGTAAGTAACAACACCCGATCAACTGTGTTTTATCTGACGTGGCGGCACTTACTCCTCAAGTGCCCCTCTGGGAAGCTATCACCTGTGCGTTGAAAATGGGCAATGAGAAAAAGAAGGTAGTGCCTTTGTTAACGACTGTTTCTACCCATATTTTTCCATTGTTCTTTTCAACAAACTCTTTGCTGAGCAGTAACCCAAGTCCGGTGCCTTTTTCGCTTTGCGTACCTTCAGTAGTAATACTGTTTAACGTAAACAGAAGGTCGATGTGTGTTTTGGGGATACCGATCCCCGTGTCAGCGATTGAAATGATAATTCTGTTATCAACACGATAGGCATTTAGTGTAATTGACCCATAGGCTGGGGTAAACTTCGCGGCATTCGTCAAAAGATTTCTCATCACAGACCTGATCATGTTGATGTCGGCGTAAGCATCCAACGAACCCTGGAGATGGTTGATCACGGTGATATTCTTCTGCCTGCACTCATGCGCTAGAAGTCTTATAGATTCCGCCGCGAGCAGCCCCAGATCAACGCGGTCAGGCTCGAAGGTCTCGCCACGCATCTGCAGCTTCGCCCATTGCAACAGATTATCGATGAACTCTGTCGTTTCTCCCAGTCGCATATCCAACTCTGCAGATATGTGTTGAAATTCTTCCAGGCTCAACGCATCTGCCTTAGCAAGATTCAGCGTAAGGTGAAGTGAGCTCAAGGGTCCTTTGATGTCATGGGAAACGACTGAAAAAAGTTTATCCTTTACTTTGTTAACTTCTTCCAGCTGAAGGTTTTGTTGCTGAATCTCAAAAGTTCTCAGCCTCACTTCCATTTCAAGACGTTCGTTTTCTTCCTGACCACGTTTAAGCTCAAGTTCTTTCGCGGCGCGATTTTCTTTTTCTATTGAACTCCACCGATCGCCGATCGCTAATGAAATAAACAAAGTCTGAAGTATACATCCGGCCATTATCCCAGCATAGTTCATACTCAGTAATCCAGGAATAAAACCAAGATTGCTGAACGTGAACGTTGCCGCTGCAAGAAATGGTGCAATCCAGGCGACCATATAGTAAAGAGCAGACTTGTACTTTTTGTTATAGCAATAAGCTGCGCTAACGAAAGCAATCACACAATGACTTAATATAAAGTAATGATGATACTTATATGAGATCTGATGAAAAAATACCAACATTGAAATGCTCAGAATAATATCGGTCGCCATATTTGCCAACAAGGCATAGTCGAGCCATTTATTAAAATGCGGAAGATTCAGAAATGTTCGCGTGAGTAAAGTTGAACAGACCACAAACAAGGTCCCGCATGTAACCGCAAAGACGTCATTGAGAAATGGGTGATAAGGATGGAGATAGAGAAAGTTGTAACCCTGAAAAAATGAGACAATATTGGTCATTGAGATCAACGTGAACACATAATAGATTGTGATTTTGTCTCTGACGGAAAAGAAAAGGAACAGCTGATAGAGCGTCATCAGTATCATGGCGCCATAAAACAATCCGTTAATAAATTGAAGATGACTTGATACGCGACTGAACACATCCCGTCGCCAGAATATTGCTGGCACTTGTACCGACGAAGTTGTTTCTATTCTCAGGTAAGCCATGCGTTGTGAAGAAGATGGGAAATTAATGTTGAATACAGGGTGGCGATGCGTGATATCACGGATGACAATAGGGAACCTATCGCCCGTCGTCTTTTTAATCCATGCACCTGTTTCATCCTGAATAAAGAAATCGACACGATCAAGTGGAGAGAAATTGATCTCCAACAACCAGTCCGTTGATGACGATTCGTTCCTGACGTCTATCCTGAACCAGTATGCGGCATGGTCAAATCCAAAATTTGGAGTGGCATCAACAGGTACTGATTTGAATTTGGTCTTAATGATATCTGTAAAAGTGAGCGTACAGCTTTCATCGCGCAGATACTGCATCTTGTCATACACTACAAGCCGGCCTTCATCCGTAAGGTTGAGGGTCTGCGAACTTGCAGCGCCTGCCAACATCAACAACCAAACAACAACTCCAACATGCTTATGCATCCACTTTGATTATCTTTTCATCAATTGCGCAAACTCTTTAGCGAAGTACGATAAAATAACATCTGCGCCCGCGCGCTTCATACTCAGCAAGGTTTCCTTCATCACGCGTTCGCCATCGAGCCAACCACGTTGTGCCGCCGCTTTGATCATCGAATATTCACCGCTAACATTATATGCTGCCACCGGAATATGAGAATTATCACGCAGCAATCTGATGATGTCAAGGTAAGCCAATGCAGGTTTCACCATAAGAAAATCCGCACCCTCCTGTTCATCCAATGTTGCTTCAATCAGTGCTTCCCTGCTGTTGGCAGGATTTATCTGATAAGTCTTCTTATCACCAAACTTTGGTGCCGAATCCAATGCATCACGGAACGGATTATAAAAACCGCTGGCATACTTCGCAGTATAACTCATGATCGATACATCAGTAAATCCATTTTCATCGAGAAGGTTCCTAATGTAACCCACGCGTCCATCCATCATGTCTGACGGTCCAAGGATGTCGATACCTGTTTCAGCCTGAGCCAACGACATTTTCCCCAAGATCTCAAGCGTTTCATCATTAACGATTTTTCCGTCTCTTACCAAGCCATCGTGACCATCGGAGCTATAAGGATCCATGGCAACATCTGTCATGATCACAGACTCAGGAAACTGTTTTTTGATTTCCTTCAAAGCCTTCAAATAAAAGAAACCGGAATCATAACTTTTTGTTGCCGTTTTGTCCTTCCATTGGTCTTCCACTGCCGGAAAAATATCAAACGCTCTTATCCCAAGCTTCATACATTCTTCAACTTCTTTCAACATTAAATCGACCGATAGCCTGAAAATTCCGGGCATTGAACCGACTTCGGTTTTCGCGTTCTTTCCATCGATCAGAAACATTGGATAAATAAGATCATCGGTTGTTACCCGGGTCTCCTCAACCATAGCCCTGACGCCTTCGCTTTTTCTATTTCTTCTGGGACGACGCTGCATTGACAGTTTTGACGACATACTCAATTCGTTTACAAGGTGTCAAGATAGCGTTTCCGACAGACGAAAAAAATAATGAAATTGGGCCTAATACCGACCTATGATACTGAGAATCAAACTGTCTACTCACAGAACCATCCTGACCTTCGGCCCTTTGTTCTGGGGCTTCATGCTTTTGATGTCAAATTGTAACCCTCGCGTTTCAGAAGATTCTTCAGACTATAAGGTCCTCGATGCATACTTCGCGCAGCAATTTCCTAACGACGAACCTGGCGGTGCAATTTTAGTCATGCGCAATGACTCAGTGATCTTTTCAAACGGTTATGGTTTAGCCAACATGGTGACAAAAGAACCTATTACAACAACAACACTTTTCAACCTCGGTTCAATCACAAAAACATTTGTTGCTAATTCTATTCTGATGTTGCACGAACAGGGCAAGCTGTCAATCGAAGACAGCTTATTTCGTTTCTTCCCGGAATTCAAAAACAAAGCTATTGCTCAAAAGGTAAAAATCAAACATCTACTGACACATACCTCCGGGCTACCAGACAGCAGACACGTATCCGATAACAATGAATTTTATTTAACCGCTAAGGACCAGGAGAACTGGAATCCTATTCTGAACACAGACACGTTATTGTTTGAGCCAGGCTCTGAGTTTGAATATTCAAATCCGGCTTTCAATGGACTTGCTTTAATCATTGAAAAAGTCAGCGGCATGAAATGGCAGAAGTTTGTCCGGAAGAACATTTTTGAACCTTCAAAGATGAAAATGAGTACCATCACAGATGGCTCACATCCTGAAAGCGGTGTGAGTCATGCCTACGTAAGAGGTCCAGGCAAATGGGATGAACTTGATTACGGAGAAGAGCCTACTTTTCCTGCGGCAGGGAACGGTGGCGTTTGGAGTTCGGTAGAGGAACTTGCCAGGTATGAACAAGCATTGCAGTCGGCAGTTTTTATGTCCAAGAATCGCATTGATGATTCAAGAACAATAAAACGATTTAATAACTGGAAGGGTACACGCCCATTTGCGTCTGACTGGTCATGGTTTAAACCACAAGTTGATAAAGGCATCTTTCAACCTTTCATAGGATGGTCGTGGTTCATGACTAGAAATTCAACCGGGCTTCAGGTCATCGGGCACACTGGAACTCAGGGAGGGTTTGTCTGCAATTATGTCACGATTCCTGAAAAGAAAATACTGATTGTTATTCTTTGCAATACACCGCGGGATTTATTGGTTTACACTGACAAGATAATTTCCCAGATCACAGATTAACTGTTACTCGTCGACATGATACCGGTCGACAATATCCTGACTGACCACTTTATATAGCTCGGCCGTTGGTTCATCTTCCTGGAGAAATTCAAAATGGGCGTCAAGTGTTTCGAAGTCACCTCTTCGCGCGGGGCCAGTTTGCGCATTCTCAGGACCGATCTGAAGACTTTTTGAAATTGTACTGACGATCAATGGTTTCAGCCAATCAAAACTGAGGCTGTTTTCCTTCATAATCTCCTGTGCCAGAAACAACATATGATTGGTGAAATTTGAGGCGAAGACAGCGGCAATATGAAGCGCTTTTCTCTCGGGTGATGTAATCTTGAACACATACTCCGACAATTCATTGGCCATCTCAGTAAGCAATGCGCCAGTGTCGGGATTTGAACTCTCAACGAATATCGGTGTCTCGGCAAAGTCAACTTTGCTGCCCTTCGTAAAAGTTTGAACTGGGTAGAATACGCCGATGTTTGTTGTCGCGGCATACTTCAATACTTCCAGCGGCTGTGTTCCAGAACAATGGACAAGGATGCAATCCTCTGGCAATACGATCTCACGAACAATATCTTTGATGATATCGTCAGATACAGCGATCACGAAAATCTTGCATTGACTCGTTGAGAAATCAAGAGACGCTTTCACTTCCGCTTCATAGAGATTTTCAACAAGTGCTTCTGCATTTAATGGGTGAAGACTATAAACTTCACGCACGGCAAATTCAGTATTATCAAGCGCTGGTGCGAGATGCCACGCAAGATTTCCTGATCCAATAAATGCCACATTCGTCGACTTCATCAATTTCAATTTTAAAGGTGTCTAAATGTTCTTATATCCAATAACCATCCGGTCTTTGGCAAAAATATCTTTTACAATTCTTACCCTATCAAAGCCATTGGCCATGAATGATGATGCTACTTCCGTGCCGAAACGTTCGTTGATTTCAACGGCTAAGATACCCGAAGGAAGCAGTGATAGCATTCCCTTTGCCGCAAGTGCATTGTAGAACAAAAGCGGATCGTTGTCGGGCACGAACAATGCCAGGCCGGGCTCGTATTGATGTACCGATACTTCCATACTTTTCTTTTCAGCCATGGCAATGTAAGGCGGATTGCTGACAATCAAATTGAGGTTGCCAACGGAAATATCTTCATTCAAAATATCATGTGCGAGAAATGTGACTGTACTTCCAAGGTGCTGTTGATTTAGCGCAGCTAAGATCAGGGCAGACTCACTAACATCGGTTGCCACTAATGATGCATTCTGAATTTCCAGTGCCAGCGTGATAGCAATGCAACCGCTGCCTGTCCCAACGTCAAGGATCGTGACGGGGGCAGCAAAATGGCCATTTACTTCGGAGACTACCAGTCGTATCAGTTCTTCCGTTTCCGGTCTTGGGATCAATACAGACTCATCGACAAAATACTTACGCCCGTAAAAATCGGCTTCCCTCAGGACATATTGAATAGGTTCACTTCTGTTGATGCGGACGATACAGGAATCGATCATTGCCTCAGCCAGCTGTGACACCGTAATCTCTTTGCCTGTAAGGATTTCGGTGCGCGAAAGTCCGTATGCCTTTTCGATGACCCGATAAATCATCTCACTCACTTCACCCTTGCCCTGCTTCAGCGTTACCCTGCTCACCAGTTCTTGATACAACACTTTGGAATTCTTCATAGCTTGGCAATGTTTACAAGTATAATCAATGACGACAGAACACACTCAGCAAGACGAGCATTTTATGAGGCGCGCGCAAGACTTGGCCCTTAATGGGCAGGGTTTTGTGAGTCCGAATCCGTTGGTCGGGAGTGTCATTGTTCGCGAGGGCCGAATCATCGGTGAAGGCTGGCACAGAAAATACGGGGAGGCCCATGCCGAGGTTAATGCCGTCAACAAAGTTCAGGACAAAGCCTTGTTGAGAGAAAGCACCGTCTATGTTAATCTTGAGCCGTGTTCGCATTTTGGAAAGACTCCACCCTGTGCGGATATGTTAATCGCGAATCATGTGAAGCGCGTACTAATCAGCAACCTCGATCCGAATCCGCTAGTCGCTGGGTCCGGTATAAAAAAGCTTCGCGACGCCGGAATCGATGTAACGGTGGGGGTATTGGAAAAAGCTGGGCAAGAACTAAACAAAAGGTTCTTTACTATCATGCAAAAGCACCGTCCCTATATCGTGTTGAAATGGGCGCAAACAGCAGATGGTTTTATCGCGCGGGAAAATCACGATTCGAAGTGGATCAGTAATGTTTATTCACGGCAACTGACCCATAAATGGAGAACCGAGGAAGATAGCATTATGATAGGCACGACGACTGCTGCAAGGGATAACCCACGGTTAACGGTTCGGGACTGGACGGGAAGAAATCCTGTGAGGATCGTTATTGATCGCACACTTAAGTTAGATGATTCGTTGCATCTGTTCGATGGTGAATCCCAGACTATAAGGTATAACATCAAACTTGATGAAGCGCGTGCAGGCACAACGTTGGTGAAACTCAATGACCAAGATTTCACAGCAGAGCTGATTCGGGATCTTTACGACCGAAAAATTCAGTCTGTCCTTATCGAAGGTGGAACCCATACATTGAAACAATTCCTTGAAAATGGCGACTGGGACGAAGCTCGGGTGTTCCAATCGGCAACCAGATTTGTGAAAGGGATCGCTGCTCCCGAAATCAGGCAGCGCTATGTAGAACACGAAATTATGGGCGACAAACTTCGAATTTACCATCATGTGCATGAAGCGTAAGATCAATTCGTAAAGCATGGAACGCGATTGCTTTTATTTCGTTTGATAGATGACCACCTTTGTACCCAAATAACAGTATGGAAAAAGTTAATCTCCAGGAGAAGTTCAATGCGATAAATGACTACTGGAACCCGCGTATTATCGGAGAACTCAATGGGCAACACGTAAAGGCAGCGAAACTGAAAGGTGAGTTCATCTGGCACCATCATGAAAATGAGGACGAACTTTTCTTAATAGTTAAAGGGAGCCTTACCCTGGAGTTCAGAGATAAAACTGTGGTACTGAATGAAGGTGATTTTATGATCGTTCCAAAAGGTGTTGAGCATCGTCCGATAGCACATAAAGAAGCACACGTCATATTCTTTGAACCGGCTTCAACACTCAACACTGGAAATATCCAGAGTGAAAGAACGCGTGCCAAACTTGAAATACTTTAGCATTTAAAATCATTTTGATCACCATGGCAGAAGATCTGATCATAGCGCCGTCGACAAGCAAGAAAGAGAGATACGAGACTTTACTGCCTCAGTTGTCCGACCTCACATCAGGCGAATCTGACGTGATCGCCAATATGTCCAACATCGTTGCAGGATTAAAAGAAACGATGAACTTCTTCTGGGTTGGGTTTTATCTTGTTAAGAGTAATCAACTCGTACTCGGACCGTTCCAAGGACCTGTTGCCTGTACAAGAATTAATTTTGGAAAGGGCGTTTGTGGCGCATCGTGGAAAGAGAAAAAAACTATTGTCGTTCCCGACGTAGAACAATTTCCCGGCCATATTGCCTGTAGCTCCGCCAGCAAATCTGAAATCGTTTTACCTGGATTTCTAAACGATGACGTTGTATTGGTACTTGACGTCGACAGTGATTCATTAAATGACTTTGATGAAACTGATCGGGTCTATCTCGAGCAAGTGATGCGTATGGTGGAAAAGATTTATAATATAGGTTGATCGATGCCTGAATTCACGACAAGACAGGAACTAGCCATCCTATATTCCAGACGTAAAGAACAATTTTCATCTTTACTATCGGCCGAGACAAGAAAGATTAACATCGTATCAAACTTCAGACTTCTCACTGCACTCATTCTGATCGTATTGGTATATCTGGCCTTCAGAGATATTACCTGGATCTACGTTGCACTCGTGGATCTATTAATTTTTGTCATTCTCGTCTACAAACATGCCAAGCTATTCCGGACGAAAACTCATCTTGAAAATCTCATTAAGGTAAATGTGTGGGAGCATGCAGCAATGTCGGGTGATATTAGCAGTTTTTCTCCCGGAACCGAGTTTATGGATCAACATCATTCCTACACGCACGATCTCGACATCTTTGGACCTGGGTCATTATTCCAGTCTGTAAACCGATGCAACACCTTTTTCGGTCGTGCCGCTTTTGCCAGACTGCTTTCAACACCGCTTTCGACAAAAGAAGAAATAGTTCAGAATCAGGAGGCGGTTAAAGAGCTTTCTGTAAAACTGGACTTTCGTCAAGACTTTCAGGCAGCAGGATCGGAGATCAACGAACTGCCTGGTGATCGGCAAGAACTCCTCGACTGGTTAAAGCTTCCATCCATTATTTATGGAAACAAGTGGCTTGCATTGGCTATCTGGTTATTGCCAGCGATAACCATTAGTGCATTGATCGCTGTCATTTTTTTTCCGGTTCCAAATCTGGTATTGATTATTCCCGTAGTCACGCAGTGGATACACGCGAGCACATACAGCAAGCGTATCTCAGTTTTCCACGATTACATCAGCAGAAAAAAAGGGATTCTGGAGAAATATGCTCAGATATTGAAATTCATTCAGCCCGAACAATTTCAGTCTTCACGAATGAAAGCCCTGAAAGCAAAAGCGGCAGAAGCGGACGTAAGGGTTCAAAAGCTTGCAGGGTTGGTAAATGCTTTGAATGCCCGATTGAATTCAATCATGTGGCTGGTCGTGAACAGCTTTTTCATGTACGACATCCGATGCGTTTATCGGCTGGAGGAATGGAAGACAGACAATTCCACAAAATTAAAGTATTGGCTAGATGCTATCTCAGAAACTGAAGTGCTTTGCAGCCTTGGAACTTTTGGATTCAACAATTCAAGCTTCGTTTTTCCTGAAATACACGAGAAGGTTTCCATTGAAGCCTCCGGCATGGGACATCCGCTGGTGCCAGTAGAGAAATGTATAACAAATGATGTATCCATCGGAAATAAAGCATCGGTGTTTATCATTACCGGCGCCAACATGGCGGGTAAAAGCACCTTCCTACGAACCATTGGTGTAAACTTTGTACTGGCAAAAACTGGCGCACCGGTGTTCGCGAAGGAATTCAAATGCCCGGTGATTCCTTTGCGATCAGGAATGCGTACAGCCGATTCGTTGAAGGATAATGAATCATACTTCTATGCCGAACTTCACAGGCTAAAAGCGATCATGGATGAACTCAGAAGTGGTAAGCCTCTCTTTATTCTCCTCGACGAAATTCTCAAAGGCACAAACTCTGGCGACAAACAGCGAGGATCCATTGCACTTGTTCGCCAGCTACTTGAACATCCATGTCTCACGCTCGTCGCGACGCATGATCTCGCACTCGGCGATCTTGAAAATGAATTTCCAGATAAAGTAAAGAACTATCGCTTCGAAGCAAACATTGAGAATGATCAGCTCTCGTTTGATTATAAGCTTAATCCTGGTGTAGCACAAAAGATGAATGCAACTTTCCTCATGAAAAAAATGGGGATAATACCTTAGCGTTTATGAGTTACGAGTTAATTTGTAAATTAGATCAAACATTGAAATCCTACTCTATGAAACAACTAGCTTCTGTTGCTATATTTTCAGTCATGTCAATTTTGAGCTTTGGTCAATCAAAGGATGAAACGGATGTCAGGGCTATAGATGCACTTGAGTTGCAGAGTTTCTTGAAAAGCGATACACTGGCGTTGGATAAACTATGGTCGAAAGATTTGGTCGTTACTAATCCATTTAACCGCGTTGTTACATTTTTACAGATAAAGGCCCTGATCAAAAATGCCAAAATAACTCAGGTGAAATTCACACGTGAAATTGAAAGGCTGACACTGAACGAGAACATTGCTATTGTGATGGCCAAAGAAATTCCCGACGCATCTACAGCTTCACCGGCTGCCCCCAAGAACCTATTATTACCGAGGCAAGTAACTAATATCTGGATGAAAAAGAATAATACGTGGCAACTTGTCGCAAGACAAGCAACTAACATCGAGAATTAAGTCATGAGTCCGGCTCGTCGGACGAAATTGCTATTCATTAATGCAAATTGTTTTTTTCGATGTATTCAAAGTCTCAGCATGCATTGCATGCTGGAGAATGGCCGCGCCATTGAATCCGACAAGACCGACAACTACCTACAAGCACCTGCCGTCGATCCACCACTTATGGCTCATGACTAACTGCACAGCACTCCGCCAGTTTCTCCACCGCATAATCAACCTCTTCTTTCGTGTTGTATTTGCTAAAAGAGAACCTTACTGCACCGTTTTTTGCGCCGGGATATAATGCTCCTAAGACATGTGATCCTGCAGCTGCGCCACTTGAGCATGCGCTGCCTCCTGAAACAGAGATCCCATTGAGGTCAAGATTGAACAGCACCATATCATTTTCGTCAGACGCTGGAAGTCGTACGTTCAATACAGTGTATAAACTTCTTTCCGAATTTGCCGAATCACCGTGGAAGTCAACGCCCGTGATCTGCTCTCTTAGTTTTTCGATCATGTAGCTTTTAAGACCCTGGATGTGTCGAATATGATCATCCATGTCGCGATACGCAATTTCCAACGCCTTGGCAAGTCCGATGATACCATAAACATTTTCCGTTCCTCCGCGCATGTTGCGTTCCTGCGAACCACCGTAAACAAAGGGTTGAAGTTTTTTATCTTTTCTGATGAACATAAATCCAACACCCTTAGGGCCATGAAACTTATGCGCAGCTGCAGCAAGACCATGAACTTTAATCTGACTCAGGTCGTGACGATAGTGTCCGATCGTTTGAACAGTATCTGAATGAAAATAAGCACCATGCGTTACACACAAGTTGGCCACAGCATTCAGGTCCATCAGGTTGCCGATCTCGTTGTTTGCGTGCATGAGCGACACCAAAGCATTCGGATTTTGTACAAGCAGCGAGGCGAGATGCCCCATGTCGATATGACCCTTGTCATCTGTATCTACCATCAAGAGGTTGATACGTCCTGTCTTTGAAATGTTATGCAACGTCTGCTCTACTGCATGATGTTCAATACGTGATGAAATAACATTCCGGATATTATAGGTTTGAAGCGCGCTGTTGATAATTGTATTGTCCGCTTCAGTCCCACCTGACGTGAAAATGACTTCTCCCGGTGTACATTTCAAAAGTTCAGCGATTTTTTTTCTTGACGATTCAATGGCAGCCCTCACTTTTCTTCCATGAGCATGAGTTGATGAAGGATTGCCAAAATCCTCCAGCATGAATGGCTTCATGGCCTCAAACACCTCGGGATCGAGCGGTGTCGTTGCTGCATTATCTAAATATACTTGCATGACTCTATTCTTCTTTCGACCAAAATTTATACAGCCGATTTATCTGCAATTATTTCCTTGATGTCGGCGATGATCTTTTTCGCGAGCGCTTGAGCTTTTACTTCCAAATCCGATTCAGCATAGATCCGAATAATTGGTTCGGTATTAGATTTCCTAAGGTGAACCCATTCAGCATCAAACTCTATCCTCACGCCATCAGAAGTATTGATGGGCTGCTTCTGGTATTTCTTTTTTACTTGCTCAAGCACCTTATCGACGTTGATCGTCGGCGTAAGTTCTATTTTGTTCTTGGATATGATATAGTTCGGATACCTGGCCCTCAGCCTCGACGTTGGTAATCCGGATTTAGCAAGGTGTGCCAGGAACAAAGCAATCCCTACGAGTGCATCACGTCCATAGTGAAGATCTGGATAAATCACGCCTCCATTTCCTTCACCACCTATCACAGCATTGTTCTCTTTCATTGCTGCTACTACATGAACTTCACCAACAGCAGAGGCAAAATATTGTCCACCCGCTTTTTCCGTTACATCTTGTAGCGCCCGCGTGGATGACAAGTTAGACACCGTGTTACCGTTCTTTTTCTTTCCTTCGTTGAGCACATAGTCGGCGACCGCCACCAACGTATATTCTTCTCCGAAAGGAGTTCCGTCTTCACTAACAAACGCAAGCCTGTCGACATCCGGATCGACTACAATACCGAGATCATATTTTCCCTTTTCTAGTACATTGCATATGTCGGTGAGATGTTCAGGCAGTGGCTCCGGATTATGCGGAAAATGTCCGGTGGGTTCACAATACATTTCCTTGACGGTAACACCAAGTGCTTTCAGCAGCTGAGGAACAGCGATACCTCCTGAAGAGTTGACTGCATCAACAACTACTTTAAACCCCCGAGCTTTAATTGCATCAACATCTACCAATGGAAGTTTCAGGATAGTATCAATATGCTTTTGAAGGTATGCATCATTGCGTTGGTATTTCCCAAGCTTCGCGACAGGAACAAATTCAAACGCTTCGTTCTCAGCAAGCTTCACCATTTCTTCGCCATCTTTTCCAGAGATGAATTCGCCTTTCTCATTCAATAATTTCAACGCATTCCATTGAACCGGATTGTGACTCGCTGTGATGATAATGCCACCAGCCGCATTCTCCCACGGTACAGCCATTTCAACGGTTGGTGTAGTCGACAAGCCGAGGTCGATCACATCGATTCCGAGCCCTTGCAAAGTCGAGCAAACGAGTGTATTGACCATATCACCTGAAGGTCGGGCGTCGCGGCCAATCACAATTTTGGTTGGACCTGTTTTCTTTTTGATCCAGGTGCCGAAGGCAGCGGCAAATTTTACGATGTCGACTGGGGTGAGGTTCTCTCCGGTCTTGCCTCCGATGGTGCCGCGAATCCCCGAAATAGATTTAATTAAAGCCACTTAATTTGGGTTAATTCAAAAAATGACCTCAAAATTAGCAAGAATGAGGAGCTTAAAATGGTTATCAGGAAAACATTTTATTAATCTGGTTGGGTAGTAGGTTTCTGACTTAACAACGTAGTTAAAATAAATCCATCGACACGGAGGTTCACAGAGCTTCAGGAGTCACACGGAGGTCTATAAACTCCGTGTGACTATTGACTTTGACTCTGTGTGCCCCGTGCCGATGGATTTCCCTTTTTGTTACCCACTTTATCACCCTAAATTGCCCACATGAAAAAGCCATTCTCACAACCCGATCCAAACAGACAAGCAAAACTTCAGGCCTTCGACCGTTTGTTAACAATCATGGATGAGCTCCGCGAAAACTGCCCATGGGATAAAAAACAAACGCTTGAAACGCTTCGTCATCTTACCATAGAAGAGACGTACGAGCTGTCAGATTCTATCCTTGACGGCAATCTTAATGAAGTCAAAAAGGAACTTGGCGACTTAATGCTTCATCTTGTATTCTATTCGCGTATAGCCTCAGAGGTAAAAGCTTTTGATGTGGCAGATGTGTTGAATTCAATTTCAGACAAACTCGTTGAGCGCCATCCGCACGTATATGGCGACGTCAAAGCCGATGATGAGGAAGCGGTAAAGTCGAACTGGGAGAAGATCAAGTTGAAGACAGGAAATAAATCAGTGCTTGAAGGTGTTCCAAAAACATTGCCCGCGCTCGTGAAAGCAATGCGTATTCAGGATAAAGCCAGAGGTGTTGGGTTTGATTGGGAGAAGAAAGAGCAGGTCTGGGAAAAGGTTGAGGAAGAAATGCAGGAATTCAAAACCGAGTTCAATGCTGAATCCGAATCTTCCATCAATCATGATAAAGCCCTGAGAGAATTTGGTGATCTTCTTTTCTCCCTTGTGAATTATGCGCGCTTCATTAATATCGATCCGGAAGAGGCCCTTGAGAGGACGAACAAGAAGTTCATCAAGAGATTTCAATATCTCGAAAAGGAATCATCTCATGATGGAAAGAAGATGGGAGAAATGAGCCTGTCAGAAATGGATGTTTACTGGGAGAAGGCAAAGCGCCTGGATTGACAATCAATTTTCAATCAAAGTTTTGTTTCAGGGATACAAGTTTGATTGTTATCCAGGAACTCGCGTGCTGGATACCCTGTAAGATTTTCCCAACATTGTCGATTTCGGCTGTGACACAATTTTGTACTGCGGAGACATGCTCCTTTCCGAATATTCCTCACAAATGGACTTCATAAGCCCGTAGATTTACAATTCGAACGCGAAGGATATCCATAGCGCTTGATCATTTGTCCGAGCCAGTAACGATTGCGCATTCAAGGAACCAAATCTTATGTATTCGCAGGCGCTCATTTAAATCTTTGCAAAACAAAGCGTCCTGCGATAATCAACAGTCAATAACTCAACCCAGTTTTCTAATTGCCGGTTGTTTAAAGTCCCAATTCGACATCATCGGCATACTTAATCAATTTTATTAGAAAAACTTACACCTATACTCTGTCCCGGTTAAATGACCGATACCTCCATGCCCAATAGGCCACTTTTGTGTGATTAATCACGTTGGAAGATGGGTGTGAAGAAAGGGATAAGAAAACTGGTTATTGGGGACGGGAAGTACATAGATTCCTACAGTGATTATAAGCGTGTGATGCTATCAGGACAGCTTGCGCTTATCGGTATCATTCTTTGTTCGTCTTACATCCTTTTTGATGTGGCCCTCGGTTCTTTAAACAACATTCCGATCCTTGGTGCTGCAATAATTTTATTTGCAATATCAATCTTTATTCATCGTCAGGGCGATCATATGATGGCGAATTATTTCCTTTTGCCGACCGCAAATATTACCATGTATCTCATTGCTTCAAGTGAATCGCCAAATTCGGGAGCGTTCATTTTCTTTATCGTCAATTCTATTGCCGCATTTGCCGTGTTCAGTTATAAACAAAGGTTGAAGTCAATTCTTTTCGCAGTGTTTACTTATGGTTTGTTTGTCGCCTCATACTTTGTCGACTTTAGCATTCTTCCCCAGCGGACATATAATGAAGATACGCTTGTGTTTTTTGTCGTTTTGAATTTCAGCACCGCGTTGCCCACTGCATTGATGGCTGTCGATTTACTTCTGAGTCTCAATAATCATAGCGCACTGAAACTGATCGAGAATACAGATCTGCTGATGAAGACTAATGCCGAACTTGATCAATTTGTTTATAGCACATCACACGATCTCAGAGCTCCATTGACGTCCGTTATGGGACTTATTAATATCACGGAACGAAGTGAACGCCCTGAAGAAGTATCGAAATACCTTGGTATGATGCGAGATCGCGTTCATTCACTCGACCGTTTTATACGCGACATCACCGACTATTCAAGAAATAACAGACTTGAAATCAAGAAAGAGAAGGTCAATCTGTATGCGTTAGCCTGCGAGGTTTGGGAGAATCTGAAGTTCTCTCCCGAGGCGGAACATATCAGCTTTGAAATTGAAATACCGGAAAATCTGGAACTCGAAACCGATAAGAATCGTCTGCAGGTTGTCCTTGGCAATCTCATTTCAAACTCGGTGCGCTATCACGATCCGCGGAAGAATTCAAAATTCATTAAGCTTCAATATCAGGTAAGCGACCGCGTATTCAGCATCAAAGTGGCAGACAACGGTCAGGGTATAGCAAAAGAATACCACACTAAAGTTTTCGATATGTTCTACAGAGCTAATGAGAAGTCGAGGGGCAGTGGGCTTGGTCTTTATATCGTCAAGGAAGCATTGATGAAATTATCGGGTTCCATTCAGCTGGATTCTACCCCTGGGATTGGGACAACGATCACGATAAGACTACCGTGCTAATTAATTCTGATTATAGATTATGAATTATAGGCTGTTCGGTACGTGACTGCGTAATGCGTGAGCGTGCAAGGGCTGGCTTCTATCCATCACGACATACTTTTACAGTGTAAGACCGCTGGTTTGTTATCCACGCTATTTTTTATGAAGATGGAACTGATAATAAAAAGTTTCGCTGTCATGGTTGCCTTTGATAAGCTAAGGGAACCCACGGTTTGGATCTTTTAGTCAAATCACAACGAAAGTATTTCATTTCCCACTTGCGTTCCCCACCCCCGGAATTTTTGAAAAAAAAGAACGATGGAGCAAAGACGGAGCATGCAGTTCTATACCCATCCGTTGCACTGAGTTGAGTTGACATGAATTGGCGTTGCAGCCAGACACCTGCAGGCACGACCCTATTCGCTATAAGACACCACCCGAGAACCCGACAATTGATAAGTCATAACTCATAATTCTCTCCCCCTCCTAAAATTCACACCCTGTTGCAAGTCCTGGCCCGGTATTGAATGAGAAGGTTCCAACCGATTTAACGTGAGACTCGTGCCCCGCCTGGAGCTTGAGAAACGCCCATCAAACCCACCCGAGGAGCCCGACAATTCATAATTCATAATTCATAACTCATAATTCTCTCCCCCTGCTATATTTGCCGTCATTATGGCATCCCAGGACGACAATCTTTTCAAGAACGTGATCTCCCATGCGAAGGAGTATGGATTTATCTTTCCAAGCAGTGAAATTTACGATGGCTTAAGCGCAGTGTATGACTATGGTCAGCAAGGGGCTGAGTTAAAAAATAACATAAAGGAGTATTGGTGGAAATTCATGACCCTGTTGCACGATAACATCGTCGGGATTGATGCTGCCATATTTATGCATCCTACTACCTGGAAAGCTTCAGGCCACGTTGACGCGTTCAGTGATCCAATGCTCGATAACAAGGACTCAAAAAAACGATATCGCGCGGATGTGTTGATTGAAGACGCTATCGCCAAAATTGAAGATAAAATCGAGAAAGAAGTTGAAAAGGCTGCCAAGCGCTTCGGTGAATCGTTTGATCGCGAAAAATTTGCCACGACAAATCCGCGCACAGCTGAGTATCAGAAGAAGATAGACGAAACAAACGCACGACTTAAGGCAGCAATGGGCGGCGCCGACATGGCTGAGATGAAACAACTCATCATAGACCTTGACATTGCAGATCCTGTGTCAGGCACGAAGAACTGGACTGACGTTCGTCAGTTTAATCTGATGTTCTCGACTGAAATGGGTTCCGTTGCGGACGACACCAACAAAATCTATCTCAGACCCGAGACTGCCCAGGGTATCTTTGTGAACTTTCTGAATGTGCAGAAAACCGGCAGGATGAAAATTCCATTTGGTATCGCGCAGATTGGAAAGGCATTCAGGAATGAGATCGTCGCGCGTCAGTTTATTTTCAGAATGCGTGAGTTCGAACAAATGGAGATGCAGTTCTTCATCAAGCCAGGTGAAGAAATGAAGTGGTATGAATACTGGAAGGCAAAAAGAATGCGCTGGCACCAAACGCTTGGACTAGGCGCCGAAAACTATCGCTTCCATGATCACCTCAACCTCGCACACTATGCTAATGCAGCATGCGATATACAGTTTAATTTCCCAATGGGATTCAAAGAACTCGAAGGCATTCATTCACGAACTGATTTCGACCTGAAGAATCACGAGAAGTTCTCAGGCAAAAAACTTCAGTATTTCGACTCTGAAGAAAATAGGAATTATATCCCATACGTTGTAGAAACCTCGGTCGGACTTGACCGCATGTTTCTTTCAGTCCTTTGCAAGAGCTATACTGAAGAAAAACTTGAGGACGGCAGTGAGCGTGTTGTACTTAGAATACCTGCGCCACTCGCACCACATAAAGTTGCTATTCTTCCGTTGATGAAGAAAGATGGACTGCCCGAAAAGGCAAGCGCCATCATGGAGGATCTGAAGTTTGATCTGAATTGTTTCTATGAAGAGAAGGACGCTATAGGAAAACGTTATCGTCGTCAGGATGCTATCGGAACACCTTATTGTATGACGATTGATCATCAGACACTCGAAGATGATACCGTAACCATCCGCGACAGAGATACCATGAAACAGGAAAGGGTTAAAGTGAGTGAGGTCAAATCACAACTTATTGAAGCCTGTTCTATCAACAATTTGTTGAGAAAAATATGACCGTCATACATTACTCTCTTTCATAGTGAATTGGCATCAACTTCTTTCATCGAGTCAAAAGGGAGAGCATTCATTGACTGACGGCAGCCCCTCGCGCAGCGCCTTCGAGCGTGATTTTGATCGTATCATTTTCTCGCATCCATTCAGAAGGCTGCAAGACAAGACACAAGTTCATCCGCTTCCAGAACATGACTTTGTTCATACACGGCTGACGCATAGCCTGGAGGTTTCCAGTGTAGGACGTTCCCTTGGAAAAACTGTTGGTGAAGTTGTCTTACAGCGTGATCCATCTTTGAAAGAATATTATTCGTTGTTTGATTATGGCGCTATCGTTGCTGCAGGCTCACTTGCACATGATCTTGGCAATCCACCTTTTGGTCACGCCGGCGAAACGGCCATATCAGACTTCTTCAAACATCATCAACAAGGTCTGTTTTTCAAAGACCATGTTTCCGAAGCAGAATGGCATGATTTGATCAAGTTTGAGGGGAATGCTCAGGGGTTTCGAATACTCAATAAAAATCAATACGGTCTGAAGCTGACCAACGCGACGCTCGGCGCGTTTACAAAATATCCAGTGCCAAGTTGTTACCCGCACAGAGATCCGGCTCGAAAAAGTCAGAAAAAGTTCGGATTCTACCAATCGGAAAGAACAGCATTTGAACAGTTGGCCAATCAGGCTGGCCTGATTTCTTTCAGTGACGGCGGCTATTCTCGTCATCCCCTGGCGTTTCTTGTAGAAGCTGCTGACGACATTTGTTACAGCATTATTGATCTTGAAGATGGATGTAACCTGGGACTTGTTTCTTACGAGGAAGCCAGGTCTTTGTTCGAAGGTGTGCTAACAAGCAGCAAGAACAAGTTGGGTAAGCTCGATCATCTTGTTAGTCAACCTGAAAAGATCGGATACCTGCGAGCATTGGCCATCGGCGACCTGATGCGCGAGTGCGCCAGTTTGTTCCTTGACAACGATAAGGCTATACTCGATGGATCATTTGACAAAGCACTCGCAGATCATTGTCCCTCAAAAGACCCGTTAAAAAATATTATCAACGTTTCAGTGAGTAAGATCTATCGGGCCAGACAGGTTGTAGAGATTGAGGCGGCAGGCCACGAGGTGCTTCCGGGACTACTTCAGGAGTTCTCGCTGTCCGGTTTGTATCTCATGGACAAAACCCGGTCTGGTAAGTATGAGAATCTACAATTGTTATTGCCGTCGGACATCAGGCAGTCAATTATTTCACAACCTGAAGATAAATACAACATGTTGAGATGTATTCTTGACTTCATATCGGGATTAACTGACCGTCATGCCCTGGGATTATACCGTAAGATTAAAGGCATTAGTATATGACCACAATGTGACTAGACATACCGTTGCATATAAATCACACTTTGACGTTTCATAATATTCAGTTAATTTAACTTTGCGTCGGCTCCCTGGTAACCACATGTTTCGGAAAAATATTTTATACTTCGTTGTCGTTCTGATTGGTTGCCTTCTCCTGACAGACATACTATTAACGCATTACAACAATAACACGATGAAGCAGAACCGTGTTATCCGTAACGAAATTGCACAGGTTCGACTCTACTACGATCAGATTGGCAGGGTGCTTATTCATTCTCTGGACATTGGCCTGCGTGGTTTTGCCCTGGCACCGACTCCCCAGTTCTCGCAACCAATGTACAACGCCCTTCATTGGAAGGATAGCATTTTTGCGCGCGTTGAGGTGCCGCTAAAGGAACTCGACTACAATATGTCAAGTTTCCATAAGCTAAGCGATTCACTGAATTCTTATACAAAGTATTGCTTCATGTTAAAGGACCGTCTCGAAGCAAATGACACCGCTATCTTTGCCCGTTACTTCCGCACCGACCGTGGAGCAAAAATCTGGAGTCAATATATTTCAGGAGAAAAAGCTATTGATGATTTTCTGAATGCGATTGATCAGAAGGCTATCAACAGTATCGAAGATGCTATGGGGCGCAATCAGGGACTTCAGATCATACTATTTATTATCTGCTTTCCGACATTACTCTATACTGCCTATCGAACGCTAACAACGTTTACGCTCTCAGAACAACTTCGCGCGATGGAGGCGGACAAGAATAAAATGCTGAAAGATCAGAATGAAGTGCTTGAGCGAAATGTAACCGAACGAACGCAAGAGATACTTTCACAGAACGAGGAGATAATCTCACAAACAGAAGAGCTCGCAACGCAACGAGACACCCTATTTCTTCAGCACAAGGAAGTCCAGGAAGCTCATAAGCTGATAGAAATTCAGAATCAGGAAATACAATTCAGGAATGAAACATTGCAGCGGGAAATAGTCAAGCAAACACAGGAGTTACGTATTGCAAATCAGGAACTGATCGCGCACAATAACCAGCTTGAACAATTTGCGTTTATCGCCGCACACAACCTTCGCGCACCCGTTGCAAGAATTCTTGGTCTCGCCAACATCATCAAGATTAGTGACCTCGAAAAGGATCGCAATGATGCCATGCGTAAAATGGTTGGTTCAGCATTAGACCTCGATGCTGTCGTCAAAGACCTTTCGACCATTCTCGAAATCAAGAAGCATACGAGCAATTTCTCAGCTGTTGACCTGTCCGGATCGCTCCAACGCGCACTCAAGACGCTGGAGAAGGAAGCCGAAGATACAGGCACCCGGATCAACATCGACCTCACTGAGACACCCACTGTGTATGGTGTATCGCCTTATCTCGACAGCATTTTTTATAATCTGATCAGCAACGCTATCAAATACCGGTCGCCTGACCGAAAGCCGGTCATCACCATCCGCGGAATTGACCTTATCGATGTTACACTGATCACCATCTCCGACAATGGGCTTGGCATAGATATGACGAAACACGGCGCCAACGTTTTTAACCTTTATAAACGATTCCACCTTCATGTGGAGGGAAAAGGACTTGGTTTGTTCCTCGTTAAGGCACAAATGGCTGCGATGGGGGGCACTGTCGAGATTGCGAGTGAGCTTGACCGGGGTACCACTTTTAAGCTTCATTTTAAAAAACCTTAACCGCCACAGCGTAAATTCTACTCACTTTCCATTCTTGGAAGAATAACCGAGTGAGCCCGTCAGAGTATCAAAAATGATTAGCTTTGCCGCTTACTTTCCCTCTGAAAGGGAAAATATTTTACCAGACGCGCGAACATGTGGAATAGAATTGCAGAAGGGATCATTCGTTACAGGTTGCCGCTGAGCATATTGATTGGGGCGATCACGGTTTTCATGGGCTACTTCGCAACCAAAGTGGAGATGAGCTACGAGTTGGCTCGTACCGTTCCACCCGACGATCCTGACATGATCTATCATGAGCAATTTAAAGCTCAATTTGGCGAGGACGCAAATCTTATCGCGGTAGGCTTGAAAGATAGCGCTGCGTATAAACTTGAAAACTTCAAAGCACTTCGCAAGCTTACAAAAGATATTCGAGGCATCAACGGTGTTACACAAGTCGTTGCACTTCCGAATTTGAAAATGATCCTGAAGGATACCGTTAATTCAAAGTTTTTGTTGTCCGATATCTTTAATGATTCAATTTCTTCACAAAATCAGCTCGATAGTCTGCTTGGTGTGGCACTCGACCAAAAGATCTACGCGGATCAACTGATCAATACGTCCAACGGCGCCACGATGATGTTGGTCTCGGTGAAAAAAGAAGTGATGAATTCTCCGGCTCGCGTCGGCATGAAAGACTCGTTGCTAGCTCATGGCGAGCAGTTTGAAAAAAAAACCAACATTAAATTACACTACGCAGGCCTGCCGTTTATCCGTACCGTTGTGGCAGTTGCCCTTAAACGTGAGATGAATATTTTTCTGATAGCCTCGGCGTTTGTTACGGGCTTAATCATGTTTGTATTCTTCAAATCTTTCCGGGCTGTGTTATTTTCTATGATCATCATCGGTATTCTAGTAGTCTGGGTATTGGGAACGCTGGAATTATTCGGATTCAAGATCACATTACTTAGTGGTTTGATTCCACCGGTTATTGTGACCATTGGCGTGACGAATGCGATCTATCTATTGAATAAGTATCACCTGGAGTACACCAAGACAAAAGATAAAAAGTCGGCCATACTTTCGGTGGTTCAGAAAATGGGGCTCGCGATGTTTCTCACAAACCTTACCGTCGCGATCGGGTTCCTGACTTTGCTCGCCACTGATATCAGTATTCTAAGGGAGTTCGGTATTGTGGCAGGCATAAACATCCTCGCCCTTTTCTTTGTGAGTCTGGTCATGATACCCAGTATACTCTACTGGCTTCCCGTTCCTACACCAAAACATCTCCGTCACCTAGATTTTCGTCTGATGGGAGCTTTCCTGAAGATTATCGACCACATGGTCACTAATCGCAGAACATGGATCTATTTATCTTCTCTGGTAGTGGCATTAATTTCCTTGTGGGGAATTTCAAAACTTCACTCCGTCACTTTTATGGTTGATGATGTGCCTGAACAAAGCACCGTGAAAAAAGATCTCAAATTTTTTGAGGCTAACTTCAGCGGATTTCTGCCACTTGAAGTGATGGTGGAATTCAAAACAAAGAAGCGTCGGCCTATACTTGATGTAAAGAATCTACAGCGCGTCGAAACATTTGAAACATTTCTCGACTCAATTCCGCACATGTCGAAACCATTGTCGATCCTGAGTTTCATCAAGGCATCAAAGCAGGCTTTTTACAATGGCAATCCGGAGCGATATTCTCTTCCATCAAAGACTGAAGGCGCTTTCATCCTGAAGTATATGAAAGGTGAGACAGACAACAGTGATTTATTTAAATCTTTTGTTGATTCAACCTTCAGCAAAATGCGGATCTCATCTCAGATTGCAGACATTGGCTCCAACAGACTTGATTCGTTAGTGCACATCGCGATCGAGCCCAGGATGAAGGAAATATTCAGAAGTGAGGGACGCGATTCTGTGATCACCACGATCACAGGTTCAACAAAGATATTTATCAAAGGAAACAAGTTTCTGGTTGCCAATCTTAAGGAAAGTCTTCTGCTTGCCTTGGTGTTGATAACGCTTTCGATGGCAATTCTTTTTGCCAATGTTCGGATGATCATCATATCGCTGATTCCTAATTTACTCGCGCTGATGATTACGGCCGGACTGATGGGATTTTTTAACATTCCGTTGAAAGCGAGTACTGCGCTGATCTTCAGTATCACCTTTGGCATATCGGTTGACAACTCCATCAGATTTCTCGCGAAGTATCGTCAGGAGATCTTGAGCAACAACTTCATGATTCCGCTTGCGGTAAGCGATAGCATCATGGAGACGGGAAAGAGTATCATGTATACCTCCATCGTGCTTTTCGCCGGCTTTATCATATTTGCATTTTCATCTTTCGGTGGTACGATCGCCTTAGGCCTCCTGACGTCGATCACATTGGTCATTTCCATGTTCACCAACCTTATCTTGTTGCCAGCCTTGATCCTGACCTTTGACAAGAAAAAGAAAGGCAAGGATAAAGATGACCGCTTTATTATTGACGAAGTTGACGCCACCTTCTACGGGGAACCTAAAAACGGCGAAATCGACCTGAACAAGATCAAGATCCACAACCGACACCCTGACGCGGAATAAGCTAACCAGATATAAAGTCCGGAAACGGATCGGATGGTCGAATTTTGGCGCAAAAATCGTGTCCGTTAAATCCCAAATAACAAATATCTTTGCGGCTTATCTGAAATCGTATTATTGAATTTCCAGGTTGAATAATGGCAGAGAAGTACAAAGAATATAAGAACATTAATTTTGCCCAGATCGCGGCTGACATCCTTGAATTCTGGAATAAAGAAAAGGTATTCGAGAAATCGGTAGCGAACCGCGAGGGCTCGCCCAACTTCACTTTTTACGAGGGACCACCAAGTGCGAATGGCGCTCCAGGTATCCACCACGTTATGGGCCGAACGGTTAAAGATATCTTCTGCCGTTTCAAGACACTTCAGGGTTATCAGGTAAAGCGGAAAGGCGGCTGGGATACTCATGGCCTTCCGGTTGAACTTCAGGTTGAAAAACAACTTGGTATCACCAAAGACGATATCGGAAAAAAGATCTCCATAGAGGAATACAATCGCAAGTGCCGCGAGACTGTCATGATGTACAAAGATCAATGGGATGATCTTACTGTGAAAATGGGTTACTGGGTTGATCTTCATAATCCATACATCACGTACAAAAAGGAATACATCGAATCGTTGTGGTGGATCTTGCAGGAGTTTTACAAGAAGGGTTTGCTATATAAAGGTTATACAATCCAACCTTATTCGCCTTCTGATGGAACTGGTTTAAGTTCCCACGAATTAAATCAACCAGGTTGTTATAAGGATGTAAAGGATACGTCAATCGTTGCGCAGTTTAAAGTCTTGCGCGAGGCCAAATCGGAGTTTCTTTTTACAGGGAAGTCTTCGCCCTACATCCTTGCATGGACGACAACACCCTGGACGCTTCCATCGAATACCTCGCTGGTTGTCGGCGATAAGATCACGTATGTACTGATCGATAGTTACAACCCGTACACGTTCAAGCCTGTCTCGGTAGTACTGGCCAAAGAACTTGTTGGAAAATATTTCTCTGACAAGAATAAAGATCTTAAGGTTGAGGATTACAAGGAGGGTGACAAGGCCATTCCCTTTACGATTGTTAAGGAGTTTACCGGAAAAGATCTCGTGGGTGTGAGGTATGAACAACTCATGCCATACGTTCAGCCCTTGTATGATAGTAATAAAGCATTTCAAGTTGTAAGCGGCGATTTCGTTACGACACAAGACGGAACGGGTATCGTTCACTCCTCACCGACCTTTGGTGCGGACGACTTTAGAAGTGCACGTCAACACGGAATTCCTCCCATGACAGTGCGCGATGAAACGGGAGCTGAAGTCCCAACAGTTGATCGCAAAGGAAAATTCATCAGCGTTATTGGTGAGCAGCTTAAGAAAGGAGTCGCGGAGTATAAGATCAAGACACACAAACCTCTTGGCCCGGATGATTTCTATGTAAAGAATTATACCGACGAGGACGAGAATAACCAGGATTACAAGAATACCGATGTCATTATTTCCATCATCTTGAAAGAGCAGAATAAAGCATTCAAGGTTGAGAAATATGAACACACTTATCCCCATTCCTGGAGAACGGATAAACCTGTGCTTTACTATCCATTGGATGCCTGGTTCATCAAGACTACAGCGCTGAAAGACCGAATGGTCGAGTTGAACAAGACCATCAACTGGATACCTGAATCAACTGGTACGGGTCGTTTTGGAAACTGGCTTGAAAATCTGGTTGACTGGAATTTATCACGCTCGCGCTACTGGGGAACACCACTTCCTATCTGGAGAACAAAAGATGGCCGCGAAGAAATTTGTATCGGATCATTTAAAGAACTCAATACCGAAGTCGAGAAATCGGTAACGGCAGGATACATGAAAGCGATTCTTCCAGACGATTTCGATCTGCATCGACCTTATGTCGACGATGTAGTATTGGTCAGTAAATCAGGTGAGCCGATGTATCGGGAAACCGATCTCATCGATGTGTGGTTCGATTCAGGCGCCATGCCTTATGCACAATGGCATTATCCCTTTGAGAATAAAGACGTATTTAAAACAAATTATCCGGCAGATTTTATTGCCGAAGGCGTTGATCAAACCCGCGGATGGTTCTTTACTTTGCACGCGATAGCAGTAATGCTTTTTGATAGCGTTGCCTTTAAAAACGTAATCTCCAACGGCCTGGTGCTCGACAAGAACGGCAACAAAATGTCGAAGCGTAAGGGAAACGTTGTAAATCCTTTTGAAGCATTACAAAAGTATGGACCCGACCTGGTACGATGGTACATGATCGAGAATGCGAACCCATGGGATAACCTGAAGTTCGATTTCGACGGTATTGTCGAAGTACAACGCAGATTCTTTGGCACGCTTCAGAATACCTATTCATTCTTTGCCTTGTATGCGAACATAGACCAGTTTCAGAAAGATGAAATGGACAGCGTATCGCATTCCGAGCTTAGCCATCTCGACCGCTGGATCTATTCAAAACTGCAATCGCTTATCATCGAAGTAACAAAAGCTTATGATGAGTATGATCCTACCAAAGCGGCTCGTGCGATACAGGACTTCGTCAACGATCATTTATCAAACTGGTATGTTCGTCTGAACCGGAAGCGATTCTGGAAAGGTGAAATTTCGCGTGATAAGCTGGCGGCATATGAAACATTGTATGAATGTTTGATCGTGACGGCGCAATTAATGTCGCCAATTTCTCCGTTCTACGCAGAATGGTTGTACAAGAACCTGACCGATGGGATTCGCGATGAAGCAATCAAGAATAACACGCCTTTGCGTTTCGTGTCTGCGCACCTCACTGATCTTGTTAAGGCTGAGCCTCAACGAATCGATAAAGGACTTGAGCAATCTATGGAGCACGCCCAGAAAATATGTTCATTGGTACATTCGATCCGCAAGAATAGCAAAATCAAAGTAAGGACACCACTTCATAAAATACTGCTTCCTGCTTTAGATGAATCATTCGCTTCCAGCGTGAAATCAGTTGAGGAAATCATTCTCGCTGAAGTCAATGTGAAGGCCATCCAATACATCGACGACACATCCGGAGTTGTTGTTAAAAAAGTGAAGCCCAATCTGCCAAAGCTTGGCAAACAGTACGGACCAAAGATGAAAGAAGTGGCAGCGGTTATCAACTCTTTTACAAAAGAAGATATCGCTTCACTTGAAAAGAAGGGGACCATTTCAAGAGGTGGTTTTGATCTTACAGTAGATGATGTACTCGTATCTTCTGAAGACATTCCTGGTTGGGCGGTTGCTACTGATGGACCTTTAACGGTTGCGCTTGATATCACCATTACTGAAGAATTAAAGAAAGAAGGTATTGCGCGCGACTTTGTCAATCGTATCCAGAATCTGAGAAAAGAAATGGGAATGGAAGTTCTGGATAAAATTCAGATCTCCGTTGAAAAAGACTCCGGCGTTGTCGATGCAGCTCTTAAAGAATTCGCTTCGTATATTCAAACCGAAACTCAGGCGGTAGACCTTGATATTATTCCGTCAGTTGCCGGCGCAGTATCCGTGGAAATGGATGACTTTGTGTTGAAAGTGAAGATAAATGTAAAGAAGTAAGTGTTGGGATATTTTATGCGGAATTACGGAAATAAGCTCGGTCAATGAAGATATACAGATATTTTATTCTTGCGTTTGTAATCATTGTGATCGATCAAACTGTGAAGTTACTCGTGAACCATTATATGTTCCTCCACCAGGAGATTACGGTTTTGGGTAATGAGCAATACGGTTTTAAACTTCATTATCTTTTAAATCCCGGGATGGCGTTTGGAATCCGCTGGAACAACGAGTTCGGTAAACTCGCCCTGACCGTATTCCGAATCGGAGCGATGATCGGCATCGGCTATTATCTCGTAAACATGGCTAGAAGGAATTCGAGCACAGGCTTCTTGTGGTGTATGGCATTGATTCTTGGTGGCGCAGTCGGAAACGTAATTGACAGTACGTTTTACGGTGTGCTTTTAAATAATCATCCATCCAATTCGCCAACGCCTTGGTTTCATGGTCAGGTGATTGACATGTTGTTCTTTCCGATTTTTGATTTCACCTGGCCTGATTGGGTTCCAGGTATCGGTGGTGAATATTTTCTGTTCTTTACACCTGTCTTCAACATTGCTGATTCTTCAATTTTTCTCGGCGTGGTCACGATCCTCGTCTTCCAGAAGCGTTTCTTTGGTGATAAGCTTCATCCCGAAGACTACATCGCTGAGGAAGACCAAAGACCGGTCGTCGACAACGATGCTAACCCTGATCAGGATCGGATTATCCGGAATCCTGATACCAATGCCCCTTAGTAATACGCGCTTCGGCACTCAAACCACCTTGACCAGGATTCGGTATTGATTGTTGGACCTTCAGATTGTAATGGCAAATTCCACCTTGGTTATGGTGGAATTATTCCATTGTAGATTCATTATTCTTTCTATTTTTAGGAACTCAACTACCCTAACCTTTGACAAAAGAATGAGTCTATTCATCAAGAAGCCTTTGTCCCAACTAATGTCTCAGACTGGCGGGAATTCTGACAAGGAACTTAAAAGAACACTTGGGCCTGGAAATCTGATCGCATTGGGAATTGGTGCCATCATTGGTGCCGGACTTTTTGTAAGAACGGCTGCCGCTGCCGGTGAAGCCGCGGGACCCGCTGTTGTTATATCATTCATTATCGCTGGTCTTGGATGCGCGTTCGCCGGCCTTTGCTATGCTGAATTCGCGTCGATGATCCCCGTAGCGGGAAGCGCATATACCTATGCTTACGTAACAATGGGTGAATTCATTGCCTGGATTATTGGATGGGCCCTTATACTTGAATATGCGCTGGCTGCTGCTACCGTGGCAATCGGGTGGACCGAATACCTCAATAATTTATTAGTCGCCTATGACCTCAGTGCCATACCCTACGAATGGTCGCACTCTCCACTTGAAACGAGCCTCACTGGTGTTCAAGGCATCGTCAATATCCCGGCGCTTTTTATCCTGCTTATACTTACGCTGATCCTCATCAAAGGCACTCAGGAATCAGCAACCGTTAATGCCGTGATCGTTGTAATAAAAGTTGGTATCGTGTTATTATTCATAGCGATTGGATGGCAGTTTATCAATCCAGCGAACTATGATCCGTTCATGATTCCGGAAGGAACTCCTGGCCACGAAGCCTCCAATCAACATGGTTGGGGCGGTGTGTTCCGAGGTGCCGCGATTGTGTTCTTCGCCTTCATTGGATTTGATGCTGTATCAACAGCGGCGCAGGAAGCAAAAAATCCAAAACGCGATATGCCAATTGGTATTCTTGGGTCGTTGGTAATCTGTACCGTACTTTTCGTACTATTTGCTTACGTACTCACAGGTGTTGCGAACTGGCAGGAATTCAAAACCGCAGGAAAAGAAGCTTCTGTTGCTTATGCGATCCAGACTTACATGCACGGATATGGATGGCTTGGTAAACTTATAACGCTTGCGATACTGGCCGGATTCTCGTCTGTAATTCTTGTGATGCTCATGGGGCAATCCCGTGTGTTCTATACGATGTCGAAAGACGGTCTTATTCCAAAAGTATTTTCTGACATCCATCCAAAATTCAGAACACCTTATAAATCGAATATGATCTTGTTTGTATTCGTTGGGATATTTGCTGGCTTTATTCCCGGCAGCATGGCCGGTGATCTTACGAGTATCGGAACACTGTTCGCGTTCGTGATGGTATGCGCTGGTGTTTGGGTGATGCGTGTTAAGAATCCCGAAGCAGTGCGCCCGTTCAAAACGCCATTGGTACCAATAGTTCCAATTCTTGGAATGTTACTATGTGCTTACATGATCTTTTCACTTCCTGAA
The DNA here is from genome assembly GCA_039916665.1 of Chryseolinea sp. Lineage (GTDB taxonomy): Bacteria > Bacteroidota > Bacteroidia > Cytophagales > Cyclobacteriaceae > Chryseolinea. The sequence goes on along the minus strand of JBDSKX010000101.1, from coordinate 12,749 downwards.
GAAACGTTGCTTCTAGCCGCCTTCTGGATGGTGATTGGGTTGGTGATTTACTTTACCTATAGTAAGAAGAATAGCACGTTGAGAAAGACTGAGTAACATTACCGCCATGCCGCTAATGCGCAGGGGACGCAACGGTTCACGGCACAACAATCGATGGTTTGCCTTTAAAATGGTTGAAGTTTAATACGAGACGAAAATTGAGTATTCGTTGCGACCATTGCGCCGTAGCGCCATCGCGGTAAAATGTATTTGCTAACGTTTTATCTCCAACTTAAACCCCACCCCATGATAATTCACGATCTGTACGCCGTCATCGTCTTTCAGATATTTTCTGAGCTTTGAAATGAATACGTCCATACTTCTACCCATGAAGTAATCATCATCGCCCCAAACGTTTTTAAGTATCTCTTCGCGTTTTAATACGCGCTGGTGATTGTTGTAAAGTAAACGTAGTACGTCGGCTTCTTTTTGCGTGAGCGAGCGCTCAGTTGTGCCATGCTTCAACTTCAAATTAGGGAAATCAAATTCGTATCGACCTAGCGCAAATATTCCTTCGCCCAGATGTGGTTGAACAGAACCTCTTTTGATGAACACTTCTATTCGGCAAAGCAGCTCTTCGAGACTAAATGGCTTGGTGATGAAATCATCCGCGCCGATTCTGAACCCTTCCAACTTATCTTCTGTCATAGCCTTCGCAGTGAGAAAAATAATGGGAATACTTTTGTCCTGTGACCTTACATGTTTTGCCAGTGTGAATCCATCTTTTTTGGGAAGCATCACATCGAAGATACAGAGGTTGAAGAGTGACGGTCCGAACATCATTTCGGCTTGCTCGCCATCATGACATAAAAGGACGTCATACCCTTTAAGCAACAGATTGTCTTTGATCACAAACCCAAGGTTCGGATCATCCTCGACCAACAAAATTTTCTTTGTCGACAACATGGTACTTCAACGTTAATTTCAACCCTTATGATATGCCGGGCACGATAATTCTAAAAACAGAGCCCTTGCCCAATTCACTCTCAACTGTAATTTTCCCTTTGTGCGCCTCCATGATCGTTTTTACATAACTCAATCCGAGGCCGAAACCTTTCACATTGTGAACGTTGCCCGTCGGAACACGATAAAATTTCTCAAAAATATGTCTGACATTGTCGCGCGCAATACCGATTCCATTATCTTCAATTTCAACCAGTATGTTTTCTCCCAGATTTCGGGTACGGATGATTATTGAAGGTATCTCATGACAATATTTGATGGCATTGTCGATCAGATTATTCAACACGTTAGTCAAATGTAACTTATCAACTTCCGACGCATCATTTGTTGCCTTTTGTTCACAGACGATCCTTCCTTTGCGATCCTGAAGTGCCAGGTCGCTGTTCTTTACAGCATCATCGATCAACTGGTGGATGGCAACAACTTCTTTTTTCAACGCCACTTCTTCTTTATCGAGCCTTGCCATCTGAAGCACCCGCTCTACTTGCTGTTTGAGCCTGAAGTTTTCTTTCTCAATGATCAATGCATAGTTCATCAACCGCTCAGGTTGTTTTGATATCCCGGGATCCTTCAACACCTCTGCTGATACGGCGATGGTTGCCATCGGTGTTTTAAACTCATGAGTCATATTGTTGATGAAGTCCTTTTGTATCTCTGACAATCGCTTCTGTTTCAGTATAACGAAGAGGGTATACGCAAAAAACACGATCACCAATAAAAGGACGATCGATGAGAAGGACCAGATGCCCATCTGGTTCGTGATGTGCCCTGCCATGTTCGGAAATTGTACACCGAAATAATATCCTTGGTTAGCCCACTTCGGGAGCTTATGACTGGAGCTTACATCCTTGGAAGTTTGCAACGGAACGTAATCCCCATAGATCATGCGTTCACTCGAACAATCATATACACCATATTCAAAATCTGCCTGGATGCTTCGTCGTTCGAATTCGTTTCTCAGTAATACTTCCAGCAGCGATGCATCGATCTCACTGTTGACCATCACCACGAAGTAATTGGTCGATACTTGTTTTACAGGATTGTTTGCTGGTGATGGAGTCTTATTGATTTCGAAGATCTGTTGAGCAACGTTGTAAAGCGCCGTGTTCACCGTTCGATCGAACTCTGCTTCTTTCAGATCGAATGCACGTCGTACCCAATATACTTGAGTGATGGTGATGCCAATAATGCTCAGCGCGGCAAGAATAACAACGAGACGGATGGTGGAGCTCTTCACAAAATAAAGTTACACTTATTCAGACCGAGGCAGAAAAGATTAACAAGTCGTTAACAATTATTACCAACCCGTTAACAAGCGTATTCAACGCCATTCCGCTCCTTTGTGTTGTCTACCGCGCGCAGTGTTCTTCAGATGTCGCGACCTGAGGAATAGTTTTTTCGTGAGGGTGAATCATCAACTAACTTAAAAATCATGAAAACAATTGCTTTTTCTATTATTCTCGGATTGTTGACTCCAGGTCTTCAGGTTTCCAATTTTTTCACATTTGAAGGCGTCCATCGGTCCGACGTTGCGGCCAGCTTCAGCTGGAATCAGACAACTTATGATTTTAAAAAGGTGAAACAAAACGTCCCGGTATCCCATCAGTTCAAATTCACCAACAACGGTGGTGAGCCATTGGTTATTTCCGGCGTTCAGGCATCGTGCGGTTGTACCGTGACAGAGTATACAAAAGAACCCGTGCAGCCTGGTTCTGAGGGTTATGTGAAAGCCACCTATAATGCGGCACATACAGGGGCTTTCAGCAAAACGGTAACGATTAACGCCAATACGGAAAATGCAGTGGTCGTGCTGACGATCAAGGGTGAAGTTATCAATTAGAATAACCAACTGGCGCAAGTCTTCGCAAAACTGGAAACTGGCAGGCTCAGCCACCTCGAAGCGAGACTTGTGCCCTCTTCCCACGAATTTAAACATCAAACGTTTTCGAAAAGAAAGATTGCAATTCATAACCCCCTGTCTGGCACCTATTGAGTATTTGATAACTTTGTTAACACTCAAGAAATTTCCATGGCCAGCCAATTTAATGAGACTGTTTCGACGCGGTACCACATGTACAACAGTCTCTTCCTTAACCTCCCCTATTCCGGGATCTACCGTACAGGAACTCTGCTTCCGCTCCTGCAACAGGCGTGCGAGAGCGATTACCAGGAAGGAAAGGATCCAAAGTCCATCATTAAGAATTTCTTTAAAGACTATACGCCACAAGCTACTCAGTCGGAGCAGTTCGACCTCCTCTTCGGATTTATTCAATACATCGAGCGCCAGGTTGTATTGTTCGACTCCATTGAAGACGCTGCCTTTGCCGATGTCAACGATCTGCAAGGGAAGGGTACTGTTACAGAGCTGCTGCTCAAAGCTTCCACGGAAAATGAAATGGAACTGCTGCGAAAGAAGCTCGAGACCTTTAGTGTCAGAATCGTTTTAACGGCACATCCGACGCAGTTTTACCCTGGCAACGTACTGGCTATCCTAAACGACCTCGAACAGGTGATTCGCGAGAACAGGCTCGATAGCATTAATGTACTACTGCGACAACTCGGAAAGACACCGATTATTAACAAACAAAAACCTACGCCATTCGATGAGGCGATAAGCCTGTCGTGGTTCCTGGAAAATGTTTTTTATCACGTCATCCCTGATATCGTAAACAAGCTGATGACCGGACTTGAGATGCAGCCGGAGGAATGGGTGAACTACGATCTGATCAAGATTGGTTTCTGGCCCGGTGGCGACCGCGATGGCAATCCATTCGTAACGCATGGTATCACTCTACAGGTAGCGAACCACCTTCAAACGACGCTGTTAAAATGCTACTATCGTGACGTTCGGTATTTAAAAAGACGCCTGACGTTCAAAGGTGTTGACCATATAATCGCCCGCGCGGAGAAAAAAATATATCCTATCGCATACAGTGGCACTGGTGAAGTGTATGAACATCCGGATGCGTTGTTGAACGATTTACTCGAAGCACGCGAAGTTCTTATCCGTGATCACAAGGGTCTCTTCTTAAATCTTTTGGATGCCTTTATTCTGAAAGTTAGAATTTTTGGATTCTACTTCGCCAGTATGGATGTCCGCCAGGATAGCCGTAAACACGCGTACGCGTGGGAAGCCATCCTCGAAAAACTGAAAACAAAGAACAAGAGTCTGAAGAATTTTGATTCTCTCACCGAAGGTGAAAAGATCAAAACAATTCTGACGCTTAAGTTCAAGCCAACCTCGCTTAAATTCGATGATGAATTTGTGTCTGAACTTATCGAGAGTATCAGTGTCATCGGAAAAATCCAACAGAAAAATGGTGTCGAAGGTTGTCACCGATATGTCATCAGCCAATGTCAGTCGGCTCTTGATGTAATTAAAGTTTACAAACTGGCACACCTTATCCTGGGCAAAGGCGAGGACCTTTCACTTGATATTGTGCCTCTCTTTGAAACGATAGAAGATCTCGGCAATGCGCCGCGTGTAATGGCCGAGTTGTATAGCATCCCGGCATACCGCGAACACCTTCACCGTCGCGGTAACAAACAAACGATCATGCTCGGGTTCTCTGACGGCACGAAAGATGGTGGCTACTTGCGCGCAAACTGGTCAATCTTTCAGGCTAAGGAGAACCTCACTAAGATAAGTCGCGATGAAGGTTTCACAGCCGTGTTCTTTGATGGACGCGGCGGCCCACCAGCACGGGGCGGCGGAAATACGCATGACTTCTATGCGTCCCTTGGAGATACGATCGAGGATAAAGAAGTTCAGATTACCATTCAAGGCCAAACGATCAGCTCGAATTTCGGAAAGCCAGTATCCTGCCGATACAATCTCGAGCAGTTGCTTTCTGCGGGTCTTCAAAACGTGATCTTTAACACTGCTCACCAACTTACTTCATCGGAGGTCGACGTACTCAACTCACTCGCAGACGAGGGACATAAGGCCTATCTCGACCTTAAACAGCATCCGAAGTTTGTTCCATACCTGGAGAAGATCACTCCGCTATCGTTCTTCGGAGAAACAAACATCGGATCAAGACCTGTTAAGCGCAGTAGTGGAAGCCTCAAGTTCGAAGACCTTCGCGCCATTCCTTTTGTCGGGTCCTGGGCCCAAATGAAACAAAACATTCCAGGGTTCTACGGAGTGGGAACAGCTATAAAGGAGTTAAAGAAGCAGGGAAAACTTCCGGAACTAAAAGCGCTGTTCAAGCAATCTCTTTTCTTCAGAACGTTGTTGAGCAATAGTATGATGTCGCTCACCAAAACATATTATCCGGCGACAGCCTACCTCGGAAAAGACAAAGAGTTCAGTGAATTCTGGAAAAAGATGTTCGCTGAGTATAAACTTTCCACGCAGATGATTCTGGAGGTCTCAGGGTTATCAGAGCTTATGGACAACAATCCAAGTAACCGCGATTCAGTAAAATTACGAGAGCGTATAGTGCTGCCGTTGATCACGATACAGCAATTCGCCTTGCAACAGCTGAGAAATCTGGATGCCGCCGATAAGCCCAATGAGCAGACCTACAGGAAGCTTGTACTTCGTTGTATGTTTGGAATCATCAACGCTGCGCGAAACTCAGCGTAGTCTAAGGTTCACGTTCAATTTCAGACGTAATCGTGAGGGTGGTGTTGGACTCGTTATAAATAGTCCTGTATTTTCTAAGTGGTCTCCACGCTGGTCCACCAGTCGGGAAACCGTCATCCAGTGAAAAGAATGATTTGCAGCATGGGTCTGTCAAAAAAAGGCGTGACCCATCGATATTGACGGTTGCGCAAGCATCATTCGGATGATAAGAACAGTTGCGCTCGTAAGCCAGGTAAACGCCTTCTTCCTGACAATAAACAATAATTCCGCGAACCCCGTCTGAGTCGATTTCAATCGCGTTTCTCGTTGACCTCAATTTAAAATTTTCCGGCAGATTGAGTGGCAGAATGATATCCTGAAATATCGCCATCGCGATCGGTGCATCTGTCTGCTCTGACGACCAACTCATACACAATACTGCGCCAAACACGGCAAGGAATTTCAGGTATCTATTACTTCGTTTCATTTTCCGGGGGGTAATCGTAAAATCCTTTACCACTTTTTCTTCCATGATTTCCTGCATCTACTTTTTGTTGTTGTATTCTACTGGGTCTGAATTTCGGATCGTGATAGAATGCATCATACATTGACAATGTCGCGGCAAAATTGGTATCTATTCCAACGAGATCCAATAATTGAAATGGCCCCATGCGAAATCCGGTTGCTTTCATTAGGTTGTCGACGGTTTTAAAGTCGGCGACATGATCCTCTACAATACGTAACGACTCAGAATAGAAAAGTCGGGCGACACGGTTAACAATAAATCCAGGTGAGTCACTCGTGATCACCGAGGTCTTTCCAATACTGGTGGCAAATGCAGACAGAAGTTTTACCGTGAGATCGCTCGTCGCGGATGCCTTCACGATTTCAACCAGCTTCATTACCGGCGCAGGATTAAAAAAATGCAGCCCCGCCATCCGCTCTTTGTGTTTCATTACAGCGGCCAGCTGAGCGATCGGCATTGAAGAGGTATTGCTGGTGATGATGCAATCATTTGCATTGATCTTTTCCAGCTCACTGATGATCTTCTGCTTGATTTCAAGTTTTTCAATAACAGCTTCTATCGCGAGGTCTACCTGCAATTGACGGAAGTCATGAACGGCCTGAATCCTTCCTATAGACTCATCGCGATCTGTTGATGTCATCTTTCCGCGGGCAACAAAATCTTCAAATGTTCGCCTGATTGATGCAATGGCATTTCGCGTCAATTCAGGTTGTATATCATAGAGCAGCACAGGATAGCCCGACATCGCGCAGAGCTGTGCAATACCTCGTCCCATGGTGCCAGCACCAATCACAGCAATCTGTTTGATCGACTCTATGGCCATGTTAGATTACGGGCTGATATTGTTTGAGAAAGCGGACATCATTTTCAGAAAACAGGCGAAGATCATTGATCTGATACCTCAGCATGGTTACTCTTTCTATTCCCATGCCGAATGCAAAACCGGTATATTCTTCCGGATCAATATTTACATTCCTCAATACATTCGGATGAACCATTCCTGATCCTGCGATCTCGACCCATCCGGTATGTTTACAAACATTACATCCTGATCCGTGACAGATCAGACATGAAATATCTATTTCAGCGCTTGGCTCTGTAAACGGAAAGTAGGATGGTCTGAATCTTATTTTGATGTCTTTGCCATACATCTCTTTTGCGAAGTGATATAGCGTTTGTTTGAGATCGGCAAACCCGACATTCTTATCGACATAAAGTCCTTCAACCTGGTGGAAGAAACAATGCGCACGCGCTGAGATGGCTTCATTTCTATACACTCGTCCCGGCATGATCGCGCGGATCGGGGGCTTTTGTTTCTCCATCATCCTGATCTGTACGTTGGAGGTGTGGGTACGCAAAAGCATATCCTGTTCACTTCCGTCAACGCCTTTCTTGGCGACGAAGAATGTGTCCTGCATTTCTCTGGCCGGGTGATTCTCCGGAAAGTTTAATGCTGAGAAATTATGCCAGTCGTCTTCAATTTCCGGACCGTCTGCGACATTGAAACCCAGTCGCTCGAAGATCTCAATGATTCTGAAACGTGTAAGGCTTAAGGGATGAAGATTGCCGATCTGATTCGTGACAGGTGGAAGCGTAAGGTCAATATCCACATGGCTATCAGTCGATGTTTCAATTCGTTCCGATAGTTCGGTCAGTTTGGCTTCTGCAGCTTGTTTGAGTTGATTGAGAACTTTACCAACGTTCTTCTTTTGCTCGGCTGGAACCTTCTTAAGCTCTTCAAACAATTCGCCGATCGCGCCTTTCTTGCTGATGTATTTTAAACGAAAAGTTTCTAACGCCTGCTTGCCATCTGCAGCATAGTCCTTTACCTCTTTAAGCAGTGATTGAATCCGTTCTTCCATTTAATTCCTATTAAACCCCAAAATTAATGTTTTGGCCCGAAATGCGCCAAAATTCAGAGCATCAGTCCTATAGCCGGCTGATGATCAGTCTGTCAAGTGTAATACTCAGCAGCAATGAAAGTACGAGCAATCCGGAAAGTACGTAAATGTCGTCGTACTGATTAAAAGCAATCGCGAGTCCGATGTAAAAGATTTGAACGGCTCCAAGGATTAAGGTAGTCTGGCCATGTGTCATTCCAAGTCTCATGATTGCATGGTGAACGTGACTTTTATCGGGTACGAATGGCGATTGCCCTTTGGACAATCGTAGAATCACGATCCGCAGGGTATCTACAAGCGGAATAATGATAATGCATGCCGCTGTACCTACTGATCCATTGAATTTGTATGGCGTCATCGATGGAAGGCTATAATTGATATTTATAAAATGTATTACCAATATGGCCAGCATCATGCCGATAACGAGTGCGCCGGTATCGCCCATGAAGACTTCGGAAGGCTCCCAATTAAAAATCAGAAAGGCGAAGATTGAGCCCAGCATGGCAAATGACAGAATCGAAAAGGTTGGTTGATCGACCAGGAAGAACCAAATCCCGAAAGACAATAGTGCGACAATGGCGATTGTCCCCGCAAGTCCGTCGAGGCCATCAATCAAGTTAAAGGAGTTCGTGATAACGATGATCGTCAGATAGGTAATGATGTAGCTCAGGATTACGGGAAGCTCGTATACGCCAAAAAGACCGTAAAATGTCTTGATCCTGAGGTCAAATAGAAAAATAACCAATGATGCTGCCATGATCTGACCAACCAGCTTCACCATCGCTCTCAACGGGACCAGATCATCGCGAACGCCTATGAAAAAGATCACAAAGAGCGCTACGAGAATAAATTTGATATATCCCCATTGCTGGATGTCGGTCCAGATCAATGACGAGATGAAGAAGCCCAGGAAGATGGCGATGCCACCCATTGACGGCGTTATTTTCTTGTGAATTTTTCTTCGTCCGGGAACATCAACCAGATTCTTTCGAAGGGAATATTTAATGATCACCGGGACGATGAGAAAGGCGATGACAAAAGACGTTATTGCTGCAGCGAGCTCTACGGCCATGTGTTAACAGAAAGGTGGGTAAAAATAGCGAAAAGAGGAGATTTGCGGCTAAGTGTGCTAATAATTCTGACGACGTATTAAGTTTTAGTAAAGTCTTACGCGATAAATGTAGTTATCGTGGTGACTAAGACTACCGACCATACCATTTCCCTGGCCTAGTCGTTATGAAGGGTCAGGAGTTCAAATTGTTTTTTTTTCATCCTCATACCAGGAAACCATTTTCTTAAGGCCATCAATGCTGGTGAACTGAGGTTTGAATCCTTCTGAAAAAATCTTCTTTGCAGAGTGATGCGTCGACGTTCCCAGCTTCTTGATACGGGCTGAAGATATCGGCAGATTTTTCCCCGACAATTTGATAGCAATATCAAAAGGAATACCCATCATAACACCGAGCATTTTTGGGATGGTTATCCGGACTTTTTTTTTCAGTGCTTCGGCAATAATGGTACTGATCTGTCTTGTGGTAAGCTGGGGTTCGTCGGCATAGTTATAAATGGAAACTCCAGGTTTCATTCGTCCCATCAGAAAGAGGGTTGCTTTTACAACGTTTTCGACATACGCAATCGACTTGATATTATCAGCTTTTCCGAGGTGAAAGTAAAGGCCGGAATCGATCTGGCGAATAAGGTTTCGCATGTTGGCCATATTGTTGGCACCAAACACGAGGGTTGGTCGGATGATCAGGACCTTTCTGGTCGGGTCTTCGGCCGCCCATTTCTCGAGCACCTTCTCGCCGGCCAGTTTCGATTTTCCATAGGGCGCATCGGGGGCCGGAGCCATCCCTTCAGTGGATATATTTTCTGAAATCCCGTAAACAGCAACCGAAGAATAGAAAATGATCTCTTTGATACCGAACTCATCAGCCGCTTTACAGACCAATTTCGTTCCCTCCTCGTTCGTGTCGAAGTATTCATCATGTCCTACTCCGAAGTCATGATGCTTGGCTGCAAGCGATATAATGGTAGTAATGTTGTTACCCTTTATGGCGTTTCGAATATCAGCTTCTATCCGGATGTCGCCCTCAACAAATCTTGAGTGATATGGAAATGATGGTTCCTTCAAATCGAGATTTACAAATTTCTCTTGTAACAGAGCGTTGTGAAAATGACTTCCAATGAATCCCGACGCACCTGTGATTAGCTTGGTCATGAAAATATAATTCGATGCAAAATAAGAAAATCCCGGATTGGTTATCGACCTTGTTTTGCAAGGTACTGGTGTATCACCCGATCGTTGATACGTCTCCGCTCTTTATCAAAGACCCAGCCCCACTTGTTGAAATAGATGAATGCGCCGTGAACGTTATAAAGCATCAGCTTGATATTCTTGTATGACCCTTTGCTATAGTGGTGGTAAATCACGGCCGCGGGATAAAAGATCGTCTTGTAGCTTTGATGAATACGTCGTGTAAGATCAGCGTCTTCGATGTACATGAAGATTCGCTCATCGAAGTATCCAACCTCTTTCAGAACAGATGAGCGGATGAACATGAAACATCCTGATAAGTAAGGAATGTTCATGATGGTGCTATACCCACTATCGAGCAATTCATATTTCCTGTTTCGGTTTTCTGCTCCGGGAAACCAAGGGAAGAACCTTCTTAAGAATAAATCGGCTGGTGCGGGCAATAACTTGCAAAGGTGTTGTGTTGTTCCATCGGGGTAATGAATTTTTGGCATCACCTGACCTACATCAGGACTGCCTTGCATGTAATCGAAAATTTTCTCCAGAACATCGCCGTCGAAGTAAACATCAGGATTCAATACGAGGTGATATCGGGATTCATTTACAGCACGCCGCATCGCGATGTTGTGTGCTTTTCCAAACCCCAGATTAGAATTGTTGAACAGATATTCGCATCGAGGTAAATCACCAAACTCTTTGAGTTCGTCTGTCGGCGAATTGTCTATCAAAAAAAGTTTCGCGTCAAGATTCGTGGCGAGCGCACTCAGTATAGCCTGGCGCAGAAGTTCAACGTTATTTTTGTATAAGACGATGGAAATTGTCAGATCAAGCATTCAACCTTTGAGCTTTGGACGTACAAATAAAATATTCCACCGCCATAAGTCCATAGATAAAACTTAGGAAATTGATACCCGCGCGACGTGTCAGTACCACTTCAACACAAAAATACAATAAGAAGCAAAGTATCGCATACGTGTAAAGAGGCTCATTTATTTTCACGGTAAAATATAACGGTATCAACATGACGGCAACCAGTACGATTGCTCCAAAGATACCCAGATCCAGCCATGTAAAAAGAAATTCATTATGAGAATTATAACCATCCTCGTATCCTCTGATATAGTTCTTCTTATGGTAGGTTTTGTATAATTCTAGTTCTCCATTACCCGTTCCGTAGCCGAATGGAAAATTATTACCAATGGTTTCCAGGGAACACGCCCAGATCGCAATCCTTTGTGATGTGCTGTTCCAGTCTCCGGCCCATGGTCTATCATACTCAAATTGCGTCGACACGATAAATCTTTCTCTCAGGAAATCGGATTTGAAAATCGCCGTGGCAAAAACAGCGATCAGTAAAATGCAAACACCCAGTGCCACGATCTTGCGCCTCATCAACGAATATGTGAATAATAGAAAAACCATCGCGTTGATTAGGATGCCAGCCTTGGAAGCGAGCGACAAATTAAACACGCATAGATAGCCGATCAAAATGACGTTAATCCAACTTCTTCCGGTGGGGCGGAATAATACGATCAGAATACAAAAATTGATGTATATGCTTAGGTAGACGGGGTCCAGTTTAACGGGTTCCGTCAGCATCATATAGGCAAGATAGTAGTATGGTCTTTCATTCTTGCCTATCGCTATAAAACTATGATTTTCGACAATGTTGATAACGGCATTTCCGTAACAAATCAGCGATAATGCCAGGCAAGCAACAAGAAAGGCGTATAGCATTCGGGTGATATCTTCACGGGTAATTACATTTCTACCTAAATAAAAGATCAGAGGGAAAGCGATGTAGCCAATCCTTTTCTCCATTTGATGCCAGCCCTCCCGTTGGTCCTCACCGAAAAATACGCCGATCATAAAAACAATGAAAAGCGCCGGAAGCAAAAGCAGCATAAAGTCTCGCCTGAACTGGAATTTGGCAAACGGCCAGCCCATAAAGAACATGTAGGTACCAAAAGCACCAATGAGAATATTATTGGTGCGCATGGACTGGTGGGTAGTCCAGATTGCCAAAGTGAGAACGACAGGAATGTACCTCAACAATTTATTCCTGTTCATATCCACGGTCATAGTATTCTATCTTAGTAAACGTGAGAACAACGGAAGCAAGGTATTAATTCGAAATGAAATTCGCTTTGCCAGTGGGTGCGTGCTTTCTCCTGCGGTGAACGAATTTGCTGATCCGTGCCGACGGTAAAGCACTAGCGGCTCATGGACAAAATCTATTCTGAATCGAAACTCGGCGAGCATGGCGATCCAAAAATCGTGCATAGGTATATGAGGCGGGAAAGGCAATGCCAGCTCCAGGACTTCTCTCCTGAATGCCATACAGCAACCGATGTACGAACTGGTTCGAACCATATTCCTGACAACACCGGCCTTTGCATTTACAAAATCGAAATAAGAAGGCATCAACGTCTTCAGCTGCTCATTCACTACCACACAGTCACTTACAACAAGGTGAGAATCCTGAAGGCGATG